>JALOPI010000093.1 GCA_025453975.1 Syntrophobacteraceae bacterium
TCATTGCCCCCGAAATGGGTCGACGGGGGCTCATCACCGGGCAAATTCCCCGACCCCGCCCGCGGCGGCATCCTCAGGGGCAAGGCCGGCCGTGCCTCGGGCCCCGGCGGGGCGGATTTAGAGCCAGGGAGCATGGCCTTTGCCAATCCAGGCGGCCGAGACCGTGAGCGCCGGATCCTCGATGGGTCGCGCAGGACGCGAAACGGCGACCCGTCGCTCCATCCACGCGGCGGGGGGGCCGGGACCTCGCGTCCGAGGGTGTCCCGAGCCGGGGTGCCTTCCCGCGAAGGCGCCTCGTGGGGCCCGGCCGAGGGCTCCCCCGTGTCATGCCCATACGCACGCCCCGCGTGTGCCAGAGCACCGGGCCCGGCATCCCCCCCCGCCCCGACCGCCCGAGCCGGCGTGGAGACGGGCAGGCGCGAGAGCATCGGAGCGGCCGACCCCAGGCTTCCTCCGAGGGCTCCTCCGGGCCGGTGGGATCCAGCCACGGCGCGGCCATGAACGGCCGATGCCGTCGGCGTGCCCCGCCCCGGCCATCCCTGAGCACCCCATGGCCGGGCGCCCCCCCGCGGATGCCCTGGAGGATCGACCCTCCGCACACTGGATGCGGCTTCCTTCGGTCCCGTTCCCCTTCGGGCGACCGCCCTTTCCGACGCTGAATCCCCAATGAATATCGCCGCCGAACGAGAAATCCCGGCTTTCGGCAGCCCAGCCCGGCGCTCCCCGGAGCGCGGCGGGGCGGTGGGAGTGCCAGGCAGGCCATCGGGAGCCTTACCGCCGCCTGGGTACGGGAATCGTGAAATGAAATAGGGCATGGCCAGGTGGAAGCGGGGGGAGGCCGGCCCCTCGCCCAGCCCCCAACGCTGAAAGATCTCGCCCGAAAGCAGGGGACGCCCCTCCAGCATCCTCGAGCGAGCCCCAGCCAGGTGTCTCTGGAGCGCCCGGTTGAACAGGCCGGTTCCGTGGGCGCGCCTCCACACCCGCCAGCCAAGCCCATCAGGATCGTCCCAGTTGCGTTGTCGCTCCATCGGATCACTCTCGATTGCTGAAAAACGAACGGCCGATACCGGTCCATCGAGTGCCGGGCGGCAGGCAGCCGGCGGTCCCCGCGCCTCCCCGGATCTACCGCTTGCGACCGCTGGGGGCGCCCTGCTCCAGCCCCTGGTGGACCAGCTCGATGGATTCGAAAGCCAATTCAGCCGCGCCGGCCCTCAGGTCCGGGCCCGTCCACTTGACCGGACATGCCTTGCTGAACACCCAGCGCCATCTCTCATCGCCCCCATGATCGAGGAGCACAATGGTGACCCTCTTGCGCTGGACGGCGCCGTCCATGACGTCCCGATACCACGTCCACAGGGTGTCCGCGTCCGCAATGCCCCGCTTCAGAACCAGTCGGGAGGGAAATTTGCTCGGACCGGCCAGCTGCCATTCGTGCTCATTGACGCCGCCTTCGCGGAAGGTCTCGACCTCCGTCTCGAAGGCCAGACCCGAGGCTTCGGAAAACCCGCTCACCTGGAGCCCGTCCAGCTCGACCCTGAAGCGAAATGAAGCGTAAGGATCCTCCCGCATACCCCGCGCACCTGCTTTCCTAACGCCATGACTCGGACGAATCGCGCCTCATGGCTTCATTCAGCCGGGTGTTGATCTTGCCGATCTCCTCGACCCACATTCGCCGCTCGTTGTGCTCCAGGCTCATGATCTGCTCGTAGGGCCAGTGGAAGTGATAGGCGACGTAGGCTACCTCCTCGAAGAGGTGATTCAAGGGGTAGCCTATGTTTCCCCCGAGCCGTTCAGCTCCACGTCGAAATGCGCCTCGCACTCCGGGCAGGTCACGCGCACACGGGCATGGCCGAGCTCGTTGACCCGACGGTAAAAGTCCTGCAGAAATGCGAAGTCCCCCGCGAAGAGCCCTTCGATCACCTTGGGATTGATGTGCTCCAGCTCGCCCAGGCGCGTGATCACCCTCGACAGCAGAATCACGACCAGGTAAGCCGGGTTGGCCTGGACCCGTGGATCCTTCATGGGCGCGATCTCGTCGTAGGCCGTCGCCAGCCGCATCACCCCTTCCCTGTGGAGATTTCCCGAAGGGTCCACATACCCGTGGGGGAGCATGAAGTTGAATTCCGTCTGGAGCGTCATGCCTTCTCGACTCCTTCATGGGCGATCTCGAGGGTCTCGATGGCCACCTCGTTTCCCGTGGCGTTGAAAGTCGGCCCCGTCCACTTGGTGGGCCAGCCCTCGCGGAAGTTCCAGCGCAGCTTCTCCTCGCCCGCGTCGTTCATGAGGATGATGGAGCCGTTCTTGCGCTCCACCTTGCCGTCGATGCTCTTCTTCCGCCAGTCCCAGAGCGAGGCGTCGTCCGTGATGCCCCACTTGAGGCTGATGTTGGAGTACTTGTTCAGCCCCGGGAGCTTTCGCGCCGTGAGCCGCTCCGTGCCTTCGCGATACTCGATGGGGTCCTGCGTCGAATCGAGACCCGAGGCCTCGCGGAAGCCCCCCCGGTCGATCCCGTCGATCTCGATTCTGAAATGGTAGCCGCGATACGGGTCGATGCGATCTCCTGTTCCAGGCATGGTATTTCCTCCTCTGCATGCTAAACACTCGAAGTGGCACTGATGCCGGCAGCGGTCCTTGTGATGCGGACCACGATGAATTCCGCCGGCACGATGGGAGCCAGACCGACTTCACAGACCAGCTGGCCGGCCTCCCTCACTTCCAACGGGTTGTTCTCGGCGTCGCATTTGACGAAGAAAGCTTCGGCCGGCCTCAGCCCCTTGAGGGCGCCGCGCCGAAACATCTCGTAGCAGTAGGCCCCGATCCGATCCCGCACCCGATCCCACAAAGAGGGGACATTCGGCTCGAAGACCACGTCGCGCATGTTCCAATCGATCCAGCGGACGAGGGTCAGAAAGATTCGCCGGACATGGACATACCTCCAATGGGTCTGCCCGCTGAAGGTCCGCGCACCCCAGACGCGAATGGAGCGCCTGGGGAAGCTCACCAGACAGTTCAAGCCCAGCGCGCCGAGCTCGGCCTGCTCCCGCTCGGACAGGTGCACATCCAGATCCAAGGCGCCCTCCACGATCTCGTTGGCCGGCGCTTTGTGTACGCCGACCGAAGCATCGACCCGAGCATAGATGCCGGCCACATGGCCGCAGGGAGGGACGGTGACATGGGGTTTCTGCCCGTGGCGAGGAAGAGGCTTCACACGAACCCAGGGAGAGTAGATGGCCCCTTCGACCTCCCGCCCCTTGTGGGGGAGGGCGCTCACCCATCGCCGGGCGCTCCCGATCAGCCCGGGCCGATACTCCCCCGCTGGTCCCAGGGAAGCCTCCCATTCCCAACCGGACACCGGAGCCGCATCGAGGATGGCGAAACGATCCCCCATCCGCCGGCAGTACCCCAGGAGCAGGGCTTGAAGCTCGAGAACCGTTTCGGGGGTCGTGACAAGCTCCTCCCTCATGAGGTCCGGCGCACACACCAGGTCGACCTCTTCGAGGTCATCGAGAGGCCCCCTGTCCCGAAACAGCTCCTTGAATCGATCGACCATCCACCGGCAGGCCTTCGGCTGCGCCCCCCCGTCGGTCTTCTCCACCCTGGATGATGCCGCCGCCTCCCGGCCCGGATCGGCATCCCCGGGGGAAGGCCAATCCGCCGCCGGCACCAGGGGAGCGACCACACACCGCCCGCCGCCGTTCTCAAAAAAGCCCCGGACGGCGTAGTCCAGAAACCCGCCCGTGGATTCGAGGCTGACGCTCTGCTGAAACTGCTCCCAGGAGGAGATTCGGAGCATCCGGGGCCCTTCGCCCGGGATTTGCTGGCCGCCGCCCCCCTCCGTCAGATGGACGAATCCCACCAAGAGAGGCACACCGGTCCTGAGCTCCGGCCTCCCCCTCGGCGCCAACTCCTCCCAATGCACCCCGGGAGCCCTGACTCGTGCTGTGGAATCGTCCATTCTCATTCCCATTGGCGATCACCGGTCCTGGAGAACCATCGTCAGCGGCGCTGGCCCGTGGACTGGGTGATCCTGAAGATGACGAACTCCGCCGGCCGAACGATGGCCACCCCGATCTCCGTGATGACCTGTCCCACATCGCGCACCTCGGGCGGGTTGAGCTCTTCGTCGCACTTGACGTAAAAGGCTTCCTCGGGCGTCGACCCGAAAAGGGCTCCCGATCGCCACACATTGGTCAGGAAAGCACCCACATTGCGCCGGATCTTCCCCCAGAGCGCCTGGTCGTTGGGCTCGAACACGACCCACTGGGTCCCCTCGTCGATGGACTCGGCCAGGAACAGGAAGAACCGACGGACATTGACGTACTTCCACTCGCCGTTCCGGTCTCCGCCGATGGTCCGTGCTCCCCACACCGTGATGTTTCCGTTCATGTTACGGATGACATTGACCCCCTGCGGGTTCAGCAGCTCCTGCTTGGGCTTGCCCACGTAGTACTTCACATTGAGGGCACCGAGCACGGCTTCGTTGGCCGGCGCCTTGTGCACCCCCCGCTGCTCGTCCACGCGGGCGTAGATGCCGGCCATGTGGCCGCTGGGGGGGACCAGGCACCGTCCTCGGTACTTGGGCGGGATACCCCGGGTGGGGTCCGCGTCCTGCAGCTGCTTGGCCGGGTCCAGGACTTCGATGTAGGGGAAATAGAAGGCCGCGTTCTTGCTCCGCTGCGGGAGCAGGTTGTCCAGGCTGTCGTACCCGAGCAGGGTGATGTCCAGCTCATCTTCCGTTCCCACCACCGCGGGGCAGTCCAGGATGGCGAAACGATCCTCGCAGGTCGCGCAGTGACTGACGAGGGCGTCCCAGACCGGCTGGCCGTCGAGACCCGGCACGGCCATTATGGCCACGGCATCGATGGACTCGAAGGATTCCAGGACCCGGGCCAGCTGGCTCTCATCCGTCATCCTCGCCACGAAGCACCGCGTTCCCCCATTCTTGAAGAACCCGTTGACGGCGTGGGTCAGGCTGCGATGTCCCGGGTGCAGCGCCTTTCCAGGCTGACCATCGGGATCGTCCGCCGAAAACGGACCGAAGCGATCCGTGTACTCCGTGAAGTTGGTGCAAAGCTTGGTGTCGCCCACCTTCACCCTGGAATCGACATCGAATTCCTTCAGCACATATGGACGGAGCATGGAAGCCAGGCCCGTTTTGGCGGGAGCCACCCGCCCCTCCCTGCCGGCCTCGAGCTCCCGGATGCGCTCCTCATTGCTCGTGATTTCATTGCCAAGATCGCCGATCTGGGTGTCCATCCTGCTGATCAGCCTCTGACTCTGCTGGATCGCCCTCCTCTTGTCGTCACGCGCCCTCTTCTCGTCAGCGGAGAGATCATCTTCCGGCTTCTCCTCGAGGAGCCTCAGCTCGTTCTCAAGTCCGTCATGGGCCGCTTTCTTCGCATCTCGATCCCTTTCCAGCTCCCCTTTCGTTCCCTTGAGCCTTTCATTCTTCTCCTTGAGATCCCTGACTTTGTCATCCAGCTGCTTGGCGATCTCCTTGACGTCCATCCCGGCGGCCAGGCGGGCGGATGCCTGGACCACCAGCTCCGCGAACATGGGATCATAGTCGGGATTCTGCTCGGGGCAGGTGATCCTGTCCGGCACGAGTCCAATGAATCCCACGGTGTTCGTGCCGACACCCGCTATGGGCTGCTGGGCGGATGGGACCTCTTCGACGTAAACACCCGGCGCTTGGTAACTCAGTCTTGCCATAGCTTTCCTCCTGTATCTGCCCTGGCGTGCAAGGTGCGAGACCCCTCGAAAGCAGGTCCCAAGCTTTGACTCCCCTGTTTCTTCCTCATGCCTCCCATGCGCCAAAGATCATCGTCTTTCCGCCATTTTGCCGGCGGAAGCCAGCATCCATCAGCGCCCCCATCCCCAGCGGGTCATCCCGGGGAGCCCGCCGAACCGGACAGATCGAAGTCCACGATCACCGGCGCGCCGCCACCCGAATCTTCCCCTTTGACGGTCACGCTCTTTTCGTCCCGGCCTCCCGTTCGGCTGTCGACGGCCGTCAGGGTGTACCTTCCTTGGGGAAGATCCAGATAGTAGTAGACCCCGTCCGGTCCGGA
>JALOPI010000094.1 GCA_025453975.1 Syntrophobacteraceae bacterium
TGACTCACCGCTATAAGTAGAGCCTTCGGGTGATTGCGACTTCTTGACCGCCTTTGATGAAGAAAATGCCTGACGCAACCTCACCGCTATAAGTAGAGCCTTCGGGTGATTGCGACATCTTGACGACCAATTCCTTTGCGGTCGCCTTCTCGGCCTCACCGCTATAAGTAGAGCCTTCGGGTGATTGCGACAGAGCCTCCTCAGGCACGAAAACGACGTCGTTCTTGTTGAGCTCGTTAGCGCTCCTTGTGGAAGCTTCGATCCTGCAATGGATCAACCGCCACGCCAGAGAGACCCTCAAGCCCAAGGCCAATTACCGAAGGCGGTGCCGTCACCCTCGAAATCTCCCCTTACTGGATTGCACTGAGCGACAGCAGACTTGCCAAGGCTATGAATTTGTTCAGGCCCGAGGCTCCCAGCTCAACCACGTTTTTCGAAATCCCCGTGGAGGTTCGCTTGGACAATCGGGACCTTCCCATGTGTCGTCAAAAACGCGTCGATGCCGAATGGCATTACAAATGGCTCTACCAGTTCATGGATGAATTTGACCGAAGGCTGTATCGGGTGGGGATCAAGAGCAGGAGGCAACCAACGAAATGAAGCCAGTGGATGGACATGATTCAAGAACCATTGGACCGAGACGTACCCTCACGACCGGACAGCCTTTTGTTCCTCCTCGATTCTCTCGTGGAGCCACAGGGCCATGAGCTGGGTGTAAGGGATGCCTTTGCGGCGGGCCAGGCGCTTCAATATGGCGATGTCGGAAGGATCCAGGCGCAGGGATACGGGACGGCGGGATGAGTCGTTCCCGGGCAGGCACTCAGCGGCTCTTCAGCTCGTCCACCATGTCGGTCCTCTCCCAGGGGAGGTCCAGGTCCGTTCGCCCCACCTGGCCGTAGACCGCCAGCCTGCGGTAAAACCCGCCCCGGGTCCTGGCGGGCAGATTCCTCAGGTCGAACTGCCTGATGATGGCCGCCAGGCGGAAATCGAAGGTCTTCTTGACCAGGGCCAGGATCTCCTGGTCCGGGATCCGCCCCGTGTCGAAGGTGTCCACCTGGATGCTGACGGGCCTCGAAAAGCCGATGGAGTAGCTGAGCTGCACCTCGCACTCGTCAGCCAGCCCGGCGGCCACCAGATTCCTGGCGGCATGGCGTGCGGCATAGTTCCCCACACGGTCGATGCGCAGGGGATCCTTTCCGCTGAGGGCCGATCCGCTGTAACGCGCATATTCGCCATAGAGATCCGAGGCGTTCTTTCGGCCCGTGAGTCCCGAGTGCACCGCGGGCCCGCCCACCATGAGGACCCCCTCGGGGTTGACGAAGAACTTCGTCCGGGCGTCGAGGCCCAGGGCCTCGTCCTTGAGGGCGGGCTCGACAACGGCCTCCCGGATGTCGGCCTTGAGGGTCAGGAGGGCCCGGACCCGCTCAGGCTGGATGAGCGTCGTGCAGATGCTGATGCCGTGGATCCGGCTGGGCTTGCGATCCACGTACTCGATGCTGACCTGGGTCTTGCCGTCGGGGGCGAGATAGGGCAGCGTCTTCTGCTGCCGCACGGTGTCGATGCGCCTCGCCAGCTTGTGGGCCAGCCAGATGGGGAGCGGCATGAGCCCGGCCGACTGGCTGCAGGCGTAGCCGAAGAAGGTGCCCTGCTGCCGCACGGAAAGCCCTTCGATCTCCTCCTCCGACAGGCTCTCCACGTCGAAGGACGCGGAATCGTCGGCGGGAAGCTCCTTGATGCTGGTCAGGATGCTGCACGTCCTGCTGTTGAAGTCTTCCCGGTCGTACCCGACCTTGCTGATCACCTTGCGGGCAACCTGGGCCACGTCCACGGTGGCCACGGAGGAGAACCGCGAGGCCAGGAAGAGCACCCCCGACGCCACGGCGCACTCGGCCCGGATGAAGGCGAAGGGATCCTGCTCCAGGAACCGGTCCACGATGGCGTCGCTGATCTGGTCGCAGAGCTTGTCGGGATGGCCGGCGGTGGCCGATTCGGAGGTGAATATGAAATCCTGCTTCATGGGGAAGGTCCTTTCATGGCAACGCCCGGCGGCGATGCCGTCATCCCTCGGCCTGAATCGCCTTGGTGCCCTCGTTGACGAGAAGGGGCAGGGCCGCGCTGACGGCGACGACCGCCCCGTCCAGGAGGCCGATGGGCGTCAGGCCCAGGAGCCCCCGAAGCCCGGGAACCAGGACGGTCAGCGCCTGGAGCGCCAGGGATCCCCCGAGAGCCAGGCTCAGGTGAGGGTTGGGAGGCAGCTTGTCGCCCCGCAGGAAGCTGTGATGCTCCGAGCGGCAGCTCAGGGCGTGGAGGAGCTGCCCCGTGGTGAGGCTGTGGAACGCCAGGGTTCCGGCGCTGGCTCCCGTTCCATGGCGCAGGATCCCGTAGCCGTACGCGGCCATGGCCCCCAGGCTCAGGGTCGAGGCCTCCAGGGTCAACCGCTTGAAGTCCGATGTCCCGACGATGGGCTCATCCTGGGAGCGGGGAGGCCGGTCCAGGATGTCCTCCTCGGGCTGCTCCATGGCCAGGGCCAGGCCCGGGAAGATGTCCGAGAGGAGGTTGATCCACAGCAGCTGCATGGCCCCCATGGGAGACGGCAGGCCGGCGGCCACGGTGAGGAACATGACCATGATCTCGCTGAAATTGGTGGCCAGCAGGAAGCGGAGGGATTTGCGGATGTTGTTGTAGATGGTCCTTCCGTCCCGCACCGCCACGATGACCGTCTCCAGGTTGTCCTCCTCCAGGACCACGTCCGCCACTTCCCGGGCGATGTCCGTTCCCCCCTCGCCCATGGCGATGCCGATGTCCGCGGCCTTGAGGGCCGGGCCGTCGTTGATCCCGTCGCCCGTCATGGCCACCACCCGGCCCCGGGCCTGGAGCGCCCGCACGATTTGCAGCTTGTAGGCCGGCGTGACCCTGGCGAAGACGTGGACCTTTTCCGACAGGGCCTCCAGCATCCCGGATTCCAGCTGGCTCAGGGCCGCCGAGTCCATGATCTCCAGGGGCCGTCCCTGGCTGAGGTCCAGCTCCCTGCCGATGGCGAAGGCCGTCGGGCTCTGATCGCCGGTGATCATGACGGTGTCGATGCCCGCCCGGTGGAACTCCCTGATGAGCCCCGACACGCCGGGCCTCACGGGGTCCGCCATGCCGATGAGTCCCAGCCAGACCAGGCAGCCGGTGACGCCGAAGTCCTCCTCGCTCTCCACCACCAGATAGGCCAGGCCCAGGACCCTCAGGGCGTCGCCGGACATGCGGTCGTTCTCCAGCTCGATGCGGGCCCGATCGTCCTCGGCGAGGAGCCTGGGCACCCCCTCCTCCATGTGGCAGTCGCACATGGACAGGACTTCCATGGGACTCCCCTTGATGGCGATGAGGCGCGCATCGGGCTCATCGTGGGGAAGCCCGTGGAGCGTCCCCATGAAGAGGCGGCTCTCGGAGCGGTAGTTGACCTTCTGGAGGGGATAACGATCCCGCAGGGCGACCACGTCCATGCCCGACTGGAGGGCCAGGCGGACGAGGGCGCTCTCGGTGGGCGATCCCCTGAGGATGTACTCCCCGTCGTCCGAGGGCTGGATCTCCGTTTCGTTGCAGAGGACCGAGACTTCCATGAGCTTTCTCAGCTCGTCCCAGCCCAGGGGATCGACGGGGGCCCCGTCCAGCTGGAAGCCGCCGGTCCCCAGCCGGAAATCCTTCATGCCCGAAAAGAGCCGCGCCACGGCCATGCGATTCTCAGTGATGGTGCCCGTCTTGTCGAAGCAGATGGTCTGGATGCAGCCCAGGGCTTCCACGGCATTGAGCTGGCGGATGAGGACGTGGTGCCGCTTCATGTTGCGGATGCCGAGGGCGAGGGTGGTGGTGGCCACGGCGGGCAGCCCCTCGGGAACCGCCGCCACGGCCAGGGAAATGGCCGTCTTGAACATGACGAGGAAGCCGTAGCCCCTGAGGAGCCCGACGCCAAAGACCACGGCGCAGGCGGCCCCGGAAATGAGGACGAGCTGGTCTCCCAGCCGGTTGAGCTGCCGCTCCATGGGGGTTTCGGGTGACTCGGCCTCCCCCACCAGCGCCTGGAGCCGCCCCACTTCGGTGCAGGCTCCCGTCGCCACCACCACGGCCATTCCCTGCCCCCCCGTCACGAGGGTCCCCATGTAGACCATGTTGATTCGGTCGCCCAGGGCCGCGGCCTCGACGGAAAGGGACTCCACCGACTTGACCGCCGGCAGGCTCTCGCCCGTGAGGACCGATTCGTCGAGGCTCAGGTGAGTGGCCCCGATGAGCCTCGCATCGGCGGCCACGGTGGTGCCGGGGCGGAGCACCAGGATGTCCCCCGGCACGACGACTTCCGCCGGGACCGTCGCCACGGCGCCGTCCCTCAGGACGTCGGCCGTGGGCTTCACCAGGTCCTTGAGGGAGTGGATGGTCCGCTCCGCCTCGCTCTCCGTCACGTACCCGATGACGCCGTTGAGACCCACCACCGCCAGGATCACCAGGGCGTCGGCCAGCCCCCCCGTCACGACGGAAACCCCCGCCGCCGCCCCCAGGAGGGCGACGGGGAGGGACTTGAACTGATCGAGGAAAACAGCCCAGCCCGGGCGGACCGACGCCTCCTGGAGCACGTTGCAGCCATGGGTCCCCAGGCGATCCAGGGCCTCTCCGGCGCTCAGGCCCAGGGCCGCGGAGCTGCCAAGGATTGAGAGCACATCTTGGGGAGCCAGGGTGTGCCAGGGCTCCCGGGCATCCGGCATCCCGCCGTTGTCGGAAGAGCCCACCGGCCCCCTCGCCAGCCCTTTCCGCGAGGAGCCGGGAACACCGGGCACACGGCTTTCACCATGCACCAAGACCTCCCGCCCGGCTCTTCCCTTCAGGGCCGGACCCGGCGGGGAGGCCCCGTGAAATTCATGAACGAGCGACTGGATCAGGAGCGCGATCTGACTGAAATCATTTCCCGAGTTGAATCGAACCAGCACGTTGCCCGTCACCGAGCTGGGGAATGCCTCGGTGACGACCTCCTGCTCCGACAGCCTCGATGAAAGATGCTCCCTCAGCCCGGGGCAGCCCCGCAGCCCGGCCACATTGAACCGCGCCCTGCCCTTGACCACCGTGTGAACCGGCCGAATCGTCCCTTCGTCAACCATGTGGCCTCATTCCTGCTCATGACGTGCCATGGCGTGCTCGCGTCACCGGGCCGCGCTTGAACGCCGGAAGTCTCAGACCTCCCCTCGCCCGGCCGACCGGGGCACAACCGAGGACAAGACGTCCTTGACGCCCGTCACGGTGCCCACCAGGACATCCCGCACCGTTTGGACCGCCGCCCCCCCGACCTCGCCCACACCGCCGACCACGCCACCCGCCACCTCCCGGGCCGCCGAAGCGGCGCCCAGGGTGATCTCCCTGGCGGCGGCAATGGCTCCATGGGCCGCCCGCTGGACCAGGCTCCCTACGTCCTCGCCCAGGCCGGAAACGGACTGCACGGTCCCCGAAGCCGCCTTCAGCGCCGTGGCGAAAACTTCGCCTCCCAGCTCCGTCGCGCCACTCACGACACCCCTGGCCACCCGCGACGAGCTGCCCACAACGTCGGTGCCCACCTCCTCCACGGCGGCCAGGGCCCCCTTCACCACGCCCCGAGCCACCCCCACCACGTCCGACGCCACGGCGCCGGTGGCCTTGACGGCATCCCCAAGGACATTCCTGGCCAGGGTCATCACCTCCGCCTCGATCTCGCCCGTGGCCTTCAAGGTGCTCAAGATTCCGTCCTTGATCCCCCGCCCGCCGGATTCACGGGCCGCCATCACACTGCCGCCGTCTTGATGTACTGCTTCTTCCGAGTGCATGGTCGTCTCCTCTTCTGGGGTATGAGCATCCAGGGTGCCACCAACCGGGCCGCTCACGGTTTCTTCCGGGTGCATGGCCACCTCCTCTTCTGGAGCCTGTTGAATGGGTGTCTGAACGGACGATTTGCCCGCCGGGCGCTTCCGGCCCGCGGGCTTCTCCTCGACTCCCTCGCCGGTCCTGGCCTTCCGGGGCGTCATGATGACCTCCATC
>JALOPI010000026.1 GCA_025453975.1 Syntrophobacteraceae bacterium
CCAAGGGCATGGGCCGCGGAGAGGAAATGGCATTGAAAAGTGAGCGGCCAGATATTATGATCACAGACTCAAGTGATTGACATGAACCGAACCGGCGCGGGCTTGCTGGGATTCCAGTCGACCTTCAGGCTGGCTTGTGCCGACATGAGGAATGCTCGGATGGCTGCTCTGCAGATCTGTACCTATCCCGACCCCATTCTCAGGCGCAAGGCGGAGCCGGTCAAGACGGTGGATCGCGAGCTTCGGAAGCTGATCGACGAAATGGCCGAGACCATGTACGCCGCCCCGGGCATCGGTCTCGCCGCCAACCAGGTGGGAAAGAGCCAGCGGCTGCTGGTCCTCGACCTTCAGCGCCCCGAATACGAACAGGGGCTCATGGCCCTCATCAATCCCACCATCGTCGCGGCCAGCGGTGAGACGACCTACGAGGAAGGGTGTCTCAGCGTTCCGGAGTTTTTTTCCAACGTCAAGCGTCACGAGCAGGTCACCGTCCAGGCGGTGGACAAGGAGGGCCATCCCGTGGAAATAACGGCTACGGGTCTTCTGGCCGTGGTGCTCCAGCACGAGATCGACCATCTGGAAGGGCGCCTTTTCATCGACCATCTGGGGACCATCACCCGGGAGCTGTTCAAAAGGAAGTGGAAAAAGCGTCTGAAAGAGGACAAGGCGTGACCAGGGACCTTCCGACGCTCATCTTCTTCGGAACTCCGGAATTTGCCGTGCCTTCGCTGAACGCACTCCTGTCCCGCGACGCTCCCGTGAAGCTGGTGGTGACCCAGCCCGACCGGCCCCGGGGCCGGGGCAAGAAGCTGGCCCCTCCTGCTGTCAAGAATTTGGCCCTCGAACGGGGGATTCCCGTTTTTCAGCCTCCCAAGATTCGTGACCTTGCGGCCATCGACCACATCGTCTCCTTCGGCGCCCAATGCGCCGTGGTCGTGGCCTATGGCCAGCTCTTTCCCGCCAGGCTCCTGAGCCAGTTTCCCCTCGGAACGATCAATGTGCACGCCTCCCTGCTGCCCCATTACCGGGGTGCCGCCCCCATCCAGCGTTCCCTCCTCGCCGGAGACCGGTTGACGGGGGTCAGCATCATGCTCCTCGACGAGGGCATGGACACCGGGCCGGTGCTCTCCAGGCGGGAGACCGTCATTGAAGAGGGACTGAGCTTCGGCGCCCTGCACGACCGATTGGCCGACCTGGGTGCCGGACTGCTTTGCGAGACCCTCGATGACTGGAATGCGGGGCGCATCCGGCCGGAGCTTCAGGATTCAGCGTTGGCGACTCATGCCCCTCCCGTTGGAAAAGAGGAGCTTCGCCTCGACTGGAGCCTTCCGGCTCGAGTGCTGGCGCGCAGGATCCTGGCTTTCGATCCCGCCCCGGGGGCGTATTTTTTGTTGCAGGGGCGCCGTGTGAAGTGTTTTGATGCCAGGGTGCTGCCCCTTGAGGGAGAGGGTCGAGCCGGAGAGGTGCTGGGGTTGTCGGAGACGGGCCTGGTGGTTCGGGGGGGTGATGGGATTTGCCTCGTCCTGGGGAGTGTGCAGCTGGAGGGGCAGCGAAGGCTGCCGGCCGCTGAGTTCATCCGGGGGCGCTCCATTGAGCCCGGCACGGTCCTCGAATGACATCATGCCTTATCTTCTGGCGACTCAGGTCGCGCGGGACGGTTTTTTGACGGGCCTGGCGCCGGCCCTCTCGACACGCCCCCTCATGGACCGCATTCACTGCAGGCTCCCTCGCGCACGACGCGATCTCAACCCATTCCTCCGCGGTTATGATGCTTGCAGGGTGATCATTCGGAAAAGAATATGCCGGAGAAGAAAACCTTCGCCATTCTCCTCACCGTGACGGCGCTCCTGATCCTGAGCGCTCTGACCCTGCTCTATGTCGTGCCGTACTACGGGCTCGAGGCCATCCATGACGATCTGCCCTGGATTGCGGGGGGCGTCTTCGGCGTCCTGGGCGGCGGTCTGGTGCTGGTGCTCGGCCTGCTCATCGTCGTGACGATGCTCGGCCGCGACGTGCCCTTTTCGCGGAAGCTTCGAAGCTTCGCCGTCAAGGGCCTACTCCCCCTGCTGGTGGTGGTGGGGCGTCTCATCGGCCTCAAGCGGGAAGACGTTCAGCATGCCTTCGTCGCGGTCAACAACGAGCTGGTCCTGGCGCAATGCCGCAACGGACGCCCGCCCCGCAGTGTCCTGCTCCTCATGCCCCACTGCCTCCAGGATCAGGACTGCGAGGTGAAGATCACGCACCGGGTGGAAAACTGCAAGCGCTGCGGCAAGTGCCCCATCAAGGGCCTGCTGGAGCTGGCCGAGCAATACCGGGTGGATCTGGCCGTGGCCACGGGGGGCACCATCGCCCGGCGCATCGTGCTGGAGAAGCGCCCGGACCTCATCATCGCCGTGGCCTGCGAGCGCGATCTCACCAGTGGTATCCAGGACACGACGCCCCTGCCGGTTTACGGCATCTTCAACGAGCGTCCCTTCGGGCCCTGCCTCAACACCCGGGTTGCCCTCGACCGGGTTGAAAGCCTGCTGCGCGAGATCACCTCCCTGAATGCGAAACGGGAGACCCCATGATCACCGCCAGGCTCCTGGCCTACCAGATCCTTCTCCATCTCGATCAGAAGCCATCACAGCCCGACCGACTCATCCGTACCCTCATGGGTCGTCATTCCGGCCTCGATGCACGGGATCGGGCCCTCCTCACGGAGCTGGTTTACGGGACCTTGCGGTGGCAGGGGCGCCTGGACTGGCACATCGCCCAGCTGAGCCGGGTGCCGGGTGGAAAGATCCAGCCGGGAATCCGCATCCTCCTGCGCATGGGGATCTATCAGCTGCTCTTTTTGGAGCGAGTTCCCGCCCACGCGGCCATCGATGAGGCCGTGAAGATGACCAAATGCCTGCACCGGGCGCACCTGGCCGGCTTCGTGAACGGGATCCTGCGGGAAGCGGCCCGGCGGGAGAACCGATGGGACTGGCCTTCGCCGGAGGATGACCCGGTTGAGCATCTGGCCGTCACGACGTCGCACCCGCCCTGGTTTGTGGGGCGCATGACTCGCGAGCTGGGGCTCGAGGGGGCGCGAATGTTTTGCGAAGCCAATAACGGCGTGGCCCCGCTGACGATCCGCGTCAACCGGGCCAAGGCCGAGCCCGCCCAGGTGATGGACTGGCTGAAAGCTCACGGGGTCCATGCCGAGCCTTCGCCATACCTGGAGGATGCCGTGCGGCTGCGCGGGATCCGTTCGGACCTCTCCCGACTTGCGATTCACGTGGAAGGCTGGGCCCAGGCGCAGGACGAGGCGTCGCAGCTCATCGGGAATCTCGTGTCCCCTCGGGGGGGCGAGAGGATCCTGGATCTCTGCGCCGGCTTTGGAGGCAAAACGACCCACATCGCCGCTCTCATGAAGAACCACGGGGAGATCGTGGCCGTGGATGCGTCGGCCTGGAAGCTCGAGGAGCTGCAAAGAAACGCCGCGCGCCAGGGGATCACGGGGATCACGACGGCTCCTGGGGATCTCATGCACCTGGATCCGGGGAGGATCGGGCTCTTCCATCGGGTGCTGCTGGACGCTCCCTGTACGGGGTTCGGGACGCTCCGGCGCAACCCCGACATCAAGTGGCGGCGGCATCCCAAGGACCCCTATCGATTCTCCCAGATCCAGAGGCAGTATCTCGAGAAGGCCGCCGATCTGGTCCGGGAGGGAGGCGTCCTCGTGTACGCGACCTGCAGCGTTTTCAGGGAGGAGAACGAGGACGTGGCCGATGCGTTCACGGAAGCACACCCCGGCTGGACACCGGAGCGTGCCGAGGACTTCCTTCCCAACACCTGTCGATCCATGACGGACCGGGGCTTCTTCCGATCGTGGCCCCACCTGCACGGTGTCGATGGGTTCTTCGGGGCCCGGTGGAGGAAGGAGCGGTCTTCATGACCCGCCATGCTTCCACCGCCCCGGGATGTGGAGTGTGCGGCCAGGAGGCTGTCGGGGAACGGTCATTTCGAGCTATAGCGAGAAATCTTGATGCTCGTGCCGCGCCCGTCAGCTGACTCGTCGACCCGGAGCGACCGGCTCCCCGGTGGTGACGAGACGCAGGGCCTTGCCGTCCCGGACCGCCAGCACCATGCCGCGGGATTCGATCCCCATGAGCCTGGCCGGCTGCAGGTTGGCCACCACGATGACCTGTTTCCCCACCATCTCCTCGGGCGTGTAGTCCTGGGCGATGCCCGCCACCACCTGGCGCTCCTCTCCGATGTCCACGATGAGCCGCAGGAGCTTTTTCGATTTGGGGACGACTTCGGCCTCCTTGACGATCCCGGCCCTCAGATCCACCCTCTGGAACAGCTCGAAGGGGATCGCCTCCTCCAGAAGGGGCTCGCTGGGGATGGACGCCGACTCGGAAGCGCTCGACGCCCCGGGCCCGGGCGGAGCGGCCTGCACCGTTTTCAGCTCGACGCGGGGGAACAGGGCATCCCCCTTCACAACGGCGACTCCTTCCCGTAGCCCTCCCCAACGGGTATCTTCATCGAATCTCAAATCCGGTGCCTTGCGGGTGATGCCCAGGCGCTGGAGCATCTTTTCCGCCGTCTCCGGCATGAACGGCGAGACGAGGGCGGCGACGACCCGATTCAGCTCCAGGAGCGAGCGGATGACGGTGAGGAGCCTCGGCCTCCGTTCCGGATCCTTGGCCAGGTTCCACGGCCCGACGGAGTCGACGTACTTGTTGGCGGCGTTGAGGCTCTCCCAGATGGACATGAGCGCCTTGTGGAAGCCGAGCTTTGGTATCTCCTCCTGGAACTGGCGCCGGGTCACCTCGAGCTGACCCATGAGATCGGTTTCGGGCTCTTCCAGCCCGGACCCGAAGGGGGGAACCCGGCCGTCCACGTATTTGGCCGTCATGGCCAGGGTGCGGCTGAAAAGATTGCCGAGGTCGTTGGCCAGGTCGGCGTTGAGCCTCTGAACGAGAGCTTCCTCGCTGAACCCCGCGTCCAGGCCGAACACCATCTCCCTCAGGAGGAAATAACGGAAGGCATCCACCCCGTAAGTCTCCGCCAGTTCCAGGGGGCGCACCACGGTGCCCTTGCTCTTGCTCATCTTGCCTTCATTGATCTTCCAGTAGCCGTGCACGTTGAGGTGCCGGTACGGCGCGATGCCGGCCGCTTTGAGCATGGTGGGCCAGTAGATGCCGTGGGGCTTCAGAATGTCCTTGGCGATGAGGTGCTGGACGACGGGCCAGTAGCGCCCGTAGGCGCCGCCGTCCGGGTATCCCAGGGCGGAGACGTAGTTGATGAGGGCGTCGAACCAGACATAAGTCACGTAGCGGTCGTCGAAGGGCAGGGGGATGCCCCAGCTCAGCCGCTCCACGGGACGCGAGATGCAGAGGTCCTCCAAAGGCTCCCGCAGGAACGCCAGGACCTCGTTGCGGTAGCGCTCCGGGCGGATGAAGTCCGGATGGCTTTCGACGTAGTCGATGAGCCAGGACTGATAGCGGCTCATGCGGAAGAAATAGTTGGCCTCCTCCCTTTCGACGGGCTCGGTGTCGTGGTCGGGGCACCTGCCGTCCACGAGCTCCCGCTCGGTGTAAAAGCGCTCGCACCCCACGCAGTAAAGACCCTTGTAGGAGCTGAAATAGATCTCGCCGGCGTCGTGCACCTTGCGGAGGATATACTGCACCGTGCGGACGTGGTCCGGGTCCGTCGTGCGGATGAAGTGATCGTGGCTGATGTTCAGCCTGGGCCAGGTGCTCCGGAAAATCCCGCTGATCCGGTCCACATACTCCCGGGGCTCCACGCCGGCGGCCGATGCGGCCTGAACGATCTTGTCCCCGTGCTCGTCCGTTCCCGTGAGGAAGAAGGTCTCGCAGCCCATGAATCGATGAAAACGATTCAGAACGTCGGCGACGATGGTGGTGTAGGCATGGCCGATGTGGGGCTCGGCGTTCACATAATAGATGGGGGTCGTTACGTAGAAGGCCTTCGTCATTGAGCTTCCTTGGTCTCCGTTGGGATGGGATCCAGCTTCTTTTCGACCTCTCGCCCATCCTCGAGGATGACGGTGTAGGTCCGATCCAGCACGTTCTGGCGAATCACCTTGCCCCGGCCCTCCGGCAGCTCGACCTTCTTGCCGATTTTGGGCATGTCTTTCTTGAGCTCGCGATAGGTTTCGTATTCGTACTGGAGACAGCACATGAGACGGCCGCACGCCCCCGAGATCTTGGTGGGATTGAGGCTCAGATTCTGCTCCTTGGCCATTTTGATGGAAACGGCATGAAAGTTTTTGAGGAAGGTCGCGCAGCAAAGCGGCCGTCCGCAGCTGCCGAGGCCCCCCACCATCTTGGCCTGGTTGCGGATGCCGATCTGGCGCAGCTCCACGCGGGTCCTCAACCTCCGCACCAGGTCCTTCAGCAGCTCACGGAAATCGACTCTCCCCTCGGCGGTGAAATAGAAGATGATCTTGCCGCCGTCGAAGTAATACTCCACATCCACGAGATTCATGTCCAGATGATGGGCCGCAATGCGCTCGAGACAATAGGCACGGGCATCCATCTCGAATTCCTTGTTGGTCTGGAGCTTCTGGATCTCCTCCGGCCTGGCGGGCCGCTCGATCCGCTTGATTTCGCTCCGTCCGCGGCAGCAAACCTGCGGGCAGCCGTGCTCCACCACTTCACCCAGGCCCGTTCCCTGCTCGGTTTTGACCAGGACATAATCCCCCTTCTTGACCGGATGCTCTCCCGCGTCGAAGAAGTAGATCTTGCCCCCCGGTCTAAACCGTACACCGATGACTTTCTCCATCAAAGGCTTTCCTCATGGCCAAACAAACGCCTTCGAGCACGAGCTGCCGGTTGGCGTTCAAGCGCAGCTGCTGGTGAGCCTGCTCGATCCGGTCGAACAGGCGGAATAGACGATCATCGAGATCATCGGAAGGGTCAGCCGTCGACGAGCGCGGACCGCCTTCCCGGGAAGATGAGAGCCCTAACCTCAATCGAGAGTGGATCATATCCCGCAGCCAGAGTTTAATACACTCCAAATCCTCATCCAGGCTTTTGGCTTCCCTGGCCCATCGGGCCGTGAGTGAGAACAGTTCCAGGACGCTCATGCCGGCGAGGGCACGCAGGCGATCCCCAATCTCCCGGTGGTGGGCCAGGACTGCTGGATCCGCCAGGAGCCTGGCCCGAGCCAAACTGCCCGAAGCCAGGCGGGCGGCTTCAAGGGCGGCATTCCGCTCCACGCCCTCCTCCTCGATGAGGGCCCGGGCGATGAGGTCCTCCTCGAGGGGCTGAAACCGGATGTGACAGCAGCGGGAAACGAGGGTGGGCAGCAGCATCCTCGGCTCCATGGTGATCAGAATGAGCACGTTCTGCCTGGGAGGCTCCTCGAGGATCTTGAGAAAAGCGTTGGCCGCCTCCTCCTTCAGGTCGTGCGCACCCTCGACGACCACAACCCGGTGCCTGGCCTCGAATGGGCGGAATTTCAGCCGCTCCTTGATCTGTCGCACCTGATCGATCTTGATGAAGGTCCCGTCCTTTTTGACCCACAGGAGGTCGGGGTGCTGGCCCGAGCCGATTTTGCGGCACGAAGGGCATCGGTCACAGGAATCGCCCTGCCGGGGCTCGGTGCAATTGAGGAGCTGGGCGAAGGCTCGGGCGGTCCGGCTCTTTCCGATCCCGGCCTCTCCCGTGAACAGCAGCCCATGGGGGACGCGGGCCCCTTCGACCATTTTCCACAGAAGCTTCCTGGCCCTGATCTGCCCAGGGATGGCGGCCATCGACATGGGGCTGTGAGACCTTTCAAATCGAATTTGTTCGCGCGTGACTCAGAAGGGAGCGCTCTCCCCGGGCTCCCGCTCCGGCGCTTCCGCCGCGCCGGTCCTGGAAGCGGCGTCCGAGGCCGCCCCCAATCCCTTCGACGTCGTCCAGAGGCTCAGCTGCTGGGCACAGGATTCAGCCGGCGCATCGGGCGGTGGAGAGGCTTCCGGCGCAACCTGAGCGCCCCCGTAGATGAACCGCTGCAGAGCAGGCTGATAGGCGGTCCAGGTCCTGCCGTCTTTCGAGCACTGGTCGAGGGCCCGTGCCAGGGTGCTCATCTTGGCGTCCAGGTCGTCGATGAAATGCAGAACGAAGGCCTCGCGGGTCATGGGCACCTTCACGGCACCGTGCTCCTGCTCTCCATGGTGGCTCAGGATCAGGTGCTTGAGAACGGTGGCCAGCTCCGCCGGGAAGGCGGCCACCGAGCGGATCTTGTCCTCCACGATCTGGAGCCCGAGAATCATGTGCCCCAGAAGGCGCCCCGAGTCCGAATAATCGATGGCCAGGTCCCAGGTCAGCTCATCCACCTTGCCGATGTCGTGGAGGAGGGCGCCCACGGTGAGCAGATCCCGATCCAGCTCTTCGTAGTGCCTGGCCACGAGGGCAGCCAGTCCTGCCACCGAGACGGTGTGCTCCAGCAGACCGCCCAGGTAGGCATGGTGAATGGACTTGCCGGCGGGTGCCTGCTTGATCCGGTCCATGAGGGGACGGTCGGCGAGGATGGCCTGCATGAGGTGCCGCAGGGGCGGGCTTTTGATGGATGCCACAGCGCGCCTGAGCTGCTGATGCAGGATCTCGGGATCCATGGGGCTGACGGGCAGGAAATCTGCGGGATCCGCATCGCATCGATTCACGGGGGTGATCTGCTGGATGTTCAGCTGAAGCTCGCCCTTGTAGGTCTCGCAGCGTCCGGTGACTGAAACGGCTCCCCCCACCGGGATGGAACGATCCAGAGCTTCGGCGTTCTCCCAGATGCGACCGACCACCTCGCCGGTGCGGTCGGCCAGCCGCAGGGTGACGAAGCTGGCCCCGGTCCGCGTCGTGCGGAGCTGCTTGTCCGCCGCCACGAAGGTCGATGTCACCTCCTGATGGGGCTTGAGCTCTGAGATGAAGATCTTGCTCACACAGGCTCCTCGAAAGGGTGAGCGGAAGCGGGGCACCGATTTCACTTGAATACTGAAGCACAAACGTTTTCTATAGTATAGGTGTGAAGCGGGTGTCAAACTGTCGATTCCGGATTCTGGATTCGTGGAATCGCCGAGACAGCGGGTACTGGCCCCTGGGGCTTACTTTCCACGGCATGGAGCGGATCAACACAAACGACGGAGTCCCAGGATGGAGATCATCGCCAAGCTTGGAACCCTGCTTGGGCTGTCTTTCGTATCGGGGATCAATCTTTATGCGACCATCGCGGTGGTGGGCGTGTGCAAGAAGTACGAGCTGGTTAGGGGGCTCCCCGGTGATTTCGATGTGCTGGCCAATGACGCCGTGATCTTCGTGGCCGTGCTGCTCTACCTGCTGGAGTTTCTGGTCGACAAGATTCCCGGCCTGGACAGTCTGTGGGACTTCATTCACACCCTGATTCGCCCCCTGGGAGGGGCCATGCTGGCCCTCATGCAGGTGGGGGAGGCGACACCCGCCCTGGAGATCATCGTCTTCATGCTGGGTGCGAGCCTGGCTTCCGCGGCCCACGTCACCAAGGCGGGAACGCGTCTCATCATCAACACCAGCCCCGAGCCCGTCTCCAACTTCCTGGTCAGCCTCGCCGAAGATGCCGGCGCATTCACCCTGGCTTACCTGAGCCTGGCGCACCCCACCCTGAGCCTGGTCATCACCGTTGGCATGCTGACCCTCATCGCCGTCATGCTGCCCGTCATCTTTCGCACCATACGGATGCTGTTCTCCGCCATCTGGGCTCGCTTGAAATGCGCACTGTGGAAGGAGGCGGCCTGGACCTGGACGCGATCGCCCAGTTACGATCTGGATGCGTTCTTCGACGAGGTGAGGACCGAGGGGGAAAAGCTCATCTGGACCGCCAGGGCCTACGCCCTCCGCCTGCCCCAGGTCCCGCGCTCCACCGCCCTGGATGTCCTGGTGACCACCAGGGGCATTCATCTCCGTTATCGGCGAAGGCTCCGCCGACAGTCCCTGACGATTTCACGGGAGGAGATCGATCTCCAGCGGATCTACCACGGGATCCTCATGTCTCGATGGGTGATTCGGGGGCCCCGGGGGGACTGGTACTTGAACGTCTACCGGCCGCTGGCTCAGACTATACCCATGGACCTCGAAGGGATGGGCAAAAACGATGGAAGACTCGAGCCCGTTCATTGATTCCCGCAAGCCCGACGCACCCTGGGCGGGTGCCGTCTCCTGGAGCGAGCTGCGCTCTCCCGGCCTGACTCCGTCCTTCACGGAGATCCGGGAGCTGGCCCGGTGGATGCCGAGGAAGTGCGCCGTGGCGTCCTACAAGCTGTCATCCCCACTGATCTGGATCCCCATCATTGGCGGCACGGGCACGGGAAAATCGACGATCTTCAACGCTCTTTGCGGGAGGAAGCTGAGCGCCGTCGGAGTCGAAAGGCCCAAGACCCGCGGCCCCATCGCCTTCGGACACCGGGACGTTGTTCTGGGCCCGCGTTTTCCCTTTCCGGAGCTTTCCGTCACCCGCGTGCCGAGCGGGGCCGACCCGACGGCGCGCAGGGGCGGGGCGCCGGGGGATCTGGTCTATCATGAGCATCAGGACCCCGTCCTTCGCGACGTGATCCTGGTCGACACGCCGGACGTGGACAGCTTTGAGGTCGACAATCGCCGTATCGTGGAGGAGCTTTACCTGCTGTCGGACCTGGTCCTTTTCGTGACCAGCCAGGAGAAGTACGCCGACGACGTGCTCTTCCGTTTCCTGGACCAGATCCGCAGGGATGGGAAGCCCTTTTTCCTTCTGGTCAACAAGGTCCAGTCGCCCCTCACCCTGGAGGACATCGTGTCCTCGCTTCGTGGGGGAGCCCTGGTCTGGCCGCCGGAGCGCACGTGGCTCCTCCCTTTCGCCGCCCTCGATGCGGAGGAGGCACTGCGGGGTGACGAGGCCTTTGGAAGATTCGGCTCCGTTTTCAACGGGGAGATCGACACCGAAAACCAGGCTGAGCTGCGGCAGCGGGAACGGAAGCGGCTGGCGCGGGAGCTCAAGGGCCAGGTGGTCCGGCTTCTCGAAGCTCTTGACACCGAGCATCAGGCCGGTAAGCGTTGGATCGAAAGCCTCGATTCCCTTTACGAGGCGGCCTGCAAAAAGGCCATGGAAGCGCGGGAGCGGCATGTGACCGAGGACAGTCGCGCTTTCATTCAACGGGAGATCCGCAAGCACTTCAGCCGTTACGACCTCCTGGGGAAACCTCGTCGGATGTTGGCCCAGGTCGTTCTTTCTCCTCTTCGCGCGCTGGGGCTGGCTCCTGAAAATCCCGTGGAAAGTCACGAGGACACCTTGCGAAAGATGCGCGAGCGAATGGACATCCTGCCCATCGTGGCAGCCATCGAGGGGCTCAACCGGGAAGTTCTCGAAAAGCTCGCTCCCAGGGATGTGGATTCGCCCCTGCGCGGTGAGCTTCGCCGTGCTGAGCTGACGCTGACCCGGGAGGAGATCCGACGGTCGGTCCTGGACGAGCAGGAGAAGCTTCTGGGCTGGCTCGAGGAAACCTTTGGGGAGATGGCCAGGGGGATCCCCAGGAGCAAGGAGATCGGCATCTACTCGACTTCGATCCTCTGGGGCGGTCTGATCGTCTCCCTCGAAGCCGCCGTCGGAGGCGGCATCACGCTCCTCGAGGTGGTCCTGGATTCAGCCATCGCCCCCTTCGTCACCCGCGGGGCCGTGGAGCTTTTCGCGTATCACGAGCTGCAGAGGCTGGGGCGCCAGCTGGCCGAAAAGTACCGCCAGGGGGTGTACTCGGTGATCCGCCTGCAGCGGGACCGCTACGCCGACAGCCTGCGCTCCCTCCAAGCTCCCGAAAGGCTGATGGCCGAGCTGAGGTCCCTGGCTCGGGAGCTTTCATCATGAGTCGCTCCCTCGAAGCTTTCAGAGCCGATCTGAGGCAGGTCAGGGAGATGCTCGACCGGGACGGGGCGCCGGTCTTTTCGGGGGCGGAAGCCACGGAGCTTCGCCGGGAGGCCGCTGCCCTGTCCCGCAAGCTGGACGAGCTTTCGGATTCCGTCCTGAGCGTCGGGCTCCTTGGAGGGACGGGCGTCGGGAAGTCCAGCCTCATGAACGGGCTGGCCGGCTCGGAGATCGCCTCGGCCAGCCACCGGCGGCCTCACACGGACAGGGTGCTGGTGTACCGGCACCGCTCGACGTCGCTTCCTTCCCCGGTCCTGCACAGCGCCGTCCCGTGGGTCGAGCATGTCCACGACGCCGAGGGAGTGCGCCAGGTCATCCTTTGCGACCTTCCGGACTTCGACAGTCTGGTCGGGCTTCATCGGCGGCATGTGATGGACTTCCTGGAAAACCTGGATCTGCTCGTATGGGTCGTGTCCCCGGAGAAGTACGCCGACGAGCGGCTCCACTCCTTTCTCGCCGAAGCCCCCAAGGCCTCGGGAAACTACGTCTTCGTCATGAACAAGGTGGACCAGCTCTTCGGGGCAGCCCCCCTGGAGGTGGGCTACGACAGGCTGTCCCGCATGGCCCAGACTTTTCACCGTCAGCTCGTGGAGCGCGGCATCGAGCGACCCGTGATCTACACCCTTTCCGCCCTGGAAGCCCTGGGCGGGGGGGAGCCGGCACCATGGAGCCAGTTCAACGCCTTTCGGCATCATGTCTTCCACGAGCGGGACACCAAGGAAGTCGCGGCCATCAAAACGGCCAACCTGGACCAGGAGCTGGAGTCCATCCTCACCGTCATGGACCAGAAGGCGATCCAGGCGGGCAAGCTCCGGAGAATCCTGGAGGAGCTGGCCTCGGAGTTTGTCAGGGATCGTGCCGAGTGGGCCCGCACAGGTCGGGAGGCTTTCGATGACTGGACGGAAAGCCAGGTCCGGGGCTGTGTTCGGGCCCGGATCCGCCACGGCATCCAAGAGCCGGGCGCCGGCTCCCTGGTGCGGAGCTTCATGAGACGCCTGGAGGAGGATGGGGCCACCACGGCGGAGCAGGCGTCCCTCAAGGTGTCTCTCAGCCGGGATGGAATCCTGGGGCAGCTTGTCGAGCAATGGACCCGCATGGAAAACCGGGTGGTCCACCGGGCCCTGCGGGAAGGGGTTCCCCAGAGCCTCCTGGAGCCGGTCCAGGCCATGTTCGACCCCGAGGAGAGGTGGAACCGGTGGAGCCGGTCGCTGGCGACGCTCATCGACGCGGGCCTGGCGCATGTGCAGCTTTTCTCCCCGGGCGGGCGCCGCTGGATCGAGCCCGGGGCATACTCCTTGCTCACAGCTCTGCTGCTCGCCGGCATCGGACTCCACAGCCTCGGAGTCGTGGCGCCACATGAGACGGGCTGGAGAGCGGGGCTCCTCTGGCTCGGCGCCGCCACCCGCATGCTCTTTTCCGCCGAGGGCCTTTCTGCTCTGGCAAGCTATGGCCTGCTTCGGCTCATGCTGGGCATCCGCTTCCACGCGTCCAGGAAGAAAAGGTTGCAGCGCCTGGAGCAAAAGATTATAGAAGCTCTCAAATCCGATCTGGGACGTGTCTGGGACACTGAGCTCGATGCCGCCATCAGCCGGCTGCAGGATCACCGCCGGGATTTGGAACGGGAAGAGGAAGGGATTTCCCGCCTTCGTCAGCGAAGGGGAAGGGGTTGAAGCATGTCAATGAGGATCATGGTCGTTATGCTGGTTTTAACCGTTCCGGTGATCCCCACCTTCTGGGCCATCCTCGACATCCCCAAACGACAGTTTGCCACCCCGAAGCAGAAAGTTGTCTGGTTTTTTACGGTAGCCACGCTGCCCTGTATCGGAGCGATCCTGTATATCCTTTTCGGGCGCAGGCACACGTCGCCGGTACGGGACATGCCGACCTCGGCGGCTCGGAACGAGGCTTCACCGCACTGAAGCGGTCGGCATCCTCCCGTCGTCTTCACGCCGAAGGAACGCGAGCCGCCCCTTGGCGCCATTTTGTGTGACGGGGATGCCGCCAGGCATCAAGGAAGGAGAGCTCGGAAGTCATGCTGGATGTATTTCGCAGGCACGCCACGTCCTGGTTGATCAAGGTCTTCTTCGCCCTGATCGTCATCGTTTTCATATTCTGGGGTGGGTACTCTTACCGCGAGGGCGGCAAGGCCGAAGTCGCTCGCGTTGACGACCACGTCATCAGCGTGGCCGAGTATGACCGGGCGTACAGCCAGATGCTGGAAATGTACCGGCGTCAGTTGGGGGGGGCCCTCTCCGATGAGATGCTCAAGCAGTTCAATCTCAAGCAGCAGGCCCTGGACTCCCTCATCGACCAGTTCATCCTGACCAAAGCGGCCCAGGAGTTTGGACTGGCGGCCACGGAGCAGGAGGTGCAGCAGCGCATTCTTGAATTCGCCGCCTTCCAGCAGGATGGCAAGTTCAGCCAGGAGCGTTACAACGCTCTCCTGCAGCAGAACCGGCTCACTCCCGAGACCTTCGAGAAGCAGGTCGGAGAAGAGATCGGCCGGGAAAAGGTGGAGGGATTCGTCAAGCGGCGTGCCGTCGTCACCGAGGAGGAGATCGCCGCGGACTTCCACTTCACTTTTCAGAGGATCCAGCTCGCCTGTGTCCCTTTCGATCCGAAGCAGTACGAAGGCCAGGCTTCGGTGGACGAGGGGAAGCTCAGGGCCTTTCACGAGCAGCATCAGGAGAAGTACAGGGATCCCCAAAGGCGGCGGCTCGCCTATGTCAAATTCAAGGTGGATGAGCTTCTCGGCCAGGTGAGCGTGTCGGAGGAGGAGATCCGTCAGTATTACGAGGAGAACCCACGGAAGTATCACCAGGATGCCGAAGTCAGAGCCCGTCACATCCTGTTCAAGCTGAAAGAGGATGCACCGGAGGCCGAAGTGGCCAGGGTAAGGGCCGAAGCGGAGAAGGTCCTGACCGAAGCCCGGAAGGGTGCCGACTTCGCCGCCCTGGCGGCAAAGCACTCCAAGGACGAGGCCACGGCCAAAAACGGTGGCGACCTGGGCTTTTTCGGCCGCGACCGCATGGTGCCCACCTTTTCGGAGGCGGCGTTCTCCATGAAGCCGGGTGAGATCAGCGACCTGGTCCGATCTCCTTATGGGCTTCACATCATCAAGGTCGAGGAGGTCCGCCCCGAGAGCACCCGGACCCTGGAGCAGGCCAGGACGGAGGTCGAGTCCACCCTCAAGCAGGAGAAGGCACGGGATCTTGCGTTCCGGAAGGTGACGGACTTCTCCGACCAGGTCTATGCCACGCAGGATCTCGAGAAAGTCTCCAAGTCCCTTCAGCGGGAAGTCGTGACCCATGAAGGGTGGCTCTCCCAGAACGACCCCTTTCCTGGGATGGAGGGAGCGGCTCCGGAATTCATGGGCAAGATCTTTGGAATGCCGGAAAAGGGCATGAGCGATGTGGTGGAGGTATCGGACGGATTCGTCGTGGTCCAGGTCAAGGGGATTCAGGCGGAAAAAACGGCACCCTTGGAGAAAGTGAAGAGCCAGGTCGAAAAGGACTACCGCGAGGAGGAGGGCCGAAACCTCGCCCAGAAGCATGCCACGGAGCTCCTGGAGGCCGCGCGCAAATCCGGGAGCCTCGAGGAGTCGGCCAAAGCCGGGAAGCTCGAAGCTCAAAAGACCGACTGGTTTTCGAGAAGACAGCCGGATAAGGACCTCAAGCTGCGAGGTGATTCGCTCTCGCGAGTCTTCCGACTGCAGGCGGACCAGCCTTTTCCCGAAACCCCCGTGACCGACATCAACAACCGTTTCGTCGTCTGCCAGCTCCTGGGGAAGCTCGACCCCGACGCTGATGTCGAAAAGGAGCGGGCGGCGATCATGAAGCGCCTGCTGACGCAAAAACAGAGCACGGTCTGGCGGAATTGGCTGGAGGAACGGAAGAAGCAGGCTGACGTCAAGATTCTGAAGGAGCTTTAGGGCATGGGCTCGACGGTCGAGCCATCAGCGGGACGGAAGCCCTTTTCAGCCCTGTCCTTGATTTCCCGCCAGAGGGAAGCCACCTGACGGCGGGTGGCTTCGAGGGCTCCGCTGTTGTCGATGATCCGATGCGCTCGAGCCCGTTTCTCATCGATGGGCCACTGCATGGAGAGGGTGCTCTCGGCCTGAGCCCGGCTCACGCCATCCCTGACCATGAGCCTCGAGATCTGCACCTCTGGAGGGGCGTAGACGAGGATCACCAGCTGGAACCTGTCCTGGAGCCGGGATTCGAACAGGAGCGGGATGTCGAAGATCACGACGGCCCGGTGGTGCGAGCTCCTCCGGTGCTCATTCCATGCAAGCTCCATGGCCTCCATGATGGCTGGATGGAGAATGGCATTCACCGCCTCCCTCAGCTCCCCGCTTCCAATGATGCGATCTCTCAGCTCCCGCCGCCTGAGCTGCCCATCCGTGTCGAAGTAATCCGGTCCCAGCAGCTGGAAAAGCTTGTGGGAGCATGGGCTTCCTGGCCGCACGACGTCGCGGGCCACCCGGTCGGCATCGAGGATTACGGCACCCAGCTCCTGGAAGATGCGCGATACGGTGCTCTTTCCCGTCGCAATGCCCCCCGTGAGGGCGATTCGAAAAGGGTCCATGCGGGAGTGGGGCTCCATGAAAAAAGCCCATCACAGGATTCACAATCCTGGTGGGCTTCCCATCTGATTGATCTTAAGCACACCGCAACAGAATGAACCGCACAAGTCCCTCACGCCACCCCGGAAGTCCTTGAGCCGGGATCCAAGCACTCTTGAGAAGACTTCCGGACCCCGGTCCGAGAAATGGCGGGATGACGTTCAACTGTATTTCGGCCATCATTTTGCGGAGCGGCGTACTGAGTATCCATTCACAGCATGCCCGCGAGGGCATGCCGTGTGATCATCAATAGTCCACCCCTCCACCCAGAGGCCGGCAGAACGTGTAGCCGGCGGGCTCGCGAATGAGCTTCCGCTCCACGAGGTCCCACTGAGAAACTCCCTTTTCACAATCCGAGCAGGACCAGGGAGCCGCCAGCACCGCCCCCGCCGTTCCCACCACGGTGGCAGCCAGGCCGAGGGGCCTCAGGATCAGGACATCGAACAGGATCAGCTCACCTGAAGGCTCGCCGCGGGGCTCATCCTGCGGATAGGCGGCCTCCCATCCTGGCGGGCAGTTCACCGGAGGAGCCATTCGCTCGGAATAGGGCGAAGCCATGTAGTCCCCAGCCGCGGCGGGAGCCAGACCACCCAATACCAGTCCCAGTAACAGCAAAGACGCAACGAATGCCTTCATGACCTCAACTCCCCCTCTGAATGGTTGATGGCTATCGTCTTTCCCAGCCCCTACATGACATCCTTTTCGCTCATCTCGATGGCCTTGTCAATTTCTGCCTTGAGCTGAGGCGGCAGGCCCGGCATGTCGACGCTGAGAAAACCCCTCACGATGGTGGATACCGCCTCGTCTTCGCCGAGTCCCCTCGACATGAGATAGTGGATCTCCTCCTGAGCGATTTTCCCAACCGCCGCCTCGTGGGACATCTCGACCCCGTCCACGTGTCCCTCCAGCTCCGGAACGGCATAAACCAGGCCACCGTTGATGATGAGACCCTTGCATTCCAGGTGAGCCTTGATGTCAGGCACCTCTCCAATGAGGTGTCCACGCGAGATGATCCTGCCCCCGTTACTGATGGTCCTGGCCACGATTTCGGCACGGGACCCAGGCTTCTTCAGGAAAATCCTGCCGCCCACGTCGTACTCCGAGCCCGGACTGCCGACGATGATGCTGTAGAACCGAGCCACGGCGTTGTCTCCCACCAGATGAGTGGTGGGGTACATCTGGAGCGAACGGACGGGCTTCATGCAGATGTAGTTGTTCAGAAAAAGGCCGCCTTCCTCCACCACGGCGGCGGAGCGCGGCCGAACCACCATATCCTCGGCCCAGTTGTGGATCATGGTGAAGCTGAGCTTGGCGTTCTTCTTGATGTAGAATTCGGAGATCCCGATGTGCAGGCCCTTCTTGAGATGCGGGGATGTGGCGCACCCCGTGATGATATGGAGCTCCGAATCCTCCTCGGCGATGACGATGTTGTGAACGTTCTGCTGCAGCCCCTCCTTGCCGATGTAAAGACAGGCCTGGATGGGATAAACGCTCTTGGATCCCGGCAGGGCTCGAATGACATACCCATTGTGCAGGCCGGTCTCCGCCGCCGACGTGTACTTGTCGGCATCGACCGACACCAGCTTCCAGTAGTAGTCCTTGATCCAGTCGTATTTTTCCAGGGCGACCTTGATGGGGATGACCTCCATGCCCTCCTGCTTGGTCTCGCAGTGGACCACCGAGGTATCCTTCTGGAAGAAGGTGCCCCCGCGCTCCCTTTCGAGAACGTCGACGCCCGAAAGGAGGAGAAGGTCCTTCTCCTGCTCGGGCAGGGAGTGGAACTGATCGTCCGACAGGTAGTCATGGGCATCGGAAGAAGTCACGAAGCTCATGAGCTCGATATCCGGACCAATGGCGGCCTTTTTTTCCGTGGCCTTCGACGCACGCTCGATCAACTCTTGTCTATTGAGCATCTGACACACTCCTCATAACCCACCTCGCTGATGCAGCGGAAGATTTCACGGGGGTTCGTGCTGCAGCTGAGAACGCCGTTGAACAGAAGCTGCCCCTTGTCCACGTCCACATAATCCAGAATGTGTCCGATGTGCGTGATGATGAGTCCCATCTTGGAGCGCTCGCGCTTGACCTGCAGCCTAGATTTGTCGCGGGTTGAGGAGCATTCCTTCTGAAGCAGGCGCGCGATGGTCTCACCCACCAGGGCAATGTTCTCGATGTCCACCCCGGACTCGGGCTCGTCGAAGAGCATCAGGTCAGGGTTCTGGGCCATCAGCTGAAGCAGCTCCGACCTTTTGATCTCTCCACCCGAGAAGCCGGCGTTGAGATCCCGATCCAGAAACGATTCAAAGTTGACCCTGCGGGCCAGATCCTCAACCTTGACTTCCTTCTTTCCGCATATGTCCACCATCTGACGTGTCTTGAGCCCGTGGATGGTTGGGGGGCGCTGGTAGGACATGCCGATGCCCAGCTGGGCACGCTCGTTGATAGGACTGTGCGTGATATCCACACCCTTGAAGGTGATAGTTCCACCCGTGACCCTGTATTGCGGATATCCCATGATGGTCATGAGCAGCGACGTCTTTCCGGATCCATTGGGCCCGAACAGGACATGAGTCTCCCCGGGCTTGATCTCCAGATCGATATGCTTCAGTATGACCTTATCCGCAAGCTCAACCTGCAGATCTTCAATGACAAGCATCAGAACCCTCCTTGTGATCATCCCGGAAGTCAAATTCACCACGAAAAAATATAAGTCCGCCGGGGGAAGCTGAGCAGGATTGTCAAATGCTCGGCGGCAGTCGTCCAATTCCAGAATCTTATAATGACTGGCATGGACTCATGCAAGCCAATTCACGGTGGCTCCGCCTGGCTCGGGGCTCCCTCTAACCAGAGGCACAAAAAAACCCCTTTCCAACATCAGGCAGAAAGGGGTCTTTCCGACGCGTCAAAGCGTGCCCGTGCTGATGCACAGGGATGCACAGGGACCGATCCTACAGGCGGTCGATATCGATATTCCGAATGAACAGCTTGACCTGATCCATCCACAGCTCCAGCTGCTTCTCGCGCTCCCCGCCGTTGTCGGCTTCACCCGAAGCCGTTTCCGCGTGGCTGTTGTTCCGCGAAACGACAGATGTGTCGGAATGACCCGAGCTGCCCATGCCGCCCCCCGTCGGCAATTCCTCGGCGTATCGATCGGCTCTCTCGATGATGAAATCCAGATGGCTCATAGTGTGCTCCTCCTAATCCTTTTGTTCTTGACCTTGAAGCAGATGTTAATCACACGCCAATGCAAAGTAAAGCGCTTGAATTCCTGCTCTTTCCTATTCCCATTCCAGGTTTTCCGGCGCATTCTGGAGGCCACCGGGAGGTGGACACGGTCAGGGCTTCGAATCCTGAATGACCTGAAGAGCCGGGGCCTTCGATGTCATGGGGGTGAAGAAGCCTTGGGGGGCGTCTCGCGCCGGACAGTCGCGCGCGGAATCCAGCCCACCCGTTTTGGGTTTGACTCCAAGGGCCACGATTTGTATCGTCCCCATGTATTGGGGTGTTGAGTGTTTTGTGCGACTTCATCTCCCGCATCCATATCGTTTGCCTTGGCGGGGGAATGGCCGGGGAGGATTGCCATGACGAAGGATGCCGAAGGTGATCAGGAGCCCCTGGAATGCCTTGAGGAAGGGGCAGCTGAGATCAACTGGGCGGATTACCGTGGAGATTGCTGAGCGGGCTTCCTGGATGCAAGTTTGCGTCTGAAGTTTTTGAGGAGGGGCGAGATCTTCGGAATCATCTGCTCGGTCGACCAGCTGCTCAAAATGGAGCGCGTTGTCCATCACAACGGCGGGAGGGCTGAAGTCCTCCTGAAACAGGGGGACGCCCTCTACGTCAAGGTGCTGAAAACCTGACCTTTACAGTCAACGGCGCGGGCGGGGGAGGGCCTGTGAAAAGGGTTGCCAATTCACGGCTCCTGGAATAATAAAGGACCTTCTTTTTGAAGGATGGAATCCATTCAGACGGCAACCGGCATTGAGGAACGCAATAGATGTCAACCCACGGCTTGAAGATTTTTTCCGGCAACAGCAACCCGGAGCTGGCTCAACAGATCTGCGATTTACTGGAAGTTCCCCTTGGGCGCGCGCTGGTCAGCAAGTTCAGTGACGGCGAGATTCGGGTGGAGATCGGGGAGAATGTTCGTGGCGTTGATGTTTTCATCGTTCAGTCGGGTGCCTATCCCGTGAACGACCACCTGATGGAGCTGCTGCTCATGATCGATGCCTGCAAGCGGGCATCGGCGCGCCGCATCACGGCCGTCATTCCCTACTACAGCTATGCTCGTCAGGACCGCAAGAACAAGCCCCGGGTGCCCATCACCGCGCGGCTGGTGGCGGATATGATCGTGCGGGTTGGCGCGGACCGCATCCTCACCATGGACCTCCATGCCGGGCAGATTCAGGGGTTTTTCGATATTCCCGTTGACAACCTGTACGGGTCTCCGATTCTCTTGCCGTACATCAGGGAAAATCTGAATCATGGATTGGTGATCGTATCGCCCGATGCCGGAGGCGTGCCCAGGGCCAGGGCCTATGCCCGCCGACTGGGGGCTGGTCTGGCCCTCATCGACAAGCGGCGATCCGACGCCAACGAAGCCCAGGCGCTCAACATCATCGGAGAGGTGGCGGGAAAGACCGCCGTGGTCCTCGACGACATGGTGGATACGGCTGGCACGCTCGTGGAGGCCACCAAGTCGCTCCTGGAAAAGGGCGCCGAGGAGGTGCATGCCTGCGTGACCCACCCCGTCCTGTCGGGTCCGGCGGTGGAGCGCATCGAAAAGAGCTTCCTCAAGAGCCTCGTGGTGACGGATACGCTGCCCTTGAGACCCCAGGCGGCTCATTGTCAGAAGATCCGGTGCCTGCCGTCCTGCAGGCTGTTTTCCGCATCCATCCGAAACATTCACAACGAGGATTCCATCAGCTCGCTCTTCGAAATCCAGCATTAGAAAGATGGATCATGGCCGTGGAGAGCGTCCTGGGACGGCATCTTGACGGAGCCACGGCTCGCCAATGGCACCCCCTCAATTCATCTTCGGGATCGATGACCGCCCTCCGCTGAGGTATGCCCTCCTGTATGGTCTGCAATGGGCCGTCATCATTTTTCCCGCCCTCATCGTCGTGAGCCACTTGAGCGGAAGAGCCCTGCAGCTCACGGGTGCGCAGGAGGTCCGCTACTTCCAGCTGGTCCTCCTGTCCTCCGGGCTGATGACCGCCCTTCAGTGCCTGGCGGGCCACCGATACCCGCTCCTCGACGGCCCATCCACGGCCCTGCTCCTCACATTCATCACCCTGGCGCCGCGGGGAATCGAGACCATTCAGGGTGGCACCGTGGCCGGCGGTGCGATCCTCGTTGTGCTGGTCCTCTGGGGCAAGCTCGACCGGGTCGTCGAGATCGCCACCCCCAACGTGGTGGGGGTCATTCTGATGCTCATCGCCTTCACGCTCCTCCCGCACCTCATCCGATCCATGACCGGAATGAGTGCGGCGCGGCCCGAAGGGGAGGGCCTGATCCTCATCATCAGCCTGTTTCTGGTGGTACTCTCCGCAGCCCTTTCCCACTGGCTTTCAGGGTTTGCGCGGACCGTTTCCCTGCTCCTGGGCATCGGCGCGGGAACGACCCTTTTCGGAATCATGGGGCGCATGGAATGTTCCAGGATCGCCGCGGCGGGATGGCTGTCGCCGCCGGGCTTCTGGACGCCGGTGAAGCTGGGCTTCGACTGGACGGCGGTGGCGGCGTTCGCCATTGCGTACCTGGCGGTGGTCGTCAACAGCCTGGGGAGCCTCCACGGCATCGCCAAGCTCACCGAGCCCAGGCGGCTGCCGGAATCGATCTCGCGCGGCGTGCTTTTGAACGGGCTGGGGGGCATTGGCTGCGGATTGCTCGGTCTGGTGGGGCTGGTGAGCTACAGCATGAGCCCGGGGGTGATCCTGGCCAACCGGGTAGCCAGCCGTTTCGCCGTGGCCTGGTGCGGCGCCATCCTCATCGTGGCGGCTTTCGTACCGAAGCTGGCCGCGGCACTGGCTCTGGTCCCTCCCCCCGTCGTGGGAGCGGCGCTGTGCTCCGCCATGGGCGCCCAGGTGGGGGCCGGGCTGGCCGTGGTGACCAGCGGCATGCCCTCCATTCGTGATTATTTTGTGGTGGGACTTCCACTCCTGATTGGAACGATGGTCAGCTTTCTGCCCGAGCCCTTCATGGCCGTTGTGAATCCCTCCATCAGGATTTTTCTGGGCAACGGACTCATCGTGGGGATCTTTCTCGTTCTGATTCTCGAGCATCTGGTCATGAGGAAGCGGCGGGAATCCTGACAGGGCAGGGGTCGGGGGCGAGAGAGGCTCCCCGGGGGGCACCGCGGAGGGAGTTTCAGCACTGAGCGAGGGACAGGTCATGATCGAGGTCAAGTGCTCGCGATGCGGAGCCACGGTCACCGTGGCCCGGAACCCTTTTCTGACCGTGGACATCGTCATCGAGATCCCGGAGCGTGGAATCGTTCTCATCGAGCGTCGAAACCCTCCCCATGGATGGGCGCTTCCGGGCGGGTTCGTGGACTACGGGGAGAGCCTCGAGGACGCCGCCCGGAGGGAGGCCCTGGAGGAGACGGGCCTGGAGCTGGAGGACCTCGAGCAGTTCCGGGCCTACTCGGACCCCTCCCGGGACCCTCGGCACCACACGGCCACCGTGGTTTTCACCGCCATTGGGCGTGGGACACCCCGGGCGGCGGATGACGCCAGGAGCCTCCAGGTGTTCCCCGTGGACCAGCTTCCCGCCGCCCTGGCCTTCGACCACGGCGACATTCTGGAGGACGTCCTCGAGGCCCGCCCCCAGGGAGCCCGCTGCTCGTGAGAGCTTGAAATGGAGCATCATACGCTCAATGGAAGACAGGTTGGACACCGAATTGGAAACGGCTCGGAGCGGGGAGGGGGTCTCCTCCATCGCGACGTGGCTTTATGACCGATCGGGCCTCATCGCCGCAAGGCCCCAGTGGGTCATCGAGGAAAAGCCGGTCACGCTCCACGTCAACGGTCGCGAGCTCCTGACCCTGCTCTGCGCGGGACATCACCTGGAGGAAATGGCCGCCGGATTCTGCTACAGTGAAGGGTTCGTCCGGGACCTGGAGGATCTCGCGTCCATCGAAGTCGACGCCGAGGGGGGAGCCGTTCACGTACGGACCCGCCAGGAAGCCTCGCTGGCCGAAAGGCTCTGGGAGAAGCGGACGGTGACGTCGGGCTGCGGCAAGGGCTCGATCTTCTACTACTCACTGGATGCGCTTCTGAGCAGGCCCGTGGTGAGCGGGCTCCGAATCACCCCCGGGCAGGTTCTTGCGCGAGTGGAGGACCTGCATCATCAAAGCGAGACTTACCGTCGTACCCACGGAGTCCACAACACAGCCCTGGCCGAGCCCGGACGCATCGTGCTGTTCCGCAGCGACATCGGCCGCCACAACGCGGTGGACATGGTCGTTGGCCACGGCTTCCTCAATGGCATCCCCTTCGGGGAGAAGCTCCTTCTGACCACGGGACGACTGACCTCCGAGATCCTCATCAAGTGCGCCAAGGTGGGAATTGCCGTCCTGGTGAGCCGCAACACGGCGACGACTCTGGCCGTCGAGCTGGCCAAGGCTCTGAACATTACCTTGATTGGATATGTCAGGGGAGGTAAATTCACGGTATACAGCGGCAATGAGCGGATTGCGGAGTCCTCGGAGACCAGCGGGGATCCCGGGGCGCGGCCTGACATGTCCATCACCGTTGGTTCTCCGGCTTAAGCATCCATGACCCTCTACCTCGACAATGCAGCCACCAGCTGGCCCAAGCCGCCATCCGTGCACCAGGCCGTGAAAAGAGCGCTGGAGGAGATTGGCGCCTCGCCCGGTCGGGCGGCTCACCGCATGGCGCGCGAGGCAGAGCGGATGGTGGAGGACGCTCGACGGCAGGTGGCGGATCTTTTTCATGTTCCGGATCCACGGCGCGTGATCTTCACCCGCAATGCCACGGAAAGCATCAACGTCGTACTGAGGGGCTGGCTCAGGCCGGGCGACCGGGTGCTCATGTCGTCCCTTGAGCACAATGCCGTGGCCAGGCCTCTCAGGCAGCTGGAAACCGAGGGGGTTCTGGTGGAAAGGATTCCCCTGGGGTCTCACGAGGCGCTGGATCTCCAGTGGCTCCGGGAGCGCATGGAACCGCCGCCCCGCCTGGTGGTGCTCGTCCACGCCTCCAATGTGACGGGGGAGCTTCTGCCCGTGGCGGAGGCAGCGCAAATCTGTCGGAGCAGTGGGGCTCCGCTTCTGCTCGATGCGGCCCAGACCGCCGGGCTTCAGAACATCGACGTGGAGGCCATGCATCTGGGGATGCTGGCCTGCTCGGGGCACAAGGCCCTTCTCGGGCCAGCCGGCGTGGGCATCCTTTACATCAGGTCCGACCTCGCGGTGGATCCCCTCATTCGTGGCGGCACGGGGAGCCGCTCCGAGGAGCTGGAGCAGCCCGATGCATGTCCGGATCGATTCGAGAGCGGGACCGTCAATCTTCCCGGTATCGCGGGACTGGCGGCGGGCATCGCCTTCATCCGGGAAAAGGGGATGGACTCGATTCTGGCCCATGAACTGCATCTGGCTGCACTCCTGGAGGCGGGCCTGGGCTCGATGCCCGGCGTTCAGGTCTTGAAGCCCCAGCATCGGGGCACCGGGGTGGTTTCCTTTCGCACCGAGGAGCTCCATCCGGCGGACATCGGATTCATCCTGGACGAAGTCTTCGACATCGCCGTGCGCACGGGCTTGCATTGCGCGCCCCTGGCCCACCGCGCCCTGGGAAGTTTTCCCGGGGGGACCGTTCGCATCTCGCCCGGGTATGCGTCGACGGAATCCGACATCGAGCGGATGCTCCAGGCCATGGCGACCATCGCCGCGCGGCGGGCCTGAAGGGACGGTGTCGGTTGGTGAGTTTTTTGGGCACGGAATCACGGGGAGGGTTGAGCCAGGCATGGGAGCGGTTCCGGAATACCAGGTGAGCAAAGCTCGAATCGAAGATGTGGTGATCATCCAGAAGCTGCTGGCCGGCTTCGCCCAGAAGGGGAAGCTCCTGGCCCGCTCCCTGAGCGAGCTGTACACGAACGTCCGGGACATCTACGTGGCCCGGGACCTGTCGGCGGGCCAGCTGATGGGCTGCTGCAGCCTTCACATCATGTGGGATGATCTGGCTGAGATCCGCTCTCTGGCGGTGGAGCAGAGCCACCAGGGAAGAGGGGTCGGTCGGCAGCTCCTTCAGGCGTGCATCGACGAAGCCAGGGATCTCGGAATCAAGCGTCTCTTCACCCTGACCTACGAGACGGGCTTTTTCGAGCGGTCGGGCTTTCGCGTGGTGGACAAGAATATTTTTCCCCAGAAGATCTGGGCGGACTGCCTCCATTGCCCGAAGTTTCCCGAATGCGACGAGGTGGCCCTGGTCATGGACCTGACGACATGAAGGCTACTCGATGGACGCGGGGAGGCAGGCTCCCTTGTGGATCCAACCATGAAAGGATGATGAATCAGAGATGATTGGCAGTGTGCTGAAGAAGATATTTGGCAGCCAGAATGATCGAAACCTCAAGCGGATCGTTCCCCTGGTGGACGAGACGACCCAATGGGAGCCCAGGATCCGCAAGCTTGGCGATGCGGACCTGGCCGCCAAAACCGGGGAGTTTCGGCAGCGCCTGGAGAACGGGGAGCCCCTGGATGATCTCCTCCCCGAGGCCTTCGCCGTGGCCCGGGAGGCATCGGTCCGGACGCTGGGGATGCGACCCTTCGACGTCCAGGTCATCGGCGGGATCGTGCTGCACCAGGGCAAGATCGCCGAAATGAAGACCGGTGAAGGAAAAACCCTGGTCGCCACCATGCCGGTCTACCTCAACGCCCTCACGGGCAAGGGCGTGCACCTGGTGACGGTCAACGACTATCTGGCGCGCCGGGACAGCGAGTGGATGGGCAAGATTTACCAGTTCCTGGGCCTCGGTGTGGGGTGCATCGTCCATGGCATGGACGACCGGGAACGGAAGGCGGCCTATGACTCGGACGTGACCTATGGGACCAACAACGAGTTCGGTTTCGACTACCTCCGCGACAATATGAAGTTTCGTATGTCAGACATGGTGCAGCGACAGCTCCACTATGCCATCGTGGACGAGGTGGACAGCATCCTCATCGACGAGGCCCGGACCCCTCTCATCATTTCGGGCCCCGCCGAGAAGTCGACGGAGCTCTACTACCGGATCAACAAGATCATCCCGGCTCTCCAGCCGGAGCTGCACTACACCAGGGAGGAAAAGAGCCGCACCGTGGCCCTGACGGAGGAAGGGGTGGCCCGGGCCGAGGACCTTCTGGGAGTCGACAATCTCTACGATCCGCGCCACATCGACATCCTGCACCACACCCACCAGGCCCTGCGGGCTCACGTGCTCTTCACCCGGGACGTGGATTACATCGTCAAGGAAGGCAAAGTCATCATCGTGGACGAGTTCACGGGGCGACTGATGCCCGGGCGTCGATACAGCGAGGGGCTGCACCAGGCCCTGGAGGCCAAGGAGAACGTCCGGATCGAAAACGAGAACCAGACCCTGGCCACCATCACGTTTCAGAACTACTTCCGTATGTTCGACAAGCTGGCGGGCATGACGGGAACCGCCGACACGGAAGCTCCCGAGTTCGCCAAGATCTACAAGCTGGAAGTCGTGGTCATCCCGACCCATCAGAAAATGATCCGCGAAGACTACCCCGACTGCATCTACCGGACGGAACGGGAGAAATTCAGGGCGGTGGTGAAGGAGATCAAGGAGCTGCACCAGATGGGTCGCCCGGTGCTGGTGGGCACGGTGAGCATCCAGAAGTCCGAAAGGGTGAGTGAAAGTCTCAAAAAGAGCGGGGTGCCGCACCAGGTTCTGAACGCCAAGCATCACGAGAAGGAAGCCGAGATCGTGGCCCTGGCGGGACAGAGGGGAGCGGTCACCATCTCGACCAACATGGCGGGCCGCGGCACCGACATCGTCCTGGGAACCGGGGTGGCGGAGCTGGGAGGGCTCCACATCATCGGCACGGAGCGCCACGAATCGCGGCGAATCGACAACCAGCTGCGCGGCCGCGCCGGGCGTCAGGGCGATCTCGGATCCTCTCGGTTCTATCTCTCCCTGGAGGACGATCTCATGCGCATATTCGCGGCGGATCGCATCTCCGGGCTCATGCAGCGCATCGGGATGGAGGAGGACGAGCCCATCGAGCATCGCCTGGTGAGCAGAGCCATCGAGAACGCCCAGGCTCGGGTCGAGGCGCAGAACTTCAGTATCCGCAAGCAGCTCATCGAATACGACGACGTCATGAATCAGCAGCGTGAGGTCATCTATCGACAGCGGAGGGAGGCCCTCCAGGGAGAGGACCTCGCTCCGGTCATCCAGGACATGGTGGACGATCTGCTGGAAGCCGTGGTGGCCGACTGCACGAGCGAGAAGGCCTACGCCGAGGACTGGGACCTCGAAAAGCTCAACATCGAGCTTGGCCGCCTGTTTGACCTGAATGCGGACCTCAAGGCCGAGCAGCTCGAGGACATCTCCCAGGAGGATCTCCTGGAGGATCTCTCGCAGCGTGTCCACGATCGATATGCTCAGCGGGAGAAGGAATTTGGCGAGTCGGTGGTCCGGGATCTGGAAGGTTACATCCTGCTTCAGACGGTGGACAGTCTCTGGAAGGATCACCTCCTCAACATGGATCACCTGAAGGAGGGCATCGGCCTTCGGGGCTACGGTCAGAAAGATCCCCTGGTGGAGTACAAGCGCGAGGCCCATGGCGTCTTCGAGGACATGATCGAGCGCGTCAAGGAGGAGACCGTGCGGCTGCTCTTCCACATTCAGATTCAGCGGGAGGAAGAAGTCCAGGAGCTGCGAAGGGAACAGGAGAATCAGCCCATGCATTTCGGGGCCGGCGACGGTACGCCCGCCCCCCAGGCCGTGAGAAAGGACAAAAAAGTTGGCCGAAACGACCCATGCCCCTGCGGAAGCGGAAAGAAGTTCAAGAAGTGCTGCGGTAAATAGAACCCCTTTCGTCGTCCCCGGTTTTAGTGTAGGCGCCGCTTCATCGGGCATGCGCTACCGGAATCGTCCGGACCTGGTGCTGATGGCGTCCGAGTCCGAGGAGGGGGGGGCAGCGGCGGGGGTATTCACCCGGAACCGGTTCTGCGCGGCACCGGTGGAGATCTGCAGGGAGCGCCTCGGGAAAGGATCCATCCGGGCCGTCGTGGTCAATGCCGGAATCGCCAATGCGTGCACGGGAGCGGAGGGGCTGGAGCTGGCCCGGGGCATGACCCGGACGGTGGCGAGCCAGCTGGGGGTGCGGGAAGAGGCCGTCCTGGTGGCTTCGACGGGGATCATCGGTCAGCAGGTCCGCCTGGAGCCCGTCGAAAAGGCGATGCCCGGCCTGGTGGCCTCTCTGCGCCCCGACGGCTGGGAGGACGCCGCCCGGGGCATCATGACCACGGATACGGTGCCCAAGATGTCGTGGACCCGGGTCGAAATCGACGGTCGGACCGTGACCGTCGGGGGGATCGCCAAGGGCGCCGGCATGATCGCCCCGGACATGGCGACGCTTCTGGCCTTCGTCTGCACGGATGCCCGGGTCGAGCCCCGTGTGCTCCAGCACTGGCTGAAACAGGGCGCGGATCAGTCCTTCAACGCCATCACCATCGACGGGGACACGAGCACCAACGACACACTCCTGGCCCTGGCGAGCGGCGCGGCTGCGAACTCCATCCTTTCCGAGGCGGAGACCGCGGACAGCCGGCGCTTCGGGCGTGCATTGTCCGAGGTGCTGCTGGATCTGGCCATCCAGATCGTCGTGGACGGGGAGGGGGCTACCAAGCTCATCCACATTCGGGTCACCGGGGCACCGGACCCGTTGAGCGCCCGCCAGGTGGCGCTCACCATTGCCAATTCCCCGCTGGTCAAGACGGCCTTTTTCGGCGGGGATGCCAACTGGGGCCGGATCGTGGCGGCGGCGGGGCGATCGGGCGTGGAGCTCCTTCCCGAGCGCGTGGCGCTTTATTTTGACGATCTGTGTGTGTTTCAGGGGGGGACCCCCGTTCAGGGAGCGGGCGTCGAGGAAGAAGCCACGCAAGTGTTCAGCCGCAAGGAAATCCACGTGACGATGGACCTGGGCATGGGGCCCGCGGAATTCAGCGCGCACACCTGTGATTTTTCCTATGATTACGTGAAGATCAACGCGGATTACCGTACCTGATCGTCAAGGGCTGGGCAAAGCCCCGGGGAGAGCCCCGGGGCCTTGCGGCCCGTTGGGGCGGTGGATGTGGGCACCGCTCCCGGACGAAGATGGCGTGGTCAAGGAACATCGACACGTTACGATGCCGATGTTTCAGCGGTGGCGCGGACAATGGTGGGAGCTTGCCCTTGGCCACAAGGCCACCCAGGGGAATTTTAATACTCCCACGGCTCGCTCCAGGCCTGATCCCCATGAGCTGAATCAGCAGCGGCATCGACGATGCGATGTCGGCCCGATGGGCGACGGCAGCAGGGAAGGTCAGCGGACTTCGACTTTGATGGCTTTGCTCTTGGCTTCCTCGGACTTGGGGATAGAGATTTTCAAGACCCCTTTCTCAAAGGATGCCTCGGTTTTGTCGATCTGCGCCGTCGAGGGGAGGGTGAAGGACCTCTGAAACGAGCCGTAATAGCGCTCCACACTGTGGAAGTGCTCTCCGGACTTCTCCTCCTCCTTCTTCTTCTCACCCTTGATGGTCAGACGATCCCCGAGGATGCTGACGTCGATGTCCCCGGCCTCGAGTCCCGGTATTTCAGCCTTGATGAAGTAGCCTTCCTCTGTCTCGGAGACATCCACCGAAGGCGCCCATCCTTCCCCGAACGTCTCGGCCAGTGAACCCTCTCCGAGAAAACGCTTGAACAGGTTGTCAATCTCCTTGCGGAGCGGAATCAAATCCTTGATGGGCTTCCAGGGAGTCAGTTCCATGAGTCCACCTCCTGATTCATGAAGCGTTTGATCGTTAGGGCCAGAACCCCCCTATCTGGAGGGGCATGAGAAGGGCATCTTCACTCCTTCCGGACTTCTGCCCGTACCCCCGGGATCTTCCGCCTCGGCATGCGCCCAAAACCCGATGCTCCATCCTCAACCGGCCCGGCTTCTTGCCGTTGGCACAACCTTTCTCCTCTTTTCTGTCATAGAACCTTGAGCTCAATCATCACTTTTAATCATCACTCCGGAAAGTTCAACGGGTGACAACGGCGTGAAGGCAAAAGTGTCCCCCCTCCGATTGAGAACCCCTCCCGAGCCCCCTAAATCCCGCGCCATATCCAGTAGGGTGGGGACTTGGCCGGACCGGGATCATCTGAGCCATTCGGGTCGAAAAATGAGAACGGCTCCCATCAGAGTCAGCAGGGCTCCTCCGATGAGCTTGCTCACCTTGGTGTATCGCTCGCCCAGTGAAGACGTCCAGCTCACCGCAAAGGCCGCCACGGCGAAAATGATCATGTCGTCCAGCATGAAGAAGAAAACGTAAAGAAGGATGTATCCGTAGTATTGAAGCCAGCTCAAGGGGCTCACGGAGAGCATGTGGGTGAAGACCGCCGGGATGGCGGAGGAGCAAAGAAACTCGATGGAGTTGACCAGGAAGGCCAGACCCACGATGGCGATCATGCTGGTGAAGGTGAGGGGCGAAAGGACGATGGCCCTCATCTTGTCGCGCGTGTTCTGTTTAGTGCTCTCGTTTCCGATCTTGCACGTCATCGGTCCCTTCATGCGGATCACCTGGATCACGCTGAGCAGGCCGAATCCAGAGGCGGCGATGCCGATGGCCAGGGTGAGCGGTCGATAGTACCCGATGATCAGGAAGGCTCCGAGCCAGGCGGTCATGAATAGGAAATAGAGGACACCCGAGGAGAAAACGAAGCTTCCCACCAGGAACCAGATCTTGGCCCGATCGTTGAGCCCGGTGATGAGGGAGATCAGGTAAACGAGAGCCCACATGGCACAGGGATTGAGCCCGTCGATGAGCCCGAGAAGAACGGCCAGGACAGGAAGTGAGTATCGGGCGGGGTCGATCCTCCCCAGCAGGGGAACACGGACCTTGAATCCCCCTTCGGCCCCGGGGGGCTCGTCATGCTGCGGCTCGAGGCCGTTGACAGTCGGCGCCGTGGCGGTTTCCCTCGAGGTGCCATGAGCTGTGACAGCGTCCTCGCCTTGAGGATTCCATAGGCCTGGGCTTTCCCGGACGGCGACCGCCAGGCGCTCCATGGGTGACTCATGAAGTGCCGGCGCCGCTGGAGCAGCCAGGAGGAAAAGGCTCGTCCAGACGAGGATCCAAGAAAGAACGGGTATGCCGAGCATGAAAACGGTTCCTCTGTCGAATGCCGCTCCCCCCGACGAGCCATTGCAGTGACACCTGGGGGGAGTCGGACGTCAAGCCTTTGGCCAGGCCACTGCCGGGGACGCTTCAAGGCAATTCCTGCCCAGCGGGGGCGGGACTTGAAGGGCAGGCGGCAGATCGACCCGAGAAACTGGCGACTCCATGATTGCGGAACGCCAGAGCCGAAACCTCCTGGCGCAACCTGTCCGTGGTCCCTTGGAGTCCGTCTGCGAGCCCCGAGCCTCTCGCGGGTAGTTGGACTATCCTATAACATCCAGAGCAGGTACGTCGCGAGCAACGGGGAGCAGGCCCTTGAGCTGTCCGCTGATGAAGCATTCGAGCTGGTGTTGATGGACTGCCAGATGCCGGTCATGGACGGGTTTCAGGCCACGCGCATGATCCGTGAGCGCGAAAAGACCCAAGGCAGCCCCGACATTCCCATCATTGCTCTCACCGCCCACGCCATGCACGGCGATCTGGAGCGCTGTCTCGCGGTGGGGATGAACGACCACCTGGGCAAACCCCCTTCACCATCCAGGAATTGAAGGGAAAGCTGGAGCGCTGGCTGCCTATGAACGAACAGCCCGATGCCAGGAATGCCCGGCGGGACGCAGCGGCCTGAAGCCCGGCCTGACTCCTCTCCCTGCTACTGATAATACTTGTGCATGTAGTCCATCACCATGCGGTGCGTGTTGAACGTGGAGCCGATGTCGGCGATGGAGCTCTTCATGATGGAGAGCCACTGCTTGGGATTGGCGTAATAGGTGGTCACCAGGTCGTCGAGATCCACGTAAAGATCGTCGGCTGCCGCCTCATCGGACTGATCCTCATCGTCGCCTATGGCCCAACCGTTCAGTCGGTTGCGACAGACCTCCCGCCACCACCCGTCCAGCACGCTCATATTGATGCCGCCGTTGAAGCACACCTTCATGCCGCTGGTGCCACTGGCTTCGCGTGGCCTCCGGGGGGTGTTGAGCCAGACGTCGGTTCCCTGGACCATCAGGGACGCAAGCCAGATATTGTAGTTGGGAAGGAACACCAGCCGGATCTTGGACTCGTACTGCCGGGAGGCGTTGACGATCTCGCGGATGAGCTGCTTGCCGGGGTCGTCCTGGGGGTGGGCCTTACCCGCGAAGATGATCTGCACGCGATCGAAGCACAGATTGCTCAGGTACTCGATGTCGGAGAACATGAGCGTGGCTCGCTTGTACGCAGCGGCTCTTCGAGCGAAGCAGATGGTGAGCAGCTCATCGGTGAACCCCACCGCGGCCACCGAATTGACATAGCTGATGAGGCGGCGCTTGGCCGAAAGCTTGGCGGCCTTGAGATCCGGGTCGGGGATAACATGGGCTCCGCTCAGGGCCTGGGGCTGTTGACGCCAGTTGGGGATGTACTGGTCGAAGAGAGCCTTGAACTCGGGTCCGGTCCAGGTCAGGTGGTGCACTCCGTTGGTGATGTGACCAATGTTATAGCCGGGGAACATCTGCCTGGATATCTCCCCGTGGAGCTCGCTCACACCGTTGCTGGCGCGGGAGAGGTTCAGGGCGAGAATGGTGGTGTTGAGAAGATCATCGCCGGCCAGGGCCCTGATGTTGGAGGGTAGATAGGCCCCCAGGACATGGTGGGCCATGTCGTAGGAGAACTTGTCGTGACCGGCCGGAACGGGGGTGTGGGTCGTGAAAACGCACTTCTCGCGGACCCGCTCCTCTTTGCCTTCCATGTCCTTGAGGAGAGCCAGGGTCAGGAACACGGCATGTCCCTCGTTCATGTGATAGGTCGTGATGTCGCGCTCGAGCCGCTTGAGAACGAGATAGCCCCCGATGCCCAGGACGGCCTCCTGGCAGATGCGGGTATGCTGGTCTCCGCCGTAGAGGAACTGCGTGATCAAACGGTCGTCCGGTGCGTTGGTCGGAAGATCCGTGTCGAGATAGTAAACGGAAACCCGCCCTTTGATGCCGACCTGGTTGTATTTCCAGACGCCGATATCCACCTTTCGCCCCTCGAGCTGAATGCTCACCTTCATGGGGAGAGGCTCCATGAAGGCCCTCGGGTCGAAATAAGGGTAAGTTTCCTCCTGATAACCCATGGGATTGATGCTCTGGATGAAATAGCCGCGCTTGTAGAGCAGCGTCACGGCCACCAGGGGAACGTTCAGATCCGCCGCGGATTTGACATGATCTCCGGCCAGAATGCCGAGACCACCGCTGTAAGTGGGAATATGCTCACTCAGTCCAATCTCCATGCTGAAATAGGCAATCTTCATCGGTGCTCCCTCGCGTCCGAATCGCGGCAATCGCAGGTATGGGGTTCCAAGGATGACTCATCCTATACCATCATTCGAAGACCGTTCTGAGCAAAAAGTAAGCCGTGGAGACATTTTCGACCGTTGGCGCGCGAGTCCATGAGCGCTTCATTTGAGCGACATTCGCCTCATGAGTGAGTATTCCCGGACACTGCAGAGAAAAGGAGGTCCACGCAGACGGCTCGAAGGCTGAGGGAGCATGAAAAACCCTGAAGCCCCGAGGGGCGATGCAGGCGGTCCGAGACGTGGAAGCAGGACGGTACTTGTCGGGAGAGTAAAGGCCCGATGCGGTCGGGAAGTCAGGGGGCCATGGTGTCAGGGCGAATGCTTCTCCCGACGGGCTCTTCCCTGGAGCTGGAGGGTGGACTTGACTTCAGCCGGCGGGCGGTATTCCCCTCGATGCCGGAGGCTCCCGGCAGGGCAGAGCTCGCTGCAAACACCGCAGGCGACACAGGCGTAAGGGTCCTGGATCCACAGGCCCTCCCCCTTGTCCACCTCGATGCATCGCGAGGGGCATTTGGCGGCGCACACGCCGCACAGGGTGCAGGCTTCGATGTCGTTCACAAGCTCGCCCCGGCTCCCCTCCAAGGGCGGCCGAGCCACCTGGGGGTGGCGCCGCGTGGCTTTGGCGCCGAACAGGTTGCGGAGCAGCGTGTGCGTCATGGTGAGCCACATGGTCCGTTACTCCTCGCGAATGGGGGCACGCCCGTCCGGGATCATCTCTCGGTGCAGCTGATGCACGGGTCGATGGAGAGCACCACCACCGGGACATCCGAGAGCCACGACCCCGGGAGCATGACCAACAGGGCCGGGATGTTGGCGAAGGTCGGAGTCCTCACCCTCAACCGGTCGAGCTTTTTGGAGCCGTCGGCTTTCATGTAGTAAAAGACCTCGCCTCGAGGCTGCTCGACCCGCGACACCACTTCCCCCTCGGGCTTGCCCTTGACCTTGACGGCAATCTCCCCCCGGGGAATGCGTCCCGAAGCCTGGCGAATCAGATCGATGCTCTGAAAAAGCTCCCGCAGACGCACTCTGCATCGGGCGTGGGCGTCGCCCTCGATCTCCACCACGGGCTCGAAATCCAGCTCACCAAAGGCCGCATAACGGAGCTGGCGGGTGTCCTCGGCCACGCCGGTCGCCCGCAGCACCGGTCCCACCAGTCCCAGTTCCCGCGCCTGCCCGGCCGTGACCATCCCCTTGCCCGCTGTCCGCCTGACCACGGTGGCATCATGCACCATCACGCCCGAAAGTCGGAGAACCGCCTTCTCGATGTCGTCCAGACTATCCAGCACGGCACGCAGCTGGCCGTCATCCAGGTCTCTGCGGACCCCGCCGATGACGTTCACCGACACGATGATTCGATTTCCGGTGGTAGCCTCGTGAAGGTCCAAAACCTTCTCGCGGATCTTCCAAAACTCCATGAAGACGCTTTCGAATCCAAAACTGTCGGCGAAGAGGCCCAGCCACAGGAGATGGCTCTGGACGCGGTGCAGCTCGGACCAGATGACCCGCAGATACCTCGCGCGGGGGGGGGCTTCGATGCCCATGAGCCCCTCCATCCCCTGGCAGTAGCACAGGGCATGGATGATGGAGCAGATGCCGCAGATGCGCTCGACGACATGGACCATCTCCTGGAAGTCCCGGACCGTCGCCAGCCTTTCAAGACCCCTGTGGACATATCCGAAAGCGGGAATCGCCTCGGTGATGACCTCGTCCTCGACCTTCAGCTGGAGGTGAATCGGCTCGGGAAAAACGGGATGCTGGGGCCCGAAGGGCACAATGGTCTGTGTCATGGCGCTTCTTCCTCCCCCTCCCTGACCTGGTTCACGACCCTGTACCTGCAGAAGGGAGCGTCCTTGACGTCGCCGTCCAGATAAAGGGTGCGGCGGTAGTCGATGGCCAGCCCGTGGAAGCCCAGGCCGAACAGGTCCTGAATCTCGTTCTCCACGAGGAAAGCCGCGAAAATCAAGGGGGATATGCTCGGAAGGATCGTCTCCTTGGGCACCGTCAGTCGCAGGTGCCTGAGATCGAGATTCCGGTCGAAATGATAGAGGAGATCGACCGAGGCTGCGTCCAGCTCGACACAGGTGATGGTCACGAAGCGGTAGCCCTCGGCCCGGGCCCGGGCCACCTCACCCAAGAGGCTCTCCAAGCTGACGGGAATCACCGGGCTCAGCACGGCTTGGCCTCCCCCAGCTTCCTCACCGCCAGGAGAATTCCGTCGATGATGGCTTCGGGGCGAGCTGGGCAGCCGGGTACGTAGACATCCACGGGGATGATCTTGTCAACGCCGCCCAACACGTTGTAGGCTTCCCGGAAAATTCCCCCCGTCGATCCGCAGGCTCCGACCGCCACCACCGCCTTGGGATACGGCATCTGCTCGTGGAGGTTGCGCAGCACCCGGCCGTTCCGGGGGTTGACCGTTCCCGTCACCACGAGCACATCGGCATGCAGGGGGTTGCCGACGTTGACGATCCCGAACCGCTCCACGTCATGGACCGGGGTCAGACAGGCGATCACCTCGATGTCGCACCCGTTGCAGCTGCCGCAGTCGAAATGCAGAACCCAGGGAGATTGGCGTCTCGCCCGGGCGAGAAGGGATTGAAACATGGTTTCGACGGTCTCCTTGTTCCGCGGGAACACCGGCTCGCGTCAGGGTGCCAAGCGCCCCTCAGGGCAGGGTGACCCACACCAGGTTCAGAATCGACAGGATCATGCCCAGGGCCAGGGGCCCTCCCAGCATCCAGCGCCAGGTCAGGCGGGCGGACCCACAGTCGACGAGAATCTCCAGGAAGTAGGTGACGGTCAGCAGCACCGCCATCCCGATCCATGAGCTGGCCCAGAACAGGGAAGCCAGCCCCAGCATGAGGACCACCTCGAACCAGTGGCCCACTTCAATCAGGGCCAGGCAGGGGCCGGAGTAATCGGTCAGGAGGCCCTTGACCAGCTCCTGGTGAGCATGGTGCGATGTGGAAAGGTCCAGGGGAGACTTCCGCAGCTTGATGGTCAGAGCAAATCCCAGGGTCAGGAAGAGAAGGGGGAGGCGCGGGAGGAGGGGCCCGCTGGATCCGAGCACATCGGATATCCTGAAGCTCCCCGTCTCCAGGCGGATCCCCACCGCCACCAGCACCAGAAGAGGCTCGTAGCACAGCATCTGGAGCAGCTCCCGGTGGGCGCCGATCTGGCTGAAGGGGGACGCCGACGCGAAGGCGCCCACCACCAGAAAGACCGCCCCCACCGCCTGAATGAAAAGAATGAGCAGCAGGTCGGACTGCAAAAAGAACAGCACGAGGGCGATGGAGGAGGCCGCCAGGTAGGCATAGGCGCAAAAGACCTGCCAGAGGCTCACCACCAGCGGCTCCTTGCCGAAGAGCTTGGCCACGTCGTAAAAAGGCTGGAGCAGGGGCGGTCCCACGCGGGACTGGCACCAGGCGGTGAGGACCCGGTCCAGACCGGCAACGGCGCCGCCCAGGAGCGGTCCGCCCGCCAGAGCTGCCAGGATGGTAAGGGCGTCGGAGGCCAGGCTCATCGGGCGCCCCCCAACATCAGGAGGAGCATGAGCCCCGCGACAAGATTGACCCAGAAGGTCAGCCTCCTCTCGCCAAAAAGCGAGGAAAGATAATAGTTGGAGGCTTCCGCCTTGACCGGGCGCCCCATGGGACCGACAAATACCCGCGGCTCCGAGGTCTGGATGCCGCTCAGGTACGGGGCCACCAGCCGCGCCCGGCGGGCTCCGCCCATGGCCCACAGAGCATGGAGCAGCCCCAGGAGGGCCACGGCGCTGAGCGGTACCACGGCAAACACACCGTAAGGGCTTTCCAGCACCCCCGCCGCGGATACGTAGGCCGGAGCATGCCCCGGCGTCACCGGTGCCGCGAAAAGCCAGGGATGCAGCCAGGGAGCCCCCACGCTCAACACACCGGCTCCGACGCTCAGCACACCGAGGGCTCCCCAGGTCAGAGCCGGCTGACGCTCGATGTGGAGCGCCCCGGTGAAGGGGTCGCTCATGAGGGTCCCCGCCCATCGCGCCCAGTACATCACCGTGAGAGCGCTGCCTGCAGCCAGGGGCACGATCACCGGCACGCTGGCAGCCGCGGATTCCATGGCCATCCACTTGCCCAGCACCACGCCAAAGGGCGGCATGATCATGAGGATGATTCCCCCCACCGTGAGGATCGCCGTCAGCGGCAGACGGGAGTAAAGTCCTCGCATGTCCTCGATATCACGGCTCTCGATGACCTGCTCGATGGCTCCCACGCACAGGAAGAGCAGGGCTTTGACGATGGCGTGGAAGGCCAGGAGCACGGTCCCGGCCGCCATGGAATCGGGGGTGCCCACGCCCGCGCAGGCGAAAATCAGCCCCAGGTTGCTGATGGTCGAGTAGGCCAGCACCTTCTTCCCGTTGCTCTGTCCCACGGCCAGGGCCGCACCCGACAGAAATGCGAAGGCGCCAAGAACCGCCACCCCCTGGCCCAGAAACGTGCCGTGGAAGGCGGGAGCCAGCCGTATCACCAGGTAGACACCGACCTTGACCATGGTGCTGGAATGGAGCAGGGCGGAGACAGGGGTCGGCGCTAACATGGCCCCCAGGAGCCAGCTCTGGAAAGGAAACTGAGCGGACTTGATGAATCCGGCCAGGCAGAGCAGGGCCAGTCCGGCGAGGGGCAGGCCGGCGGCGGGCTTCGTGGCGACGATCCGCTGAAGATCCAGGGCTCCTGTCTCGCGGTGGATGAGGATCATGGCGACGACGAACGCCACGCACCCAAAAGTGTTCATCCAGAGGGCCCGCACGGCGTTTCGGGATGCTTCGGGGGTCGAGTCATGCCCGATGAGGAGGTACGAGCAGAGCGTCGTGCACTCGAAGAAGAAATGGAAGACCGTGAGATCGTTGGACAGGATCATGCCGTTCATGATGCCGAGAAAGGCCAGCAGGACGAAGAAGAACCTCGGCTGGCCGGACCTGGACAGCTTCAGGTGCTCTTCATGACTCCTCATGTACGGGATGGCCTGAAAACAGACGATGGATCCCACGATGGAGATGATGAGCAGGAGTAGGATCGTCAGGTGGTCGCAATACAGGGTCTGGGCGGCGGGAGGTCCCTGGATCTGAAAGAATTCGAGCCAGGTGACCAGCATCAGCTGGAGGCTCGCCAGCAAGATGACCGCCCGGCTCCGCTCCCGCACGCCGAAGATGAGAATGGTCAGCATGAGAGCATAATCGGGGATCTGGATGAGCTCATGAAGGCCGATCCCCATGGTGAAGCGCGGTGAGAAGGCGAAGGGCGGGTGGGACGCCAGTAGCAGCGAAGCCAGGATCAAAAGGGCTCCCGTGGCGAGAACCACCCAGGATCGGATTGCTTCGGCCCTGACGATGAGGCAGAGCACCGCCGAGAACAGCGGCAGGACAACGAGAATGGCGACAAGCTCTGGCATGGCGGGTTGCTCGAGCCGTGAGTGGAAGGTCACGCCAGACCACATGTGGAGCCCAAACGCGGATCAGTCTATTGCAATCTCAGGTGAGAGTAAACGAAAGATCATGCAATTCTCAAAATGGGGCAACAGCCAGGCCATTCGGTTGTCCACCTCTGCGGTCGAAGGGCTGAAGCTCCGCGAAGGCGACGGAATTGAAGTGCCGATGGCGGATGGTCGCGCCTTCCAACCGGTTATTGCTGGCTGGTCAGCTGCTTGAGGCGCTGGACGATGTCGTCGGGGAGGGCGGCCTGTTTGTAGAGGACGACGCCGCGGGAATCGATCACAAGAATCGTCGGCACGGCAAAAACGCCGAAGGCCTGCGCGATCTCGAAATAGCGGTCGAAACCGCTTGGAAAGGCGTGGCCTGCCTTCTCCCAGTAGGCCCGGGCCCGGGGCTCGCTGTCGTTCAAGGCCGTGTTGACGGCGAGGAACGAGACACCCTTCGAGCCGTATTCATCGTGCAGCTTCTTGATCTCGGGGAGCTCCTTCATGCAGTTGGGACACCACGTGTTCCAGAAAATCACGACGGCGGGTCGACCCGCCAGGGTGGACCTCGAGATTTCCGAGCCGTCGAAGGCGCGGAGCCCGAAATCCGGGATGGAGTCGCCCACCCCTACGCTCCACCCCGGTACCGCCGCGAGCATCACCAGCAGGAGCGCCATCGGATATGGGGTTGTCCGCCAGCTTGTCGTCATCAATCGTTCCCCTCCCCGTCAGAACCACACTTTCCCTGCGCTCACCAGGTAATACTGGGCCAGGGCCAGCATGAGCAGCCCCAGGGCCTTCTTCACTCCGGCCATCCATTGACCCGGCCTCGGCAGACTGGCGGCGATGCCCGAGAAGGTGCCGAAAACTATGAGCAGGAGTCCCATGCCCATGGTGAAGGTGAAAACCAGGATGCCTCCATAGAGAACGCTCTGGGTCGTCGCCACATAGGTCAGCAGACCGAAAAGCACCGGCGATGTGCACGGGGAGGCCACCAGGCCCGAAGCCGCCCCCACCAGGAAGGCTCCCAGCAGGCCGCCCACGGCGGGCTCCCATGGTCGACCCGACGTCCACAGGGGAATGTGGATCACTTCCAGAATGTTCAGGGCCACCAGGATGAGCACGTTGGCCACCACCAGCAGGGCCCAGGGATTCGTGCTGATCTTGCCGAAAAAGCTCCCCGTCAGGGCCGCGATCATGCCCAGGAGCGAGTAAACGGCCGCCATGCCGACCACGTAGCCCAGGGAAAGGAGAAAGGATCTGGATCGCGCGCCGTCACCGGCGCTCCTGGAGCCCACATACGCCGATATGATCGGTACCATGGGATAGACACAGGGGGCCAGACTGGCCAGGGCACCGCCGGCAAAAGCCGCGCCGAGCGCCAAAAGGGGAGGCCCCGCCAGGTAAGCTTCCAAGCCGTTCATGTCAGACTCCTCCGGCGCCGGTTGAGGCGCTCTGAACCCTCACGGGAGCATCCGACCACCCCTCGCGGCCAGGACCGTCATGGCACCGAGACACGAAAGGCATCGGTCCCTTTCATGGCTCGCCCTTTCTCTTCTCACCCCCATCCTCGCCCGCGATGGTGCCGGGAGGGCTCTCGGGAGCCCCCTTTCTCCGGCTCTCCTCCTCGATGTACCGAAGAAGGTGCTCGATGTCGGCGTCGTTCAGGGACAGGTTGGGCATGGGCACGCTGTCATAGGCTTCCAGCAGGGCCAGTGACAGAGGATCACCCTCGGCGATCATCCTGTCCGGCTCCTTGATGAATCGAATGAGCCATCCTCTCTCCCGCTTCTGTCCGATGGCGAAAAGATCGGGGCCCAGCTTCTCCTTGTTGGGTCCGACCACATCGCCACCGCCGACGGTGTGACAGGCCGAGCAGCGGGTGCGGAAGAGATTCTCTCCCGGGGAGACACTGCGGACCTGGGGAGCGGAAGCGTAGTCCTGACCCTCCCTCGGCGGCAGCTTCCAATTGTGAAGCCAGCTCCCGACCTGGGTGGCCATGACGTAAGGGTTTTCGAAGGGGGAGGACCGCATCCACCGGCCCGTGCTCTGATTTCCGATGAGCAGGCTGAGGGTGTGGGCCTTGAGGTTGCCGCCGCGCTCCTCCGGATTGTACATCCCCAGCTTCCTGCGCAGCGTGACGATGTCCGCCTGACTGCCCGTCAGGAAAAGCCAGCCGGGTCCGATCTGGTAGCGCTCGGCGTAGGCCTTGAGCACATGGGGCTTGTCGTAGTCGGGGTCTATGCTGATGGAATAAATGAAAACGTCTTTCCCGACGCGGTCTCCGAGGATCTTCTGAACTTCGCGCAGCCGGGCGGTCTCAAGGGGGCAGACGTCGGGGCAGCGGGTGAAGATGAAGTTGATCACCACCACCTTGTCCTTGATGAGATCGTCGAAGAAACGAACTTCCTTACCCTCGTGGGTGATGAGCGGGATGTTGGGGAAGTAATCGGCGCCCCAGATGGAGCCGGCCTGACCCGTCGCCCCGGCAACGCCGGGCTGACAGAAGGAGAACACCGTGGCGAGCATGGTCACGCCGATGGCTCTTCGAAATCCCAATGGCATCATGTTTCGCCCCTGCAATGGCTCTGGCTCGAGGGGGGACCCGACGCCTGCCATCGGGCCCCTTGGAGCCTGTCATCCAACATCCAGCAGCCACCCCTCGGCGTGTCGACGTTTCAGGTTCTGGGTGGCGAGGAAACCGCTCCGTTGATCTGGCGGCGGGGCCTCTGGGCGGCCTCCTGAGCGGCGACCAGTCGAGCCCGCAGCCGATCGATCCGTTTCTGAATCGTCTGGACCACGCGCTGCCGTGGGGCTGGCCTGGCCAGTTCCTGAGTCATCCGAGCCTGGGTCTTCTGAATCATATCCGCCAGCCTCAGCTCCAGGCGAGTCGGCGTCCGCGCCGGAGGCCCGGGATCCGAGGGCGGCACTCCTGGATCCGGAGCCGGTGGCGGCGTGCTCGGATCTCCTGGGCCTGGAGGCGGTCCGGGATCCGGAGCCGGATCCCCCGGCCCGGGAGCCGGTCGGGTGGGCTCCAGGGCGAATTCCGGCCCGACGCCGTCTCCATCCCTGAACGTCGGAAGCGCGGCCGAATCCACATACTCCACGCCATCCCAGGTAGGCAGGGGAGTCGGCATGAGCTCCACCTGCCCGGGATGCTCGAGATCCCAGCGCAGCAGCATGGCATGATCCTCGTGGGTCGTGTTATGGCAGTGCTCCACGTAGGTTCCCGCAAACTCCCTGAATTGAATGGCGATTTCGACAACCCGGCTGCTGTCCTCCTCTGGACCGATCCGATACATGTCCTTGCGGGCCCATTTCTCCCACTCTGGAGGCGGCTGTCCGTCCCGGGTGAGGATGACGCCCTCCTCGAAGTGCACATGAACCGGGTGTGACCAACCTCCATTGCCATGGATGCTCCAGACCTCGAAATCCGGCTCGCCGGCATAGCCAGCCATGGTGGGGCCGGTGGCCAGCTGAGGCGCCGCCGAGATCCTTCTGGGATCGGCGGCCAGTCCACCGCCTCCATCCGTCTTGATGGTCCAGGGGGACTCATCGGTCCCGGAGGAGCGGACGAACTCGAAGGAGCGGTGGCGGGCGGTCCTCAATCGGGCAATGTCGGCCGGATCCTCCCGGTTGAAGGCGAGGGGAATCATCTTCTTGCGGCCGGGGATGTAATCCGCCGGATTCATGCTTGGATCCTCACCCGCATACGCGTGGACGCGAAGCTCGAGGAACCGGCCCACGGCTGGATCTCCATCCCGCCAGCGATCCAGCACCCCATCCCCGTCCTCGTCCCTGGCCCGAGCCTGATACCGTTCCGACAATACGTCGGCCAGGGGTATGGTTCGGTTGGGGCGCCTTCCATCCTCGTGCTCGAGCAGGTTCACCAGATACAGCCTGTCGCCCGGCAGGATGCCATGCCCCTTGAAATCGACGACGATGTCGTAGCGCTCGGCGATGGACTGGGTGGGCAGAACCCCCTTATGCTCCTGGAGATCTCCGTCACGGTCAAGGTCAATGCCGCCATCGAAAGGAACGGCATGCTCCATGATGTTGCCGTCGTTGGCGACCATGTGAAAGGGCACGCGACTGTAAGAGACGCCGGATCCCGGTGGACCCGACAGCTCGCCCTCGGACCCATGGACCTGACGGACCAGTGCCAGCTTCAGATAGCGGGCGACGGAACCGTTCAAAATCCTGAACCGGTAGCGGCGGGCGCGGACGTCGAGGTAGGGATGGTAGAGCCAGTTGGCCATCAGCTGGTCCCCTAGGAAGCCATCCCGGTTGAAAATGTTGAACCAGAGCTGTCCCTCGCGGTCCCAGGCTTTGTCGGCGATGACGAGATTCACGTCATAGTCCCTGTTTCCCCAGGGGAGGGCCGTGCCGCTGGGAAGCCTGAGATTGGCTTCGTAGCCCGGCCCCTCGTAGCCACGGTCCAATGCGCTGTAATAATTCATCATGGCGGCATTGCCCTTATACACGTTCTGGGACGTGAAATCGAGCATGTGGTCGTGAAACCAGTGGGTGGACTCGGACTCTCGCCAGTCTCCCCGGATCTTGATGATTCCCTTTTCAGGGCCGTCCTCGGGGCAGGTTTTCAGCCCGGGCGTCCGGTCGTTGACATAGAGCTTCTCCCCGGGAGCGCACGGAAATCCGGCGCGGAGATCGGACGCATCGGTGTTGATGCTGTCGTAGCCGGCCAGCGCCAGAGTCCATCGATAATCGAAATACTGGCCCGGAAAGAAGAAGGCCGCCGTGTAGCCGTCGCTCTCGGCCGGTGTGTGGCCGTTGTGCTCATGGGTGGTGATGGTGTGCAGCCCGAAGCCCCGGTTGGCCGCCGGGTCGATGGGGAGGGCATTGTAGTGGCGGAAAAGGATCGCCTCCCCATGCCGCGCCATGAGCAGCTTGGGCGGAAGCGTTCCATCGAAGGTCCAGAGGGTCTTGGGATCCTGGACGGGCATGCTCGGGTGGAACCGGATCGCCAGCCCCTCGGTGGTTCCCTCGACCTTCGGAGCGCCAGGGACGGAGGAAGAGTAAACCTTATGGTAAAGGCCGCCGGGCCCGAACTCGCCCCGGGAGTATCCATGCATCTGCCTTGCATCCCGAAGCCCCCGGTTGACGCGGGCGCCGGCCTGGGCCGATTTGAAGTACGCCTGGGGGAAAAACTCGTTCCATCGCTGGTGAGACCAGCCCTTGCCGGGGGGACGGCCCTCGGCGGGCGGCGTGTGAAGCTCGCGCCGTAGGAATTTTTGGATCTCCGACCTCCAGGGGTTTTCATTCGAGTCGTTGGCATCCCGCGTCGGAAGGGGCGACAGTCCCGGCTGAGCCAGAAAAGACTCCAGGGCACCCTCATCGGGGCCGCTCAATGCCCCCCTGGGCTGTGGAAACGGTTCGGCAGCCCTCGCTGGGGCTCCCATATCCAGAGGTTCCAGGCCGAACTCCTCGAACAGCAGCATCTGCTGAGTGAAAGACTGGGCACCGAACAGAGGGCTTGGGGTTCCCCCACTGGGAACCTTGTTGCTCGTCTCGTCCTTTTCGGAAACCGCGTTGTTCAGACCTGCGTCCACGTACGTTCCGGTTGGTCCTCCCTCGAGGGAGCCCTCGATGATGGACGGAAGCCCCCGAAGGGCATCGACGGCGAATTCCTCTCCAACGAGGGGAAAGGTGAGAGCGGAGGGATCACCCTGGGGGGGTGGGCCGAAGTCATCGAGGGGCTGGGCGAGAGCCGCCGCATTCCAGGTGATGACCCAGGCGAGCACCCCGATGACGACGGGATGAATCCATGAGGAAATACTCAAGAGAGGGTATGGCTGCCTGGGGAGACAGCCTAGCCCAGCGACCAGGAATTGCGTGATATCCTCTGTGGCTCTCATGCCTTGCCTCCAGACGCGTGGGCCAGTGGGCCCAGAATTCGCTCTCAAACGTGTCATGTCCCGGGGCGAGCCGTCGTTCCGATAAAACGGCCCGATCCCCTCGGTGAGACATCGTAACCTCCGATTGCCCGATACCCAGCTCACACCAGGTACCGCAAAACGACCGAGTAAGGATCGACAATCCGAGGTGCCGGGTTGACGCATTTCTCCGATGTCTCGAGCCTATACACCCCCCGGGGAAAGGCTAATTATGCCCCAAAAGCCCAAGCAGACCAGCAGCCCGAGACAGCGAGCAGAGCCGTGAGACCAGGGCTCGGTGTAGCACCGCACCGCAAGCCCGGAAGCGTTCGTGGTAATTCTGCCTACTGTACTCTACGTAGGTAGCTGGGGTGTCATACCTGTATTAACCAGCATCCACCCCACCCACAATGATCAAGAATGATCATTGTGGGTGGCACCCCATGGCAACCCGGGAAACCATCCGTCGCGGACTGTCGGTGAATAGCGAGGGGGCTTGCTTGACACGATGCATCGCCGCGGCCGTCTCCGGAAGGAAGCCGGAAAGCGGCCGTCGTCGAAAGGTCATGATGGACGCGTCACTCCAGTCGCGTGGGAGCGTGAGCCGGCGGCTTCGGAGGATCGGACGGTGGCGGTGGGGGCTCACCGGCTTGAGATGGATAACCGGGCCGCCCCGGGGGGGACGTCACGGACGGCGCTTCTCGCGCTCCTTGCGGGAGGCGCGCTTCCATTCAGCGCCCCTGCGGCCTTTGCCGCCGGGCTTTCCACTTCCACCGCCATCCGGCGGTGACCCGAAGACGCCCTGGAGGTGCTCGGGCCTCATCATGAAGGAGCCGGGGGTCCTGGGACCGATACCGATGCCTGGAACGGGCTCCTTGACCTTTCTGGGGCGGCCAGCCAGCTCCTGGAGCTTTTCTTCACTCATGAGAGGGAATCGAATGTGGGCAGGAGGGACGCTTGCCACCAGGAAGAGGCTTCCACCGGCAAAACGGAATACAACACCATCCCGGGCGGCGACATCCGCAAGAACCTCGAGGAGAACCGGCTCCGCGTCGCGGCGTCGAGCGATGCGCAGGGACAGCTCCCTATCCGCCGACAGGGCCAAATAAGGGCGTCCGGCGGCGCGCAGCCCGTGCTCGCGAGCCGCGAGGAAGGACTTCCTTCGACAGCCGTGGAAAAGGCGGGAAGGAGGGGGATCGGCGACGGGATACTCAGGCCGGGGGAGCCCTGCCTTGAGCTTGAGCTGTGCCCCCTCCAGACTGACCGGAAACTCGATCCCCAGATAGGCGATCTCACGCAGATGACTCTCACGCACGAACCGGAGCGACGGGTCCTCCTGCATGGCCCAGTAGAGCTCCTTCCATGGCATGGACCCGTCTTCGTCCCAGTGGAGGCCGTATTCTTCCGGTGCGTGGCACAGGAGATACGCCAGGGTTTTGGCAAGGGTCTTGGGGTTGTACTGGGCAGCCATGTTCCGGATGGATTCCCCCTTGGACGCGGGTTTTGAGTGAGGAGCCTCCCCGGCCCGCGGGCTTGCGCCGGACGAGAGGGCTGGGCAGCCTCATGGACGCGCCATCCCGGCTCGAGACACGATGACCTGGAATTCCTTCTCGGACACCGGCTGCACCGAGAGGCGGGAGCCCTTGCGGAGCAGCATCATGTTCTCGAGGCCAGGAATCCCCCGCAGCTCGGCGAGGGGCAGTGGGGCTGGGAAGACATCCTCGAGCCGCACGTCCACCATATACCATACCGGGGCGTCGGGGGTACTCCGGGGATCGAAATGTCGATTCATGGGGTCCCATGCCGAGGGGTCGGGGTATCCCTCCCGCACCACCACGACGACTCCGACCACGGCCGGCGCCTTGCCGCTGTGATAGAAGAGCGCCCGGTCTCCGACCTTCATCCCGTCGCGCAGGAAGCTGCGCGCCTGGTAGTTTCGCACGCCGTCCCACGGCTCGGTCCGGTCGGGACGATGCCCGAGATCGTCGATGGAAAACTCCGAAGGCTCGGATTTCAGCAGCCAGTAACGTTCTGCGCGCATGGGGGCTCAAGCCGTTTCCGAAGGTGAGGGTGAGGGCGTTGCCAGATCCTCCGCCAGGAGCCGGATCACGGAAGGGATGAGATCCCGCGCGATGTCGCTCCTGGAGCCTCCGCCCAAAACGACTTCCAGCCGACCCTGGCAATGGTCCTCCGCCAGCCGCTTCATCATGCCGCCGATCTGGAGGTAGGCGGGCCGCGTGAGCCCAATGTCGCCGTAATCCCCCCGGTGGGTGTCGAATCCGAAGTACCAGACGAGGAATTCGGGCTCGAAGCGGCGAACGCGGGGGACAAAGGCCCGGGCGGCCGTGTCGGCGTAGCGGCGGTTGACATCATCGCCATCGACGGTTCCCGACGAAAACCAGGATCGGGCCGGCGCCGGCGCCGGAGCATCCACCTTGGTCCCGTCCTCGGACTCGTAACTGCTGGAGCAGATGCAGACGTGCAGGACGTCCGGGTCGCTTCCAACAAGGGCGCGGGTGCCGTCGCCATGGTGAGCGTCGGTGTCCAGGATGGCGATGCGGCGGATCCCGTGGGATTCCCTGAGAACCTGGATGGCAATGGCCACGTCATTGAAGCAGCAGTAGCCCCCGAAGAAGTCCCGGCCCGAGTGGTGTCCGCCGGCGCCGATGAAGGCGAAGGCATT
>JALOPI010000062.1 GCA_025453975.1 Syntrophobacteraceae bacterium
TCCGCTGCCCATCCCAAGGGCTTTCCCCCTCCGTCGACCGTCGTCGCACCCACGGTTCGACTTCTGCCTGCCGCACTAGGGCACATTGCATGCCAGGGTAGGGAGCCCGCACGCATCAGGACCATAAAACTTATGATATCGTTATGTTATGGTTCGAAGGCCCCCTGATTACCGTGGGCCGGGCCCGTCGCGGAAGGGCTGCAGGGCTGTGCCGATTTGGGACGGCGCCTTGGGCAAATCCCGCAGGTCCGAGGGCTCGGGAGGGATGGCGCCATTTTGGGATAGGCGGTTTTGGAGCAAGGGATCGACGGGGTCCAGGGGGCTCGCATCGACTGAAGCGGGGAGGCGCGGAATCTTCCGCATGCAGCCAGGGGCCGCGGCCGCCTGCGAACGGTTTCTTTTGCTCCTGTCATCCCCAACGAATGCGAGGGATCCCAGGAGATTTCCCCCCTCGGTCGAAACGACGGGAATCCAGTTCTCGGCGGTTTGCGGTGTATTGACCCACAAGGGGTATCGAGGCGGGGGATCAGCGATCCAGTGAATGGAGGCGACTGGCGTCCATCTGGGGTATCAGGATGCGAAAACAGCTTCCGGCACCGGGAGTGCTTTCCACCTCGATGCGCCCGCCCATGGACGTCACGAGGTTGCGGCAGACGTAAAGCCCCAGCCCCGTTCCTTCCTGGCGCGCCTTGGTGGTGAAGAAGGGATCGAAGATCTGGTCCCGCACCTCCGGATCCATGCCCATCCCGTTGTCCTCCACCTCGATGACGACGGTCTGGGGCTCGGTCTCGCTCATACAGGCCCGAATCTCGACCCTGGATCTCTCCTTGTCGGCAGCCTGGGCGGCGTTGATCAGCAGGTTGACGAGGACCTGCTCCAGGGCCTCGGGATACCCCCGGACGTCCTTCATGCCCTCGGCGATGCTCACCTCCGTCGTCAGCGCGCACTGAGTCAGGCTGCCCCTGGCCAGGGACAGGGCCTTTTCGATGACTCCGGGCAGATGGATCAGCCGCCCCTGAAGCTCTCCCTCTTTCCGGCAAAAGGCCCGCAGGTCCGAGGCGATGGCGCCGATGCGCTCGGAGCCGTGCTGGATGTTGTCCAGGAGCTTGAACAAATCCTTGCGATACTCGCCATAGGGGAGGCCGGCCCACTCCATACCGGGCGCCCCGGCGGCATGGGCGTCGATGAAGGGCATCATCGCGTCCAGGTACTCCCGGAGGATGGGGAGGTTGAAGCTGATGAAGTTGTTGGGGTTGTTGATCTCGTGGGCGATGCCCGAAACCAGCACTCCCAGGGACTCGAGCTTCTGCCGGTGGATGACCTCCCGGGTGGCCGCCTTGAGCTCAGTGATATCGTTGATGCGGACGATGACTCTTTCCGCGGCCTCCGCGCTCCCCGTCAGGGGGTACAGGAAGACCTCCTCGTCGCGGTTGGGGACGAAGGGGCTCTTGCGCTCGAAAACCAGCATCCGTCCCTGGCTCATGGACTGACGCACCCTGCAGTGCTCGCATTCGGCGTCGACCCTGCCCTCCTTGCGGAGAATCCAGCAGGGCTTTCCAATGACATCGCCGTACCAGGCGACGCCGTAATAGTCCTTGGCGGCACGGTTGAGCATGCGAACCGTCAGGTCCTCGTCCAGGAGCACGAGGGGGTCGGATATGCCGTCGAAGACCGCCTGGAGCATGGCCTTGCTGTTGAGGAGCTGCCGCTCCATCTGGTTCCTTCTGGACACATCCCGGGCGATGCCCCGAAAACCGTCGGCGCGGCCCCCGGCATCCCTGTGGGGGCGGCTCTTGAAATGGCAGCAATGCCCGCTCACCAGGGTCAGCTCGGCCTCGGCCCCCTCCCCCGACAGGGAGGTCGAGAGGAATTCACTGGCCTCGGCCTGGCTCTCCGCGGCCATCAGGCCGAGGAGCGGAGAGCCGACGATCTCGTCCAGAGGTCGACCCAGAAGCCTGGAGGCCATGGGGTTGGCGTAGGTCACGCAGCCTTCCGCGTCCACCTCGTAGGCGATGTCCGTGAGGTCATCGAGAAAGGACCCGTAGCGGTGCTCGGCCCGGCGAAGGGCTTCCCGCGCCCTCACCCCTTCGGTCACGTCCATGACCTGCCCCAGGACCGCCGGCCGCCCCTCGTGGCCGATGGTGGAGATCGCCACCTCAATCCAGAGCACCCCACCCCGATTGTCCAGCCCCTGGATCCGCAGGGGAAGGCCGGACTGGTCTCCATGAGGGCTTCCGGAGAGGAGCTGGTCCATGCGGCTCAGGAGAGTCTGGTCTCTCAGGGGCGAGGAGGCCGGCCAGCCCTCCTCCCGGGAGTCGCAGCCATGGATCCGCGCCAGATGGCGATTGCGGAAGACAAAGCGACCATCGCGGTAAATGAAGACACCGACGCGCAGGTGCTGGAGATAATCGAGGCCATGGCTCTCAACAGCGCCTGCCGGGCCGGACATCATATGAGCGATCTCAGAAGAGGCCGACACGGCTCATATCCTTATGCGCGAAGACCAGGCCATCCGAACGCCCTCGTCCTGTTTTCGTCTCCGTCCAAACTCCCGAGACACACGGGAAGCCTTTCCAGCCATGCGCCAAATCTCAGCCGGTCCAGCGTCGGCTTCACTCGTCCGTGATCATCCCCATACAATAGACATCTCCATCGGCCATGCAACCCGCCCCGGCAACATTTCCCGTACATCGGCCGGCAGCCGGTCAGCGACCGCCCGAAGCGAGGAATTCGTATCGGATCGGGTCGCGGCCGTTCCCCTTTTCACAGGGGAGCCGCGAGGATCCCTTCGGGCTTCCACCCGCCTCACGGCACGCCGTAGAGCTCCAGCCTGCGTCTCAGCGTGTTGAGTCCGATGTCCAGGAGCCTGGCCGTCAGGGATTTGTTTCCATCCGTCTGCTGGTAGATTTCCAGGATGTGGCTCTTTTCCACCTCGGCCAGGGAGCGGGGAGCGCACGGCCCCCCGACCGCCACGGCTCGAGGAGCCGGCGCCACCTCGCGGAGCTTTTCGGGCAGTGCCTCCAGGGTGATGAGGTCCCCCCGGGCCAGGTTGGCTGCGGAGTGGATGATGGCCCGAAGCTCGCGGATATTCCCGGGGTAGCCATAGCTCAGGAGCGGCCCGATGGCCTCGGGATCCACGCGGAATGACTGGCCGCTCCTGGACAGCTCCCCCAGGAAATGATCGATGAGGAGGGGTATGTCCTCCCGCCTTTCCCGGAGAGGGGGCAGGTGGAGCCAGGCCCCCTGAAGACGATAGTACAGGTCCTTGCGGAAGGCGCCCCTGGCCATGAGCTTCTCCAGGTCCATGTTGGTGGCGGCGATGAATCGCACGTCGACCTTCTGGGCGCTGCTGGTCCCCAGCTTGGTGAACTCCCCTTCCTGGAGCACCCGGAGGAGCTTCCCCTGAAGCTCCAGGGGCAGGTTCCCGATCTCGTCCAGGAAGAGCGACCCCCGGTGGGCGTTTTCCAGGTAGCCGGAGCGATTCCTTTCGGCCCCCGTGAACGCCCCCTTGGTGTGCCCGAAAAACTCGGCATCGAAGAGCGTGGCGGACAGGGCCGCCATGTTGACGACGGAGTAGGTGCTGCCGGCCCGCGGGCTGGACTCATGGATGGCCCGGGCCAGGAGCTCCTTGCCCGTCCCGCTCTCCCCGGTGATGAGCACGGGAACATGGCTCGCTCCATGCAATTCGGCCTCCCGGAGCACCTTGAGGACCGATCGGGATGCCGTGACGATGGGGGCGAAGGGCGCGCTCCTGGCGGCGGCGCTCGTGCCGATTCGCTTGTCCAGGTTGACGATGTCCAGCAGCCGCTTGCGCTCCAGCGCCCGCTCGATGGTCTTGAGCAGCTCATCGCGCATCACCGGCTTGACCAGGTAGTCGTAGGCCCCCTTCCTCAGGCAGTCCACGGCGAGCTTGGCTTCGTTGAGGGCCGTGATCATGAGGCATTCGGTCTCGGGACTCAGCCCCTTGATGACCTCCAGGAGCTGGAAACCGCTCATGCCCGGCATGCGCATGTCCAGGAGCGCCAGATCGAAGTGCTCTCCTTCCTGGACCAGGGCGGCGGCCTCGAGGGGACTGCTTCGCGTCACGACATTTCGATAGTCCGCCAGGAGGAGCGCCCGCCTGACGGAGTCCAAAAAGTCCTGTTCGTCATCGACTATGAGGATTTGCTGGCTCATGAGCTTCCAGTATTGTGGGTTTGACGACTCTTCTGGAGTCGGTGGGCAGGTGGATGCGAAACGTCGTCTCCTCGTGCGGCCGGCTTTGAACTTCGATGGCTCCGCCCATGAGCTCCACGATATTGTGGCAGGCATAGAGGCCCAGACCCGTCCCCTTCCCGGGCTCCTTGGTCGTGAAAAACGGATCGAACGCCTTGTGGATGATCGTCTCATCCATGCCGGGCCCGTTGTCGACCACCTCGATGATCAGCCCCCCGTTCGCTTCCGGGTCTCGTTTCACGGCGATGCGCAGCCAGGATTTCTCCTTTTCGGCGGCCTGGATGGCATTGAGCATGAGCTGCAGGATCAGGGTCCTCAAGGCTTCGGGGTCCGCCATGAGCGGGGGGAGGTCGGGGTCGATCCTCAGATGGAAGGACCCGACGCGTGCCTGCATCTCCTCGCGGAGGAGCTCCGAGGATTCCCGGACGATGCGGGCCGGGTCGACGGGCACCGGAGCCAGCGGCTGGCTGTCCCGGGTGGATTCCATGAGACTCGACACGATGGTGCTGATGCGCTCGGAACCGTGCTCCACATTCTCCAGGAGCTTGTACAGGTCCTTGCGGAACTCGGGGTAGTCCAGGCCGAACCATGGACTGGCGGGCTGCTCCTCGACATGCCGGTCCACGATGGGCATCAGACGGTCCAGGTAGTCCCTGAGGATCGGCAGGTTGAAGGCGATGAAGTTGTTGGGGTTGTTGATCTCATGGGCCAGCCCTGAAACGAGGACGCCGAGGGAGGCCATCTTCTGGCTCTGGATGAAGTGTTTCTCGAGGTGTCGTCGCTCCGTGACGTCCATGGCCAGGACCGCCAGCCGGACCACCCCGCCGGCCACATCCAGAACCGGGTAGAGGTGATGCTGAATGATCCGGTCCTCGACCACGGTCTCGAGGACGGCTGGCCTCGCCGCATTCGGCGCATTGGAGAACAGCCGCCTCGCCTCGGCGGACACGGGCCCCGGCAGAAGCTCGAATGGGCGCGAGGGGCTCCTTCCCTCGAGATTGCGCTGGAACCAGTCGCAGGCGGTCCTGTTCGTCAACAGCAGACGCCCATGACCATCGATCATGAAAGCCGGCTCCGAAACGGCATCCAGAAAAGCGCTCAGGTTCGCCTTGCTCTCCCTCAGCGCCATCTCGACCTGCTTGAGGTCCGTGATGTCCTTGACGGTGACGATGATCCCCTCGGCGCGGGTGGCTTCATCGCGGAAGGAGGCTCGAGTCATGAGGCAGGGAAGGAGCGTGCCGTCCCGCCGGCGCTGCCATGCCTCGCGAAGTGTCCGCCCATCCTCCCCGTCATCCGGCGGGGAGTCCCCCCCATCGTTCAGGTCCCTCGAGCTGAGCAAGGATATGTGCCGCCCCAGGAGGTCCTGGCCGGAATAGCCGTGCAGCCTGGCGAAGGAGGGATTGGCGTAGACAACCTGCTCGCATGGATCCAGAATCGCGATCCCTTCCGAGCTCTGCTCCACGGCGGAGTGCAGCAGCCGAAGCTCCCTCTCCACCGCCCGCCGATCCTCGATCTCCTTTCTGAGCTGCCGGTTGCGCTCGACGAGCTCCCGGGTTTTCTCCCTCACCTGATCGTCCAGCCGCAGGTTGAGGGCCTCAATCTGCTCCTGGGAGCGCTTGAGCTCGGTGATGTCCGTGAAGACGCCCCGAACCCCCCTGAATCCCTCAGCGCCGCGGATGGGACGTCCATGGGTGCGAATCCAGATGGTCCCTGCCTTTCGAGTGACCATCCTGAGCTCGATGGGTCCCATGGACGAAAGCCCCTCGAATCCCAGTCCTTTCCATCCCCTGTCAAAGTCCTCGGGATCGATGATGCCGAAAAGAGAGGCCCCCAGAAGCTCCGAGGGCAGGTAACCGGCCAGAGGCTCGATGGCCTGGCTGATGTAGGTGACGACACCCTGCTCGTCCAGGGTGTAGATGACCTCGTTGACGTTTTCCACCAGCTCCCGGTATTGCTCCTCCGATTGTCGGAGGAGCCGCTCCGCGTCCGCCTTGTGCAGGGCCAGGGCAATGGTGGCGTGGAGCTCCCGCGCGTGGATGGGCTTGACCAGATAACCGAAGGGAGATGTGATCTTGGCTCGCTCGATGGTTTCGCTGGACTCGTCGCAGGTCAGGAAGATGATGGGAATATCGACGCTCTTTCGGATCATCTCGGCAGTCACGATGCCGTCCCATGCCCCTTCGAGCATGACGTCCATGAGGACCAGGTCCGGCGCATCGGTTTCCACCCTCCGAAGGGCCTCCTCGCCGCTGGGGACGGCCCCGGCAATGCGGTAGCCCTGTGCCAGGAGGTTCTCCTCCAGCACGTAGCGGATCAGGTGGTCATCCTCCACGATGAGGATTCTCTTGGGCCTTGTCTCGATTTGCGATTCGCTCACACTCATCCCAATCCCAGGTGAAGTCCGCCGTCAGGGTATTCCCGAATAACGCTTCCTGTTGGCAAGACTCGAGCCGAAATGGATAGAAGACCGTACTTCGGGACCCATCAAGGATTTCCCTTGCCGGGCCCCATCACGGGCCCCTCCTTCAATCATGCCATTTTGGCATAAGTTAACTCCAGAATGTGATTCCGTAAACCTCCCCGGGGATGATGCCATTCTGGCATGGGCCAATATGGAACGATGGTGGGCTTCCTGGATTCCGCATCGGCACGACGGTGCCTCAGCCTGCTCCAGGGGCGTGCTCCGGAAGAGCTCCCCACGCCGGTCCCGAATGGGACGCTGGCCGCGATGACCGCGATGTGAAGCCCCATTATCCTGTGGCATTCCCTCGCGGCTTCTGCTATAGGAGCTATAATATTATGATTCCAATGGGATATGGTTTGAGCGCCGTGGATCGAGGGAGGCAGCGGCGCACCCGCGCCGAGGGAGGTGTCCCGCCCGGCAAAGTCCTTCGGCTGGTGACTTTTTTCAGACGCGAGCGCATTCATGTCAGTGACTATCCCCGAATGGCTTCAAGATCTTCCCCTGGTTGAAGCCATTCCCGTCGAGCTGCCGGCTCCCCGTCTCGATGACAACACCGGCGATCTCGATCGGCTCCTTCGGAAGCTCGGGGAAATGGGCTACGCTCCGATCCAGGTGCAGCCCGCCGGCCTCGGAGCCCTGCTGGGTCGGATCCGTCAGGGTGATTTCGCGGTGACGGCGGTTCTGGGATACACGCCGTGCCACTGGGAGCTCATCGACATCATACCCGGCCTCGCGCCGGACCCTCCCCTGGGAATCGGGGTCGATCTGGGAACTTCCCGGCTGGCGTTCTATCTTCTGAACCTCCGCTCCCGGGAGATCCTGGGCGAGACCTCGGCGGACAATCCCCAGATCCCCCACGGGGAGGATATCCTCACGCGGATCCTCTTCGCGCGTCAGGAACCGGGCCGACTGGAGCTGCAAAGGCTCCTCGTCGCCACCTTCAACGAGAGCATCCGGCGACTCACCGGGGCTCATGGCCTGCCTCCGGAGGGGGTGTATGCGCTGGCCGTCGCCGGAAACACCACCATGAGCCATTTCCTGCTGGCCCTGGACCCCCGCGGCATCTGCAGGGAGCCTTATATTCCCGCTGCCAACCGCTTCCCCTTTTTCCGGGCGACGGACCTCGGCCTCCATATCCATCCGCGAGCCCTGGTCCATGTCTTTCCCAACGTGGGATCCTATTTCGGAGGCGATCTGACCGCCGGCATCCTGGCCGCGGGGCTTCACCGCTCGGAGGAGGTCAAGATCCTGGTCGATGTGGGAACCAACGCCGAGGTGGTGGTGGGAAACCGGGACTGGCTCATTGCCTGTGCCGGCGCGGCGGGCCCGGCCCTCGAGGGAGGGGTGGTGGAGAGGGGCATGATGGCGGCTCCGGGAGCCATCGATCGCGTCCGCATCGATCCCGACACCCTGGAAGCCTCCTACCGCGTGCTGGGGGATGTGGCCCCGGCGGGGATCTGTGGATCCGGGCTCATCGACCTCATGGCCGAAATGTTCGCCGCCGGCATCCTGACCGTGCAGGGACGCATCAACCCTCGCCTGGATTCGCCCCGCATCAGGCCATCGGACGACGGCATGACCTATGTGGTGGCTCCGGCGCGGGAGAGCGCCGATGGCCGCGACATCGTCATCTCCGACATCGATGTCGGAATCTTTCTGAAATCCAAGGCCGCCATGTACACCATCCTTTCGGTGATCATCCGCAAGGTGGGTCTGACTTTCCAGGATCTGAAAAGGTTTTATGTCGCCGGAACCTTCGGCAGCTACATCGACCCCGCCATGGCGATTCGCATCGGTATGATCCCGGACCTCCCCCTCGAGACCTACGAGGGGCTCGGCAACACGGCGGGGCGCGGAGCGGCCATGGTCCTCCTGGACCGGTCTCTCCTGGGAGAGCTGGATCGGGTGTGCAGCATCATCACCTACATCGAGCTCAACGTGAACATGGAGCTCATGAATGAGTTTCGGGGCGCCACCTTCCTGCCGCACACCGACCCGCGGCTGTTTCCATCGGTTCGGATTCCCGAGAAAGCCATGGGGGGCGCCTGATTGTCCAGGAGCCGGGCTCCGCGCCAGGGCATGACCTCGAAGTGGAAGGAGGAAAAAGGATGACCAGTCAGGCTCGATCCATGAGGCAGTCCTTCAGGCTACGTTTTCCGGACCTCGATCTTCCGGGGACCAGCATTCTGCAGGCTCTGCTGGTGATCATCCTCACCCTGAACCTGGTGCTGTTCCATGCCATTTTCTTTTCGGACCGCGGACTTCCGGGTTATCGGCAGCAGAACCGGCAGGTGGAGGAGCTGGCCGCCAAGGTCGGCACCCTCCGGCAGCAGAACCGCAGGACCTTCAACCGCATCCAGGCCCTCAAGAACGACCCCAGGAGCCTCGAGAAGATCGTGAGACAGGAGCTGGGCTGGGCCAGGCCCAACGAGCTCCTGTTCGAATTCGTGCCGCCCGCCCGTCCCGCCGCTCCCTGACGGTCCGGACACGGTCCGGGCCTCTACGGAAGCCGTGCACGCCTGCTTCGTCCCTCCATCCACAACGGCCAGGGGGCCCCAAGGGTGGGGTCCGGCGCCAATCCAAGATTATCCTTGACGCTTTTCCATTTCGTGTGCTAGCAGTCTCGTTTTCGAGCGTCAGGCTCCTTGCTCCGACCGAAGCGACGGGAGGGGCTGCCAACCCACGAGGAGGAATGGAAACATGAGAAAGTACGAGACGTTCTTCATTGTCGATCCCGACTTGACCGACGAGGTCAACTCGGTCATCGACGAAAAGCTCAAAAACGTCATTTCCAACAACGGGGGCAGTGTTCTGGAGTACACCCCGTGGGGAAAGAAGAAGCTCGCCTATCCCGTGCAGAAACGTACCCGGGGGCATTACGTCCTCATGGAGTATGCCGGGGGGCCCGAGCTTGTGGCCGAGCTCGAGCGCAACATGCGGCTCGATGAGCGCATCCTCAAATTCATCACGGTGAAGCTGGACGACAAGTACGATCCCGAGAAGGAAGCCGCCCGCAAGGCTGCCGCCGCCTCGCCTCCCGTTGTCGAGGCGGAGGAAGGGAAAGTCGCGGCGGTTCCCGAGGAGTCCGAGGCTGGGGAAGAATCGGGGCAAGAGGATGCGATGGAAGGCGGAAACGAGGAGGCCTAGCCCTGGCCGTTTCGCCGTGCCGGATGTTGACCCGTGGCTGCATGCACGCCTGAGTGAGGGAGTAGGGATATGGTGATTCGCCGAAAAAGACGTACATTTCATCGTCGCAAGGTTTGCAGATTCTGTGTGGATAACGAGCTCCGGATAGACTACAAGGACTCCAAGACCCTTCGTTACTTCGTCACGGAGCGGGGGAAGATCGTTCCCCGCCGTATTTCGGGGAACTGCGCCAAGCACCAGCGCGAGCTGACCCTCGCCATCAAGAGGGCCCGGCAGATTGCCCTGATGCCCTTCACCACCGTCCAGACCATCTGAGGCGGTGAGCCGCCGATGTCGATGCCGGCATCGGCGGCTCGGGAAGATTCATGGCCGAGGGGAACGATCACGGCATTCACGGCGCCAGCCCGGCCACCAGGCGAGAGTTTGCCCTGGGGATTGCGGCGACGCTTCTTTTTTTTCTGTCGGCCATCATGATTCCGGTCCTGGGCTTCCTGGCCGGGATCTTCACGCCGCTGCCCACGCTCCTGACCTTCTATCGTCTGGGCCTCCCCTTGGGCCTCTGGATACCCGGGGGCGCCCTGGCTCTGGGGTCGGCGGTGCTGTTTTACCTGGGAATGGGCTCGAGCATTCCCTACCTGGTCGAAATGCTGGCCTTCGGGCTCATCCTGGCATCGGGGATGCGGCAGGGCTGGTCCACCGAAAAGACCCTTGGGGCGTCCAGCCTCGTCGTGTTTGCGGCGGGCGCCATGGCGTTCTGGATGACCAACGGCGGCCCCGAGGGCGCTCTCTTCTCCCAGGTGGAGGAGGAGCTCAAGGGGACCGTGGCCGCCGCTCTTCAGCAGTATGCGGGAACTTCGGCGGACCGGGAGCTGATCCAGCAGTCCCTGGAGCAGATCATTCCCGTGCTGGTGACCCTGATGCCTGGGTTCTCCATGGCCACATCGCTGGTCATGGCCTGGCTCAACGTCCTCGTGGCCCGGAGGTACTGCAGGATTCACGGGGTGGCGCTGCCTCCCTGGCCCGAATGGTCCCAGTGGAAGGCACCCGAGAAGCTGGTCTGGTGTGTCATCGGGGCCGGCTTCGTCATGATCCTGTCCGACGGCACCGGGAGGATCGTGGCTCTGAACCTCCTCATCGTGCTGAGCACCGTTTATCTCTTTCAGGGTCTGGCCATCGTGGCCTTCTACTCCGACAAGTGGAAGATCCCCAGGCTTCTGAGAGCTTTCATTTATGGATTCCTGCTCTTGCAGCAGTTTGCCACTCTGGGTGCGGTCCTCATGGGGCTTTTCGACATGTGGCTCGACTTCCGCCGCATTTCCCCCAGGCCGTCGGAGCCCGCACAAAGCCCGGAATGATAAAAATCGACAGGAGTGAGACATGAAAGTCATTTTGACGGAAAATATCGCGGACCTGGGTGAGATCGGGCAGGTGGTCAATGTCGCACCCGGCTACGCCCGGAATTACCTCCTCCCCAAGGGGATCGCCATGGAAGCCACGGGCCGGAACGTGCGCGAGCTGGATCACCGCAAGCGGGTTCTGGCCCAGAAGCGGGAGAAGGTTCGCCAGGAGATGCTCTCCCTGGCCGAGAAGCTGAGCCAGGTGAGCATCGTCATGCACCGCAAGGTGGCCGAGGAGGATAAGCTTTACGGGTCCGTGAGCACATCGGACATCGCCGCGGCCCTGGCCGAAAAGGGATACGACGTCGCGCGCAAGGATATCCTCCTCGACCAGCCCGTCAAGCAGCTGGGCGAGGTGAAGGTCCCCGTTCGCGTGGATGCCCAGATCTCGGCCCAGATCAGGCTGGTCGTCGAAAAGGAAGAATAGGGCCATGGAGAGCAGCATCTCCGATGAGCTCCAGAGAATCCCTCCTCAGCAGATCGAGGCCGAACAGTCCCTGCTGGGGGGGCTTCTCATCGACGGAGAGAGCTTTCCTTCGGTAGTGGAGATCCTCAGGGGTGACGAGTTCTACCGGGAGGCTCACCGCACCCTGTTCCACGGTTGTCAGCTGCTCTTCGAGGGCAACCAGCCCATAGACCTGATCACCGTGGCGGAGCTGCTTTCCGAGCGCAATGAGCTGGAAGCCGTGGGGGGAGCCACGTACCTGGCCACCCTGACCGAGCTCGTTCCCTCCGCCGCCAACGTTGCCGCCTACGCCCGGATCGTCAAGGAGAAGGCCCTTCTCCGCCGCCTCATCCAGGCCGCCAATGAAATCACCGCCCACTGCTATGGGGGCGGCAAGAGCGTCGAGGAGGTCCTGGACAGCGCCGAAGCCACCATCTTCTCCGTCACCGAGCGCAGCATCCGCACCAGTTATCACCCCATCCAGGACGTGATCAAAAAGAGCGTCGAGATCATCGAGAAATTCCACGAGTATCACGGCGTTTCGGGCGTTCCCAGCCACTTCGCCGAGCTCGACAAGCTCACGGCCGGTTTTCAGCCGTCGGACCTCATCATCATCGCGGCCCGCCCCAGCATGGGCAAGACCGCCCTGGCCCTGAACATCGCCCGGAACGCCGCCATCGACAGCGGGATCCCCGTCGGCTTCTTCTCCCTGGAGATGAGCAAGGAGCAGATGGCCATGAGGCTCCTGTGCTCCGAGGCCCGCGTGGACTCCCAGAAGATCCGCAGCGGATTTCTCAGCGCCCAGGAAGGCGCCAAGATGATCCAGGCCGCCAGCGCCTTCATGGAGGCCCCCATCTTCATCGACGACACGCCGGCCATCTCCGCCCTGGAGCTCAGGGCCAAGGCCCGGCGCATGATGGCCGAGCGCGGGCTGGGCATGGTCGTGGTCGATTACCTGCAGCTCATGCGGGGGCGCGAAGGAACCGAGCGGCGTGAGCAGGAGATTTCCGAGATCTCGCGGTCGCTGAAGGCCCTGGCCAAGGAGCTTTTCATTCCGGTCATCGCCCTTTCCCAGCTCAACCGCAAAGTGGAGGAGCGGCAAGACAAGCGGCCGCAGCTGAGCGACCTCCGGGAATCGGGCGCCATCGAGCAGGACGCCGATGTCATTGCGTTCATTTACCGTGACGAGATGTACTCGAAGGAATCCTCCGACCAGGGCGTGGCCGAGGTCATCATCGGCAAGCAGCGCAACGGCCCCACGGGAACGGCCAAGCTCGCCTACATCAAGTCCTACACTCGGTTCGAAAATCTCGCACTGGGCTCTTGATCGCCTGGAATATCGGGCTTGGGCAGCGCATCACAACGAAGGAAGCTCCGTGGTCACTCATGAGATCAGAAAGAAAACCGGCAAGTACTGGGATGAATCCGTCGAGACCCTCTCGGATTCGGAGATCCAGGCCCTTCAGTTCTATCGCCTGAAGCAGACCCTCGAGCGGGTTTCGCAGTGTGGATTCTACCAGAAGCGTTTCAAGGGCCTTGGCCTTGAGGTCGCCTCCCTGGAGAGCCTGGAGGACGTCGCGCGGCTTCCCCTCACGACGAAGCAGGACCTGCGGGATGCGTATCCGTATGGTTTCCTGTGCGAGCCCAAGGAGCGCCTCGTGCGGCTTCACGTTTCCTCGGGCACCACGGGCCAGGCGACGGCCATGTTCTACACCCGGGGAGACCTGGAGTCCTGGGCGGACCTCATGGCCCGCTGCATGCACATGACGGGCGCGCGCCCCGGCGACACCTTTCAGAACATGATGGGCTACGGGCTCTTCACCGGCGGCCTCGGCTTCCATTACGGGGCCGAGCGTCTCGGACTCCTCACCATCCCCGCGGGGGCCGGCAACAGCAAGCGACAGATTCAGCTCATGCTGGATTTTTCCACCACCGTGATCCACATCATCCCCAGCTACGCCCTGCACCTCATGGACATCATGACGGCCATGGGGGTGGACCCCAGGCGGGACCTGCGGCTGCGCATCGCCTATACCGGGGCCGAGCCTTACTCCGAGGAGATCCGGCAGCGGATCCAGGAGTTTTATGGGGTCAAGGCCTACAACAGCTACGGCCTCTCGGAGATGAACGGTCCCGGAGTGGCCTTCGAGTGCCTCGAGCAGAACGGCCTGCACATCTGGGAGGATGCCTACCTCGTTGAGGTCCTCGATCCCGAGACCCTGGAGCCCGTTCCCGAGGGGACCGTCGGCGAGCTGGTGCTCACGAGCCTGAGGCGCGAGGCCATGCCCCTCATTCGGTACCGGACCAAGGACCTCACCCGTATCGTCAAGGGCCCCTGCGCCTGCGGGCGCAAGCACCGGCGCCTGGACCGCATCCAGGGCCGATCCGACGACATGTTCATCATCAAGGGTGTGAATATCTTCCCCATCCAGGTGGAGCAGGTTTTGATGAATATTCCCGAAGTGGGGAACAACTACCTCATCGTGCTTCAGCGGGAGAACAACGTGGACCAGATGATCGTCCGCGTCGAGGTGACGGATCGGACGTTCATCGAGGACATGCGGCATCTGCAGCGCATCCAGAAGAAGATCACCCACGAGCTCAAGGGCGAGCTGCTGGTCACGCCGCGGGTGGAGCTGGTGGAGCCCAGCAGCCTCCCCAGCACCGAGGGCAAGGCTGTGCGGCTGGTGGATGAGCGAAAGCTTTGATGGAGGTTTTCCGGGCGTGAAGCGCCAGGCGTGAAGCCTCTCCAGAGGAGGATGCCCATCGGCAAGGTTCATGGCAGCACTCACGGCCTCAAGAGCGGCATTCGCCAGCGGGTGGAGGCGCTTTACCGAAGAAAAGTCCCCTCGAGACAGGTGATCTCTCCCGAGCTGGCCCGTGATCTCGCGCGGCTTTCCTTCGAGTCCGGACGCCAGATCGGCCTGCTCCTTGCCCGCGACGGCACCGTCGAGATGGTGCTCGTCGGCGGGGCCCGCTCCCTCTTCATCCCCGACCTTCCCAAAAGCCGCGAAGGCCGATCCCGCCTCCGGGGCCTTCGCCTGGTCCACACGCATCTTCAGCAGGAGATCCTCACCCAGGACGACCTCATGGACCTGGTCTTCCTGAGGCTGGACTGCATCGCCGCCGTACGGGTGGACCAGCACGGAGGGGCCACCCAGCTGGAAGTGGCTCACCTGGTGCCATCCAGCACCCGGACCGGCCCCGGGTGGGACATCCTTCCCCTTCTTCCCTGCTACGATCCCGACCTGGACTTTCAGAGCCTGGTGCAGTCCCTGGAGGAGGAGCTGGACCGGGGCCGGTTTTCCATTCCGGCGGAGCAGCAGCAGGATCGCGCCATCCTGGTGAGCGTCTCCAGCGCGGACCGGGAGACGGCCCGGCAATCCATGGATGAGCTGGTGGAGCTGGCGCGGGCCAGCGGCATCGTGGCGGCCGAAGTCATCATCCAGCGGCTTCGGGACGTGAGCCCGCGGACTCTCATCGGCAAGGGAAAGCTGAGCGAGATCGTGCTCCGGGCCCTCCAGTGCGGGGTGGACCTTCTCATCTTCGACCAGGACCTCAACCCGTCGCAAGTCAAGGCCATCACCGACATGACGGAGCTTCGGGTCATCGACCGCACGCAGCTCATCCTCGATATTTTCGCCCAGAGGGCCCAGAGCCGCGAGGGCAAGATCCAGGTGGAAATGGCGCAGCTGAAGTATCTGCTTCCTCGCCTCGGCGTCAAGGACGACGCCCTCTCCCGCCTGACGGGGGGAATCGGGACGCGGGGACCCGGAGAGACCACGCTGGAGATCAACCGCAGGCGGACCAAGGACCGCATCGCCCATCTCGAGCGGCAGCTGGATGTGGTTCGCAAGAACAGGGGGCAGAGGCGGTCGCGGAGAGTCCGCAAGGACCTCCCCACCATCTCCATCGTGGGCTACACCAACGCGGGGAAATCCACGCTCCTGAACACGCTGACCCACAGCGCGGTCTTCGTCCAGGACAAGCTCTTCGCCACCCTGGATCCCAGCAGCCGGCGCCTTCGGTTCCCCGAGGACCGGGAGGTCATCATCACCGACACGGTGGGGTTCATCCGCGATCTGCCCAAGGACCTCATGGAAGCCTTCGGCGCAACCCTGGAGGAGCTGGACGACGCCGATCTCCTCCTGCACGTGGTCGATATCAGCAATCCGCGCTTCGATGAGCAGATGGCCGCCGTCCGCCGCATCCTGGAGCAGCTGGAGCTGGACCGGAAGCCCGTCCTGCTCGTGTTCAACAAGGCCGACCTGGTGGAGCCGCTCCTCCTGGAAGAGCAGGTGAGGCGCTACGGGGCCATCGCCATTTCGGCCCTGTCCAGCGGGACACTGGGGCCCCTCATTGAGGCCATGCAGCGGGAGGTACGGGGCATCTGGAGTGAGTGGGCCCCTGCCGGTGGCGGCGGAGCCGAGGCTCAGGTCCAGGGTGATGTGGGTCAGGAGGACGAGGGGGAAGAGCTGGAGCCCCTCCCCCCACCCCTTTAACGGCAGCGACCCGGAGGCTTTCCGGGACGAGCTTCGGTCGGGGCGGGGGATGCGCCGCGCTGGATCAGGCGATGAGGATCTCCCGCGCTCGCTCCACGTCCAGCGAGATCTGCCGCACCAGCTCCTCCAGCCCGGAAAACTTCTGCTCGTCCCGCAGGCGGTCGATGAAACGAACGGTGATGGTCTTGCCGTAGATGTCCTCGTTGAAATCCAGGATGTGCACTTCGAGGGAGAGGGCGGTGTCCCCGAAGGTGGGATTGTAGCCCAGGTTTGCGGCCCCACCGTGCAGGCGGCCGTCGATTTCCACCCTCACGGCGTAGACCCCCCGCCGGGGCGCGGCGTGCCCGGCCATGTCGATGTTGGCCGTGGGAAACCCGAGCAGTCTCGCTCCACGGTTGCGGCCGGGGACCACGGCGCCCTTGATCTCGTAGGGTCGTCCCAGGAGACGGGCGGCTTCCCGAAGGTCTCCGCCCTGGATGCACTGGCGGATCAGCGTGCTGCTGACGAGGGTTCCCTCCACATCGATGCCCGAGACCGCGTCCACGTCAAAGGCATGCCGCTCGCCCATCCGGCGGAGAAAATCGATGTCCCCCTCCCGCCCCTTGCCGAAGCGGTAGTCGTGACCCACGACGATGGCCTTGATGCCGATCCGGTCCACGAGGAGATCCTGAACGAACTGGGTGGCGGAAGTCCGGGCAAAGGTCTCCTCGAAAGGAACCACGATGGTGACTTCAATGCCCGCCTGGGCGATGAGCTCGAGCTTCCGCTCGTGGGTGGTGATGAAGGCCGGGCCGTTGCCGGGCCTGAAAAATGCCAGGGGGTGAGGGTGGAACGTCATGACGACGGACTGGCCCTTGAGCCGCTCGGCCCAGTCCCTGACTTTGCTGAAAAGTGCCTGGTGTCCGAGGTGGACGCCGTCGAAGTTGCCGATGGTGAGAGCGGGGTGGATGAGTGGCCTGCGAATGTTCTCGATACCGGTGATGACTTGCATAAAGAGTCAGTGAGCCTCCAGCGCTTCGAAAATAGTACCTTGACACATAAAGAAATTTAGAATACGTTCTCGTTCACTGAAAAGCAACGTTTTTGTCGGCCGAAGTGGCGGAACTGGTAGACGCGCTAGGTTCAGGGTCTAGTGGGCGTACGCCTGTCGGGGTTCGAGTCCCCGCTTCGGCACCAGAAAAATCAAGGGGTTACGAGGACGACTCGTAGCCCCTTTTCTGTTGGTTCAGGGTTACGCGCACATTACGCGCACAGTTGCGGCTCGACATGGCTTTCACGACGTTCAGGAGAGATGCCCGACCGCTCTCGTCTACCATTCCCACGGCCACCTAAAAATAGGTTCCCTTTCCCACAACTCCGATGAGCCTCGTCTTTGCGTTCTGGGGCGAGTACCCGCTTTCATACATGTGCGCACCTACTGTGAGGAGGCTCTTGGTGGGCGAGTGGGGCAGAGTAGCCTACCGCTTCGACAAGGCAGGGATGCGCATCGATGCCCAATGTCTGCCGATCTGATGGCGTTCTGCATCTTCCGATTTACAGGAGGTGTTGGCTCCTCTAGATTACTGAAATCGATTTTGTCCTGAAATCGATTTTGTCCTGTATAGTTTCCCCCAAAATTTGGACAGCCTGTTAAGCTTCGATGGAGGTCGAAACAGGGAACCCAAATGGAGGGAAAGAAGGATCGATGCAACGCAAACATTATAATGCGGAATTCAAGGCCAAGGTAGCTCTGGAGTCACTGCGGGAAGATCGGACCTTGGCCGAGCTCTCATCAGCTTACGGGGTTCACTCTGCCATGATCAACCGGTGGAGGAAGCAGCTTTTGGAGCGGGCCCATTTGACCTTTTCTTGTTCCGCTTCAGACGGAATTGGAATTTTCCTTCGTACGAGATAACTATTAATTGACGGAGGAAGTCCACCATGGAGAAGAAACGAAAGAACTACTCAC
>JALOPI010000063.1 GCA_025453975.1 Syntrophobacteraceae bacterium
CCAGCCGCATCTGAGCCGCAATCCCGACTTTCTGGCCATGTTCATGGAGGAAGCCCGGCTCGCCGCCCTGCTGAGCCACCCCAATATCGTGCAGGTTTTTGACTTCGGGAGTGTGGACGGCACTTACTTCATCTCCATGGAATACCTTCGGGGAGATAACCTGAAGGCCATTCTGAACCGAGCCGGCTCTCACCAGCCGTTGCCCCTCGAATGCTCCCTCACCGTCGCTTCGCGCATCTGCGCCGCCCTCGAGTATGCCCATAACCTCAAGGACATGTCCGGCGCCCCCCTGGGCATCATCCACTGCGACATCAACCCCCAGAATGTTCTGATCACGCGCCTTGGGGAGGTGAAGGTTCTGGATTTCGGGATCGCCAGGATGACGGCGCGGTCCCGTACCGAGAGGATGGGCACGCTCCAGGGAAAGGTCCGCTACATGTCCCCTGAGCAGGCCTGCTGTCTTCCCGTGGACCGACGCTCGGATATTTTCTCCATCGGCGCCTTGCTCCACGAGATGGTCACCGGCCAGCAGGCGTTTCACGGAGACGTCCGCGACGCATATCAACGGGTCCGGAGATGCGAGTACACTCCCCCGCGGTGCCTGGCTCCGGAGCTGCCGGAAGACGTCATTGCGATTTTGCGGACCGCCATGGCGCGGCAGCCAGAGGAGCGTTTTGCATCCTGCGCCGAGATGCACGCTCGGCTCGAGCATTGCCTGACATCGCGGTTCGAAAGGCTGAGCTCCGAGAGCCTGGCCCGGCGGATTCGGCTCCTGCCGGGGTCGGAAGATTCCGGAGGATTGCGCGGCAAGCCGCGGGCAGAGACTCTTCTCGGCCTCCTGAACCGATGGGAGCCCCGGCTCGGAATCACCCTCCACAGCCGGAAAGCGAGGGCCCGTCCACGGAAGCCGCCTGGCAGCGGGGCACTCGGCAAAGCCTGGACCATCAAGGCTCCAAAGCCCCTCCTCGCAGCCCTCGCCTGTTGCGTATGGCTCACGGTCTTTCTGGTCTTCCCGAGTCCCGTCCAGAATCCTCATGGGGACCAGGTCCAGGAAGCCCTGCAGGCCGTGGAGGACCGTTCCTTCGGGAAAGCTCTGCTGCTCTTCGAAAAGCTGCTCACCCAAAACCCTGGATTGCTGGGGGAAGTGGCCGCTCCCTACGCCGATGCTCTCCTCCAGGAAGGGATACGTCTCTCTCGAAGCCATCCACGGATGGGAATGCAGCTCATCGGGCGATGCATCGAGCTGGATTCATCCAACGCACGTGCCCATTTCGAGATGGGAAAGCTGCACACCAGGCGGAAGCAGTATCCCACCGCCGTCGAGCACTACGAGAAAGCTATCCGGGCGGACGCGAGCTACCCGGAAGCCCACTTCAACCTGGGCTTTCTCTATGCGAGGATGGAGGATTTCGCCCGCGCCGAGGAGATGTACCGGCGGACGGTGGAGCTGGCCCCTCCCTTTGTGGACGAGGCCTATTTCAACCTGGCCATGGTGCAGAGGATCCAGGGCAAGACCAGGGAGTGCATCCGCTCCCTGGAGCGCGCCTTCGCGGCTAATCCGCATAACCGACAGGCGGCGGAGTACCTCGAAAGATTGAAAAGGGGAGCCTGATGAGCGGAGAGCCGACGTACCTGTTGGCGCGCTCTCTCGCCGCAGGGCTGTTGCTGCGGATGCTCCTGAGTGTTTTTGCCCCCTGGGCGATCCTCGCATCGGGGTGGACGGGCCCGGACGAGCAGCCTCAAGCGTCCGGGGATCCGGCGGTGGAAGATTCCTCGGACGTTTATCTTCACACGGTTCAGTGGCCCCAGGAGAGTCTGTCGGTCATCGCCGCCTGGTACACGGGCGACGGGGAAAACTGGCCGACCCTGGCCGCATGGAATGGCGGCGATGGATCCGATGCCGTCCGGGTCAACGAAGTGATCCTCATTCCCAAACACCTCATGATCACGACAGTCCCCATGCCCGCTTCCTTCGTGGGGCTCCGTGTCCCCGAGGAAAACCGCCGCCCTTCCCCCCGCAAAACCGCCCAGCGACAGCCCAGGCGAGTCAGGAAGCTCCCCGTTCGGAAGAAAGCCAGGCCTGCCGCGCAGACCTCTGAGTCCGCTCCCAAGACCCCGCCAGTGGCGGAGCCTCTCGAGCTTTTTGGCCCCAAGGAATAGCCCGACCGCGAAAGCGCTGTCACGCCGGTGCAGATGGCTCAACGGGTGGCACGAACCATGGGGGGGCTCACCGGCGGCATGGGCAGGCAAGGACAGGCTTCCCCCGGCCCAAGGAACCGTCTCTGGCTCAGGCCAGCGGGTTTGCATCAGCGGCACTGGCGCGTCCTCGGCCCTGCCCCGGAGGGGGCCCCGCTTCTCACCATCCATCCTCCAGAATGCTCATCAGGTATTGGCCATATCCGTTCTTCAGCATGGGCTCGGCCAGCTGCTTCAACTGTTCCGCATCGATATAGCCCATGCGATAGGCGACCTCCTCGACGCACGAGACCTTGAGCCCCTGGCGCTTCTCCAGCGTTTCCACAAAGGCGCCGGCCTCCATGAGAGAATCATGGGTGCCCGTGTCGAGCCAGGCAAAACCGCGGCCGAGGATCTCCACACGGAGCTCCCCCCGCCTCAGGTACTCGAGGTTGACATCGGTGATCTCCAGCTCCCCCCGGGGCGAAGGGCGCAGCCGCGAAGCGATTTCAACCACCCGACTGTCGTAAAAATAAAGTCCGGGGACGGCATAGGGGGATTTGGGCCGCTCGGGCTTCTCCTCGAGGCTCATGACCCGGCACTGGTCATCGAGCTCGACCACGCCGTAGCGCTCGGGATCCCTCACCCAGTAGCCAAAAACGACCGCACCCGTCTCAAAGAATGCCGCCTGTCTCAGTGTCTGCTGAAAACCGTGCCCGTAGAAGATATTGTCCCCCAGGATCAGGCACACCCGGTCCCGGCCGATGAACGATTCCCCTATGATGAAGGCCTGGGCGAGCCCTCCCGGATGGGGCTGCTCTGCGTAGGTGAAGCGCACCCCCCATTGGCTCCCGTCATCCAGCAAAGCCTGAAAGCGCGGAAGGTCCACGGGCGTGGAGATCACCAGGATGTCCCGGATTCCGGCCAGCATGAGCACCGAAAGTGGGTAGTAGATCATGGGCTTGTCGTAAACCGGCAGCAGCTGTTTGCTCACCGCGCGCGTGATGGGGTAGAGACGGGTCCCGGAGCCCCCGGCCAGGATGATGCCCTTGAGCCCCCGGGGAAGCTCACCCTGCCTCAGACTGCCACAGGCATTTCCTCTCAGCACATTGATCATCAAGGATCCTTTCAGCTGAAATGACCATCTCGCCAGGAAAGTACGGTGGCGGGGAAGGTGGGGTGCCCGGGAAAGGACTTCCCAAAGGTTCCGTACCCCTGCCGTCACACTCGCGCCAGGGCGACCAGCGGCTCACGGCTCGCCGTATTGCCTGCGGATCCAATCCTGGTACTCGCCGCTCTGAATGGATTGCACCCAATCCGCATGCCGCAGATACCACTCGACGGTCTTTCTCAAGCCCGTCTCGAAGGTCTCCTCGGGATGCCACCCCAGCTCGGATCGGACCTTCGTCGAATCGATGGCATAGCGACGGTCGTGCCCAGGGCGGTCCTTGACGAAGGTGATGAGCGAATCGTGGGGCCTGTAGGGGGATCTAGGCCGAAGCTCGTCCAGCACTCCACAGACGGCACGCACCACCTCACGGTTCGTCAGCTCGCATGCACCGCCGATGTTGTACGCCTCGCCCGGCCGCCCCTCGAACAGGACCTGCTCGATGGCCGCGCAATGGTCCTCGACGTAGAGCCAGTCCCGGACGTTGAGTCCGTCGCCGTAGATGGGCAGGGACTTGCCCTCGAGGGCGTTGAGGATCATGAGGGGGATGAGCTTCTCCGGAAACTGCCGGGGGCCGTAGTTGTTGGAGCAGTTCGTCGTCAAGGTGGGGAGGTCGAAGGTATGGTGGTAGGCTCTCACCAGATGGTCGGCCGCGGCCTTGGACGCCGAGTACGGGCTGCTGGGGGCGTAGGGCGTGCACTCGCTGAAGGCAGGATCCGCGGGACCCAGGGAGCCGTACACCTCGTCAGTGGAAACGTGCAGAAAACGGAAGCCAGCCTGCTCCGCCACTGAAAGACCCCGCCAGTGGCGGAGACCCTCCTTGAGCAGCGTGAAGGTCCCCACGACGTTGGTCTGTATGAAGGGGTCGGGGCCGTCGATGGAGCGGTCCACATGGCTTTCCGCGGCGAAGTTGAGCACCGCATCCGGTCGATATCGGCCCAGAAGCTCCCCGATCAGATCACGATCACCGATGTCTCCCCGCACGAAGACATGGTCAGGATCTTCGCGCAGACAGTCCAGATTGTGAACGTTTCCGGCGTAAGTCAGAAGATCCAGGTTGATGATGCGGGCCAGCCCCCGCGACCGAGCCCTCAGGACGAAATTGGAGCCGATGAATCCGGCCCCTCCCGTAACCAGCCAGGTTTTCACGCTCTCGCGTCCTCCAAAATGTTCGGGTCAAGCATCAGGATGGGAAGTGCTCGATGAGCGATAGTCTCGGGATCTCATGGGAACGGCAGAACTTCCCAATGATCAGCATCATAGCACAAACGAGCTGAAGGGGTCGCTCCAAAAGGAAACCCCGTTCAGCCGGAGGGGGAAAGCTGAACGGGGTCAGGAGGGGTTAGGAGAAGGCGACATACAGTCAACCTTACGAAATGATAGTAACCATCCCCCTTGGGGAATTCAATACCCTTTATCAGATTCATCGTCGGAGTCCAAAAGGCAGCACGAAAGACCCTCCAAGAGCCCCTTGCCGACTCCCGGCTCTCCCGCCTCTCCAGCAGTCCAGACTGAGTGTCCCATGCCCAGGGGGATCATCGGGCCTCACACGCTCACGACATGCACCCACCCGAAGGGATCTTCCTTTTCCCCATACTGGACGGCCACAATCTCGTCATAGAGCCTTTTGGAAAGCTCTCCGACCCCCCCGTTTCCGATCCGGAAGCTCTCGCCCTTGTAGCTGATGGAGCCCACGGGGGAAATGACAGCGGCGGTGCCCGTACCGAAAATCTCCTTCATAGTCCCCGACTCGATGGCCCCGATGACCTCGTCGATACTGATCATGCGCTCATGGACCGTGATGCCCCAGTGGCTCGCCATCTGGATGACCGAGTCTCTGGTGACTCCCGGCAGGATGGAGCCGGTGAGGGGCGGTGTCACCAGCTCGTCACCAATTCGGAAGAAGATGTTCATGGTCCCCACTTCCTCGATGTAGCGGCGCTCAACGGCATCGAGCCACAGCACCTGGGTGAACCCCTTCTTCTTGGCCATCTCGGCCGCGAACAGGCTCGCCGCGTAATTGGCCATGGTCTTGGATTCCCCAACTCCCCCCCGGACGGCCCTCACAAATTCGTCGGAGACATAAATGCCGATGGGATTGAAGCCTTCGGGATAGTAAGCTCCCACGGGACCGGTGATGATGAAATAGATGTATTCATTGGCTGGCCGCACACCCAGGGCCGGCTCGCTGGCGATCATGGTGGGGCGGATGTACAGGGAGGATCCGAGACTGCGCGGGATCCATTCCGCATCCAGCTTGATGAGAGCCTGGATGGCGCTGAGCTGGAAATCCACATCGATTTCGGGCATGCACAGGCGCCGGGCTGAACGGTTCATGCGCTCGCAGTTCTTGGCCGGTCTGAAGAGAGTGATCCGCCCATCCCTGCAACGGTAAGCCTTGAGCCCCTCGAAGATGCCCTGACCATAGTGGAGCACCATGGCCGCCGGATCCATGGCCATGGTCTGGTAGGGTACGACTCGAGGATCCATCCAGCCCTTGCCTGTGACGTAATTCATGAGGAACATGTGATCGCTGAACGTCTTGCCGAAAATGAGCTTGCTGTCGTCTCCAGGTTTCGGACGCCGCCTGGCGGAATCCGCGGGCTCGATTCTGATCTCCATTTCAAAGCCTCCGTTGCCAAAAACAAGTTGCGAGCCTCTAACAGCTACCCCCCGCACCAGCCCAAGCCCCACCCGGGAGGGCTTGCCCCGAGTGCCAACCCCTTACGTTCTTCGCGCCCTTGCGGTGCGAGTGATTCACGGGCGAAGAAACTCTTAGAACAAACCGCCTTCGAGCACCAGAGAAATCTCACTGGAGGGTGAATCGCGGCGACCTCAGGAATCGGCTGATCTGACGGCTGTAGTCCTGAATGAGGAGACGGTCCCCCGTGTCGGCAAAGTACTCCTGTCCCTTCTCCTTCCCCTTGTCCTCCTCGACCTTCTTTTCGATGAGCCCGCGCTCCAGGTAGTAGTTGAGCGCATTCCCGAACATGATCTTGGAAACCGACTCGGGCCGCTCGATGAGGTCGAGCTTCAAGGTTTTCTGACCCAGGTTGAAGACCTTCTTCATGAAGTCCTTTTCCGTGCAGGGCTTCTTCTGAAGGTACCTGAATGCCCTCAGGACCAGCCAGTAGCCTTCGAAATAGCTCCTGAGAAGCCCGTGGAATGCATTGGCCGCCCTGTGACCGTTGTGGGACAGGATGAAAGGCTGATCGTTCTCCCCCAGTCGATGCAGCCAGTCCCTCCGCTCGAAGATCTGGAGCACCCCGGCGATGAGATCCTCATCCCCGAGCTCGTTGTCGAACACAAACTCGTACTTGAAGAAGCTCTTCATGAACGCCACGTCTTCCAAAATCTGGGCGACGCTGAATCTGAAGGTCTGCTGGGCAAGGATCGAGGTGGCCACATAAGCGGCTGGAAGCAAAAAGTGGATGATGTTGTTCTTGTAATATTCAAGGGTCAGCCGCTTGCCATCATCGATGGTGTAGACTTCCTCCTCGAGATCGTCGTCCTCATCCTTGAGCTTGCCGATGACCTTGCTCCGCTCGAAATCCGAAAGAGTCTCAGCCACGGCGAGATCATAGCTCCGGAACGTTTTGGAGAGTCCGATGCCCCGGTCCGTCAGGAAGTCGTGAAACTGGCGGCACACTTCATGGAACTCGCCCATGGACACTCCGCCCCGCGATGCCGACAGCAGGGCCGAAGCCACGAGGGCGTGAGGGGTCACCAGCGAAGCTTGGTTGATGCTGTTGATGATGCGGTAGGCGAAGTCTCTGTACATGGCATGGCGGTCACGTGGTCGGAGCTTCTTCAGGTCCAGATTCCGGCGCTCGATGTATCGCTGGTAGGACATGGGCTCGGCAAACTGCACGTAAACCCGGCCATAGCGCTTCTTGAGGAAGCGACGCGCCCGGACCAGCTGCCCGATGTTCTCGTCCACCTTGGCTCCCCCCGAAACCTCCTTGGCGTAGGCATCTTCCTCGGGAATCCGGTCGTAGCAGATGGACGTCGGCACGAAAACCAGATCGTCGCAGAACCCCTCCTCGACAGCCTGAAGCAGAATGGCCAGCAACCCCAGCTTGGGAAGAACCATCTTTCCCGTGCGGCTTCGCCCCCCTTCGATGAAGAACTCGATGTTGTGCCCCAGCTGTACCATCGTCTTGACGTAGAGGGAGAACACCTCGGCGTAAAACTTCAGCCCCTTGAAGCTCCGCCGGATGAAGAAGGCCCCTCCCCGCCTGAAGATGGGTCCCAGAGGCCAGAAGGCGAGGTTCTTTCCAGCCGCGATGAACGGCGTGTACATGCTGTTGTCGAAGAGAATGAACGACAGGATCAGGTAGTCGATGTGGCTCTTGTGGCAGGGAATGTAAACGATGGTGTTGTGGCGGGACACGTTCTTCACCCGGGCGAGACTCTCCATGTCCACCTCGACACCGTCGAAAAGGTTGGTCCACATCCACTTGAGCACGCTCTCGCCAAAGCGGATCAGCGTGTAGTTGTAATCGGCGGCGATCTCCTCGAGATACTGGTCGGCTTCGGCCCGGATCTTCCAGATCTCCTGTTTGGTGGATCGGGCACGGCGCTGCATGAAGGTTTCCAGCCGCGGATGGTGGAGGATGATCTCCTTGAGCTCGAGCTTGCTCTTGAGCGTGGGCCCCACAATGGCCCGCTTGATCTTGTCGACGGAATCGATAAGCTCCCGGCGCAGCTGAAAAACCTGCTTTCGCCGCTCGGAAAGATGCGGAGAAAGCTCGGGAGCCACTTCCTGAAGGTTGAGCGCCTCCCCGGCCTCGAGCACCGTGAGCGACGGCCCCTGAGCAAGGCGCCACCACTTCCTCAGCACGCTGGCACGCTCCCGGGGTCCCCGGAAGACCTGCTGCAGACCCTTCCGCTCCCGGTCCGGACTCCGGCTGTAGAGCAGGACCAGCGGCACCACAAAGATCGGCTTGTCCATCTGGCTCTGAACGTCCACCAGGTGCTCCAGGGGATCGTTCCCAACCCGGATGGCCCGCTCGTAGTAGCCCCGCTTCCCCACAAGGAACAGCAGCCCCGATTGCCCCTCCTGGATCTTCCGCTGATAGTAGCCGTCCGCGTAAGGGTCTGGCAGCCCTTCCATGCGGAGATACCGATACAGGTGGTAGGCCATGAGCTTGGCCGCGTAAATTCGAGGCTGCCAGAAGTAGGGATGCAGGTCGAAGAGAAAGGTGGGTTTGGGAAGGCCCAGCTGATGGAGCCGCAGACTCAAATAGATGAAATCGAACTGCGAGCGATACTCAGCGGCATAAACCACGGTGCCCTGCTGGGCCAGTGACTCCACCAGCTTCTGCTGATCCTCGGGCATGGACGTTTTGGTGATGAACCGCTCGAAAGCGCTCCTCAGAAAGAAGGATGGGCGCTCGTGCACCGAATACCCGTAAGGGTCGCTCGCGAGGGTGAAGCCCTTGGCTTCCCGCATCCGTTGCCAGAACTTCCACATGGTCCGTCTTACCTTCCTGCATCGATTCGGAGCGACCAGCATTCAGTGCCGCCGCACATCTCGGAGTGCTCCGGTGGGCTCCCCCCCGAAGGCTGCCATCCATCCCTAAATCGGAATTGTTCAACTTAGCAGATTTGTGATAGAAATCCCAAAGAAATTATCCCTTTCCGGCCGCAGGTCTTCTGCCGAGATAGGGTTTGTCGAGGGTCCCGCAAGGTGAATCCGCCATGGGAGGAGGCGCCTGAGTGCTGCATGAGCTGACGGTCCACAATTTCGCCATCATCCGCGATCTCGAAATCTCTTTCCACGAAGGACTCAACGTCATCTCCGGGGAAACGGGAGCCGGAAAATCCATCCTCATCGGTGCCGTGAATCTCATTCTGGGGAGCCGGGCCTCCCAGGAGATGATCCGGACGGGCACCCAGGAGGCCTTCGTCGAGGCCGGGCTCACCTTCTCGGAGGATGCGGCCGCCCTGGCACGGCGGCTGGAATCCCTCGGTCTCGAATCAGCGGAGTTCCTCTCCATCCGCCGTGGCATCAGCAGGAGCGGCAGGAACAGGATCTTCGTGAACGACCAGGTCGTGAGCCTCCAGCAGCTTCAATCCCTGGCCCGGGGGCTCATCTCCATCTCAGGCCAGCATGAGCACCAGCTTCTTCTGGATTCCACCCTGCACCTGGAGCTCCTCGACGCCTTCGGCAATCTGGACTCACTCTGCGAGCGCGTGCGGGAGATCCACGCCCAGTGGACCGCCGTTCAGGATGAGCTGAGGCGGCTCGTCCGGACCCGCCGTGAGCGGGCCGAGAGGCTGGATTTCATGCGCTTTCAGCTCCAGGAGCTCGAGGCGGCCAGGCTCATCCCGGGCGAGGATGGGGAGCTCGAGCAGGAAAGAAGCCTCCTCCGGCATGCCGCGACACTCAGGGAGGCGGCGGACCGGGTCAACCAGGTCGTTTATGCACGCCGGGGGGCCGTGCTCGAGCAGCTCTCGGGCGTCGAGAAGGACATGGAAGTCCTGCTCGGGATCGACCCTTCGCTGGAGCCCCTCTCGGTTCAGCTCCAGCAGGCGAGGATCCATCTCGAGGAGCTGGCCCACGGCATTCAGCACTATGCACACCGCATCACCTCCGATCCCCAGAGGCTCGCGGCTGTGGAGGATCGTTTGACCCAGCTCCAGAGACTGGGGAAGAAATACGGTGGAAGTCTCGAGGCGATGCTGCTCCGCCAGGAGGAGCTTCGCCTGGGGCTCTCCGGCGAAGAGGATGCCGACTTGCGCGAGGACTCCCTGGGGAAGTCCCTCCATGAGCTGAGGACTCGTTACCTGGCCGAGGCCGCCATCCTCTCGGAGAAGCGTCGGGAGACTGCCCGCGGACTCGAAATGGAAGTGGGGGCGGTGCTGGCTTCCCTCGACATGGTCAGGGCCCGTTTCCAGGTGCATTTCGATGGCCCTCCCGATGATGGTGCCGACGCCCAGGATCCCCCGTTCACTCCCAGCGGCATCGATCGGGTGGAATTTCTCCTGTCCGCCAACCCCGGAGAAAGCCTCAAGCCCCTGGCCAAGGTAGCCTCGGGGGGGGAGCTTTCCCGCATCCTCCTGGCCCTCAAGAGCCTGCTCGGCCTTCGGGGGGAAGCGGAAACCCTGGTTTTCGACGAAGTGGACGCCGGGATCGGCGGGCGCATCGCCGAGCTGGTGGGCCTGCAGCTCAAGCGGCTCGCCGCGAGACAGCAGGTCATCTGCATCACCCACCTCCCCCAGATTGCCTGCTATGGTCGGCATCACTACCGGGTGGCCAAGGAGACCCGCAACGACGAGACCTTCACCCAGATCCGGCTGCTGGACCGGGAGGCGCGGGTGGACGAGCTTTCGCGCATGCTGGGAGGCATCGCCATCTCCGACACCACCCGCGCCCACGCCGAGGAAATGCTCCGGCGCGGGGAAGAAACCGCATGAGCGCCGGTTCCACGCCATAAGACCCGGATTCAACGCCACAAGCTTCCGAGGAGAGTAAACGTTGCAGATCATTTCAGCCCACAAGAATACCGACTTCGACGCCCTGGCTTCCCTCGTGGCCGCCACCATGCTCTATCCCGGAGCCCAGCCGCTCCTTCCCACCAGCGTGAACCAGAATGTCCGAAGCTTCCTCTCCATACACAAGGACCTGTTTCACTTCAAGGCCGCCAAGGATATCGACCTGACCTCCATCTACCGTCTCGTCGTCGTGGACGCCAACCGCTGGGCGCGTCTGGAAGGGCTGGACTCCCTCATGGAACGACACGACATCGAGGTCCATATCTGGGATCATCACCCTGAAATCGGAGACATCACGCCGACCTGGTCCCGCCAGGACGCCGTGGGGGCCACCACCACCCTCCTGGTCGAGGCCATCAGGGAGCGGGGAATCGACGTCTCGCCCATCTGCGCGACCCTTTTCCTGGCCGGCATCTATGAGGACACGGGGCATCTGACTTTTCCCTCCACGACGCCCGAGGACCTCCGGGCCGCCGCGCTCCTTCTCGAGAGACACGCCGACCTCAAGGTCATTCAGACCATTCTGCGCCCCACCTACGGACCGCAGCAGAAGGAAATCCTCTTCAGGATGCTCGCCGATACCCGGCGCCTGAAAGTCAACGGCTACCGAATGAGCGTCAGCCGGATGGACCTCGACGGCCACACGCCGGGTCTCGCGGAAGTGGTCAGCATGTATCGGAACATCGTCAACGTGGATGTGGCATTCGGGATCTTCCACGACACCCGGACCCGGCGCTGCATGGTCATCGGACGCAGCGGCATCGACAGCTTCGACGTGGGGGCCGTCATGCGCATCCTGGGGGGAGGCGGCCATGCGGGAGCCGGGTCGGCCATCGTCAAGGATGCCACGCCGGAGGGCATCGAAGTCTGGATCTCGGAGGCCATCCAGGACTACCGGCAGCTTCCCGTTCAGATCAGCGATCTCATGTCCTTTCCCGTGGAGCACGTGTCCCCCGACACGCCCATGAAGGCGGTGGCCTCCATTCTCACGGAAAAGGGCTACTCGGGCATGCCGGTCCTGGAGGGCGACCGACTGGTCGGCATCATCTCGAGGAGGGACCTCCACAAGGTCAAGAGCCGCCAATGGGATTCACCGGTCAAGGCCTTCATGTCCAGGAAAGTGGTCACCATCACCCCCATGCACAGCGTGGCGGAAGCCATGAGGATCCTCATCAAGCACGACATCGGCCGGCTCCCGGTGGTCCAGGACGACCGCGTCATCGGGATCATCTCCCGGTCGGACGCCATGATCTACTATTACGATCTCATCCCCGAGTAGAAGAAGACCCGTTGACCGATGATCAGCATGCTCCACGACATCACTTCCCTCGAGAACCTGGAAAAGGCCTTCCGGCGCATCGAGTCGGCCGGGGGCATGCCGGGGGTGGACGGGGTCACCCTGGATGGCTGGCGCCGTGATCTCAAGCCGCGCCTGGAGGAGCTGGGGCATGACCTGGCGCGGGCCGTCTATCGCCCCCTCCCCCTCATGGCCTGCATCACGGCCGGGAGAGACGGCGCTCCAAGGCCTTTTTTCGTATCCACCGTGCGGGACCGCACTGCCCAGGCGGCGGTTGTCGGTGTGGTGGAGCCTCTCCTCGAGTCCCACTACGATGAGGATCCTGCCCTCCATCGGAAGACCGGGTGCGTCCGCCATGCGGCGAGACGGGCCCAAAAGCTCCATGAGGAAGGGTACACTTTTCTCGTGAAGGCTGGTTTGACTGACTTTTTTGACTCCCTTGCCCACGACGCGATCCTGGATCGCCTGCGGGCACTTCTGAGCGATCCCTTTGTCGTGGGGCTCATGGAAGTCTGGCTGCGGGCGGAAGCCTGGGACGGAGAGCGGCTATTCCGACTGGAAAGCGGCATTCCCCGGGGCGCGGTGACGGCACCGACCCTGGCGAGGCTCTTCCTGGACCAGCTGGGCGAGGTGCTGGGGCATCAGGGACGGCAGCTGATCCGCTACGGTCATGACCTCGTCGTCATGGCGACAGCCGACGACCCGGCCGAAGACGGCCTCGAGATCACGCCGGAGATCCTCGCCAACCTGGCATTCGACATGGATCCCGAAGATTCGGACGTTGGGGAATTCTGGAGGAATCTCGAAGCCCTGGGCCTTCTCATGTCGGGCGACGGCATTCTGGCTCCCTTGGACCGGGCGCCTCCCCCTCGCACCTTCCTGCATCTTCCCCATCCCCTCGGTCTTCAAACCTGCCTGGCTGGACGGGAAGGAACCTCGACCGCCCCCTCGGATGACTGAGCTGGAGCCGATGCGGTGAGTCCCTGAAGACAAGCATCTCGCCTGGTGACCCAGCGGGGCGTGACGGTAGGCACTGGAGCCATCATGACGTCGCGGGGAGCGGGCGCCACGCCCCCTTGCCTAAGGCGGCATCGAAGGTACGCGGCCAGGCGAGATCCGATGGATTGCCGCATCAGCGTCCGCTGACGGGCCCGGCTGCGTCAGAAAAGCCCCTCGTCCAGCATGCGCCCCAGGGTCTCGTAAAGATCCAGGCCCGCCTGCCGAAAACCTTCCAGGCCGTACACCATATTCGCTTCCAGGATGTAGTAGCGGCCTTCCACGCGACAGATGTCCATGCCGACCTCATCGAAAGCGCATCTTCTGGCTGCGTCCAGGGCGAAGGCGAGGCCTTCCGACGGGATGCCCTCCAGCTGAATGGAAGCCCCCTGGGCCACGTTGTCCCTGAAGTCCCCGGGGCGTCTCACCCTCCAGTAGGCGTGCAGGACTCTTCCCCCGACCAGGACCACCCGCAGGTCCCGCTCGATGGGCAGGTATTCCTGGATGTAGGCCGGACGATGTCGGTCCAGGTAACGCCCCAGGTCCCCGTCGCCGCGGATCAGGAAGACCCCCCTGCCCCGGGAAGACCCCAGGGGCGTTTTGGCCACCAGAGGGAATGGAAACTCCCGTTTGATGCGCTCCAATCGCTGTCGTCCATAGAAGAGACGGGTTCGGGGGTGGGAAATCTCGAGAAGCTGAAACAGCTGGGTCTGGAGGATTTTGTTGCCCAGGAGAGAGTAATAATTGCGCGGGAAAATCTCCTTCCCCAGTGTCCGGCAGAGCTCCTCGTAGAGGACGCTGGGGTAGTAGACGCGACTGGCCCGCCCGAACGTATCCCGCACCTCCTTCGGGTAGTCCTCCCAGTTGGCCAGCACTCCCACCGGCCTCACAGTCCGGGACGCCCGGGCACGCCTCCCCAGTGCCATGCGGACCTTCCCGGGGGAGGACTGTTTCACAGGGGGGCTCCTCTCGCTTTCAGCCGACACGGCCACCATCGAATCATGGGCCTTCCCGGGGCATCGGGAGGTTACCCACCGTCCGCCGCATCAACGGGAGACCAGGGCCGGAAGCGACTTGACCAGCACGGCCATGGCGCCGCGGTTTCCGACCCAGCGCGGATCCCGCAGAACAGCCTTGAGAATGTGCCTGGGAACCAGGGAGCGGCAGCCCGTCGCGTAGGCCTTGAAGGCCAGGGCGGCATTGACCGCCGCAAGCAGCTTCAATCGGCTGAGCCTCAGGGAGACGGCCTTGGGAGGGAGGCCCTGCAGGATGCTGTCGACAAAGCCTTCCGACACCTGCCCCGGCATACTCTGGACGAAGGAGGCGAGCTGGCCCGCGAAATCCGCCGGATTGGTGAAAAGGCCCGGCGCCTGCCGGACTGCCTCGCCGAGCTGCCGGCGCCCCTCTTCCATATTCCCGGAGCCATAATTGCACAGCGCAAGGGTGCGGTAAACCCTTCCCAGCAGGAGGCCGCGGAATTCCTCAATCGCACGGGCCTCGGACGGGAGGTGGTCAAAAACATCACGGATGAATCCAATGGGGTCATGGACCCGTGCGCGTGGGCTGACGGCGTCCCAATAGAGCAGATTCACCAGCTTTTCAGGCTGCGCCAGCAGCACCGGACGATGCTCCAGGGCCTTGATCAGGCTGCGCCGAGCGTCGCCCCAGGACCCCACGGTATAATACCGGCAGCTGATCCAGAAGTGCCACCCCGCGTGGATGTCATTCTTTTCGGCAACGATCTCCGGGGGCAGATGCCAGCCCTCGAACACTTCCCTTAGAAGGTGAAATATGAGCCGCTCGGCATTGGGAATCCGATTGTCGATCATCGAGCCGCTGACGATGCGGTAATCCCCCAGGGTCTCCTGGACGCAGGCCCACCGGTACCCCGCCCGGGTGATGCGCAGCCACATCCCCCAGTCGCTGTACCAGTCCAGGTGCTCATCCTCGCCGTACCCATCAAAGCATTCACGACGGATGAGAGGCCCCCCGGACCAGGGAGGGCACCCCCAGACGAGGGGCTTGAGCATATCGCCCTCGGGCAGTCTGCCGCTCTGTCCCAGAACATGGCCATTCTTGTCGATGTACCGGTAACCGCAATGAACGACGCCAAAACGGTTTGAGGAATCCAGGATTTCTGCCTGACGCGCGATCTTATGGGGCACCATCAAGTCGTCGTCATCCAGGAAGTTCACGTACCTCCCCGTCGAAGCCCGAAGACCCTTCCTACGAGCCACCTCGACTCCCTGATTCTCCTGCCGGACATAACGAACCCGGCTCCCGTAATTCGACACAGTGGCCGCGGTATCATCCGTCGAGCCGTCATCCACCACGAGGATCTCCACGGCCGGGTGACTCTGGGCGAGAACGCTTTCGATGGTGGCCCGCAGCACTGCCGCCCGGTTGTACGTCGTGATGATGACTGAAACCGTCGAGGACGATGCACCAGGACGCATAGGATCATTTCCCTCCTGGTAAATCCATTCCAAGCCCTCTGGGATCTCCGCAACCGTCGAGGGAGCCCCTCCTCGCGCCGACCAAGGTCTCCTTGATCCTCCAGGCGAGGAGATGAGGCAACGACAAAGCGAACTGGGCCAATTTTCGGGGCTTCTTCAGCCATGAGCGACGATATCGAAACGCTTTCATGAGCAGGCCGGGCACGTGGCGCCTTTGCCCGAACCAGAATTCTCTGCGCGCCAGGCCAACCGCCAGCTCCGCCAGAATGGCCTTGCGCCTGCTCAAAACGAGCTGCGCCTCGGGCGGAAGGTTGTTCAAGACAAGCTCGAGGTACTGCATGGGTGAGCCTGGCGCCCGGTGCGCCCAGCTCACCATCGAGTGGATGAAATACTCAGGCGCGCTGGCGATCTGGGGCATCAGCAGGATGGCCATTTGAAAATCCTTTCCGGCATCCTCGATGCGGCCCCTGCAGTAATTCCGGAAAGCCAGCCCCATGTGCACCAGTCCATAAAGAGCCTTGCGCCGGGGCCGGACCACCTCGTCCACTGCAGCGGGAAGGTGCTCCATCACATAATCCGCCAGGGCCAGTGAATCCTCGACGCGCAGGTCCAGGACTGAATCCACCAAGCGATGGATGAGAGCGTCGGCATCATCGAGGATGCCTGGGCTGATGCAGATGGCCTCTTCCAGGTTGCGCTTGCCGTCCTCCCACTGCATCACCGTGTAATATCGAAAGGCCAGCCAGAAGCGCTGGTTTAAGAATGCTTTGTCTCTCACTGTCCGAACCTCATGGGGCAGGGAGGGGTCCGAGAAGATCCGCTCCATGTTCGGGATGTCCATGCGCTCCGTGCGACTGACGTCCGCCATGGCACTGTCCAGAAGCATGCGGTAGCATCCCATTGGCTCCTGGACACAGCCAAAATGGTAGCCCGCAAAAGCGATGCGCAGCCACATGTCTGCGTCCGAGCTCCAGGCGTCCTCGTTGAATAGCCCGACTCGGTCCAGACACTCCCGTCGAATGAGGGGAGCCCCCGACCACAGGAAGCAGCCCTGAGCCAGACGAACACGGACATCCCCTTCGGGCAGGTGAATCCTCTTGTCCAGGTAACGTCCATCCTTGTCGATGCGGTAGTACCCGCAGTGGACCAGCCCCAGCGCGGGCCTTGCGTCAAACACCTTCACCTGGCTTTGGATCTTCTCGGGCAAGAAGAGGTCGTCGTGGTCCAGGAAGTTGAGGAACCGCCCGCGAGCCGCCCGTGCTCCCGTGTTACGCGCCGCAGTCCCACCCCGGTTCTCCTGGCGGATGGGAATGAGCTTTCCAGGGAAATTTCGCGCATACTCCGCCAGCATCCGAGGCGTATCGTCCGTGGATCCGTCGTCCACGACGATACACTCCAGGGCCGGGTGCGTCTGGGCCAGCACACTTTCGATGGTTTCGCGAAGCAGCTTTGGCCGGTTGTAGGTGGGAATGATGACCGAGACCAGGGGAAGCTTATTCACCGTTCCCCTCCCAGACTCAAACCACACGGGGAGCCCACCATGCTGCCAGCCTGCCAGCACAATGATGCCAGCTCGCTCCTGACCTCGACTCGTCCGGCAATGGCCAACCTCAGAATTTGACATACCGTTTCGATTTCCGACTTTCCCACGGATATCCCCGTCGGGAGAACGAGCAAGCGCTCCGCCAGCTTCTCGGTCTCGGGCAGCAGTATCCCCGCGTTGGGATTCAATGTCCGATAGGGCTCCATCCGATGACAGCCGGGGTAGAAATATCGTCTGGCATACACTCCTTCGGCCCAAAGGATTCTGGCCAGGTCGTCCCGGCTGATTCCCGACTGCTCCTCGTCCACTTCCAGAACCACATACTGATAGCTGCACCTCTCCCGGTCATCGAAGGGGACCAGCCCAACGCCGGGCATACCGGCCAATGCCGTCCGGTAGCACAGGTAGTTCTCGTAGTTCTTCTGGATGAATTCATCCAGGGATTCCAGGGAAGTCAGCCCCATGGC
>JALOPI010000004.1 GCA_025453975.1 Syntrophobacteraceae bacterium
TGCCGCCCCTCTCCATACACAGAGCCAGGTCAACCTCCAGGTTCCTGGCTCTGTCCTTTTACACCACATACTCACACCCATAGAACTACAGCCTCTCCACTCCACCCATCCATCATCCCTCCGCCTCTAACGAACACCTCCTCCACCTAAATCTCTCCGCTTTTTCTCTTACCCTCCCTTCAGCACCTTCATCACTGCACACCCGTACTCATTTGTCTGCTCATTTCAACAGTACTCGGCCGTTGAAACACATATTGCTGCCTTGACTGTGCAGCGGCTTGAGATCGAAAGCGAGCCGTTGGCGGCCGTCTCAGGACAGCCACGACTCCAGTACTCGCATCATGTGCTGGCTCTCAATCCCCTGCCTCGCAAGTGATGATTGAGATCGAGGGAGGCCATGCTGCCGCCGACGGTCGGGGGGAGATCCTGATGGCGGGTCCAGAGCCCCGAGTGCCGGGAAGGGGAGGGGTGAGTCGCACAGAAGGGCGAAATCCTCAAGGCACCAGGTCAGGGGCATTGAAATGGGTGTTTGTGATCATTATTACTAACTTGCCCGGGAAACTTTGAGTGAATCGAAAGCAATGAGAAAGCCGTTGACTCGGTTGTCCCCGAATCTGTCGATAATGGCCATGACCGAGGCATGACTCATGGTACGAGCTCTGGAATTCACGTCGACCATACAGGTGCTGAGCCAGCGTTGTGCCTGGACCTGAGATCCATACCCCATTCGAGGTGCCGTCATGTTTTTGAAGACCGATTCCTGCCGTCTACTGGCTGATCCGGAAAGCCCCGCCGCCGAGCGTTATGCCCACTATGCCGATTTTCTCGACTACAACCACAGGGCCCTGCGGTTGCTCTCGGAACTGGAGCTGCTGGACAGGGGAGCTGGGCTGGCGACCCTTTCGTCCATCCAGCGCAGAACCGAGAGGCTCCTGGAGGAGGTACGGGGTCTTGTGTCTTCCTTGCGTGGAATGGCCGGGGGCCGGTACGGCGAGCTGCTTCAAGTCCATGAGGCGGTATCCGGCGATCTCGCCCCGTTGCTGGAGCGGCGGCGGCCTGCCATCGATGGGCCTTTGATCATTCCCTTCTCGGAGCTCACGCCCCGGCACACCCCTCTGGCCGGCTCCAAATCAGTATGCCTGGCACGCATTCGGAACGAGATGGGGCTGCCGGCTTCAAACGGGTTTGCCATCACAACGGCTGCATTCGACCTGTTCTTGCGGGAGAACGGAATTCTGGAGCTCATCGACGGCATGCTTGGTGAGCTCGACCCGGATTCAGCGGAGTCGTGGGAGGCCTGCCGCCGTATACAGGAGCGAATTGAACAGGCTCCGCTGCCGGAGAGGCTGGCTCGGGCCATCGATCAGGAATACGGTGCCCTGGCTCGTGACCGTGGCGGAGAGGTTCGCATCGCCGTGCGAAGCAGTGCAGTGGGGGAGGACACTGAGGCATCCTTCGCCGGGCAGTACGCCAGTGTTCTCGATGTGAGCCCGGAGAAGATCGGTGTGGCGTACCGCACCGTTCTGGCCAGTAAATACTCTCCGCGTGCCATCGTCTACCGGCTGCGCCATGGGCTGACGGATGCCGAAACCCCCATGGCGGTTGCCGGGGTGATGATGGTGCAGGCCAGGGCCAGCGGGGTGCTATATACGGTGGATCCATCCCACCCGACTTCAGGGCAGTCCCGTATCGACGCCGCCGTCGGCATGGGAGAGCAGGTGGTGGGGGGATCCGCGTCACCTGATGTCTTTGTTGTGGACCGGGAGCCGATTCGGATTGTGCGTGGTCCCGTGGGGAGCGCTGGAGGCCCCGAGCCAGCGATCTCCAAGAGGGCCGTGCATTCGCTGGTGGAATCCGGCCTGAAGATGGAGGCTCATTTCGGCGCACCCCAGGACATCGAATGGGCCGAGGACGCTGAAGGGCATCTGGTATTTCTCCAGAGCCGTCCCCTGGGCATGGCCGCATGGAGCGGGGAATCCCCGGCCCCCGACCTGTCTGGCTTGAAGCTGCTGCTGGCGGCCGGGAAGATGGCCTCGCCGGGTCGTGCTTCGGGCAAGGCGGTCCAGGCCCGGGCCGATCTTTCGCCCCATGAGACTGAAGATTGCATCCTGGTTTCGCGGACGGCGGCACCGGATCTGGCCCCCTTCATGGGCCGGGTGCGCGGACTGATCACCGACCTGGGCGGGGCGGCCAGTCACCTGGCGTCGGTGGCCCGCGAGTACCACGTCCCGGCCCTCATGGACGCGAGGGAAGCCACGCATCTCATCCCCGACGGCCAGGAAATCACCCTCCTGGCGGACGATGGGGAGGTTTATCTGGGGCTGGTGCCCGAGCTGGCGAGGAAGCTGCCCCATCGGACGGCCGACGATGAACGGGGCTCCATCGGGAAGCACCTTCGCCTGCTGCTGGATCGAATCTCCCCCCTGAATCTCACGGACCCCAAAGCTCCCGAGTTTTCTCCTTCCGGTTGCCGCACCCTTCACGACCTGATTCGATTCGCCCATGAGAAGGCCATGGCTGAAATGTTCAGCCTGTCGCATCTTGCGGATGCCTCCGTGGTTTCGAGAAAAGTGAGCGTCAACATCCCCTTGTCGCTGTATTTCATCGACCTGGGGGGAGGGCTGGCGCCGGGCATGACCAGCTGCGACGAAGTCCTGCCGGAGCATATCCAATGCCGCCCCATGAACGCCCTCTGGCGTGGCCTGACTCACCCGGGCGTCACCTGGTCCGGGGCCGTGGACGTGAGCGCGCGCAACTTCATGGCGCTCATGGCCGGCAGCATCGGGCCGGAGAACGCAACGCCGCCCGAGGTGGACTCCTATGCCCTCATCTCCCGCGACTACCTCAATCTCAGTGTGAAGTTCGGCTACCACTACTCGAATCTCGATGCGCTCTGCTCGGACGATCCCGGCGCCAATACCGTCACCCTTCAGTTCTCGGGCGGAGCCGGGACCGGCATGGGGAAAGCCCTGCGGATCGAGCTTCTGGCCCAGGTCCTGACTCGGCTGGGCTATAGCGTCGAGGTGAAAGGTGACCTTCTGCACGCAGCCCTGAAGGGGCTGGACTGTCCAGCCATGGAGGAGCTGCTGGACCAGACCGGAAGGCTCCTGGGCTGCAGCCGCCTCCTGGACCTGGCCATTCCCAGCCAGGCTGAGGTGCAGGCCCTCACGGAGCTCTTCTTCAAGGGGGAATATGATTTCCTGGGCCGTTCGGAGACCCGTCTTCCAGGGTTTTACGCTTCCGTGGGCGACTGGTCCCGCGTCGATTTCGAGGGGGAGGAAGTCATTGTACAAGATGGCTCAAACATGGGCGGTACCGTGTCCTGCTCCCTCCACTCGGTTCTCGACACCGTTCTGGGCGGCCGCTACCGACGATTCCTCGAGAACCGTCATGCCCTGCATTATTACCCCGTTGCGGTCGCTCGGGACAGCCGCCGCCGAAGCATGCGCGGCTGCGTGGACGTCCGCATCCGGGGCGGTTGCGTCGACCTTGCGGCCGGTCTGGCCTTCGGCTTGTCGAACGTGGGGAACAGCCTGGTTCTGGCCGTCGACGCCAGCGCCGGCGAGGTGCAGATTCTCGAGCTCGTCAACAACCGGCGCCATTTTCGCGAGCGAGCGAGGCTGGACTTTCCCTTGGATCGCTGGCTGAGGCTTGAGGTGACGGTGGAGGGACAGGAAGTCACAGGGGCATTGGACGGTCGTCCTGTTCTGCGCTACTCCGCCCCCCGTCCCGTGGACGGCTATGTGGGGCTATGGAGCAAGGGAGACACCACGGCCTTTTTCCGTGATCTGCGCACGGAGGATGGCGGGACTCCGCTGAAAAGCTGAGCCGGCGGCGATGACGCTGAAGCATGCACGCACTCTCGCCGTAGCCCCGCTGGCCTTCTTCCAGGATTGCATGGGTCGTTGGGCGTCAGTTGCTTTTTGCCGCATGGCACGCCGGTGAAATGGGTCGAGCCGGCCGCATTCGGTATCGAGGCCATCACCAGCGCTGATGCTTCCATGGGGGTCACGGCGCTTCATTTCACCCATGTCGGGCGGGATGCCGGGCTGCGGGGGGGGGCAGGGTCTGTTGCCTGAGAGGCTTCTCCCGGAATCAGCGGTGCCTGGCGGGCCTTCAGCCGAAGCGGGAGCCGCGGGGCTGGGTGAGCCCGGATCGCTATTTGGAAGACCAGGTTGGTAGAGACCATGCCTTGGCCCCTCACATCCCCGGGGCGCTGCCTCCCGATCCCGGAAATCCACTGGTGACGCGGAATGAGAAGTCGTCGAACCTGTTCTCCTTCTCGTTCTTGCTGTCTCCCAGCACGTGAAGACCCACTTCCGGGTCCGTGGACAACTGGTCTTCGGCAGTGATGGTCGCATCGATGATGGGCTGAAGGGATGCATGCCAGTCCACTGGCCTGAAGTAGCCTGAAAGATCGTCGGGCCAGACGATCGTACCCCGCGGGTAGGACGCGGGGCTCGCGATGTAGGCCGAAACGTGGTTTTCCCTCTGCCCCTGTGCCGACGAAATTCTTTCATCCACGCTCACGATGAGGGTCGACCAGTCGTTGAGACGGAGCTCGGTGACAGGCTGCTTGTTGACGACATAGCTGATGGATTCGACGATTCCATCGGAGAAATCCAGGGGCTTGTACTCCAGCAGCCGGTACTGACCCGAATCCTCCTTCACCCAGAGAATGACGTGCGGAATCCCGTTTTTCAGGCCGGCCGCCCGCAGCACGGCGTCAAAGCCCCCGGGGTAGATCACCGCGTCGGGGTAAGCCTTGAAGAAGGAAACGCCGTACCCATGGGAGCCGTCGCCGCTCAATCGGAAGGAGATTCCGGCGATGTAGTATTCATCCCGGCCTTCCTCGAAATCGGCCTTGACCTTCGTTTGTATGTCGTAGCTCACTCGTTGGCCGGGACTGAACTGTAGACCGATATTCTGGAGATTGAGACCAACGAGCACCTCCCTGCCCTTGAATGTGATGGCCGGCTGGTTGTCCGACGCGCGCCCGGATTTGATCTCGGGCTTCTTGCCCGCAACCGGACTCCAGTTGTCGTCAAAGGACTTCTTGTCCTGGCCCTGTTCCGTGAAGGGGGGGGGGCCTCCAGTTCCGCTACTTCCACCCGGAACATGGCCCAAAACCGCCATCCTGCTGTAGGTGTGGCTGGCGGCCTGATCGCCCGAGCCGAAGCTGCCGGTGGAGCCCAGGCTCGCCACGGGGTGGGCGTAGACCTTGCTGGCCGTGGTGACCGTGAAGGTGAAATCTTTGTCGGGGTCGCCAAGGACCGAAATCCCCCGCAGGGTGCTTCCGTTGCGGCTCTGATAGAGATAAACGTTGCCCGTGTCGCCGGTGGCACTGCCATCCAGGTCGAAGGCGCCGAATCGCGGCGGCAATACCTTGGCGGCATCGGTGTTCAGCACGAGGGTGCCGCCTGCTCCCCGGGATACCGATTGGGCAGCCGCCGGAGTGAGTACGTGCACCACGCTCTTTCCCTGAGCCACGCCCTCTGAAAGACCGGGGCCGGCGATACCGCCGAAGGTGTAGACGTCGTCTTTTTGAGTCACCGCTGAGTAGCCATGGGAATGATACCGCGAATCCGTCCCCCAGATGGCCACCGTTCCCGATGATGGCACCGTGAAATCGGCGGGCCTGGCTCCTGGAAAACGGACGGCCAGGGTCGAAGCCCCCGCCCCCTGAGAAGCCGCGGTGGCATAGTAGTAAGGCTCGACGGTCAGGGTGAACACGCCGCCCGAGTCCAGGAGGGTATGCTCCTGGTTGTGGAGAGAAAGGAGTGTGCTGTTTTTGCTGGCTTGAGACGCATGTTTGTACGAGCTGGTGAGGACCTGATAACCGGACTCGGCGAGGAGGGCAGCCCGTGAGGTGAAGGCCGCGCTCACGTCCCCCATGCTCGCCGTGTTGACGCTCGAGAGCGCCACGAGGCCGGCGGTGGAGAGCACCAGCACCATCAGCACGAGCGTGACCAACATGGCGCCGGATTCACCCTTCGGTCTTCGGTGCTCCATCGTCCTCACTCCCTCCCCGGGATTCATAGGTTCCAGTCCGCGGGTCCATCCCAGTGACCGCTTCGCCTGGGAGTGATGGTCGTGGTGAATGCGGCGGGCGAGCCCAAGGGCCCCGTTCCCGTGAGAGCAATCTGGACTTCGATGACATAAAGATCCTTGAGACTGCCCGTCCAGCTGCTGAGGGTGCCCGACTCCGAAGCCTGGTAGTAGCGGAGCTGGAATACCGACACGCCATCCATGAGGATGCTGCCCGTGCCCGCGGTGGGCAGGGTCGTGCCGTCGATGATCCTCACCTGTCCGTTCACCAGGCTGATGGTGCGAAGGACATCGGGCTCCCTGGAATTCAAGCGGGTGGTGTAGGCGAGGGAGCTTCCCCCATGGGAATAGCTGCTGATCCCGGTCAGGTTCTCCAGCTCGAGGCCGATGCGGACGAGTGCCGCCTGGGCTTTCTGAGTCTTCTCGGCACTGGATCGTGACAGGGTGTAGCCTTCCAGGGCCTGAACCATGAAAAGCCCTCCAAGCACCCCTGTAATGGCCAAAAGCACCATGGAAAAGATGAGCTCGAGGAAGGTGAATCCTGCCTGACCCCGGATGCTTCCCCTTCTCCACCGCGCCAATGCCTTGGCTGAGGATCGATCAGCGGGTCGATACGGTTCCATGGGCACTGTCATCTCTCATTATGGCTTTTCCCCAGGGGAGCATCGCGACTGAACCCATTCGCTGACTCCGACAGCCTTTGGTCTGCCCGGGAGACTCGAGCCTTCATCGGGTGTAAAGCACCACGACCTTCTGTCCGTCGCTCTTGCGGGAAACCGTCACTTTGAGGATGGTATCCCCCTCGGGATTGCTCTTCTCGCTGCGGTTCGCATCGAAAGCGATGTACCTGGTCTGGGCATCGTAAAGAGATTTGTCCACCAGGGTGCCGTTTTCGATGAGCGTCTTGAGGCTCGCCAGTGCATTGTCGCCGTCCATATTCTTCAGTTTCTGATGGACGGCGGTCATGTTCTCCATGACCTGCCGCATGGCGTAATGGTCTCGGGTCCATGCCAGGGGCTGCGCGCCACGGCAGAGGCCATTCCCCAGGGCTGACGTCAGCAAGGCCCCCAGAGCTCCGACCATGGTGATGGTCACGATGACCTCGACCAGCGTGAAGCCCGTCTCCCATGCCATGATGTCGCCGCCGGCGGCATGGCTTGACATCCCGCCACGGCCTTTTCCCGAGTGTTTCACTTTCCGGTGGGCTGTCCTATTCGACAAAACCGGTGCCTCCCTGCACGACAATGGCTCCCTTGCTGGTCAGAATGGTGACGGAGCCTGCACCGGGGCTCCCCACGGCATCGAACGTCACGGTCAAGGGCGTACCGGTGATTTTCAGGGCGCTCAAGGCTACAGCCGATGAATCCCCGCCGGGGAGCCTCCTGGGGTCGGACGGGCTCTGTCGGAAGAGCCGGTAATCCGAAGATGAGCTGAAATGGATTCCCCACCGCGCGTTCGTATTCAGGCTTCTGCGCTGAGCGAAGCGCAGGTGGGACTTGACCTGGTCGAGCTCGGCGCTGGCTTGCAGGCTCTCGGCGGAGATGGTGCGGGACGCCGCCACTGAGCCTATGATGGTGATGATCAACAGCACGGCGATGAGCTCCAGGAAGGTGAGCCCCTTGCTGTTTCGTATGAGCTTCGCGGCTGCCATACCTCTCCCTTGGATCATACCCATGAGCCGTCCGTCGGCTGGGGAGCGGGCCTGGCGTGGCAGGCCCATGGGCCTCTCCCCCGATCGAGCCTGGTTGCATCTCTCCCAGCCCGCCGCATGCGAAGCGGCCCTCCAACGAGAAAGAGCCCCGGTTGGCGTCAAATGGGGCTCTTTTCAGGATGGAGGCGGGGTCGATGGACCCAGATTCTAGCCGGCATCCGAGAAATCATAGGTTGCCGTAACCGCGGTCGTCAGGGGCTGCTTCTGGACCTCCGTCACCGTCAAGGTCACCTTCCTGGTGGCGGCATCCCCGGTGCAGCCGTACTTGAAGTCATCCGTCTCCGCCGATGCCGGGCACGAGCCGGTCTTCTTGGCCTCCAGCCAATCCACCAGAGCCTTGCCGCTTGCGGGGACCGCACCTGACTTTTCGAGCATGTGGCCCGCCAGAGCCACCGAGAGTCTTCCCTTGAGCTCGCTGATCTGTCCCTGGGCCGCCTTGGCCCTGGCGTCGTTGGTGAGATCCATGTACTTGGGAACGGCCACGGCGCCCAGTATCCCCAGGATCACCAGTACGGCGATGATCTCAACCAGTGTGAAGCCCCCTTGATTCCCCAGAATCTTCCTGCTCGGCATGGATCCCATCCTTTCGTTTGTTCGGTGAGCTGCATGGCGCGCACGGGCCTGTGGTCGACATGAGTCTGGGCCGGCCGCCATCGGTGGTGGAAGAAAAGCTGTGAGCATGGGCTTCATCCACCCGTTTCAACGACGGTATTTTCGTGCACCGTTGCCCGTATGGATCGAATGCGGGATTGTGGAACTTGAGGGGAAAAAGAATGGGGGCGATCTGCCGACGGGAGGTGTTAACGGCTCACATACCGCGCTGGGTCATCTGGGCCAGGTCCCACATGGGCAGAAAAATGGCGAGGGCAAAAAAACCTACCACCCCGGCCAGACCGACGATGAGCAGAGGACCCAGGGCCTCGGACAGGCCCCTCACGGCGTAGGCCACCTCGTCGTCATAATGAATGGAAATCTCGTGGAGCATCTCATCCAGCTTGCCGGACTCCTCGCCGATGGCGATCATGTTGACGGTCATGGGCGTGAAGAATCTGGCGTTTCGGAGAGGACTGGAGATGCCGTGTCCCTCTTCCACGCGCTCCCGAATGCGCTCGAATTCTCCGCCAATGGCCTGGTTCTGTATGGTGGCGGAGAGAATCCGCAGGGTGTCCAGCACGGGGACTCCGCTGGATTGCAGGATGGCAAAGATGCTTGCGAACCGGGACATGGCCGCTTTGAGAAAAAGAGGTCCCATGATGGGCAGCCTCAGGATCGACCGGTCCAGGAGGAGTCGACCCTCGGGGGTTCCCAGGTACCACTTGAGGGCGATGAAGGCGATGATGCACAAGACCAGCAATACGATCCAGTAGGCGGCCAGGAAGTGATGCAGCTCGATGCAGAGACGCGTGGGCAGGGGAAGATCCAGGCCCGCCGATTTAAAGATCGCCGCGAATTTGGGCACCACGAAATTGAGGAGGATGAAAAACGCGATACCAAGAGCGGCCACCACCGTCACGGGATACTGCAAGGCCGCGCGAATGTCCGAGCGGATCTTGTGCTCGTGCTCGATGATGTAGGTCAATCGATCGAGGACCTCGGGCAGGGCGCCGCTGGACTCACCCGTGTGGATCATGCTGCAGTAGAGCGGAGAGAACACAGCGGGATGTTTTCGAAAGGCGTCGTGAAGATTCGCCCCTTCCCTGATGTCCAGCGACATGGCGGCGGCGGCCCGCTTCAGCCTTATATTCTGGCTCTGGCTCTCCAGTACCTGGAGCGCATTGAGGATGGGTACACCTGCCTTGAGGAGGGTGCGAAACTGTTTGGTGAAGAGAATGAGCTCCTGCGCCTTGACCTGGCTCAGCAACTCCTGCAGCCTTTCCCCAAGGGAAAGGGAGCGCGCCCCGTTCTCCCTGACGAGGCGGGAGGGGATAAAGCCCCTTTTGGCAAGCAGGTCTTCGGCGATTCCCCGAGAATCCGCCTCGATGACGCCCGAGACTGTCGTGCCTGATTCGTTGATCGCCTGATAGGCGAATTTCGCCACTGCCGAGTCCTTGCTGGGAGCTTTCTCAGTGTTTCATGCTCGTCCTCGGGCACCGGGATCGGTGCGAAACGAGAATCATCACACCATGACTGCCGAGGCGGCCTCTTCCAGGGTTGTCACGCCCCGTGCCGCCTTGCGGGCGGCATCCTCACGCAGGGTCCTGAGCCTTCCCGCGCCCCACGCCTGCCGGGCGATCTCCTGGGCGGAGCACCTTCTCAAGATCATGTCCTGGACCAAGTCGTCCACGGTCAGGATCTCGAAGATCCCCGTCCTTCCCCTGTACCCGGTGCTCATGCAGTTGAGACAGCCCTTGCCGCGCCTGAGATTGCCATAGTCATCGGAGGGGATCCCGAATCCCTCCAAGGCTTTTTCGCTGGGATGATCCGGTTCGGCGCAGTAGGGACAGATCGTCCGCACCAGCCGCTGGGCGATGGTTGCCAGAAGCACCGAAGAGACCAGAAAGGGCTCGATTCCCATGTCGAGGAAACGGGTGATGGCTCCGGCGGCGTCGTTGGTGTGGAGAGTGCTCAGGACCCGGTGGCCGGTCATGGCCGCCTGGACGGCGACCTGAGCCGTTTCGGCGTCACGGATCTCCCCCACCATGATGACGTCCGGATCCTGCCTCAGAATCGCCCGGAGACCGCTGGCGAAAGTCATGCCGGCCTTGCGGTTCAGCTGAACCTGACGGATGCCCTCCACCCGGTATTCCACGGGGTCCTCGAGGGTGATGATGTTGAGATCCGGCCGGTTCAGCTTCCTCAATATGGCGTAGAGGCTGCTGCTCTTCCCGCTTCCCGTGGGTCCGGTGCTGAGGATCATGCCGTAAGGCTTCTGGATGGCGGCCTCGATCTTGAGACGGTCCTCTTCCCCCATTCCCAGCCGATCCAGCGTGTAGTATCCGGCGCTCATGTCCAGCAGCCGCAGTACCAGGTTCTCCCCATGAATGGTCGGCAATGTCGAGGCTCGGACGTTGATCTCCTTGTTCTCCAGCCGAACGGTGAATCTGCCGTCCTGAGGCACCCGCAGCACGGCGATATCCATGCCGGCCAGAATCTTCAATCGCGAGAGGACGGGGAGCAGCATGGACTTGGGCGGCGCCGGCACCTCATGCAGCTTCCCGTCGATGCGGAATCGCACCGAGGTGGTGGTTTTTTCGGGGCTGATGTGGACGTCGCTGGCGCCCTCGGCCACGGCCTGGGAGAGGATGGAGCTCACGAGGCGCACCACCGGCGCTTCCTGGGCCATGCCCTGGAGCGAGCTGACCTTGAGATCCTCCGTCGTCGACTCGGCCAATGCCAGCGCGTCCTGTCCGTATTGGGACTCCTCGATGGAGTCCACCACGACTCCCAGCCCGCCGTGCTTGCCGTACACGGCTTCCATGAGCTGGTTCAGGACCTTCTCCGTGCAGATCACCGGCTCCACTTCGTGGTTGGTGAGCAGCTCGATGGTGTCCAGAGCCTCGATGTCCATGGGGTCGGTCGTGGCCACGGTGAGGAGTCGGGCCTTCTTTTTGACCGGGACGGCCTGGTACTTGGCGGCCATCTCCTGGGGCACGTGTTTGGCCAGCTCCACATCCAGGGGATACATGTCAGGATAGTATTTGGCCACGTTGAGCTGGACGCTGAGGAGATCGATGATCTGGGCTTCGGTGACGGTGCCGGACTGCATGAGGAACTGCCCGAGCTTGAGCCCGGTCTTCTTCTGGTCGAGGAGGCACTGCTTGAGCTGAGCTTCGGTGACAAGCCCGGCCTCCACCAGCATTTCTCCGAGTCGCTTCTTGCGGGCCAAGCTACCTCCTCCTACCAGCGGTGTCCATCGATGGGCAGATCCTCGGTGAAGAGCACCGTGCCTTCCTCCCATGGCCCCAGGACCGCCGCTTCACGGGTCCATTCGGGGGGGAGCGTCCCCATGGCCTTTGCGGCCGATGCCGGATCGGGGAAGACGGCTCTCAATACCAGCGCAAATGCGAGCCCTTCCGAGGGGTTCCAGAAGGGGACCATGATCAGGGGGTGGGGCGGGGTCGGCCGTGACTGGTTTTCCGGAGATCCGGTCCCCTCTCCCCGCTGGCCCGACGGCGGTGCCTGGATGAAAGGCCTCATGCCGCGAGGGGTCCCATCGCCGCGCAGCCCCCTGAGGAGATCGTAGACCTCCTGGAGGTCCGAGCTGATAAAGATGGCCACCCAATAGCCTCGGGCCGTTTCCCCCGGCACAGCCTCCACGACGGGGAATCGCACGGACGTCCCGGCTTCGACGTTACGGACTCTTCGGATTTGAGGGTTCGAGCGCCGCACGGCCTTCAGGTGGATGGGTGTGAAGGCGCCGTAGACGCTTCGGATCAGGATCTCGAGGGTCTCTCCCTCGGCGATGGCAATCTGTCCCAGGATCTTGGGTGGTTTGCCCGCCGAAGCTTCCCGTGACCGGATGAGCTGAGGATTCGCCTCGGCTGTTCCGCTCGAGGTCTGTCCCGCACCGGCGTGGGCAGGGGATGCGCCGCTGGCCGGTGCTTCCGGGTGAGAGCCTGACGCGGCGGGAGCGGTGCCCGCGGCATCGGCCGGGCCGGAAGGCGTCGGGGAAGAGATGCTGGGCGTCGAGCCTGCCGCGAGTCGAGATCCCTCCTCGCCCGAAACCTTCATGCCATGGCGGAAAAGGACCTGAGCGGCCAGAAAGCCCGTCAGAGCCATCACGACCAGTGTCGACAGCACCCAGGCGGGCCGCGACCTCCCGCCGGTCCCTGGAGGGAAGGCCATCCTGGCCGCCCAGGTGACCAGGGACCAGCCGGCCCGCGTCCGGTTCTGGATGATCATGGCCAGGAGGACACGGTGGCACAGATGAATGATCTTCCTGGGGTAGCCCCGTGTCGCTCGATGCAGGGCGAGAAGGCCGAGGGGGGTGAATAAGGCCGGGACTGGGTGCCCCTGGGAAGCCTTGTGAAGCCGAAACCGGATCATGGATCGTGCTTCACGGAGCCCGAGGGGGCCGAGCCGCGTGCAGAGACTGATGCGGTCCGCAAAGCTCGGGTGATCCAAAAGGACCGTTTCGAATTCGGTCTGGGCAAAAACGACGATTTGAAGCAGCTTGCACTCGTTGGCCTCGTAGTTCAGAAGCTCCCTCAGGATCTCCAGAATGGAGCCGGAAAGCTTCTGGCCCTCGTCGATGAGGAGCACCAGGATCCTGCCCTCCTCGATTCCCTTGTGGAAGAGGTGCTTCTGGATGGCGTTCTTGATCCGCCACTCGCTGTCCTCATTTTCCAGGGACGACGGCAGGCCGAGCATGCTGGCCAGGGACTGCAGGAATGCCAGGGCGCTCGGCAGGGCGGGGTCGAGGATGAGGTGGGTCTCGATGGTCTCATCCTCGGCAAGGCCGCGGATCAGACGGCGGCACAGCGTGGTCTTGCCGGTGCCCACCTCTCCCAGGACCACATTCAATCCTCTGCGCAGTCGGATCGACAGCTCCAGCCGCTGGAGGCAGCTCTGATGCATCCTCGATTCGAAGAAAAGGTCGGGGTCGGGAGAGTTGGAAAAGGGCTCCCTCTGGAGGTTGAAGGTTTTGAAGTATTCCATCTCTGACTCCCGGCAGCCTGCTCGGTTTCCGCCTCTTCGCTGGAGGGCCTGGGCGAAGTCGGGATTGAAGGGCCGCGGCTTTTCTCACTGCGGGGGGCGTGGTGTGGCGGCCTGGTGCTCTTTGAGAATTCGAGGCGTGATGAAGATCAGGACCTCCTGCATCTGATGCCCCTCGTCGTCGTATCGAAAGAGGCGGCTCAGCAGCGGGGCATTCCTGAACCCTGGAATTCCGCGGTCCGTTTCACGCTGGGTGGATTTGGAGAGCCCCGAGATGACGATGGTCTCGCCGTCCTTGGCGATGAGGGTGGTCTTGGTGTGCTTCTTGATAATGAACGGGTTGCCCTGCACGTCGCGGACGGGGTCCACCTCGTCCTTCTTGACCGTGATCTCCATCCGCAGGTAATCATCCCCGATGACATGGGGCTTGATCTCCAGCCTGAGGACCGCGTCCTCGAACTTGACCTCGGTGCCGGTGAGGTCGCTGGTGGAGACGTAAGGCACTTTCTCTCCGTCCTCGGTGAAGGCCACCTGGTTATCCAGGGTGGTGATGGAAGGGCTGGAGAGGATGTTGAGCTTCCCTTCCCGTTGAAGGGCCGAAAGCTGCATGTCCAGGATGTTCCCGCCGATCTTGCCCACCATGAGGCCCAGGGAGCCTCCGAAGCCCTGGGTAATCAGGTCCACGGGCAGGTTCACGCCAAATCCCTGTCCGCTGATTCCGGTCTGGCCGGTCAGGGGCTTGTACTGCAGCGTGTCCCCCACCACGCGTCCGTCGGTTCCCCCCGGCGTGAGGAAGAAGTCCCCATCCTTGTAAAACCCGCCCCACTGGATACCCAGGGCGTGGGCCGTTTCCTTGGTGGCCTCCACGATGGTGGATTTGATGAGGATCTGAGGGGTCGGTTTATCCAACTCGGCAATGAGCCTGGTGAGCATGGCGATGTCGTCGGGGACGGCATTGATCACCAGGGAGTTCGTGTGCTCGTCCATGGAGATGGAGCCGCGGGGATTCCCTTTATCGTCCCTGGTCAGGTACTCCTTGAGCTTGTCCTGCAGCTTGGCCGCGTCGGAGTAATCGATGGGAATCACCTTGAGCCTCAGCGGCTCGATGTTCTTGTAGCCGACCTTCTGAATCTTGACCTCGTTCTCCAGGTCCTCGATGGTCATGATCCTGATGAGGTCGCCCTCCCAGGCGTAGGTGAGTCCATGGAGGCGAAGAATGCCGCGAAAGGCCTGATCCCAGGGGACGGCCTCCAGATCCACGCTGGTGGAGCCCTTCACCTTGTCGTTGATCATGATGTTCAGGGAAACCGCGCGGGCCAGTGCCCTCAACACCACGACGAGATCCGCGTTGTGCATCCGCAGGCTGACTTTCTGCCTGGGAAGAGGCTTTTCCTGCTCGGGATTGATGGCCTGTTTCCGGGGCTGCGGCTGACTCGCGCCCGGAACGTCCGTTGAGCGGGCCCTGGCAGCGGGGGAGTGCCCCTGGGACTCCTCCGCCAGCAGCTTCCATCGATCGAGAAAGTCCTGCTGCTGCCGAGGCTCGGGCTTCGGAGGTGCCGCGCACCCGGCGCAGCAGACGAGCATGAAAGCCACGGCGCAGGAGCCCAACAGCATGAGAGTCTCCGGGTGGCGACGGCCGAGGCCATGGCCGCCGAAGCCTGTCCCGTTGACCATGGTATCGATATCTGTCATCCGAGGCACCTCTTCATACAAGGGTCTGCCACGAGAATTCTTGCGAGGCGCCCGACCGTCGAGCCGCCTACTCCTCGGCAAAGGGAAGGGTCACGGTTCCCGGAGCCCCCGTGGATTCCAGAATGACCGCATCTGGAGATATGCTCCGGAGAATGAACCCTCCCGTGACCAGCCGATCTCCCACCACGTATTCCAAGCCGTTGATGATGGCCAGCTTCCGAGTCCCCGAGCTGATGTAGCCCGTGTAGTCAAGATCCTTGGCGCTGTCGGGCTCCAGTCGGCTCACTTCACCGAGCGGTACGAGCTTTTTCCCCACGAAGGGATCCTCGCCCCAGCTGGCCGTGGCTCGGGCCAGCATGGCCGCTTCGGATTCGGTCAAATCCTGCTTGCGCAGCTCGGTCGCGATCCTCTGAAGGATCTCGCTGGAGTCTCCCCTTGTGGCCGAAGCGGATCCGGCCGAGGGTATTCGCGGCTGAGGCCTCATGACCTGGAAAAGACCATAAACCGCTGCCAGCAGCGCAACGATAACGAGGATTTTCTCCCGTTTTGCCATGCCGGCTAGTCTCCCAGGGCTAGGGAGAGGGTCATGTGGAGCTCCTTTCCCTCCGACACCTGCTGGACTCTGAGATCATCGACGCTTTCCAGGTAAGGCAGTCGGCAAAGCTCCAGCAGAAAGCATCGAAACCGGGGAAGCTCGCCCTTGGCCGATATCCTGACTCGCAAGGTCTTCACGTCGGCCTCCAGGGATTTGAGGTCTGTCGTCACATTCACGATGTCGGTGCCGCACTGCGCCGCGAGCCCTCCCAGTACCGTCGAGATGCCGTCGATCTGGTCCTGGGCGAGGCGACTTCGGCTCGACGGCAGCAGGACGCCCAGCTCGTGGGCGCGACGTTCCTGGTGGAGCAGGTCTTGAAACACGGGAAAAAGCGATTTCTGCTCTTCGATTCTGGCCTCGACGGCCGCGATATCGGAATCCAGATCCTTCTGCGCCAGCTGCAGGGGCATGATTCCCAGCAGAAGAAACGCCAGGATGCCCCCCACACACACCAGCAGGTAATACAGACTGCGTTTTGGCAGCAGCAGCCTCTCTCTTTTGTCCATCGCATCACTTCAAAAAAGGCCGGCTCGAAATTGAGAGCACCACGAAACGCTTCTCTCGGGCCGAAGGGTGGCTTCAGCTCAGCTCAAGCCTCAACACAAAGTGAAGAACCTCGCCTTCGCCCTGGAAGCTCTTGAAACTGCTGTTTTGAACCTGTGGATTCCTCAGGATGGGTGAGCCCGAGAGCTTTTTGACATAGCCAGCCAGCGAGGCTTCCACCGCCCGGGGATCTCCGCGAACGATACCTTCAAGGGTGAGGGATCTCCCCTTGTCCTTCCCATCCGATCCCTTGAGGTTGGCCGAGACCCCCATGAGCCGCACGTTCGGCGGTGTGAGATGGGACAGCTCCCCCAGCACGGCAACGCTGGCGAGGCTCCCGATTCCTTCCTTCAGCAACAGCTGCCGCTGCTGTACCCTTGATGCGAGCTGGGCGACCAGGGTCTCGTTCACCAGGGGCGACGACTGCAGGGAATCGTTGAGCCGCGCAATCTCCGCCCGCTTCTGTCGCGAAAGGTTTCCCAGGTGGACGAAAACGGTCATGCAGAAGATGGCGAGAATCAGAAAGACCGTGAAAGTTGCCCGGTTGATGCGGATCACTCTCGCTTCCTCCTCACGGTCTTCGTGCGTGAAGAGGAAGTTGGGGGTGCGTGAATTATCGGACATGGCCAGGCCGAGGGCGGTGGTCATGGCCGCCCTCGGGGAGGGCGGCGGCTGCCCGTGCGTCTCGACCGTCACTGTCCGGCCCGACAGGAATGGATCGACAGCTTCGCTTGCGATGCCCAGCTGATCGCCGATCATCGAGATCACCAACCCGCCGATGACCACGGAGGAGTGCACGTGGATCATCGTGATGACCTCGTCCTGCTTTCCCGCCGTGAAATGTTTGAACGTCATTTCCACCTGCCGTATGATCCGCTCCAGGGGAGGGCGGATCATACGGAGAGCATCCTGCTCGGTGATGGAGAGCCCCGGGTCGGGGTGCTCCAGATCGTGGGATCCTGAAAGGATGCTCAGGAGCAGTGCGTCGGCACGCTCCCGATGAGCATGCGCCTGCTCTTCCAGAATGGAGGGTACCGAAAGCTCGTCGATGGAAAAGACGGCCAGGGATCTACCCTGCTCCGAGACTGCCTCCCAGACGGCATCCTGCATGCTCTTCACACCGGCCTTGATGCCGCGAGTGAAAACCAGCCGGTCTCCATTGAAGATGTCGATACGCGAATAATCGTTCCCGATATAAAGGCTGGCGGTCACCTGGTCCGTGACGGGGATCCACCCGGTTTTGAAGAGATTCTGGAGGGCGAAGGGGGCCGAGGACAGGCCCTTGAGCCGCAGCCCACTCCTGTCGAACAGCTCCCGCGCATTCCTGACTTCCTGCCTGGGAATCGTGTAGGTCAGGACGGCCAGCTTGGGGATTCCCCTGTCGCTGACTTCACCTTGGACTTCAAAGTCCAGGAGGCTCTCCTGTCCATCCAAGGCCGCATCCTTCCTGGCTGTCCAGTAGACGGCGTCATGCAGCTGCTTGCGGGGGACCTTGGGAATGAGCAGCACCCTCACGTCGAGGTGGGTCGGCGGCACGCCGGCCCAAAGATCGACATGCTTGAGAGGGCCGGCGAAATCCTGAATCTTCTCCCCCAGGAATTCGGCAAACGAGGCGGAGTGAAGCGATTCGGAGGGTCTGTATGGGATGATCTCCGAGGCCAGAACCTGCCAGCCCTGATCCGATGCCTGGGCGACCTTGACCAGCCGCATCCGCGTCGCTCCGAGGTCGATCCCAACGGATGGCTTTTGGCCCAGCCGCCACAGCCGGCTCAGCCTCCCCTGACGGCCTGCCCGGGGGCGAGGATCCGGCACGCGGGACGATGCTGATCCTTCCGTGGCCCCGGGTCGTTTTCCTCTGATATTTTGCAGGAGTTTTTCGGTAGCGGAAATTTCCTTCTGGGAGGGAAGATCCCCTTTCATGCAACCGGAGCCTTTGTGAGCAGCTGCGTGGGTACTGGAAAGCCTGAACGCATGAATCCAGCCACTGTCCTGGCATCAGCCGAGGTCATGGGAAAGATTAACTATTAAGATTCGGAGAGGAATGCAACACAAAAAACGGCCCATGACCACCTTCCAGCCCTGACGACGAAGGGCGGATTCCATGGCTGAATTTGCCCATGGAGATCCTTCGGTGCTCCCAACAGCACGACGGTTGAGAGGCGCCCGGTCCCTTTTGGTGGAGCAGTCACGGAAGGCAGCGGCCAGACTGGAGCCAGAGGAGTCATGGCTCCCTCCCGAGGAAGGAAGCCATGGAGGAGATCGCGATCCCCTGGCGGGGGCTAGAGCGGCACGGAGCCGGCCCGCGCCCATCAGTCGCCGTCGAAAAGCTTCCTGTACTGGCCGTATCCCTCCTGCTCCAGGAGCTCCCTGGGGATGAAGCGCAGGGCCGCGGAGTTGATGCAGTAGCGGAGGCCGGTCGGTGGGGGCCCGTCGGGGAAAACATGCCCCAGGTGGGACTGCCCGTCGCGGCTTCGTACCTCCGTTCTGGACGTGAACAGCTTTCGATCCACGCGCTGAACGATGTGGCTCGCTTCCAGCGGCTGGGTGAAGCTGGGCCAGCCCGTGCCGGAGTCGAACTTATCGATGGAGCTGAAAAGGGGCTCACCCGACACGACGTCCACGTAAATGCCTTCCTTCTTGTTGTCCCAGAATTCGTTCCTGAAGGGGGGCTCCGTGGCTTCGTGCTGGGTGACCTCGTATTGGAGCTGTGTCAGTCTCTTGCGGAGCACTTCATCCCCCGGCCTGGTGTAAGATTTCTCCTGGACGGGCGGAGCCGGGGAGGCGGCGGGGGACGCGGGCCACGTCCGCTGGATGAACTGGTCCCGTCCCGAGCGGTATCGGTACAGCTGATAGCGAACGGGATTCTTCCTGTGGTAGTCCTGATGGTAGTCCTCGGCCGGATAGAATTCCGTGAAGGCGACGATCTGGGTGACGACGGGCTTGTTGAAGCGGCCGGATCGCTCCAGCTCCAGCTTCGACTCCTCCGCCGCCCGCTTCTGCTCTTCGTCGTGGTAGAAGATGGCCGCCCGGTACTGGGAGCCCCGGTCCACAAACTGACCGCCGGCATCCGTCGGGTCCACGTGCCTCCAGAAGTGATCGAGGAGCTGAGCGTACGTCACCCTGGCCGGATCGTAAATCACCTGAACGGCTTCCGCATGCCCAGTGTGCCCCTTGGACACCTCCTCGTAGGAAGGATTTTTAGACTGCCCGCCCGTATACCCGGAAATCACCTCCTTGACCCCGTCGAGCTTTTCGAAATCGGCCTCGATACACCAGAAACAGCCCCCACCGAAGGTTGCCCTGCGAAGTCCCGTATCCGTCTGCACCATGCTCATATCCTTTTCGGGCTGACCGCCATGTGAATGATTGAATGCCAACAGACCAGCAGTGATCACGAACAATGTCGCGAGTCCAACCGTCACGATCTTCATGCGCTGTCTCCCTCATCGTCCATCACGGCCCGGGGAGCCCTGAATGTTTCGTCTGTCTGCCCGCGGCTTTGCGATCACCACCGGACAGGCCCCAAGACGGGGCTGGGCGATTCAGGTCATCCCACTGAAGAAAATAAGAATGAAGGCTGATTTTGCACGCGAGAGGGATCTTGGAGGCTCGGGCGATCGTGGTGCAGCGGCGAAGTCTGGGAGGATGACCCCCGACGGTGTGCAAGGCCCTGGGACCGTTGCCCCTCAAACCGTCGTACCGCGCACTTGCGAACGGCGGCATTCCCCCCACGGCATTGGATGGATCTGGATCCAGGACGCTCGGACCTTTCAGCGATAGCGCCGGAGTCGGGGCAGGCGGCTTTGGGGCTTGAAGAGCTTCAGCAGTGCAATGCCCCCCACGAAGCCTCCGATGTGAGCCCACCAGGCCACTCCCGCCACCTCTCTGGAGTGGCCCAGCAGCGAGAAGGTCCCGCTGAAGAACTGGAGCAGAAACCAGAATCCCAGAAAGACATAGGCGGGAATCTCCATCAGCGTGAAAAAAAAGATGATGGGAACAAAAGTCAGAATCCTGGCCCGCGGAAACAGGATAAAATAGGCCCCCATGACGCCGGCTATGGCTCCGCTGGCTCCAATGGTCGGAATGGTGGCCCCCGGGCTCGTCAAGAGCTGGATCAATCCCGCCGCCACTCCGCTGGCCACGTAGAACAAGGCATAGCGAAAATGCCCCAGCTCGCTCTCGATGTTGTCCCCGAAAATGAAGAGGCTCCACAGGTTCCCAATGAGGTGCAGCCATCCTCCATGCAGGAACATGTAGCTCAAGAAGGGAAAGACCTGCTCCGCCAGGCTGAAATGCGCGGCGATGTCCCCTCGCGTGTACCGGGCCGGGACCAGTCCATAGGCGAAGACAAGCCGCTCGACCTGTCTGCCCAGCGCCAGCTCATACAGGAAAACCATGACACAAACTACAATCACGAGATAATTGACAATGGGCGTCTGAGAGGACGGATTCGCGTCTCGAATGGGAATCATTCGTCAGCTCACAGGCCTTTGGCGGGAGGGTCGGTTCACTTCTTCACCAGCATGACCGGGCAGTGGGAAAGGATGCCAACCTTGTAACTGATGGTGCCCCATCCCTGCGAGACTGCTTCGCTGCTCACGGCGTGGGAAGTCAGGATGATGAGATCGATCTCCTCGGCGTGAGCATAATGCACGATTTCCTTGACCCGTTTTCCGAAGGTGATCTCTCGAAGGATGGTGAACGTATCCGAATGGAAGGGCTCGATCATGCGATCCATGATTCGCTGGGCACGCCGCTCGAGCTTTCGATAAAAGTCCTCGAAATGCTCGCCCTGGGAATCTTCAATGGTCTCGATAACGTGGAGAAGCGTGACCTGGCAGGCTCCAAGAGTGGCGATTCCGACGGCCACTTCCAGGGCGTGAAGGCTGCGATCGGTCAGATCCGTAGGGACCAGAATGTGCTTGAACATGCTCTACAATATCCTTCTTGGACGTGCGCTGATCGGGTTGGAAAGTCATCTGCCGATTCCGCCCCCTGTCCGTTGCCAGACTGGGGACGCTCGAAAGATTTGCCTGAGCACCTGCTAAAATAACCACTCCATCCCGGTTGTCCATGGAAAGCATGCGCGTCCCAGGGCGGATCCCGACGCTGACAAGCAGGCAGGAGAGAAACGTCTCTCGGCATCGATCTCGATGTGGGAAACCGGACCAGGCAATCGCGTGCGGATTGGATTCCCATCCACCATCCCGCACCTCATCCGTCTGAGGGAGAGACTCGCCGAGGATCGGAACCTTCGTTTCCGCCGATCGCGGGAGCGAAAAAAACTTCGCTCCTGCTGACCTGAGATACGGTGCATCAGGCGCGCCCCGCCAGTACGGCCATCCAGGTGTAGCTTCCGCTGGGCGGCTCGGCGGCAAAGGAGAGATCTCCGGAAATGATCTCTTGAATGGTCAGACCTTCTCCCTTGAGCCTCACCGCCAGGTGATGCCAGTCGATGTCGTGAAACCCCGAGAGGAGCAGCCTGCCCGGGCTCGACAAAGCTCGCGGGAGGTCATCCAGGAGATCCCAGAGGACGTGAAAAGGCAGGTTGGCCAGCACCCAGTGGAAGGACGCCCTGACGGAATCGGCGGACCCCCGTATCCAGTGCACCCGCTGCTCAAGATCATTACGAGACCCGTTTATCCTGGCCGTGGCCAGTGCGCGCCCGCAAGTGTCCGCCCCCGCGCAGAGCCTGGCGCCCATCCGGGCGGCGGCCAGGGTCAGGATTCCGGTGCCGCAGCCGACATCGAGAACATGGGCGGCTTCGAGGCTGGCCCGACAGTGGTCCAGGATCTGGAGGCAGAGCCTCGTGGTCACATGGCTCGGATGAAACGCTCCCCCGCATTGGATCGTGAGGTCCGCCCTGGCGCGCTCCCACGGAAGCATGGGGCTCATGACGATTCTCATTCCCGAGGGCAGGGTGACGGTCATGGTCGTGGATGGCCGCTTTGAGGTTTCTGTTCTCGAGATACACTCTTTGAGGGCCGAAACTTCATTTTCGCGGACTTTAGGGGCGAAAAATCCTTGCTCCTACCAACGGTTGCCGCGGCCGGCGGCGGCTGGACGGGCGGGTGCCTCATGGCCGGGCCTCTGGAGCCCGGGTGCCGTGGTCCGGCAGACCATGGAGGGAATAGCCGCTCTCCTCGAGCCTGGCGGCGATTTGCCGGATGTGCTCCGGGCCCCGGGTCTCGACCTCCAGCTCGACCCGGCTGAGCTGGATCGGGAGATGGCCGCTGCTCCGGTCATGATGGATGTGCAGCACGTTGGCCTTGAGAGCCGCCACCAGGTCCAGCAGACGGCTCAGGGTCCCGGGGACGTCGTCCAGACAGATGGAGAACCGCATGATTCTGCCGTTCTTGAAAAGCCCCTGCCTGATGATGCGGTCCAGGAGGGGGACATCCACGTTGCCTCCGCTGATCACGACGGCGACCCTGGTACCGGGACGGATGTCGAGCCTCGCCCGCAACAGGGCGGCGATACCCACGGCGGCCGCCCCCTCGGCCAGGATCCTTTTGCGCTCAAGCAGCATCAGGACGGCGTCGGCGATCTCTTCCTCGCTCACGAGCTCCACGCCGTCCACCAGGTGAGTCAGGATGGGAAGGTTGAGGGCGCCCACCTCCTTGACGGCAATACCGTCCGCGATGGAGCGTTGGGCATCGACATTCACCGCGGCGCCGGCTCTTCTCGCTTCCCATGCCGAAGGACACGCACTCGCCTGAATACCGATGACGCGGGTGCGAGGGCTCAGGGCTTTCATGGCCACGGCGATGCCTGAAATGAGGCCTCCCCCGCCGATGGGAGCCACGACCACATCCACGTCCGGGAGATCCTCGAGAACCTCCAGACCGATGGTTCCCTGGCCGCAGATGATGTCGGGGTCATCGAAGGGGTGGATGAAGGTCCTGCCCTCAGCCGCCAGCTGCCTGGCCTTCTGGATGCTTTCGCCGATGGACTGGCCTTCCAGGATGACCCGCCCCCCATACCCTTCCGTTGCCTTCTGCTTGGTGATGGAAGACCACTCCGGCATGACGATGACGGCGGGGAAGCCCGCTCTACGGGAAGCCAGGGCAACCCCCTGGGCGTGGTTGCCGGCCGATGCCGCCACAACTCCGGCGGGGCCGATTTCCGACCGACGGACCTCCATCTTGTAAGATGCCCCTCGCAGTTTGAAAGACCCGGTCTTCTGCAGGTTCTCAAGCTTGAGAAAAACCTGGGCGCCCGCCACCTTGCTGAAGGTCGGCGAAGGCACCAGTGGAGTTCGGATCACCTTATCCCGAAGGACGCGAGCTGCCTCCCGGATGCGCTCCAGACTTACTCCCCTAAGCTCCATGGATCTCAAGAAGGCCGTGGTGGGATCGTTGGGCGGGCTCCCGATCATTGGGGATCTCCGAAGGGTCCGGAGGAGCTCACTCTGAAAGCGCCAGGGATTCGCCGTCACGCTTCATGCGCTCGTGGCTCTCCTCGGTGACTGGCATCGCATCCAGGTACTGAAAGGTTTGTGCCTCCGTCGGGTGCCCGTACCGCAGGGACAGAATGATGCGGTTGGCCCGCTCTTCCACCTCGGGGACCACTTCCGCCAGAGCCTTGAACGAGCGGAAGGCCTTGGCGTACTGGTGCTTGTGGAGGAGCTTCATCTCCGGATGATTGAGGAGTCGGATGAGGTCGCCCAGAAGGTGGGCATGGTCGCCCGTGAAATGAGAATACACGAGACGCGGCCACTGCTCCCTGATTTCGTCGGGGACGTGGTTGAGCCGTGCGATGAGCTCCTGGTCCATCCCGAGCCCTATGGCATGGAACAAGTCCTCGATCAGGTGCTCGATCTCCGGACGATCCTCATCCCACGCCGGACAATCTCCCATCAGCCTCCGCCATTTGGGCTGGATCTTGTTTCGAATCCATTGCTCGGCCTGGCTGGGAAGGATCGAAACGGAAGCCAGCTCCTCCTGGTCCGCCATCAAGGTCCTGGCCGCGGCCTGGCAGCCACTGGCGAGCTCGGATGTCGCCATCCGGCTCGCCAGGATTCGATTCAGCTTCGCCAGGATGGAGTCTTTCCACTCCAGCTCTGGAACCGCCTCGCGTATCCGGGCTTCCCACTCCTCCCTCAGGATCCCCACCACCGCGTTGACGGCGGAAAAAATGAACCCGAATTTGATGAAGGCGTTTCTCAGCTCATGTGCCAGAATCTCGCAGCTGTGGAGCCGCTGACGGGCGAAATCCTTCTGGGCCCGGTAAAGATGCTCTCGGAAGTGCAGGGTGAGCAGCTCCGTGCCCAGGCTTCTCGAAAGCTCCTGGATGACGAGGGTCGATCGGTCATCCCGCTTGATGGCGTGGGGAAGGAAATGGATCTTGATGACGGCGGCCACGACGTAATCCGTGTCCTGCCAGATGGGATAACCCTGCCAATCGTAAGGGTATTCGATGGAACTGGCGCTTTCTCCGTAAAGATCCGCCTTGCGAACGAGCACCGGCTCCATGTGGTGGAAGTCCTCGATCTCGCCCCTCAGCTGCTTGCCCACGCTGCGAACGTCTTCATAGGGATTGTCCGCCGTCCAGCTCTTCTGCTTCTCGACGCACCAGCCCATGGCTTCGAGGACTCGACCCGGCTTATCCTGGTATTGCTCCCAGCTCTTGCCGGGATAGTTGTAGTCGGAGCTCGAAGGCAGGCCCCACCGTATCTCGTCGGTGCCCTCCACCCGAACGCCGGAAGTGACTCGTATGACCTGGAGCTCGGGGGGGGGACCAATCCGGTAAATGGTCCCCTTGGTGGCTTCCGCCAGGCAGAAGAGGATGGTCTTGATCATGTTCTTGCACGTCTTCACCAGGAGCTCATCAATGACGACCATCAGACTCTCCCGCGAATGGGCAATCATCCAGCCAAGACCCAGGGGTGAGCGAACCGGGGTGACGCTCCGGAGCAGGCCCGCTCGCTCATGACCAGTTGGACCATATTATTTCAAAAAAAGGCTGGGATCAATACGGCTCTGGTGGGGTCGATGGGGAGGGCTCGACCTGTCGAGGCCGATCCTGGCTTCAGACGCTCGTCCGATGCATCGGGCGGGACGAGGCATGGGGAAGATCGCGGCATGAGAGTGTCCATTGAAGTATGGATTGCGGCAGGTCTCGAAGGGGGGAGTGCCGAAGATCAAAAGAGCCAGAGGATCGCCCTGGCTCTGAGGATTTCCTTGGCGTCTCTATTTCGCCAAGGGCTTTCAAATGCCTCGGTTAAACTTTTCTGACCTTCACAGCTTGAGGGCCTTTAGGTCCACGCTCGACTTCGAAGCTCACCTGCTCACCTTCGCTCAGTGATCGAAAGCCCCCTCCCTCACTGACAATGGCACTGTAGTGTACGAATACGTCACCCTGGTCATTGGTCTCAATGAAACCATAGCCCTTCTTGTCGTTGAACCACTTGACTCGGCCCTCGGGCATTTCCCAGATCCTTTCTTTGTGGCTGTTGCTAAGGCTTTCTCCTCGGCGCGCCATCTTGAGAATACCCTTGCTCATCGCTCCGTAAAGAAGTACAAACGATACGTAAGGGTATTGCAGGCTCGAAATATCGCGCCTAACCCCTGATGAGACTTCTGGGCCCCTTCTAGCGTAAGCTGACAACGCTGTCAAGCAATGATTCCATGTACTTGCATGGATGTTTCGGCCCGGGGGCATGTCTCCTCATCTGCTGACCCAAAGAACAGCCTTCTCGAGGGTCTCCAACAACCTCATGCTGACGGATCCCATGAACCATCTGCCCAGCATGCCTCTGGATTCCGATCCTCCCCTCCCCACGGCCACGGCGGCATAGCGCCCGCTCGACAGCTCATCCTGTATCGTATTCACCACCCGAGTGCTGGGTATCGCCAGTCGCCGGATGCGATGATCCTCGATCCCGTTGGCTTTCAATTGCTGCTCCGCTTTCAGGATGACGGCTTCGGCGTCTTCCCGCCTGCCCGTACCGACATGAAGGAGCGTTACGGCGTGTCGGGCTTCAGTTTGGAGCATGAAGCCAACGTGGTCCGCGATACGCATGGCGGGCTCGGAGTCGTCCACGCAGACCAGGACCCCGCTCCGATTCTCCTCCGGCAGCCTGCAGATCCACAGGGGGAAATCGATCCTGTGCTCCATCATTTCCCTGCTGACGCTGGTGGCCAATGTTTTTTCGAAGAGGTTGTAGCCTCTCCTTCCAAAGACCACGGCATCATAGAATCCAGCCCGGGCCTCTCGAGCGATGTCCTTGACGGTGCCGAAGCGCTTGTTCAGAAGCTTCGTTCGAATGTTTTCTTCCGGAAAGCCTTTGGCCGCCAGAAGCTGCCGCGCGGCATCCAGTGCCGTCTGTCCTCTGGCGCATTGGCTGGCCGAAAGGCTGGATTCCGCGTCGGGTGGGATCGTGCACGTGACTGATTTGGAGGCTTCGCCACCCTGAGCCACGTAAAGCAGGGTGACCTCCATCATGTCCTTCCTGTCGACGAAAGAGCCCACGAAGCGAGCCCCGTGGAGGGCACTGGTATCCTCGCTCACCGTCAACAATACATGTCTTTTCATACATCCCCCTTCTGCTCCGATTTCCATCGGGCTTCTCGTGAGTGGCCATATCCCACTCTATCAGAAGGATTCGTTTCACAGAAGACCGTTGAGCTTCCGGCCTCATCGGCATTTGCCGACGAGGGAGTGAAATCTCATGACTCCGCGTCCGCATGGCTTTTGATGAGGCAGGCTTTGTGGTAGATAAGCAAACAGGGGCTCACCGAGAGCATCGAAGCCCTGTAAGGGCTATCTCTTTGCGGCAGCGAGCATAGGAGCGTGCGGCCAGGCTCATGAAGGATTTCGTTTGGTGCAAAAGAGCAGAGCGCCGCATCCCCCTGTCCGGGTGCCTGGTTTGCCATGACGGGTGCTATCCCGAGCTTCGGCAGGAGGCCCGGTCATCGCCTCTGGTCAAAAAATTGAAGAGAACAGGACGATTCAAGGAGCGGTATGTCATGAAGCGAAAAGAGGCTGTGGCAAGTTCTTCCGAGGATGGCGGTCGGGTGATCGAGATGGGGGAGGCTTCACGCCAGGACGGTGCCGCGAGCGAAACGGCTGGCCCGAGGATATTTCTGCTGGAAGACGGTCGGCTGAAGCCGTTTTCCATGACTGAATACACGCGAGCCACCCTGTATGATGTGGTCGAGTCTTTCTCCGTTGAATGCCGACTGGTGAAGCCCGAAGAGTCGGACCAGCCCATCTACGAAGGGAAAAAGCCCTCCCGCAGGACCGTTCCGATCCTGGTCACCCGGAAGGGAGACTTCGTGCTCATGGGCTCATGGGAGGATCTGGAAGCACACCCCGAGAAGCTGGCCGAGGTCGATGAAGTGATCGGAGCCTCTCCGGTCAAGCAGGTCTTTGTACTGAAGCGGAAAACCTAGCGCAGCCGGGCGTAAGCGCCTCACCTTCACAGGGAGTTCGCCCTCAAGGGGAAAGGATGTCCGCGCCCCGCTCTAATGGCCCGGCCCGGATCTTCCTCTTGGGTCCCATGCTCCGGACCCGGCACCGATGCAGCACCGGAAAACTTCTCCATGCAGCCCGGAGCCACCCTCCTCCGGGAATGTCCGGGGAGGACACGCGGTTCCCCGTGGCCTGCCCGCCCGCCGAAATGGCTGCTAGCGAAGGGCGGCGTCGTTGCCGCGGGGCGGGGACCATTCCTCCATGAAGTGCGAGTCCATGAGGAACTGGTAGACACCGTTGTTGAGACCTCGGCGGAGCTTACCGCAGACCAGCCGGTCCGTCGGGAAAGCCATGGGCTCCGGTAGGCGGTCCAGGGGGAAGAAGCCCGCTTCGCTGGCATCAGTTCCCGCCTCCATCCTTCCTTCCAGCCGTTCCCCCAGGAACCACACACCCACGGTCTGCCGCTCGGGATCGTGAAAGTTGGAGTGCACGGCGAACACGGGACCGAGCCTGGCCACGATGCCAGTTTCCTCCCTGAGCTCACGCTGGGCGGCCTCGCGCACGTCCTCGTCCCACTCCAGATGCCCGCACGGGATGCACCACTGGCCTTCGTAGGAGCCGAGCCGCTTCACGAGCAGCAGCCTGCCGTGCTCCACGATGATGACCGCGACGCCCACGGTGGGATTGCGATAAAAGATCTTGTCACACCTCGAGCATGAGGGGCGCGAGCGGGATGGGCTTCCCCTCATGACCAAGGGGTCTCCACAGTGCGGGCAGAATCGGAAGGCCAAGCTGCTCACTCCAGAACCGACGCGGCCGGTGCTGCCCCCGCCCTGGCTGCAGGGCGCGGAGCAGGCTGCGATGGATCTTCCCAGCCGGTCGAGCCCACCGTCCTTTTCATTGAGCTGGGGGGGTCAGCGTGTGTTGTCCAGCTGGCTGGCCCAGAAAGGATTCCTGATCTTGTCGTTCTCAAGCTTCAGACAGGCGTAGATCGCCCGATTGAGCGGGGTTTCGACACCTTCCTGCCTGCCGAGCTTCACCACCATTCCGTTCAAGGCCTCGATCTCCATGGGCCTGCGCCACTCCAGATCTCGAAGCATGGAGCACTTGAAGCTCCTGTTGTACGACTCAGCCAGTTTCACGGCTTCCGGGACCACCTGATCGGGGAGGCTGACCTCCCGGGCCCTGGCCAGCACTTCGATTTCGCGCATCACGCCGATGACCAGATCCCTGGTCTCGGGGCAGGAAAGGACCAGGCCGAGGGTGGCGTGCGACAGGGTGCTCACCCCGTGAATGGCACAGATGAAAAGAAACTTGGACCAGAGCACCTGGCGCACATCCTGGCTGAGCTCGGCCTCGATTCCGGCCCGCGTGAACGTGTCGAGGATCGCTTCAGCCCTGGCCGTCCGATTACCCGAAAGCTCCCCGAATACGATCCGTCCAGCCTTGCCGCTGTGGGCGATGACTCCCGGCGCGGCGATGGATGCCTCGACAAACGCCGTCCCGGCCATGATCCTTTCCTCGCCGAATTCCCGGATCAGCTTCTCCGCATTGTCGATGCCGTTCTGGAGCGTCAGCACGATGGTATTTTCTTCGACCATGGGTGCCGCGAACTGTGCGACGCTCTCCGTATCGTAGGACTTGACGCAGAGGAGGAGCAAATCGACGGGGCCGATCTCGTGTGGCTCGGAGGTCACATGGATCATGACCTGAAAACTACCCTGGCTGGAGACGATCTGGAGGCCGTCCTCCAGAATGGCCTGACGATGTTTTCCGCGCGCGACGAAATGGATGTCGGAGCCCCCGCGAGCCAGCAAGCCGCCAAAATAGCCTCCTATTCCGCCTGTTCCCATGATTCCTATCTTCACGAGATCACCCTCCATTACGCATGGGCTTTGCTGCTCAATCCGGGGATGAAGCCACCGGCACGGCTGCTCCGGTCGAATCCAACGGCCATTGCAGCCAGGCAGATGGGGTGATGCTGCAAGCTCCATCGGCTCTTCCGGAACGACTGGGTGCTTAAAAACCAAGGAAGATCTTATACCTGCTGAGGGTAATGGCGTCAAATCAAAGGTGACAGGCGATCATGAAACACTTTGACAAAGGCGAAAGAGTCTCTCTATAGTGATATTTCGAGTATTTTTCTGTAATCCGCGCCATTGAAAGGAACTACCGACCATTGGAGTGTCGAGCCCACGGGGAGCTTCCCCGGGAGCATCATTCTCAAACGCGGGAAGCCCCCTCACCATGAAGAATGTTTTCTCTAATATTTTGGAGTGCATCGGAAATACTCCTCTCATTCGAATCAATCGTCTCAACGAAAACCCTCGTGTGACGCTTTACGCCAAATGGGAAGCCAGGAATCCGGGGGGATCCATCAAGGACCGGCCGGCGCTTTTCATGATCGAGAGGGCGGAGCGCGATGGGTCCCTCACCCGGGGACGCATCATCATCGAGGCCACCAGCGGAAACACGGGAATCGGCCTGGCCGTCGTGGCCGCCGTCAAGGGATACCGGCTCATGCTGGCCATGCCCGAGACCGCCAGCCTCGAGCGCCAGAAGATCCTGAAGGCCCTGGGGGCAGAGCTGCTTCTGACACCGGGAAGCATGGGCACGGACGGTGCCATCGAGGAAGTGTACCGGCTGGTGCGGGAGGACCCCGATCGATATTTCATGCCGGACCAGTTCAACAACCCGGCCAACCCGTCGGCCCACCAGTTTGGCACCGGGCCGGAGATTTACGAGCAGACCGACGGCCAGGTGAACGCCGTCGTGGTGACCCTCGGTACTTCCGGTACCGCCATGGGAATCCTGCGGGCCATGAAGGAGCGGAGCCCGACCATCGAGGTCATCGCGGTGGAGCCCTATTCGGGGCATAAGATCCAGGGGCTCAAGAACATGAAGGAGTCCTATGTGCCCGGAATATTCGACCGCTACGCCCTGGACCGCATCGTTCATGTGCGTGACGAGGATGCCTTCGAGATGGCGCGACGGCTGGCCCGCGAAGAGGGGATATTTGCGGGCATGAGCTCGGGTGCCGCCATGGCCGCGGCAGTCCAGGTGGCGGCCGAACGGCAGGATGGGATCGTGGTGACCGTCCTGCCCGATGGGGGTGATCGCTACCTGAGCACCAATCTCTTCACCACCATGCTCGAGCCGGACTTCAGCTTCTTCGACATGCTGCATCGAGCGAAGGTGGAGCTCAAGCCCATTCAGGAAGGCAAGGTCTCCATTTTCCTGACCGGTCCTCCCCTGGATCAATCCCTCACGGTTCAGGAGGCCCGGCGCTTTCTGCTGGCGGACCTTCTCTCACGCTTCCTGCAGTACAAGGGGTTCAAGGTGAGCCAGGTGGTCCTTGCTCCAGACATGGACAGCCGTGCCATTCAGGGCGCCCTCGCTGCACGGCTGGACCTGCAGGCCTACACTCAGCGGCAGATGGATCTGATCCTGGAGGAGCTGGACCGTCTGGGGCTGCAGCGGGCCTACCGCTATCCCCGTACCAGCGAGCACATCGATATCATTGAGAATAATACGAGGAGCCTCATCAACAAGGGCGTGGCCTATGAGAAGCTGCGCTCGGTGTACTGCGACCTCTCCAAGAGCAGGGGCTACGGGGCTCTTTCCAACGTGGATCTCAAGAAGATTCGACTGGGGACGACCGTCGACCTGGATGCCTATGAGAAACTGAATCCCAGGGACTTCACCCTGCTCAAGCGCGCCACCCTGGCCGAGCTGAAGCACGGCATGTGCATGAAGACCGACTGGGGCAACGTCATCCCCACCCTGCACATCGCGGCCGCATCGGTTGCCATCCACCATCTGGGATCGCCTTTCGACATCCACATCAGCAGCGTCGATTTCCTGTTTCCGCACCTGGAGAACATGAAGGCGATCGGAGAAGCTCTGACGGGAAAGCCCCTGGCCAACGTGTGGATGGTGTGCGAGCGGGTCTGGGCGGGAAGAGAGGCGAAGGCGGCCCATGATCTGGATGACATGACTCCCATACGCGACCTGATCGCGAGCGGCTTCTCATACCAGGAAATCCGATTCTGGCTGCTATTCACGCACTACCGCAAGACCATTCACATTTCGAGGAAGGACATCGAGAATGCCGTTCGAGGATATCGTCGCCTCGCCGAGCTGGTGGGCCGGGTGCAGCATCTGCCCTGCTCGGGACAGGCGAGCAGCTCCATACCCGAGATGATCTTCTCCCTGGAGCAAAGCTTTTTCGACGCTCTCGCCGACGATTTGAACATGCCCAGGGCCCTGGCGGCCCTCTACCGGTTCGTGCGTCAGGTGCATCCCGTTCTGGACAAGGCGGAATTCGACGAATCGCAGCGGTCTCAGATGCTGGCGTCCCTGGAAAGGCTCAATGGGATTCTCGGGGTCTTCGATCTGGGTCTCAAGGGCCTGACCGAGGAGGAGCAGTCGCTGGTGGAGCAGCGGGAGGCGGCTCGGGCGGCGAAGGATTGGGAGCGCGCCGACCATCTGCGGGAAGAGCTCAGGCGACAAGGGATTCGCCTGCTGGATACGCCCTGCGGGACACGGTGGGAGCGGGTCCCCTGAACCGAGGTTTCTCGCAGGGTGAGCCCCCTGGCTTCGTCCGGGGGACTCACCCCGCTGAAAACGGGCATGGGGCAGACTACTTCTGGCCGGTGGCAGACCCCATCAGGAGAGCCTCCAGACCACCTCCGCCAGGCCGATGGAGCGGGTGGCCTCGAACAGCCGCAGGGCCTCCTCGCAGGCGTGATCCGAAATGCGCTTCTTGAAGACGGGCGAAAGGGCGTTGAATCGGGGTGCAAAGGGTTTGTTGGCGTTCTTGATATTTCCGCCGGTATTCTTCGTTTCCACCGCCCAGCTCCACATCTCGCTCCATAGCTCGTCCGGAACCCCGCGGTACGGTCTCTTGATGTATTCCCGATTTTCGTTCGTGATGGCGTTGCCGTTCTGGTTCATGGCCAGTCCGAACGAGACATTCTGCCAGAGGGTGCCCACATTCCCTTTACGAATGCCGTACTGGATGAAGGAGGAGATCTTCTCCAGCGACGTTCCGGTGATACCGTGCTGAGCGATGTCCACCGACCAGGGCTGGATGGCCTTCCAGATCTCCCGGGTGAGCTCCAGCTGAATGCCTTCGTGGGCGGCTCCAAAATAGGTTCCGTGGATCGATCCATTGTTGATGGCGAGGAGGTTGGGGCGAATCCCTTTCTTGTCCAGCTCTCCGATGAACCAGCTGGCTTCCTCGGGCTGGGTGAAGCCCTCCGCGCTGCCGCTTTTGGCCCCGATCTCTCCCAGCTCGACCTCGAGATTCAGACCGTGCTCGATGATGGGTCTGGCCAGCTGTGAAGTGGCGGCCAGGTTATCCGCATTCTCCATGTGGGACGCATCGATGGCGAACGACGTGAAGCCGGCTTCCATTTCGGCGGCGATCAGTCGGCTCACGCTTTCAACATCCTCGGGCTTTTTCACGGTGATGTGATCGCCGTGAATGGCGAAGGGAACCTCCGTGTTTCCCAGCCTTTCGTTCTCCTGAACGATGAATGCCACGAAGGAGTCCGGGGTGAGCTCCGTGTACCCCAGCTCCGATTTGGCGATTTCGTACATGACGGGGGCCTGGCTGGCCATCGAAGCCAGCACGATACCCTCGACGGGCAGCCTGCATCGGATGTTCGCCGCCATGATCATGGCGTCATTTTGCCTGGCGGCCTGGATCAAGGCCCGACCGTTCACGAGAGGGACCAGGGAATTGGGGAATCGAGCTTTCACGTTTTCGGGGCGGATGTCCTTTTTCATGGAAAACATGGTCCTTCCTCCTTTCGATACTGATGAGACTCCCGGTGGTGGATCCGGAGGTTGAGGCAGAATGCTCTTTCGCCAAACTCCGGAAGCCGGAATCCTGACGACGGCGCCTTGCGTCAGGCAGCCGCCGAGCTGGGAGCCAACCTGAACAGGGTTTCGAAATGACTCGATTCTAGAGTTTCGATGTCCAAAGTGCAAGGGCAATGGGGCGGGGCGCTCCATCCCGCTGCTTACGTGGAGTGCCGTCGTGCTCCGGGGTGATTTCGCCCATCCTGCGGTCTGGTCTCTCCCCTTGGGCGGGTTGCATCGGCCGGGATGGTTCAGGCGGCCTTGGCCTGTAGCATGAGCTCGGCGTAGGAGCCGTCCTTGGGGGGCTGTATCTCGTGGTAGAAGGGCTTTTCCATGAAAAGGGACATCTGGGTCGCGCTTCGCCACCTCTTCATGGGATCGCATTCCAGACAGTTCATGATGAGCTCGTTCAGCTGGTCGGGGATCTCCGGTCGCCACACCTTGGGCGGGGTCGGGTACTGCTCGCAGTGCTGAATCTCGTACTCGTCGCAGGATGAAGCGCTGAAAGCCTGTACACCCGTCAGCATCTCGTAAAAGATGGCTCCGAACTGATAAAGGTCGGTGAACACCGGCGGCTTGCGACGGGCCAGATAGGCTCGGAACTGCTCGGGAGCCCGGTAGGCCAGGAAGGGAAGGGGAAGCTTGCGCACGGCGGTGTCCCCGGGACTCGCCTTCTGCATCAGGCTCCAAAGCCCGGCATTGCTGATCTTCACAATGGGCTTGCGATCGTGCAGCAGGATTCGCGACGGCCTGAGGTCCAGATGAAAGATGCTGCGGACCTCTTCATCAAGGCCCTTGTGAAGGTGCAGGTCGCCCAGGGCCTCGAGGAGCCTGTGGGCGATGAAGACGGCCAGGCGTATGGGAAAAGGGCGACCGCCCGTCAGCAGATCCACAAGAGACAGGGGCAGCGTCTCCCGGACGATGAAGAAAAGATCGTCTGAATGTGCCAGGTCCAGGACCTTGACGACGTGAGGCGACGTGATCATCCGCTGTGCATGAACCCAGGCAGCCAGTGACTGGGGGCAGAGGGCGCGGCTGAACGGGGCGGCAAGGGTCTGACCGGCATAATGCCTTCCAGTGCGCTCCTCCACCAGCTCGAAGACGAGGGAGGTGTGGCCGACGTGCAGCGGATGGATAATCCTGTACTCGTGGTCGCCGCCCTCAATCCTGGCTTTAGGATCTCTCCAGGAGCGGATGGTGCTTCCGAGGAGTCCGCTGATGGCTGACGAGTCGATGGTGGTGATGGGGTCGGTGGCCGGGTCCCTTCTGTCAGCAGGGGGTGAGCCCGAAACCTTGGCGGGATGAGTCTCCCCGTGTCTGTCGGCCAGTCCGCGAGCGGCAGGCCTGACCACATTTTTTTTGTGCGTCTGTGAGCACCTGGTGATCTTGAGAAGGAGTTTTTGCTTCTGATCCGCCGGGATGTCGGGCTCATTGTAGACCAGGTTGTAATATTGGATGGCTTGATCCCATTCCTCCAGTAAGCAGGCACAGTCTCCGCAATGCTCCCAGATCTCCAGCACCCGGTATCCCACGGCCGCCGCCCGTTTGAACTCAAGAATCGCTTCGCGATAGAAACGTCCGTCCATGAGGGCCAGGCCGTACTGAAAGATCTGCTCGCCGCTCTGATTCTCGAAAACAGCTCCCTCGGGCTCAGGCTCCGGAGCAGTCTCCTCCAGGTGCTCCACACCCGCCATCTTCTCCATGGCCGACTGGATTTCCCGAATGAGCCCATCCCTCTCCGTACCGGGAAGATCGCTTCCCTGCAGCTCCGCCAGAAGCTCCTGAAGGATGTCCATGGCGCCATCCCTGATTCCCTGCTCATGGTAAAGCTGCGCCTCCGTAAGGCGCTCACGGTACATTGCCACAACATCTGTCGACATCATCACTCCAGGTGGCGATCTCCGGGGTCTGGCACGATAAAGACCTTGAAGGGAAGCCTCAGGGGCGTCGCCTCAACGCCTTGCCCGGGAATGGGCCATGAGAAGCCTCGCCCGGTCGGCGGCGGCCCTGATGCCAGTGCCGCCAGACGCTGGTCCTTGACGGTTTGCCGGTTCCCAAGCTCGTGACTGGGAGCCGGACGGCCTGGCCGATCATCTCGGCTCGAGCCTGCTAGTGCTGCATCTCCAGCAGATGGTCCACGTTGAGAACTTCCACCTCTTCTCCGTGGTCCAGATGAATCCGCCCGAGGATAACCGAAGGCTCCGAAGCCAGATGGATGGTCTCGTGGATCAGATCGATATTGCCGGTTTCAGACCAGATGATGCCATGCTGGCTGCCGTTGCTGACGAGCACCGTCCCCTTGACCTGATCGGGGCTGGGCTCCGCGTGGCCCAGGCCGTTGAAGTGCAAGGGAATGAACTGAAAGGTTTGAAGAGCCCGGGCGGGAAGTCCCATCCAGGTCCCAAAGAGGCCTGCCTTGATGTTCCGGAATAGCGGTTTGAAATCCTTGAGTCGTGCGTAGCCGCGGCTGAGGATGTTCTTCATCTTCTTCCCGTTGATGGACTGTACTTTGACAATGCTCGCCGAGAGGACGGCGTACTTGCGGCCCGCCAGGGTGATGAGGCAGACTTGCTCCCGCTGGACGCGATGAGGGGAGGAGGATGTCTCGGCGGCCACGGAGGAGGGACTGGAGGGGAGGTCCGGGAGCCCGCTCCTGTCATTGCCCGACGCGGAGCCGGAGGCCAGACCGTCGTCCTTCCACCGGATTCCTCGAGATTGGACCGTCACTGTCATGCGAGACCAGAAGGACTCCTGCGCGCGGATGGATGAGAGCTGCTGCTCCAGGCTGGACCGAACGGATTTGATCCGGTTCGTCAGTGGAGCCAGTGCCGGTTTCGATACCAGGATCTCTTCGAGCTGGAAGAGCCGCCGGTGGATGTCCTGAATACCCTGAAGCGTACCACGGAGCTGCTGCCGTGCCTGGTCGACCCAGTCGCCAAAGTCTTCCGGGCTGCCTTCCAATGCGCTCATTTCCATGGGAGGCTCGGGCTCTCCCGAATGAGCGGCATCCGACGCCGGGGATGCCAGGCCTGTCCTGGTGGATTCGGCCGGCCTGGGCTCTCCCGGGGCCTGGCTGTTTCTGATGGCCTGCACGCGCGCGATGAGCGCCTTCAATTCGCCTCGGTCCCCGGGGGTGAGACCCTCTCTTCCTGCCAGCAGGAAGCGCTTCAGGAGTCCCTGCGCGTCCCTCATGACCTCGATGAGCTGGGGCGAAATGCTGTCTGGTCTCGAAGATACCCGCTGGAGCACGGCTTTCATGATCTTATAAAGTGATTCGGTTTCGGGAGCCTTGAGGCAGTGAGGCTCGAGCTTGGTCAGTACCTCGCCCAGAGCGGAGACGTTGGGAGAGGAATAATCCCAGTCGAAGCTGAGATAGGAAGCTTGAAAAGTTTCCAGGAGGGGCTGGAGATCGTCCCGGGATTCCTCGGGGGATTCCAGAACCAGGGTGAGCCCCTCGGGCTCGTCAGGCACCGTGGCATCCATTCGAGCCACGGGCTCCACCCTTGTTGGCTCGGCGGCCGGCTGACCGAAAGACAGGATGAGCTCTTCGGCCTCGATGGCAGCTGGAGCGGGGGCGAGAACCGCGGCTGGAACGGATGGGATTTCCACGACGGTGGGTTTTGGGGGTTCCACTGCCATGGGGGAAGGCGCAGGCTGGCCTTTCGCTTCCACGTCGTTTCCGAATGGTATGAACAGGTTATCGATCTCTTTCTCGATTTCGAGCTCGAAGGCCCTGATGTCAAGCTCCAGACCGGTTTGAGCGCTCTCTGTGGTTTTGGCTTCCAGCATGATCCTCTTCCTCTTCTTGCGAGCTGTATGGCTCTATTCTTGACAACAGCATGACGGAAAGGTTGAGCCTCACCCGTTTCGTCACCTGGCTTCGCCGCGTACCTTTTGAACCACGCCCTTCACGGTGAGCTTGCTGATCTCTCGCAAGGTCTCATAGACTCCGACCCCCTTGACGGCGCTCGCCTCGAAAGTCGGTACTTTCAATTCCCGGTTCAGGTCCTCCTCCATCTCCTCGACGGTCAGAAGCGGCACATTGGAGCTGGCGAGATCCCGTTTGTTGTATTGAAGCACCAGGGGAACATGGCGGATGTCCAGACCCTCTTCCTGGAGATTCTCCTCGAGATTTCTCAGACTCTCGATATTCTTCTGCCGCTGAATGCGCAAGGAATCGGCCACGAACACGACCCCGTCCACGCCCCGCAGGACGAGCTTGCGTGTGGTGTTGTACATGACCTGTCCAGGGACGGTGTAAAGCTGGATGCGGATGCTCAGATTGAGGATTTTCCCCAGACTGAGGGGAAGGAAATCGAAGAAGAGCGTGCGGTCGCCCTTGGTGTCGATGGTGACCATCTTGCCACAGACCTGCTTGGACATGGACTCGTGCACCAGCAAGAGGTTCGTGGTCTTCCCACCTCGCCCCGGCCCGTAGTAAACGATCTTTGCCTGAATTTCCTTTTTGCCCAGGTCTATAAATGCCACCGCTCACTTCCTTCCTTTGAATTCAGTATGGCCGTGAGCTGATCGATGGCATTGGTCGATCGCAATCGGATCAGCCCCAGGGAGACATTGTCATCGAAAAAGGTGATGATGATGTGGTTGTCTCCCAGCTTACTGAAGTGAATGTTTGTCTTGTCACCCTTGTGGAAGAGCAGTGAAAAATCCGTCTCACCCACGAGGCGAGCGATCTCCGCCGTGGCTGCGAAATTTGCGGCCAGCAGCACGGCGAGGGAGAGGATGTCGGACACCTGGAGGGTTCCCTGCTCCACGATGAGGTTGCCAGACATATCGACGATGATGACATGGTGGGCACCGGCTTCAATCAGGTCTCGTTGGATGATGCTTTCCAACCGTTCAGTTTTCTCTCTGGTCAGGACTAAGTTCATTACCGGTTCTGCCTTTTCGGATGAATTTCGGATGCGTGTCTACCGCCAGTAGGCCTCGTTGGCATCCCAGCCTGATTGAAGATGCCAGAACTGCTTTGCCCCTCATTATCGGCACAACACCTGGATCGCATGATGTTTCAGTTCGGTAAAAAGTGAGAAAAGGGGTAAGCTTTTGGTGTGGGCGGATTTTTCGCTTCCATGGGTCGCTGGGGGGGCGGCTCGTTGCAGAGCCGGGCGCTGCCCGGCCGTGCATGGCTCATGAGGACATGTCCTCGTCGCGCTGGCGCAGGGATTCCACCATGAGATGCTCGATGGGCTTGTCGATGGTGGTGGGCGGGGGGGTGCCGAAGGGGAGCGTTTCAAAGCTCCCGCAGTCCCAGCTCAGGATCTCGTAAATGGCCGCTTCGCCAGTGTTTTGATCGGTTTCGGCGTGGACGACCTCCCCGGACCTGATGAAAACCGTCCCGGAGCCCCCCGGTGCTCCGACACGGAGGCGCAGATCCGATCGGGAATAACAGAATATCTGAATCACCTCGGCCAGTCCGACGCAGGTGAGGGTTCCATCGAATCCCAGAGCGGCCGGGTCGGATGAAGGGATGGATGCCTGGTTTTCCAGGAGGGTGCCCGAGAGATTGGCTCCATCGAGGATCGCTCCCCGGAGATTGGCCATGCGCAGGTTCGCGCGGGTCAGGTTGGCATGGCGCAGGACGGCGCCTTCCAGGTTGGCGCCCTCCAGATCGGCCCCCTCGAGAACGGCTCCCTCCAGGTTGACCTTGACGAGGATCGTTCCCACCAGGCGGGCCCCCTGGAGGGTCGCTCCCCGAAGGTTGGCCCGTCGGAGATTGGCACCGGTGATCTTGGTGTGGTCGAGGTTGGCTCCCTCCAGGTTCGTCCCGATTATGCTCGAGCCGTCCAGATTCGACCGCTGGAGATCGGCCCCGGCGAGGTTGGCTCCGCTCAGGTTGGAATGGGACAGGTTGGTGTGCCTGAGGTCGGCCCCCACGAGCCAGCCGGCGTTGGAAAGGTCGATCCTGGAGAGGTCCACTCCCTGGAGATAGGCCGGACCTCTTCCCGATATGACCGATACAAGGATTTGCTCTCGACTCAATTCCGCCATGGGTCATTCTCCGCCAAAGGCCTGAAATGTGGCATACGGCAGCGCCCCCCTTGCTGTCGTCACCGGGGAGCGCATGGGGTGGTCATGATCAAATTCGGATTGAAGTCATGGCTTGTCAAATTTAAATATGCGGCACGCCACCCAATGGGCCGACAGCTCTGGCCCGGGCGATCCCTCCAGAGCCGAGAGGGGATTCCAGTCACGGGCTTCGATTTCCTGCCGCGCGGTTTCCCGGGGAGCCCACTGCGTGACGGGAGACTGCCTGCGGCCATCCACGGAGAATCATGCACCAAAGCGCGCCCTCGGAGAGAGACGGAAATGAGAGCGGACCTGGGCTTGCGGGGGTCCTTGACCGCTATCCCGGCAAATTGAGCGCTTACGCGGCGAGCCTCATCCAACGCCGGGACGACCCCATCGGCCGGCAGTTCCTGCCGACGCTGGAGGAGCTGGACGATTCCTCGGGCTGGGTCGACCCCCTCGCCGAGGAAGCTCTCTCGCCCGTCAGGAGCCTGGTGCACCGATACCCGAACCGGGCCTTGTGGCTGGTCTCTCACGAGTGCGCGGCCCACTGCCGCTTCTGCACCCGCAAGCGGAGATGGAAGGATGCCCGCCCGCTCTCCGAGGGTGACTTCGAGGCCGGGCTGGCTTACCTCGCCAGGAGCCCCGGGATTCGCGATGTGCTCCTTTCGGGAGGAGACCCGCTGCTGCTGCCGCTGGACCGGCTGGAGCGCATCATCTCCTCCCTCAGGGCCATTCCCCACCTGGAGGTGATCCGCATCGGCTCGCGGGCGCCAGGGGTGCTCCCCGGGGCGGTGACGCCCGAGCTGGCCTCGATGCTCAAGAAGTACCACCCGATCTTCATGAATCTGCATTTCAACCATCCCCGTGAGATCACGACGGCTTCCCGGCAGGCCTGTGCCCTCCTTGCCGATGCGGGAATCCCCCTTGGCAGCCAGACGGTCTTGCTGCGGGGAGTGAACGACGATGCCGCCATCCTCGGAGCCCTCTTCCACGGGCTGTTGACCATGCGAGTTCGCCCCTACTACCTCATGCAGATGGATCTCACCGCGGGGACGGCTCATTTTCGCACGCCCATTTCCGCTGGACTGAGGATTCTTCAGTCGCTCCGGAACCACATCTCGGGCATCGCCATGCCCCAGTTCGTCATAGACCTTCCCGGAGGGCATGGTAAGGTCCCCCTGGTTCCCAACAGCATCCGGGCGATTCACGAGGATCGGGCCGAGATCGTGAGCTACACCGGTGTCCAGTGTGACTACCCGCTGCTGGAGGGTGAGCATGAAGAGCTCCGCCGGCTTCATTTCGGCTGAGCTGGCGGTCAGAGCCGGGAATCCAGGGGCTGTGCATATCCGGTGAGCTCCATGTACCCGGATCCCTGAGCCGGCCTTCCTTTCACGCGGCCCTCGACGGCAATGCTCCCCTCCCAGTAGGTGATGCGGGTGCTGCCGGGAGTGTGGAGCTCCTGATCCCGCATGCGCGGGACCACGCGAAGATCCATCTCGAGGGATGGGATCTTGATGCGCCAGCTCAACGGATAATCGGCCTGAGAACGGGGGCTTTCCCATCGCTCCAGGATCTCCGGCTCCAGGTCCCGACGGGTCAGGTGGACGGCGTTCCCTTGGGGCGTCACGAAGGTTCCCGCCGACTGGTCGGTGTACCCGCCGTTGCGGTCCCTGAGGAGATAGACCATGAGCTCCGAGCCGTCGTCGAGCTGCAGGCTGAGCCAGTCCCAGCCCACCAGGTCGGCATCCAGAGGGGCGGAGCTGTGCTCGTGATCCATCCAGGCGAGCCCGCTCACGGCGATGGTCTCGTCGCCGATTCTGATCTGGCCCTGGACCTGAAGCCGAGTGATGGAATAGTAGCAGCTGGCCTGCTCCGGTCGCGGGCCTTTCCGGCTGTTGCCTCTCTGGCCGTGTGCGACGAGGGGCTTCAGAGGGATGGCCTCGAGCCGGATGCCGAAGCTTTCCGAGTCGGCTTCCAGGCGGTGGCGATCCATGCCGATGCCGGCCTTCCAGTCGAAGAGATGAACGGCCGCTCCGTCGGCGGTGGCCTCGGCTCCGGCCAGGGACAGAGCTCCCCTCGATACCCTTTCATCGTGATGAAATGTCTGCCGTGCGATATCGGAAACGGCCAGGTGCGCCAGGTAGACCTGCTGAGTGCGCCACGCGGAAGCTGGCTCTGGCCAGCTCTCCTCTGAGCCGGGAGGGCTGATCTGGCTTCGGAAGAACGTCAGCTGGAATCCGAAGGGTCTCCCGTCCTCGGACCGGAGGTTTCCCGTGTAATACCACCACTCCGTGCGATAGCCTGGATGAGGGCCGTGATCCCTCGGGAGAACCGGGTCGCAGGGTCCGGAAATCTGAAGGTAGCTGGAGGCCGGGGCGGCGGAAGCCGTGCCGGGTGCCCACGGGACCATCATGAGTACCAGGAAGAGGAACGGCATCATTTCTCCCTCAGCGCCAGGGCCGAAGATTTGGAAAGGACCAGCCGGGCTGCCGGCACGGAAGCCAGGAAGGCCGTGGCCAGGATCAAGGGCAGGGATGCGACGATCCCGGTCCAGTTCACTCCGTATATGAAAGTCCACCCAAAGGACTGCAGATTGATGACATAAACGAGGAGGAGGGAAAGAACGAAGCCGCAGGCGCCTCCCAGCAGCTCCCCCGCTGCAACCATGAGAACGGACTCCCACAGGATCATGCCCCGGATCTGTCCCCTGCTGGCGCCCACCGCCAGGAGGGTGTGCAGCTGTTGGGTCCTTTCGAGCACCAGAACCGTCAGGGTCGACGTGATCCCGAGGGTCGCCACCACCAGGGCGATGACCAGGAGCACTCCGGTCACGGCGAAGGTCCTGTCGAACACGCGGAGGATCTCTCGCCGCAGCTCGCTTCCCAGCATCACCTCAACATCCAGGCCCCGCTCCACGCAAAATTGAAGGACCGAGCTTCGGAGCTGCCGCGGCTCCTCGTCGAAATCTCCGCCGGAGGCGAGGGCTATCCGGACGCCGCTCCACGATCCGTCCCCCGTCAGCCTCTCCAGGGCCGGGAGCGAGAAGTGCGCCACCCCTCCGTGGGTGCGGTAATCCCTGAAGACGCCGAGGACGTTACGGTCCAGCTCAACACCTCGGATGACCATGCGAAACCGGCTTCCCACGCGAAGCCCCATCTGATTGGCCAGGACCTCCGAGACCAGAAAGCCCTCCCCCTGGACCAGCTTCGGCAGAATGGCGGTGAGATCTCCTTCCAGCATGAGGAGCTTTGCGTGCTTGAGGAACATCTCGAAATCGATGGCTTCGAGCTGGTAGAGTCTCGCATTCCGGTGAAGCACGATGCGCCGGTACGGGGCGAGATCGAGGGGAGGGGAATGGCGGCGGAGATGGTCCACCAGGTCCTGGGGCACCGGATCCTTGTATTGGTTGAGGGAGCTCATGCGGGGGGCGATGAAAAGGTCCCCGCTGATGCTCTGGGTCACCCAGGTTTCCACCGTGGTTCGAAAGCTGTGGATCATGATGTTGAGAGCCACGAAAAGCGCCACCGCGGTGATGAGCGCTCCCACGGACACGGCGGCCCGCTTGCCCGCATCCTTGAGGTACCGGCTTCCCAGGAACGCCGGCGTGCCCCCCAGTCTTCCGAGGAAGCCCGGCAGCACGGAGCCGATCCACTTGAGGACGGCGGGGGAAAAGAGGGAGAATCCCGTAAATAGCAGGAAAGTCGACGCATACCCAAAGACGGGAATCCCCAGGACGGGGCCGATGCGAGAAAGGGGCCACACGCCCAGGATCATGAGGATGGCCCAGAGAGCGGCGAAACGGCCCCCTCCCCCCCTCGAGTCACCGGTGACGAACATGATCATGGACTCGCGCGGCGGGACTCGCATGGCTTCCATGGCGGGTCTGGCCGAAGCGGCGAGGGCCACCGCCAGCGTCAGGACAAAGGAAAGGAAAAGCTCCTCCGGCGCCAGGGTCCATGCGTCCGGGGGCACCCTCGCGAAGAGGAGGCTGATGGTCGAGCGGATGCTCTCCAGGAGCCGGGGAATGAGTGCGGAGCCCAGTGGAATGGCCAGGACCCATCCCATCGCTCCGAAGAAGGCACCTTCCAGCAGGAAGAGCGCCAGGATGGCGCGGGGCGAGGCTCCCAGGGATCCGAGGATGGCGATCTCGTGCCGGCGCGCCGTGGCGTTGAGTGTCACCAGGCTGAAGACCAGAAACATGCCCACGAACAGAGACACGAAGCTCAAGATGGAGAGGTTGAGCTGATAGGAACGGATCAGACTGGCGCCGCTGGATCTCATCTCCCCGGGGCGCTCGAGCACGAGGCCTTCCGGCAGATTTCTCAGGGGAGCACCGGGGCTTTGGATCGCGGCGCCCCTGAAGGCAAGATCGATCCGGTCCACGAAGCCATGGGCTCCCGTGAATTCCTGAAAGGTGGCCAGGTCGCAGAGGGCCACCCGGCCGCCCTCGGCCAGGCCCATTCCCTCAGAGTGAAGAAGGCCCGAGATCTTGAATTCCTCGATGGCGTTGACATGCTTCAAGGTGATCCTGTCACCCGGGCGAAGCCCCAGGCTCTCGGCCAGGGTGGGTCCCGCCAGCAGGGTGAAGGGCTCAGTGAGGATTTCCAGCCGCGATGCCGCCGAGAGCTCCGAGCCCGTCGACTCCGCCCCCCAGGCGCGCAGCGCCGAATCCAGAAGCGGGTCGAGCCCGATGAGCAGGAAAGGCTCGGACCCCGGCCGATCCGTCTGAACGTAGCTCGTGAGGAGCGGGGATGCGGCCTTGACGGATGGATCCCGGAGCAGGGCGGCCACGACGTTCTCCGGTACCCGGCCGCCGGGTCGGACCACTGTCCATTCGGTCTTTCCCGTGATGGAGTCCATGCTCTGGTGAAAGCTCCGCAGAGAAGCGTCCACCGCCAGCCGAACACAGGTGAAGACCGCCGCGCCCAGGGCGACTCCGACGAGGACAGTCACAGTGCGCCAACGGTGCTGCATCATGTGCCGGAGGCTGAACCACACCCAGAGACGGAGCAGGAATCTCAGCTTTTCCATGCGGTATCCACGACGGTCCCGTCCCGGAGCGTGATGATCGCGGTGGCCAGGGAGTCGGCCATGGGGCTGTGGGTGGCCAGAACCAGGGTTCTTCGGAGGGTCTGGTTCATCTCCCGGAGCATCTCCACCACCAGTCGGCCGTTGCGGCTGTCCAGGTTGCCCGTGGGCTCGTCGGCGAAAATGATGCGGGGATCGTTGATGAGGGCGCGGGCAATGGCGACGCGCTGCATTTCTCCACCCGAGAGCTGGGCCGGAATGTGACGCTGGCGATGGACCATCTGGAGCCATTCCAGGAGCTCCCGGGCTCGAGCCTTCACCGCCGAGGCAGGTCGACCGGCCAGGAGTCCCGGCAGGCAGATGTTCTCCATGACGTTAAGGGTCGGCATGAGGTTGAAGGACTGGAACACGATCCCCACCGTTTCCCTGCGGTAGCGGGTCATCTCGTCAGCTCCCGCGCTGCCGAGATCCCGCCCGTCCACCAGGATGCGACCACTGGTGGGGCGGTCCAGCCCGGCCAGCAGGGAAAGGAGCGTGCTCTTTCCCGAACCGCTGGCTCCCTTGAGGAGGATGAAGGCTCCATCATGGATCCGCAGGCTGACGTCCTGGAGACCCACGACGCTGGATTCCCCCAGGGGGTAGATCCGCGTCAGTCTCTCGGCCAGGATCAAGGGCTCGTGAGGAGTGCTTTTCATGGCGGTCGAACCGATCACAGAGGGCGACATGTCCATCACCGTTCAACGATGGTGTCCCAGGGGTGTCCGAAGGATTGATCCATCTGACAGCTTCATGTAAAGTCGTGGGCGTCCAGAATTCAAGAGCCGACAGCCAGATTCGACCGCCGGCGGGACGGACAGGGCCCTTTTTCCCGGACCCTGCGCGCCCGAGGCCTGGAGGAGCCCATGGATCTTCGCGTCTTCGAGGGGATGAATGAGACGCAGCTGCGTCAGTACCTGGAATTCCTCCTGTGGCATTACCGGGTGGTGGACGCCTTCTGGTTTCTGTACATCGAGGACAAATTCGGGGTTGCCACGGCCGAGTCCCTGAACCAGCAGGTCTGGGGCAAGGTGGCCAGGATGGCCGCCAAGGATCTCAAGAAGCGCTTCGACATCCAGGAAAAGGGGCTGGGGGGCTTCGTGAAAGCTTTGAAGCTTTTCCCCTGGACGGCCATCGTCGGCTACGAGATGGAGGAGCGAGCCGGGGAACTCATCCTGACCGTCCCCAGCTGCCCGCCCCAGGAGGCCAGGATCCGCCACGGGCTGGGCGAGTACGTTTGCAAGGAGATGCACCGCGACGAGTTCACCCGGTTTGCCCATGAGATCGACCCGTGCATCCAGGTGGAATGTCTCTATGCGCCGCCGGATCCTCACCCCGAGGATCACTTCTGCAAATGGCGATTCAGCATGAAGGCCTGAGGGCCTGTTCGGGAATGGCTCCTCCCTGCGGGCCTGCCATTGCCCACTGGGCTCCGAGGCATGAGCCCCGGGGCTCGGGAGGAAGGGGTGCCACCGCGGTGAAATGGGATCTCACCCCATGTCGATGGGTATTTTAACAACGAAAATCGTCAGATCCAGAATCGTGAGATATCCATGGGGAACGGGAGATGGGCTCCCGCTCCCGGCGAACCGTCCAACGAAGGAGGGGAAATGATGAGGCGAAGGTACTGGTTGGCAATGATCGCGGCGTTGGCTTGTGTGCACATCCTGGCGGGGCTCGTTATGGCGGCCCCCCCGCCTCAGCTGGCCGGCACCTCCTGGACGCTCATGGGCAAGGGACGGATCTCCATGCAGCGGGTCGGCAGCATGCCGGTTGTGGGCGAGCTGTATCTGTCCTTCGACGATCAGGGCAAAGTATTCCTGGAGGATGAGGCCGCGTATGTCCTGGAAGGGACATACACGTGCGATGCCCGGGGCAGGCTCCAGATCACCATCCCACCGGAAACCCTGCGGGATTTTGTCTACTCTAACCTGGGAAATTTCATTTATCCGTACACTCCCGAAATGCTCGATCTCACGTTCACGGTCCAGACCATGACCATCACGGGACGAGTCACTTCGGGTCGGCGGGGGACGGCCATGACCCTGACGCTCAATCTCAGGGCCGATGTGGGTTTTGAAATCGATGGCCGGACCTGGGCAGGCCGGATGACCTATCGAATCAGCGCCCGGGGAGCCATGGACAACTGATTGGGGGCTCATCGCCTGTAATGGAGCTGGCACTGGAGGGGAAGCTTCCCTGCCAGCTTCAGGGCTTCTCTCTCGACCCGCTCGTACTCCCGGGGATTGTGGACCACTCCCCGGATCACGATGCGGGTGCCTTCGGACTCGACGTCGAGGGTGGGGATGAAGATGCGGGGGTTGGTGAGGAGTCCGGCCTTGATGCGGGCGGCCTCACCCCGCATCCGCACGATGCTCCGACAGGCATCATCGCAAAGCCGGTCGCGCTCCCGAAGCTGTCGGGTCAGGGCGTCCGCGATGTCATCCAGCGACCTGGGCCCGGTGTCGATGCATTGGTCGTACCCTCGCGGATCGTTCCAGTCTTTACCGTGGATGGAGCGTATGAATCCGGACCGCTCGCGGTCGCTCCGCTCAATGAGCCACTGGGCCGTGTATTCGTTGACCGACTCGCGGGCCATGATGCGGTCGACCCTGGCCGTGAAGGGGGCGGTGATCCGGACCCTCAGGGCATAGGCGATGCCCTCCAGCAGAAAGTTGGCTCCCCTCCCGAGAAGCACTGCCCGGTCCGCCAGGGCGTAACGGTACAGCACGCTTTGCATCAGGGCCACGAACCCCCGGAAAGACCAGTCGTATTTCTCCCAGACCGACGGGGCGTGCTCATCCAGATCCTTGCTCCACTGCTCCCATTGGTCGCCGTGAGCCCGAATGTCCTCCAGGAGCCGCTCCTTGTCCACGACCTCGTAGCCCAGGGAGTCGGCCACCGCCAGCGCTATCTCACGCCCTCCGCTTCCCAGCTCCCTGGATATCGTCAGGACAGCCATGTCGACTCACTCCATGCCCTCGACGCCGGCGGCCGCATTGGCCTCGGCATCGAGCCGCTCGGCTTCATGTTTGCGCACCAGCCACCTCACCCAAAGCTTCCCCGCGACGATGACCCCGACGGCAAAGAAAGCCTCGGTGGCATGGACAGCCCAGGGGCTCGGATTCAGCCACTGAACGATGAACGGGTCCGTGATCATCATCTCTCCCCCCACCTTCCCCAGGATGCCGGCACCGATGAAGATGATGGCGGGGTATTTGTCCATGAGCATCGAGAGCAGATTGCTCGTGAACACCACGAAGGGAATGCTGACTCCAAGGCCGAAGAGCAGCAGGAAGAGATTGCCGTGCGACGCTCCGGCAACGGCGAGCATATTGTCCAGGGCCATGGTGATGTCGGCGATCACGATGATCCGTATGGCCTGCGGCAGGGTGGTGGCCCGTGATGCGATGCTCTCCTCGGGCGCGCCTTCCACGAAAAGCTTCACGGCAATCCACAGGATGAGCGCCCCTCCGGTCAGCTTGATGAAGTTCACCCGCAGGAGCTGGGCGGCGACGAAGGTGATGAGCACCCGAAGGACCACCGCAGCGCCCGACCCGAAAAGGATGCCCCTGAGCCGCTGCTCCCTCGGCAGGGAGCGAACGGCCATGGCGATGACCACGGCGTTGTCTCCGGCCAGGATCAGGTCGATGATCACGATGCTCAGGAGGCTGCTCAGAAAGGCCCAGTCGAAGCTTGCCGAGCCCAGGGCTCCGAAGTCCAAATCCAACCTCCTCGATCTTTTCGCCAGACTGCCCGATGAAATCCTCAACCGGCTCAACTCACCACGGTTTTACGCCACTAGTCCCGGGTGCGCAAGCCGAGATGTGGACGCCCTGCCCAAAGAGCAGTAGCGGCAGGACTAGCACTTCCGTTGTTCCTGGGTTGTTCCAGAAAACCATTGACAGGCAACACTTGAGTGTGAATGTTCCGGAACACCAGTGGAACAACGCCGAGCGGATCGAAATTTGTTCCTCCATGAGGTTGTGGCCGAGGTTTAAGGTGCCGCGAGGGAAGCTGGCGCGAGGCTTCCGTAGGTGTTGACGTTCACTACTTTCTCAATGGCGGCAGCATGTTGCGGACATCTTCAGCATTCCAGGCTCAAATGCAGCATCATGGCCTTCACGATCCCGACCATGATCTCTGTCGGTAACTCCCCAATACGCTTGACCAGCCTGGATCGATCCAATGTCCTTATCTGATTGGCCTTCACCTTGGAATCTTTCGGTAGATTGGCGGTCCCCTTTGCAAGGAGCACTTCAAAAGGGTAGATCTTTTCCAAACTGCCGGACGTGATCGGCAAAACCGTTACGGTTCCAGAGAATTCGTTGTTAAGATCGTTTGAGACAACAACAACGGGTCTGGTCTTTGCGATTTCTCTTCCCACAACGGGATCAAGAGCTGCGAGATAGACCTCCCCCCTCCTAATAGTCATCCCATCCCTCCAGATCCGAGGCTTCGAACTCACTCGTCAATTGATCATCTTCGTGTCTCGTGGCCCGATATCCTTCCGCCAGCACCCTTCGGAGTCTCTCCTTTTCCAATTGGGCGATTTGTCGTTTGACTGCGTCGGCGATAAACTGACTTCGCTTCCGTCGCCCGGCGACTTGGTCAATCTCCCTGATCAGGGCGTCAGGCAGTACAATATTCAACCGAGAACTGCTCATAGCATCGCACCTCCATATGTGTTATGGTTTGCGTCTAAAAATACACATTGAGATTACACAAAACAAGCCCCACAGGATATCCCATGATGAGCCGAGAGCCAGGCGCACCCCCACGAGCTTGGGAAGCCGCGGTGAGTCTGTGTGCAGAGCACTCGGTGTGCAAGGTGTCGCGAGCTTCAGGCCTGGACTACAGGGCCCTGAGAAAGCGTATCCTCAAAGGGGAAAAGCCACGGCCTCCCTGGATGCGTTGTCCAGGGGAGAAGTGCCACAAACGTCGATTGGCCTTGATTTGGTGCGGAGCGAGAGGGTAAAGGATTCCTCGGCGATGGAATCCATGGGGAGACGCCGGCTCGGATCCCTGGGGGGCGCATCGAAGCGCTCAGCGGTGGAGGTCTGTCCGAAGCCGCCTAGGCCGCGCACGGGCCAGAGCCTGTTCATCATTTCCACACTCATCTTGCACTGGGATCCGGGATAGATCATCCAATGGAGGGGCTATGATCAAGGGGTGGCATCAGAAGGAAAGCGGGACGGTCATCGAGGAGCTGGAATCTTCACCGGGGGGCATCAGCTCCGAGGCCGCTCTGGAAAGGCTGGAGATCCACGGTCCCAACAAGCTGAAAGAAAAGAAGAAGAAGACGATCTTCGGCATGATGCTCGATCAGTTCATGGATTTCATGATCCTGGTGCTCATCGTGGCGGCGGTCATATCCGGATTCATCGGGGAGCTCTCCGACACCATAGCCATTCTCGTCATCGTCATCCTCAACGCCGTCATCGGGTTCGTGCAGGAGTTCAGGGCCGAAAAGGCCATGGCGGCCCTGAAGAAGATGGCCGCCCTTTCCGCCACCGTGGTGCGGGACGGTCAGCACCAGACCGTGCCCACGTCGGACCTTGTGCCCGGGGATGTGGTGGTGCTGGAGGCCGGAATGATCGTGCCCGCCGATATGAGGCTTCTGGAGCAGGCGCATCTCAAGGTGGAGGAGGCGGCTCTCACGGGCGAATCCCTGGCCGTGGAGAAGCACACCCATGCCATCGGGGACTCGCTTCTTCCCGTGGGCGACCGAAGGAACATGGCCTACAAGGGGACGTTCGTCACCTATGGACGCGGTCTCGGAATGGTCGTGGCCACCGGCATGAGCACCGAGCTCGGCAAGATCGCGACCCTGCTGCAGGAGGAGGACGAGGTCAAGACTCCCCTGCAGAAACGGCTGGCCAGCTTCGGCCAGAAGCTGGCCATCATGGTCATGGTCATCTGCGCCGTGGTGTTCGCCTTCGGGATCATGCGCGGCGAGCCGCCCTTCCTCATGCTTCTCACGGCCATCTCCCTCGCCGTTGCCGCCATTCCGGAGGCACTCCCCGCGGTGATCACCATCGCCCTGGCCTTCGGGGCCAAGAAGCTCGTCAGGCAGAACGCGCTCATCCGGAAGCTTCCCGCCGTGGAAACTCTCGGGTCGGTGACGTACATCTGCTCCGACAAGACGGGGACGCTCACCCTGAATCGAATGACCGTGTCCCGCATCTACGCGGATGGGCAGCTGATGGCTCCCGGGGATTTACCGCGGACCGGGGCGGAGAGGGAGGAGGCAGGGAGCGCCGCCCTGCCGATGGAACCGCGATCCGAGCTTTTCAGGGCCATGGCCCTCAGCAACGATGCCCAGCCGGGGAGCGATGACACCGTTCTGGGGGATCCCACCGAGATCGCTCTCTACGAGATCGCCCGGCAGCGCGGTTACGACAAGGGAGCGCTGGAGCGGGAATTTCCGAGGGTGGCCGAGATTCCCTTCGATTCCGAGCGGAAGTGCATGACGACATTTCACAGGCTCCCCTCTCCCACATCGTCCAGCGGGGCTTACGTGTCCTTCACCAAGGGAGGGGTCGATGTGGTCATGGACAAGGCCCATTCGATCCTGACGGCGTCCGGCCTGGAGGCAGTGGACACCCGGCGCGTGGACGAGATCAACGAAGCCATGGCGGCCGACGGCCTCCGGGTGCTCTGCATCGCCATGAGAAGGTGGGATGCGCTGCCCGAGGAGCTCTCCCCCGAGACCGTGGAGACCGATCTCACCGTCCTGGGACTCGCCGGCATGATGGATCCGCCGAGGGAGGAGGCCAGGGAGGCCGTGGCCATGTGTCGGGCCGCGGGAATCATCCCCGTCATGATCACGGGGGATCACCCCATCACCGCCATGACCATCGCCCGGCGGCTGGGGATCCTCCGGGACGGTTCGCGGGCCGTCATCACGGGGCGGGAGCTCGAGGCGCTGAGTCTCGAGGAGCTCGAGGAGCGCGTCGAGCACATCCGGGTTTATGCCCGGGTGGCCCCCGAGCAGAAGCTGGAGATCGTCAAGGCGCTTCAGGACAGGGGCCAGTTCGTGGCCATGACGGGTGACGGGGTCAATGACGCCCCGGCCTTGAAGCGGGCCGATATCGGCATCGCCATGGGAGTCACGGGGACGGATGTTTCCAAGGAGGCGGCCCACATGATCCTCCTGGACGACAATTTCGCGACCATCGTCCGGGCCGTCCGGGAAGGGCGGCGCATTTTCGACAACATCAGAAAGTTCATCAAGTACACCATGACGAGCAACTCGGGCGAAATCTGGACCATCTTCCTGGCGCCCTTCTTCGGTCTTCCCATTCCCCTCCTGCCCATTCACATCCTCTGGATCAACCTGGTGACGGACGGCCTCCCGGGGCTGGCCCTGGCCGTGGAGCCCGTGGAAAAGGACGCCATGAACCGGCCGCCCAGGCATCCCAGGGAGAGCATCTTCGCCCACGGGCTCGGGATTCACATCGTCTGGGTGGGGCTCCTCATGGGGTTCGTGTCCATCTTCACCCAGGCGTGGTCGATCCAGACCGGCATCGCCAACTGGCAGACCATGGTCTTCACCGTTCTGTGCCTGAGCCAGATGGGGCATGTCCTGGCCATCCGCTCGGAGACGGAATCGCTGTTCACCCAGGGCCTGTTCAGCAACAAGCCCCTGGTGGGGGCCTTCCTCATCACCCTGGTGCTCCAGCTGGCGACCATCTATGTGCCCTTCCTCAACCCGATCTTCAAAACCGCGCCGCTGTCCCTGGCCGAGCTGGGCTTCACCCTGGGGATTTCCAGCGCCGTTTTCATCACCGTGGAGATCGAAAAGCTGGTGAAGCGGCGTCGTCGGACGAGGCTTGAGGCTTCCCATGCTCCGTCGATTTGATTCCGCGGACTCCCTCACTCCACTGTTGTGGACTCGACGACGCGCCACATCCCTCTCTCCACCCCTTGCAGGGGAGGGGGTGCCTTGATGCCTCGCTGCATCACTACGGCGAGGGGGGAATGGCCTCCAGGTGGGGGCGCCATTTCTCCACTGTTTTGGCCCCGATGCCGTGGATGGTCGTCAACTGGTCCAGGGACCGCCATGGCTCATGCTGGCGGCTTTGGACGATGGCTCGCGCCCACTCGGGCTTCATGAGGGGGACCCGGAGGAGATCCTCCTCCGAGGCCGTGTTGAGATCCAGCTTGAATCCCAGGATGAACCGGGAGCCCGCGGCCATCTCCTCGAGGACGACCTCCCCGGAATCGCTCGATGTCCGGGCGATGCGGATCCGCTGGCCGGTCGCCAGGGGGCGCTGTCCGATGCCTTCGGGGGAGAGCCGGGCCACGCGGGCGGCGCTCCAGCCGGCGGCGGCCAGGGCGTCCGTGACAGAATGGCCCGTTGGTGACAGGATGTGGATCCCGGGATAAGGAACGTCACCCAGAACTTCGACGATGACTGGGGGAGGGGAGGGGCTGTCCGGGGGGCGGTCGAGGCGCCAGGCGCGCAGCAGGAGCAGGGAAGCGATCAGGGCGGCCATCAGGGTGATGGCCGCCCAGGTTCGAGCGGGGATCACCCTTTTCAGCATTTACACTGCTGTTTCTCGGATTTGTACATTCGGTAATTGATGCTGTCCACCAGGGCCTGCCAGCTCGCCTCGATGATGTCGTGGGACACGCCCACGGTGCCCCACTGCTCGACACCGTCGGAGGATTCGATGAGGACCCGGACCTTGGCCGCCGTGCCGTCCCGCCCCGGCAGCACCCGGACCTTGTAGTCGCTGAGCTCCATGCCCTTGAGCTCGGGATAAAACTTGTCCAGAGCCTTGCGGAGCGCGTTGTCCAGGGCGTTGACCGGCCCTTTGCCCAGGGCCGCCGTGTGCTCCTCGCTCCCCCCCACCTTGACCCGAATGGTGGCTTCGGCGATGGGCGGCTGGTCATCCCGGCTCTTCTGGTCGATGACCCGGAAGCCCACCAGCTCGAAATAACGCTTACTCCGCCCCATGGCCTTGTTGATGAGCAGCTCGAAGCTGGCCTCGGCCGCCTCGAACTGGAACCCCTGGTTCTCGAGCTCCTTGAGCTCCTCCAGGACCTGCATGGCCACCGGGTCGCTCTTGGAGAGGTTGAGACCGTAATCCTCGGCCTTGCGCTTGATGGTGGCCCGGCCCGAAAGATCCGAGACCAAAATGCGCCGCTTGTTGCCCACCAGCTCGGGCTCCATGTGCTCGTAGGTGAGCGGGTTCCGCTCCACGGCGCTGATGTGCACGCCGCCCTTGTGGGCGAAGGCGCTCCTTCCGACGAAGGGCTGATAGCGGTTGGGGGGCATGTTGGCGAGCTCCATGATGTAGCGGCTCACCGGGCGCAGCTTCTTCAGGCTCTCCGAGGGCAGGCACGGGAAGCCCATCTTGATGGAGAGGTTGGGAATGATGGAGCAGAGGTTGGCGTTGCCGCAGCGCTCCCCGACGCCGTTCATGGTGCCCTGAACCTGCACGGCTCCCATTTCCACCGCTGTGAGGGAGTTGGCCACGGCCAGGTCGCCGTCGTTGTGGACGTGGATGCCCAGGCTGGCCCGGGGATAACGGTCCTTGACGGCCTGGATGGTCTCGCGGATTCCGCCGGGGAGGCTCCCACCGTTGGTGTCGCAGAGCACCAGGCATTCCGCCCCAGCCTCCAGGGCCTGGCCCAGGGTTGCCAGGGCGTATTCGGGATTCTCGCGGAACCCGTCGAAGAAATGCTCCGCATCGTAAAACAGGGTCTCGGCGTGGGGACGCAGGAAGGCCAGGCTGTCCCGGATGAGCTCCAGGTTGCGCTCGAGGGTCGTGTGGAGGGCGTCACGGACGTGCACCGGCCAGCTCTTGCCGAAAATGGTGATGACCGGGGTCTTGGCCGCGACAAGGGCCTTGAGGTTCTCGTCGGCCTCGGCGGCCCTGGCGTGGTGGTGCGTCGCTCCGAAGGCGGCCACGCGAGCCGTTTTCAGCTGGTAGTTGCGGATCTCGTCGAAGTAGGCCACATCCTTGGGGTTGGAGCCCGGCCACCCGCCTTCAACGTAGTGGATGCCCAGGTCGTCCAGTTTCAGAGTGATGCGGATTTTGTCCTCCAGCGAGAGGGAAAAATCTTCGGCCTGGGTCCCATCCCGGAGGGTGGTGTCGTAGATCTTCACTTCATGCATGGAAAAACCCTTCCGCCCTGGAAACAGGGCCTGTCTATGACTCCTCCTTGACCTTCATGACTCCCCGGGGCGGCTCCTTTTCGAGCTCGAAGGCATCATGAAGGACGCGAACGGCAAGCTCGGTATACTTCTCGTCGATGATGCACGAGATCTTGATCTCCGACGTGGTGATCATCTTGAGATTGATGTTCTCCCGGGCCAGGGTCTCGAACATTTTCGTGGCTACGCCACTGTGGCTCCGCATGCCGAGACCGATGATCGAGATCTTGGAGATATTGGGGTTGCTGTGGACGGGGCCGGCTCCGATCTCCGCGGCGATGCGCTCGGCGATGTCGACGGTGCTCGGATAGTCGGTCTTGGGGACGGTGAAGGACATGTTCACGACCCCGGGGGTGCTCCCGCTTCCCTGGACGATCAGGTCCACGTTGATGCTGGCATCCGAGATCGGCTTGAACAGCCGGGCCGCCATTCCCGGCACATCGGGCACGTTGGTGACGGTGATGCGAGCTTCGTTCCGGTTGTAGGTGATCCCGGAAACCACCACTCTTTCCATATCTGAATCCTCCTTGGTGACCAGAGTTCCAGGGGCGTCGGTGAAAGAGGAGAGGACCATGATGGGGACGTGGTACTTCATGCCGAACTCGACGGAGCGCAGATGGAGCACCTTGGCTCCCATGCTGGCCATTTCGAGCATCTCCTCGTAGCTGATCTTTTCGAGCTTGCGCGCCTTGGAGTAGATGTTGGGGTCGGCCGTGAAAACCCCTTCCACATCGGTGTAAATCTCGCACAGATCGGCTCCGAGGGCCGCCGCCAGCGCCACGGCCGTCGTGTCCGAGCCCCCGCGTCCCAGGGTGGTGATGTTGCCTTCCTCGTCGTAGCCTTGAAAACCGGCCACGACCACGATCTTTCCTTCGTGGATCTTGTCCATCACGGGGAGGGTCTCGATCCAATGGATGCGGGCCTGCCCGTAGCAGCAGTCGGTGATGATCCCCGCCTGGTAGCCCGTCATGGAGACGGCCTCGTAGCCCATTTCCTTCACGGCCATGCTGAAGAGGGCGATGGTGACCTGCTCGCCCGTGGACAGCAGGACATCCATCTCGCGGGGATCGGGGTGAGGGGTCATATCGCGGGCCAGACGGATGAGTGCATCCGTGTCCCCGGCCCGGGCCGAGAGAACCACCACCAGGTTGTCCCCTTTTTTCCTCCTTGAAATGACGCGCTCCGCCACCGCTCGAATGCGCTCGACATTGGCGACGGAAGTGCCTCCGTATTTTTGCACCACAAGTGCCATGGGATCTGGAACCTCCTCTCAGGGATGATGTGTCCCGCCGCCGTTGTGGATGGCCGGCTCAAGGGGTGCCAACCGGGCCATCCCATCGACCGTCGGGCGAAAACTATTTTACTAGCACAGAAGCCCCTGGGCGGGTACTGTAAATTTGGACTTCCTTACAGGGGCACCTGGCGTTTCCAGGAGCACCCTGCAATTCTATTGCAGTAAGGCTCGCTTCCGAGAAGAGAACCGCGAATCCTTGGGCAACGGTTGTGCTCATCCTTGGATGGCCTCTTTCCTGACGATCCGGCTGATCTCTCCCCAAGGCCGATTCGGCGGGCATTCGCACGTACCCACGGGCCGGCCCAGTCGCATGAGAAGCAGTATTATCCCCCCTGCCGCATGAAATGAAAGGCTATTTAGGGTTGCAGTCCGTGCAACCCTGTTGCATGATATATGGTGTACGTTGGAGGCTCGACCGTCCGCCGTTCGTGCCCGGCGCCCCCGGAGTATCGTGAGGATACCAACTGGAGAGACACGTCCATGTGCCAGCGGTGTGATTACCCGGAGCTCCTTCAGCATGCCGCCCTGGCGCCGCTCCCCAACCGGGTGGCGGTGCTGGAGATCGTCGGCAACAGCCCCTCCCCCCTCAGCACCCAGGAGATCTTCGACATCGTTCGGAGGTCTCAGCGGATGAACCGGGTGACGCTCTACCGCATCCTGGATCTTCTCGTCGAAAAGGACCTGGTGCACCGCATCAGTGCCGGAGACCGCTCCTTTCGTTACGGTCTGGCACCCAACGCCAATCATCCGCGCCATCCACACTTCTACTGCAGTCGCTGCGGCAACATGGAATGTCTGGCTCCCGAGGCCGTGAATGTGGATACCCGGTCCCTTGAAAGGACTTTCCCCGCGTTGATCCAGAAGGTCGAGATCCGCCTCGACGGCGTCTGCAGGAGCTGCTTGAAAATCCACGGGAGTGGCTCTCGCCGGGACCATCCGCGAACGCCTTGATGGAGATGGAGAGGAGAATCCGATGACTCACCGTTCATGCTCTTTGCTGGTGGCCTTGTCGATGCTGGCGCTGGTGGCCATCGATGCCCGGCTGGCCAGGGCGGGCCAGATTCCCCCGGTCCCCGGCATCAAGGTTCTGGCCGTCGAGACCTTTCTGGCCGACATCGCCCGGAATGTTGCCGGGAATCGACTCCAGGTGGAGGCGCTGCTTCCCGTGGGTGCCGACCCCCATGGCTTTCAGCCCACGCCCAGGGATGTGGCCAAGGTGGCCGCATGCGACGTGCTCATCGTTCACGGGGCGGGGATCGAGGAGTTCCTGGACGAGGTGCTGCGCAATGCCGGCGGCTCCCGCCGCGTGATCGAGGCGTCGGCGGGTCTTCAATCGCGGTCGCCCGGGCAGGGTGAGAAAGGGCCCGCTCCGGGCGGACATCCCCACGAGGAAGCGGGCCGCAAGTCAGGGCACGTCCATGAGGCCCCGTCGGGTCACCATCACCACGAAGTCGACCCGCACTTCTGGCTCTGCCCTGTCCATGCCGTCACTTTCGTGACGAACATCCGGGATGGATTGAGCCAGGCAGACCCCGCCGGGGCGGCCATCTACGCAGCCAACGCGGACGCCTACATCGCCCGCCTCAGGGAGCTGGACCAGTGGATTGCCGAGCAGGTGAGTCGGATCCCCCAAAGGGATCGGCTCCTGGTGACGAGCCACGAGAGCTTCGGCTATTTCGCGGACCGCTACGGTTTCCGTGTTGTCGGGACCGTCATGCCGGGAGTGAGCACGGGTGCATCGCCTTCGGCCAGGGAGCTGGCTCAGCTGATCCAAAAGATCAAGGAGACGGGGGCCAGGGCGATTTTCCTGGATTCCGGAGCCAACCCCCGGCTGGCCGAGCAGGTGGCGGCGGAAACCCAGGTCCGGGTGGTGACGGAGCTCTTCACCCATTCCGTCACGGAGCCTGGAGGTCCCGCTCCCACGTATATCGACATGATCAAGTTCAATACGACGGCCATCGTGGGCGCGCTCCAGTGATGCCCGCCGAGAACGGAGCCCGGGTCCTTTGAAGAACTCCACCGCAACGACCTCCTGTGCCTGGGCGCCCGCCCATCTGCTGGTGGAAGGCGCCACCGTTTCCTACGGGGGCAAGCCGTCCCTCAGGGATGTGACCTTCTGCGTGCCCGTGGGGACCAGCGTGGCGGTGATCGGTCCCAACGGGGCCGGCAAGTCCACGCTCTTCAAGGCCCTGGTGGGGCTGCTGCCCCTCCAGGCGGGCCACATCGTCATCCACGGGCTGCCCCTGGGGCATCACCGGGACTGCGTGGCTTACGTGCCCCAGCGCGAGGAGGTGGACTGGCGCTTTCCCGTGACCGTCACGGATGTCGTCATGATGGGCCGCTACGGCCGGCTGGGGTGGCTCAGGCGGCCCGGAAAGCGGGATCGGGCCGTCGTGGCCGAGTGGCTCGAGCGCATGGGCATCGGCGACCTGGCATCCAAGCCCATCGGCGACCTTTCCGGGGGCCAGCAGCAGCGGGCCTTCCTGGCCAGGGCGCTGGTGCAGGAGCCCCACATCCTGCTCATGGACGAACCGTTCACGGGTGTGGACGTCTCCACCCAGGAGGCGACCCTGTCCCTCTTCGAAACCCTCCGGGAGCAGCAGGTCACCGTCCTGGTATCGACGCACGACCTGAAGCTCTCCGCCACCCGCTTCGACCAGGTGCTGCTGCTGAACCGCCGCCTCATCGCTTATGGGCCTGCCCGGGACGCTCTCACGTCGCAAACGCTGGCCGAGGCCTTCGGAGGCCAGGTGCTTTTCGTCAATGGAGCGGTGGTGGTCGACAAGGCCGCCCATGTGCGGAAGCCCTACACGGAATAGGACCCTCATGGAATGGCTGATTGAGCCTCTCGGTTTCGGTTTCATGCAGCGCGGCCTGGCCGCTTCGCTCATGGTGGGGATTCTCTGCGCCGTCGTGGGCTGCTACGTGGTGCTGCGCTCCATGGCCTTCCTGGGGGATGCCATGGCCCACGCCATCCTGCCGGGCGTGGCCGTGGCGTACCTGCTCAAGGGGAGCCTGTTCATCGGGGCCCTCGGCGCGGCCCTGGTCGTCGCCCTGGGCATCGGGCTCCTGTCGCGGCGGGGGAGCATCAAGGAGGACACGGCCATCGGCATTCTGTTCGCCGCCGCCCTCTCCCTGGGCATCGCCCTCATCAGCACGGCCAAGACCTATGCCACGGACCTCACCCACATCCTCTTCGGGAACGTGCTGGGTGTGAGCACCGGCGATCTCTGGCTCACCGCCGTGGTGGGGCTGCTGGTGCTGATCCTCATCGTGCTCTTCTACAAGGAGCTTCTGGTCATCTCCTTCGACCCGGTGCTGGCGGCGACGCTGCGGCTGCCGGCCGAGCTCCTGCGCACCCTCATGCTGGTCCTCATCGCCCTCACCATCGTCGTGTCCCTTCAAACCGTCGGCGTGGGCCTGGTCACCGCCATGCTGGTGACGCCCGCCGCGACGGCCTCGCTCCTGACGCGGCGCCTGCCGTCCATGATGGCCATTTCGGCTGGCCTGGGAGCCCTCTCGGCCATCCTCGGCCTGTTTCTGAGCTTCCATGTCAACATCGCTTCGGGGCCCGCCGTGGTTCTGACCGCCACGTGCCTTTTTCTGGTGACCTACGTCGCGGCGCCCCGAAGGGGGATTCTGTGGCAGGTCCTGCGACGATGGGGCGCGACTGAGTGACGCTTCCAGCCGCGGACTTCAGGATGCGAGCTGAATACCCGGCGAGGTGATGAGCCGCCGGTGATCCACGCTGCCGGAATGGGTGAGGGAAATCCCGGGGGCTCAAGGTGATGGCGCGGTGGTGATGGTTTCGGCGATCTCGCGGCTGAGGCGGGCGAGGGCTCTGCCGTGGGCGGCCACGAGGGCGGTGTAGCCCTGTCCCTCCACCGGCTCCCGGATCGCGGTCCGCTTCCTGGCAAGGACCTTCCCGCCCCCGGCTCCGGTGACGTGCCACTGGGCCGCAAGAGCCACCTCGCCCTCCGGTGTGCCGTGGAACCGGGTCACCGTCACGATGACCTGGTGATCGACGTCGGGCGACTCCGAGGGATAAAAAACGATTCCCTCCACGCAGAGCAGCTTCGCCAGGTTCTCCGCCAGGGCTCGCATGACCGTCTTGGCCAGGGGCTCGGCCCACAGGTCGAAATCGCCGAGCCGAAGCTCGTTGGGGCTGACTTGGGTCACGATCTGGGGCCGGTCCAGATATTCGGGTATCTCGACGGGTCCCACTCCCAGGGTGATGCAGCGCCCGCCCCCCGCCGCCGGCGCCTTGGGATCCGCCGCCGGCGGGTCGCTCAGCAGATAGAATCTTGCCGGTGACGTTCGAGAGCACCCGGCCAGGACCGCTGTCAACAGGATCAGCCAGGCTATCTGGATGAGTCTCGGTTCCTTCCGCATCGCCATCATCTCCCCCTCGTCGGTCCGCCCTTGCCCTGGATGAGGGCTTCGGGGTTCCTTTCCAGATACTCCGCAAAGACGCGAATGGCCCGGGTGGCCCGCTGCAGCTCATCCAGGGAGCGCATCAGCTCGCGAAGCAGGGGCGAGTCCCTCGATGTGAGGCCCTGGGCGTTGTGGAGCGTCTTTTCCGCGGTCGAGAGGGCATTCCGGGCCGTCTCCAGCGTCAGCTCGACGCTTTTCATGAGGGGCGCCACCTGACCATGCAGCTCCCTGGCCAGCCTGCCGTACTCGTCCACGGCCGTTTCACCCTTGGAGGCCAGGGCGGCCAGCCTGGCATCCGCGTCCCTGGCCAGCTTCGCGTACTCGGCCAGGGCCTGCTCCGCCCCGGACAATACGGGCCCCAACCGCTCGTCGGCGTGCTTCACGGTCAGCTCGAGGTTCCGCGACGTGTTCTTGAGAGCGGTGATGGTCTCCTTGATCTCCGGATCCCGCACCACTTTGGAGATCCCCTCCACAGCCCGGAAGACCTCGTGAACGAGCTGCTCCAGGGGAAGTCTCTCAAGGGTCTTGGCCAGCTCCTCGAGCTTGGTGGGGACGGTCGGGATTTCCAGGGCGCCGTCCCCGCCGACGTACTTCGCTTCCCTGTCCGGAAAGAAATCCAGGGAGATCTGGAGCTGTCCCGTTACGAAGCTCTGGGTCTGCAGCTGGGCCCTCAGGCCGCGTTCGATCAGCTGCTTCATGCGGGCGTAGGGGTTTCTCCTGTGGCTGGTGTCGTTGGAGGAGAACTGAATGCGCTCGGGCTCAAGCTTCATGTAAACCGGGATATGCATGGTCAGGGTTTCGGGGTTGGCGACCAGGGCGATGTTGGTCACGGAGCCCACCCTGACACCCCGGAAGACCACCGGCGAGCCGACGGTGAGCCCGGTGACCGAGCTTTCGAAATACATGATGAAAGGGTAGGTCGTCTGAAAGAATCTCCCGGATCCGAACACCGTGAGGCCCACCACGAGGAGCGCCAGCGCTCCCACGATGAACCCGCCGATGAGCGTTCTACTGGCTGAATGGGCCATCTGCCATGATCTCCCTCTGCATCTCCATCGGTTCTCAGTCATCGCTTTCGCCGCGCGTCAGGAACCTGCGCACGGTCGGGTTGTCAGATGTGGCCAGGAGGGCCCTGGGATCCCCCTGGGCGATCATCGTTTTGGCCTCCGCATCGATGAAGACCGAATTGCTCCCGATGGCAAAAATGCTCGCCAGCTCATGGGTGACGACCACCACCGTCGCCCCCAGGCTGGATCGAAGCTCCAGGATCAAGTCGTCCAGCAGGCGCGCACTGATGGGATCCAGCCCCGCCGATGGCTCGTCCAGGAAGAGGATGTCCGGGTCGAGGGCCATGGCCCGCGCCAGCCCCGCCCGCTTCTTCATCCCTCCGCTGATCTCGGAGGGGTAATATTCCTCGAAGCCAGCCAGGCCGACGAGGGCCAGCTTGAGGGAGCAGAGCTCCCTGATATCGTGCTCGCCGAGACGGGTGTATTCCCGCAGGGGAAGCGCCACGTTCTCGGCCAGGGTCATGGAGCTCCACAACGCTCCGCTCTGGTAGAGGATCCCGATGCGCCTCATGATCCGGTCGCGCTCCTCGGCCTCCGCATCCCAGAAGCTTTTGGTGCCATCGTAAAGGACCCTCCCGGCCGCCGGACTCTGAAGGCCCACCATGTGGCGCAGAAGCGTGGATTTGCCGCACCCGCTGCCCCCCATGATGATGAACACGTCACCCCGGTTGACCGTGAAGCTCAGGTCCCGCTGGAGCACGAAGCTCCCGAAGGCCATGGTGAGATCCCGGACCTCGATGTGGGGTCGGGCTTCCTGCCCCTGCCGCCGCTCCACGCCGTCCTCTACTTTCTCAGATGTTCAGCACGTCGCAGACCACCGTGATGATGGCCGTGGCCACGATGATGCTGACGATGGATGTCACCACCGCCGAGGTGGTGGCCTGCCCCACGGCCGAGGCGCTTCTCCCGCACTGGATGCCGCGAAGGCAGCCCGACAGCGCGATGAGCACGCCGAAAACGGCGCCGTGGAAGAGGCCGATCCACAGAAAGACCAGGGTGACCGATTCCTGGGTTTTGACCATGTACTCCATGGCATTGAGATCCAGCATGAGCACGCCCACGATGAGGCCGCCCAGGATCCCCATGAGGTCGGCGTAGAGACAGAGGAGCGGCATCATGATCATGAGAGCCAGCATGCGGGGGAGCACCAGGAATTCCATGGGCGGAATGCCGAGGGTCCTGAGGGCGTCGATCTCCTCGTTCACCTGCATGGTGCCCAGCTCGGCGGCGAAGGCCGCCCCAGTGCGCCCGGCCACGATGACGCCCGTCATGATGGCACCCATGACCCGCACCATGGCGATACCCACCAGGCTGGCCACGTAGATCTGAGCGCCGAACATGCGGAGCTGCACGGCCCCGACGAAGGCCAGGATGAGCCCCACCAGGAGACTGATGAGGGAAACGATGGGGAGCGTCTGGGCGCCGCACTGCTGGATCAGCATCAGGAGGTCCGAGCGCTGGAATCGCGCCCGACCCGTGAAGAACCGCCCCAGCGCCACGGCGGCTTCTCCGATGAAGGCCAGGACCTCCAGCACACCGCTCCACCAGGCGATGGCTTTGTCTCCCAGGGAGGCCAGGATGCCCTCCCGCACTTTCTCCCTGCGGGCGCCCTTGCGCTCCGGAACGGCCGTGGCCAGGGCCAGCAGTCGACGAGCTCCCGTCGGGAGACCGTCGACTTCCAGGGTGATCCCCTCGCGGAGGCACAGCTCGCGAACCTGGAGCAGAAAGGTCAGGAGGCCGCTCCCCCAGTGCCCGAGCCCACGCGAATCGAAAGTCAGTCTTTGGGGCCTTCCACCTGTCTGGATGTCGACCTCGACCTCCCGGGGGGAGGGCAGCTGAAGCCCCAGCTCCCAATCTCCGGAAAGACTCACCAGGAGCTGCTCCCGCGATGGCCGGCTCAAGGCGAGGCGAGGTGTCCCATTTTCCGCGCCCGCTGCCCTGTCGTTGTGAACGGATTGCATGTGTCTGTGTCTCGAAGGCTCCCGCTGAACTTGCCGCCAGCAGCCAGGCATGAGTCCAGGCTCTTTGGGGGAAAAGCCGGTGGATACGAGCTCCTGCTAGTCCCGAGCGTCTGCACGAGGTTGCCGCTTTTCGCGCGAATTATGCACGCAATCCCGTCAAAAGGCAAAACCTCGGGGCTTTCCGGAGTTGGGAGCTGCGTCCCCGCCCGATCCTGCTCCTCCGTGCCGCCCCGCCATTCCCAAACAGGCTCTTAGTAAGGCGCCACGCAAGTAAGTGCCCATTTTAACATCGTCATGCCGGCGGTCCCTAAGCCGGCATCCAGGGTTTTCCATGGATTCCGGCTTGAAGACTGCCGGAATGACGACTTAGATGTTGGACACTCTATTGTGCTGGCCTGTACTCAGGAATTCGTTCACGATGCAGGCCAGGAAGCAAGAAAATGCGCTCAGAGGCCGTCGTGTCATGCGGTGACCAGCGGTTCGTCCCGGACATTGAGCCGCGCACCACTCATGCTCGCATTCTCTCAAGCTCCCCGGCCGCCTGCCCTGATGCTGTTCAGCCCCGGCGCTGGATGTGAATGGCTGACGGGGTCTCACACGGGGCAGAAGGGCTCGCCGCTTCGGAAGGCCGTTCTGTAGATGAGGCCTTCGACCGGCATCCTGTCCCGATCCACCAGGGTGACGCGCACACCCAGGCCCAGCGCTCTTCTCAGCCGGCTCCTCAAGGCCTCGAGATAGTGGGACCTGCCGCCCCCGGGATAGTCCGGTGTCGGCTCCCGCAAGAGCAGGATTTCGAGCTGGTCCCCGACGCCGTGGCTCGTGGTGATGAGAAGCCGGAAGTCGTGGAGGGCGGGATCGAATTCCCTCAGCAGCATCTCGATCTCCTCGGGGTAGAATGGGATCCCTCTGATGGAAAGACGATTGTCCGTGCGCCGGAGGATGGGGCTCAATCGGGCCATGGCGCGGCCGCAGGCGCAGGGCGCGTCGCGGAGCACCGTCACGTCGCCCGTTCGAAACCGGATGAGGGGGTAGCCCTCGGTGGTCAGGGTGGTGAGGACGAGCTCTCCCTCATGGTCGGCGGGCACAGGCTGGCCCGTCAAGGGATGGACGATCTCGGCCAGAAACTGGTCTTCGGCCAGGTGCATGCCCGCCTTCTCGATGCATTCCCCGGCCATCCCCGGCTCCACCATCTCGTTGACGCCATACAGCCCGTAGACCGGCACTCCAAGGCCCTGCTCCAGTCGGAGGCGGGTGATTTCGGGCAGGGGGTCCGGGCCCAGCAGGACCAGCCGCAGGTGCAGGCGGTGGGGATCGATGGATTCCGATTTCATGGTCTCCACGATGTGAAGGGCGAAGGCTCCCGTGGTGGCGAGAACCGTGGACCGGAAGTCCTGCATGATCTGGAGCTGCAGCCGGGCGGAAATGGTCGCCGAGGGCGCCAGGGTGGCGCCCATGGCTTCCACGGCGTGATTGAAGGTGAAGGCTCCCGGAAACAGGCTGAAATTGAAGGCCACCTGGACGATGTCGCGGTCCGTCACTCCCAGCTGTGCGTAGAGCCGTCTCATGAGCGACTGCCACATGCTCACGTCGTGGCGCGTGAATCCCACCACGATGGGCTGTCCACGGTCCCGCAGCATGGGGTTGGTGATCTTGAGACGCACGATGCTGCGGAGGGGAACGGCGAAGAGTCCGTAGGGGTAGTGCTCGGCCAGGTCCCTCCGGGTGGTGAACGGCATCCGCCGCAGATCTTCCAGGGTGCGGACTTCCTCGGGCAGCAGACCGATCTCGTCCATGCGACGGCGGTAGAAATCCACGCTGAGGAAAGCGCGGTTGAGGGTCACCTGCAGGCGCTCCATCTGAAGCTGCCGGATTTCCTCGCGGGACAGGGACTCGACAGGCTCAACGGCCATGGCTCTCCTCACCTACCTTTCCCACTTGTGACGGTATTCCTTGCCGAGGTACGCCCTCTGCACATCGTCGTGCTCCATGAGCTCCGAGGCATCTCCGGAAAGGACGATGCGACCCGACTCCATGACGTAGGCCCGCTCCGCCACCGCCAGGGCTCCCATGGCGTTCTGCTCCACGAGGAGGACCGTCGTGCCTTCGCGGTGCAGGGCCTCGATGGTGCCGTAAATCTCCTCCACCAACAGCGGCGCCAGCCCCATGGACGGCTCGTCCAGGACCAGCAGGCGGGGGCGGGCCATGAGGGCGCGGGCGATGGAGAGCATCTGCTGCTCGCCGCCGCTCAGGGAGCCCGCCTTCTGCCCGGGGCGGGCCGCAAGAGGGGGGAAGAGGTCGAAGACCTTCCGCAGGCTCGCTTCCACATGCTTGCGCCCGTGCACATAGCCCCCCAGCTCGACGTTCTCGCGAACCGTCATGTTGGGGAAGAGCTGCCGGGCTTCGGGCACCTGCACGAGACCCCGTCGGACGATGTGATCGGGCGGGGCCCGGTGGATCGGCTCGGCATCGAAGAGGATCTCGCCTTCCCAAGGGCGGTGGAGCCCGCTCAGGGCGCGGAGCAGCGTGCTCTTGCCCGCGCCGTTGGCCCCGACGAGAGCCACGATCTCCCCCCGGCTCACGTGGAGGGTGATGCGCCGAAGCACCTGAATGGGACCGTATCCGGCCGAAAGACCCTTCACCTGCAGCACGGAGACGCTCCTCCTCGTGGTGTTGAGCTCGGGCAGCCCCGCTTCGCGCCGAGTTGCCGAGGTGTGGAAATAGCCTTGCCCCCCGTGGGGCTTCCACGAGGACGGGATGCCGCCTGGGAGGTGATTCTCGATGGGTGGATGCAAAAAAACTGGGACGCTGATGAGCGCCGATGTCCTCTGATCCACGCTGGTTTTACCCTGGCTCGACATTCATCAGCGTGAATCTCGGTTCATCATGAAAATCAGCGTCCCATTGCGAGCTGATGAGAACATCGCATGCTCCCGCTCATCGCAAAGGCCTCTCCTTCCGCGTCCCGAGATAGGCAGCGATGACCCGCGGATTCCGCTGGATGTCCCGCGGGGATCCCCCCGCGATCCTCAGGCCGTGCTGCAGCACCACCACCCGGTCGGCCAGTCGCATGAGCACATTCATGTCGTGCTCCACCAGGACGATGCCCATGCCCCTCCGGCGCAGATGCGACACCTCCTCGACGAAGACCTCGCTCTCCCTCGGACTCAGCCCGCCCACGGGCTCGTCCAGGAGCAGCACGACGGGCTCGAGGGCCAGCGCCCGGGCGAGCTCCATGAGCTTCTGGTCGATGAGGCTCAGCTGGCGTCCCTCCAATACGGCTTTGGAGCCGAGGCCCAGCTCCTGGAGGAGGGCCAGTGCCTCGCACCGCAGCCGGGCTTCCTCCCGGCGCTCCGGCGGCCAGTGGAGGCAGGCTCCCAGCATGCCGGCACGACCATGGACATGGTACCCCAGAAGCACGTTCTCCAGAACGGAAAGATGCGGGAAGACCTGTGTGGCCTGAAAGGTCCGTCCCATGCCGCGCCGGGCGATCTCGTGAGCCGGCAGGCCCAGGAAGGGCCGGCCGTTGAGGATTCCCCGACCGCGGTCGGGCTGAAGAAGCCCCGATATGACATTGAGGAGCGTCGTCTTTCCAGCCCCATTGGGGCCGATGAGGCCGACGATCTCACCGGGATGCAGGTCCAGCGTCACGTCACTCAGGGCCTGAAGGCCCCCGAAGCTCAGGGATATCTCGCTCAGCTCCAGGACGGGCGGCCCCCCGGGGGCGGCATGCGGCGTTTCCACCGTCTGGAGAGGGGCGGAGTCGGAGAGCGCCTCGACCATCGGGAGCCGCCCCTCTCCGCCGCGCGGGCGGGCCACCCCGCCCTTCGCCTCCCCGGGCGGCAGGGCATCGTTTCGGCGAGGGATCCAGGAAAGCAGCGGGGCCAGCAGCCCCTGGGGGCAGAACACCAGGACGCCCATGAGGATGAGGCCGTGGAGGAGCACGTGCAGGTCCTCGAAGCGGTGGAGGATTTCAGGGAGTCCCGTCATGAGGACCGCCGCGGCCACCCCTCCCCAGAGGTTCCCCATGCCCCCCACGGCCACCATGGTGACCACCTGGACCGATGTGAAAATGTCGAAGGTCTTGGGGCTGATGAACGTCACGTAATGGGCATAGCAGAAGCCCGCCAGCCCGGCATGGAGGGTGCTCAGCACGAACACCGTGACCTTGGTGCGAAAGGTGGCGATGCCCAGGGCCTGGGCTGTCAGCTCCTTTTCGTGGATGGCCGTGAAGGCCCGGCCCATGCGCCCGTCCGTCAGGTTCAGGGTCAGGGCCAGAAGGACGAGGAGCAGGCTCCACAGGAAGTAGTAAAAAGATCGGTCGCTCCCCAGGACCAGCGGGCCGATGGCGAGCCTCGGAATGCCGGGGAATCCCGATGGCCCCCCGGTCAGGCCTTCCAGCTGGCCGAGAAGAATGGACACGATGATGTTGAACCCCAGGGTGGCCATGACCAGGTAATGGCCTTCGAGTCTCAGGGTGGGAAGGGCCAGGAGCAGGCCGGTGACGCCCGTGCAGGCCAGGCCGAAGGCCAGCGCGGCCGGGAGGGGCCATTGCCAGGTGGTGCTCGCGATGGCCGACAGGTACGCCCCCAGACCATAAAAGGCCGCATGACCGAGGGATACCTGGCCCGTGGCGCCCACCAGCAGGTTCAGGCCCAGCACCACCATGGCGTTGAGGGCCATGACATTCAAAAGCAGGAAGAAATAGTCGTTGGGCACCACCAGGGGCAGGACCCCCGCGACGGCAGCCACTCCAAGGAGCGCGGTCCACTGCCGGGGAGCCCACGGGCGCAGGGTGGGGCTCGGCCCTCCCATGACTCTTCCCGCACCCTCGGCATCACCCTTCTCGCCCACATTCTCCCCGCGCCCCTGAGGGGCTCGCACCCATCATTCCGGAAAAGTCGACTGGAGCCCCGGGCCCCGATGCCCGAAAAAATCCTACAACCGCTTGACCCGGACGGAGCCGAAGAGACCCGCGGGCTTCACGAACAATATGCCGAGGAGGATGAGGAATGCAAAGGCATCCTTGTAGGCCGAGGAGATGAAGCCGGCCCCGACGGATTCCAGGATCCCCAGGAGCAGTCCTCCCACCACGGCGCCCAGGAAGCTTCCGTAGCCCCCCAGGATGGCCGCCGAAAAGCCCTTGAGTCCCAGCATCAGCCCGCCGTCGAAGCTCATGCTGGTGATGGGGGTTACGAGGATGCCCGCCAGGGCCCCGAGCCCGCCCGCCAGGGCGAAGGCCAGGGCCACCACCTTCCGCACCGAAATCCCGATGAGCTGGGCTCCCTGGGGGTTGTCGGCCGCGGCCCGCACGGCTTTACCCAGAAGCGTCCTGTGAAAGAACAGGTAGAGGGCCCCGAGAACCACCACGGAGATGGCGAGAATCCAGAGGGTCTGGGGCAGGATGAATGAGCCCCACACCACAAAGGGGTCTTCACCCCCGAAGGGAGGGAAGATATGGGCGTTCTTGCCCCAGAGCATCATGCTCGACCCCCTGAAGGACATGGATGCCCCCACCGTGATCATGACCAGCGTCAGGATGTCCCGGTTTCTTGAGAGACGAAGGGGCCCCTGCTCGAGGGCGACGGCCACCAGCGCCACGATGGCGATGGAGGCGGGAAAGGCCACCATCATGGGAATCTCCGCCGCCTCCATCAGGGAGATGGCCACCATGGCACCCAGCATGACGAAATCACCCTGGGCAAAATTGACGAGGCCCGTGGCATTCTGGATCAGGCAGAAGCCCAGGCCGATGAGCGCATAAATGCTGCCGTTGGTGACGCCGGCCACCAGGAACTGGGGAAGGAGCTGCCAGAGCATGGCTGGAGATCGCGGGGTCAGGAAGCGGCAGGCCCGGGGGGAGGCGATCCCGCGGCGGCGAGCCGTTTTCGCCCTTCATCCCAGCCGGCATCGTAAGCCTTGAGGCTGATCTCCAGCTTCCTGCCCCCGAATCGCTCCAGGGTGGCCCGCACCCGCTCCGGGGGGCAGAAGAGGGCTCCCAGACCCGCGGCAAAACCAAGGAGAACCAGGTTGGCCGAGACAGGCGAGCCCAGCTCCATGGCCATGCGCGTCGCGTCCAGGACGCTGGGGCCGGGGGGGGCCGGTCGGCTGGCGATGGTGATGCCTCCCGTCTTGAGGTAGTACCCGTGGGCAGTTTCGCCGTCCGGGTGGAGCGCCAGCAGGACATCGGCCCGGCCGGGGCGGATGAGGGGGCTCACGAAGGGCTTCGGAGAGCCGGGGCCGGCCTGGTCCGCGCGGAGGGAGACCTTGAGGTGACTGATGACGTTCCCCCCCCGCTGCGCCATGCCGTGGGTTTCCGAGATGAGTATGGAGCCTCCCATTTCGAGGGCGGTCTCCGCCAGCAGCCTGGTGATGAACAGGATCCCCTGGCCGCCCACTCCGCTGATGATGATCTGCTGCATCACGATGGATCGCGCTCCCCCCAGCAAGGACTCAGGCTCCGGATGGCCGGCTCGCGGCCAGGGCTTCATGCGGACAGACGTGAACGCAGGCCCCGCATCCCGAGCACAGCACCCGGTCGATTTCGATGGGCTCTTTCTCCTGTCTCCAGATCAGTGCCGGGCATTCGAAGAGCTTGACGCAGAGGCCGCACCCGACACACTGGCTCGTCACGAGGATCTCGACGACCTCCCCGGAACGGGCCTGCGAGCGGTCCATGAGGCACGGTCTCCGGGCCACGACCACGGCCACCCCCCCGTCCTTGGCGCGGACGTGGGCATCGGCCTCCTTGAGGAGGTCGATCATCTCGCCCAGCCGGTAGGGATCGATGGCTCGCACGAACCGGACGCCGCAGGCCTCGACGATGGCTTCGATGGAAAGGGCGGGGACCGTTTTCCCCTCCAGGGTGACTCCCCCGGCCGGAGTCGGCTGGTGGCCCGTCATGGCCGTGGTGCTATTGTCGAGGATGACCAGCGTGAACCGCGCGTCCTGGACCACCGCATTCATGAGCGGTGGGACGCCCGCGTGAAAGAAAGTCGAATCGCCAATGGTCGCGCAGATGGGAGGGGCTTCCGGCCCCCTGGACCGGTAGGCGTGATAGAAGCCCGATGCCTGGCTGACGGCGGCCCCCATGCAGAGCACCGTGTCCACGGCTCCCAGGTTGAGCCCCAGGGTGTAGCAGCCGATGTCCCCCGGATAGATGCCCTTGGGGAAGGCCTTTTTGATGGCGAAGAACGCGGCGCGGTGGGCACAGCCGGCGCAAAGGGTGGGGCGCCGCCCGGCCGCGGCCGGGATGACGATCTCGAGGGCGGGTGGGAGCCCCAGGAAGGACCGGAGGATGCCCTCCACCGTCTCGGGGAGCAGCTCTCCCGCTGACGGAACGGTGCCGTTCAGGCGCCCGCTGACCTGGGCGCGATCCTGGAGCTGGAGCTCCATGACGGGCTGAGTCTCTTCCAGGACCAGGATGCGGTCGTGGTCCCGCAGGACCGCGTCCCGGAAAGAAGGAGGCAAGGGGTGCGGCATGGGGACGGCGTAAAGAGTCACCTCACTCCCAGGCCCCAGGTCCCCCAGAATCTCCCGGACATGGGCCAGGACGACCCCCGAAGCCACGATGCAGGGACGGCGGGCCCCGGGAGGCTCGAAGCCTTCCACGGCGGAAGGCAGCAGCTCCCCATCCCGGGCGATGGCCTGGATCTTCTCGTTCAGCTCCCGGTGGAGCAGCAGGCGAAACTTGGGTGTGGCGGCCCACCGAGCCGGGCTCTTCCGAAAGGCCGGCTCCGCATCCATCACGGCTGGGACTCCCGTGGCCAGGTCCTGCCGGGCATGACAGACGCGTGTCGTCGGCCGCAGCATCACCGGGATCTCGTATCGCTCCGAGATCTCCATGGCCAGCCGGGCGAACCGTCGGGCCTCCTCGGGCGTCGAAGGGTCCAGGACGGGCACCTTGGCCATCATGGCAAAAAAACGGCTGTCCTGCTCGGTCTGAGAACTGTGGGGGCCCGGATCGTCCGCCACCACCACCACCAGGCCGCCTTTGACTCCCGTGTAGGCCGCGCTCATGAAGGGATCGGCCGCCACGTTGAGCCCAACCTGCTTCATGATGACCGCCGACCTTCGACCCGCGTAGCTGTTGGCCAGGGCGACCTCGAAGGCGACCTTCTCGTTGATGGACCACTCCAGGTGGATGGGCAGCTTCCCCGATTGGCGGTGCCGGATCAGCGTGGCCAGGATCTCGGAGGCCGGGGTGCCGGGATAGGATGCGGCCAGTGTGCATCCCCCTTCGAGGAGCCCCAGCGCGATGGCTTCATTGCCGAGATGAATTGTCCGAGCCGTCAATCCTCGCTCCTGCTGGGGTGAGCCTTTCCCCGCCGGGAAAGCGCCTTCGGTGGCCGTGGTCTGGTCAGGGGTGGCCGCCGCGGGCAGCGGCACCGAGATCCTCGGCCCGAAGGCCTGGAAGAGGGTGCTCGCCGGCGAAGGCTGGGGTTGATGAATCCGGTGGGACTACTAACAGAGGTCGCCGGATCGGTCAAGGATGAGAGATCATGGGGTGGGAGAGATTGTGCGTTCTGGCACAGGGTGAGATCCTCCGTGCAGACCGGCTCCTGGGGGGGCGGGCCGACAAAGCTTCGACAAAGGGGTTGAAATTTCAGGATGAATATTGAGGGGTTGACATGTGGCCCCCGGCGGAATATGTGTTGTGCAACTTATGCATACTATGCAGCGCGTCTCCAGGCTGAATTGGGGGCCCGTGGGGAGACATGGGGGCTGAACGGATGCTCCCGAAAGGCTGGGGAAGTCATGATCGTGATCCGCATCAACCAGCTGGCCGAGCAGCTGGGCGTCCATCGCAACACGGTCCGCAACTGGATCAAGAGCGGCAAGCTGCCGGCTCGCTCGGTCTCGGGCAAGCGCTATCTCGTCACCGAGGGAGACTTCGGGAAGCTCTGCCAGGAGTTCGGTCTCGACCGTTCCAACCTGAAGCTCAAGTACGTGCGGGGGGCGGCGGCTCTGGAGGAAGCGGAATTCTCCGTGGCGGAGGAGAATCTGAGACCCCTCGGTCGGAAGTCGAGCCTCCTTCGGCCCGATCCCCGGTGGGGGGACGTTTGCCTGACGTGCGGGAGCTGTGCCAGTGCCTGCCCTATCTCCGGCGTGGATGGCCTCGATCCCCGCAAGGTCATCCGCATGGTGACGCTGGGTCTGGAAGGGGATCTCATCGCCTCCCCGTGGCCCTGGAAGTGCACCCTGTGCGGGAAGTGCGAGGAAGCCTGTCCCATGAACGTGGAGATCGTCCAGCTCATGCGGCGGGCTCGAAGTCTCAGGGAGCGCGATCGGCTTCCGGGAGCCCTCCACATGGGGCTCCGCATGTGCCTCGAAAAGGGCAACAACCTGGGCATCCCCCGGGAGGACTTTGTGGGGCTGCTCCAGGCTCTGGCCGTTGAGATGCGGGAAGAGGGGTGCTCGGATTTCACCGTGCCCGTGGATGTGGAGGGGGCCAATCTCCTGGTGACGGTGAATTCGGTGGAGCCCTTTGCCGAGCCCGAGAGCCTCAAGCACTGGTGGAGGATATTCCATGCGGCGGGCGAGTCGTGGACCATCCCGTCCCGGAACTGGGAGGGGGTCAACTGGGGGTATCTGACGGGCGACGATGAGGCTCTCAAGACCATCGTGGGGAGCATCGTGGAGAACATGGATCGCTACGGATGCAGGACTCTGCTGCTGCCGGAGTGCGGTCACGCTTATTACGCCACGCGGCATGGACTCGAGCGATGGTATCCCGAGGAGATGACACACTTTCGGGTGCTGTCGGTTTTCGACCTGCTCGTGGACTATCTCAAGGAGGGGAGAATCCGGGTGGACCCCTCCCGCCACACGGCTCTCACCACCTACCACGATCCCTGCCATTACGGCCGTAAATCCCTCAAGGCGTTTGGGCAAGGGTACTTCGAGGAAGGGCGCTGGATCACGCGGCAGTGTGCTCCCCTGATGACGGAGATGTATCCGAATCGGGAGGGGAGCTACTGCTGTGGGGCCGGAGGCGGAGCATGGGCCATGCCCTTCCGGGAGGAGCGCGTGTTTCACGGCTCCGTGAAGGCCCGCCAGATCCGGGCCACGGGGGCGCGGCTCGTCGTCACGTCCTGTCACGGGTGCCGGGACCAGATCGCCAAGAGCCTGAGGCATGAATTCGATCTGGACATCGAGGTGAAGCATCTGTGGGAGCTGGTGGCCGACTCCCTGGTGGGGGATCCCCGATGAATCGGTGGGATTCCAGCCTTCAAAAGCCGGCTCTCATGAGGATTTCCCGTCGCCTTGCAATGTTTTCGAGCCCCTGGCTGAGCCGATCCTCCCTCCATGGCCTCGGCAGGGCAATAAGGATTTCAGGGTCATGCTCCTGGAGAAAATCGGATCGGTGATGGTGGTGGGCGGCGGAATCGCCGGAGTCCAGGCGGCTCTGGATCTGGCCAACAGCGGGTATTACGTCTACCTGGTGGAGCGATCGGGAGCGATCGGGGGGTTCATGGCCCGGCTCTCCAAGACCTACCCCACCAATGACTGCTCCATGTGAATCCTCTCGCCCAAGCTGGTGGAGTGCGGTCGGCACTCCAATATTCAGTTGATGCCCCTGACCTCCGTGGAGCGCATCCAGGGGGAGCTGGGTCAGTTCCATGTTACCGTGCGGGAACACCCGCGCTACGTGGATCCCCAGAAGTGCATCGCTTGCGGGGAGTGTGCACGGAGGTGTCCCGAGGCCGTCCCCGATGATCTCAACGAGGGGATCACTCATCGCAAGGCCATCTACCTCCAGTACCCTCAGGCCGTGCCCCTGAAGTACCAGATCGACGCCGAGCACTGTCTGAGGCTTCGCTCGGGCAAATGCGGGATCTGCCAGCAGACCTGCGCGGCGGGGGCCATTCGCTTTGATGACATCGAGAGGCTCATCTCCCTGCGGGTCGGCTCCATCATCCTCGCCCCCGGGCATCGCGCTTACGATCCCCGCGGCGTTCGGACGTGGGGGTACGATGCCTTTCCCAACGTGCTGACCTCCATCGAGTTCGAGCGCTACCTGGCGTCGAGCGGCCCCACCGGGGGAAGGCTCATCCGCCCGTCCGACGGCAGGGAGGTCAGGCGCATCGCCTTTCTGCAGTGCGTGGGCAGCCGGGATCACAACAAGGCCAGCCATGGCTATTGCTCCTCCGTCTGCTGCATGACCTCCCTGAAGGAGGCCATGATCGCCATGGATCAGGTGGAAGGTCTGGAGGTCTCCATCTTTTTCATGGACATGCGCACCCACGGCAAGGGCTTCGAGCGCTACTACGAAAGGGCCAGGGCCAGGGGCGTCCAGTTCCGGCGCTGCCGGGTGCATTCCCTGGAGCCATCGGGCGAGAATGGGGGTGTTGCCTTCCGCACCATCACCGATGAAGGAAAGCAGGCCCTGACCGAGGTCGACCTGGTGGTGCTCGCCGTGGGCATGGAGCCTTCGGCCGAGGGGGTGAGACTGGCGGAGACTGTGGGGCTCCAGCTCGGCGGGGACGGCTTTTCGGTGACATCGTCCTTCACGCCGGCGCGGACGTCCATCCCTGGCATCTACCTGTGCGGCACCTTTTCGGGCCCCAAGGACATCCCCCAATCCATCATCCAGGCATCGGCGGCAGCGGCCGAGGCCATGATTCCGCTGGCCGACGCCCGCTACAGCCTGACCCGGCAGCCGGAGCCGGCACCCTGGCGCGACGTCAGCGGGGAGGAGACCCGCATCGGTGTCCTCATCTGCCACTGCGGCTCCAACGTGGCCGGCATCGTCGATGTGGAAGCCCTGGCGGAGTATGCCATGACGCTGCCCCAGGTGGTGCACGTCGAACGCAGCCTGTTCGCCTGCTCCGAAGACAGTCAGCGCCTGCTCAGGGATCGCATCGTCGAAAAGCGGCTCAATCGTGTCGTGGTGGCGGCGTGCACCCCGCGCACCCACGAGCACCTCTTTCAAAAAACGCTGAAGGCGGCGGGCTTGAACGAGGGGCTCTTCGAAATGCCCAACATCCGCAATCAGGCTTCCTGGGTGCATGGGGCGGATCCCGCCGCCGCGACGGCCAAGGCTCGCGACTTGCTGCGCATGGGGGTGGCCAAGGCTGCCCTGCTGGAGCCGCTGGCTCCAGTCACGGTGACGGTGAATCCCCAGGCACTGGTGGTGGGAGGGGGGGTCGCGGGGATGGTGGCGGCCCTGGGACTGGCCGACCAGGGATTCCCTGTCCACCTGGTGGAGAAAAGCAGTCAGCTGGGAGGCAATGCACGCCACCTGTTCAAGACCTGGAAAGGGGAGCCCATCCCGGAGCTCGTGGACCAGCTCATTGCCCGGGTGCGGGAGCATGCGCTCATCACGGTGCACATGCGGGGTCAGGTCACCCAGGCCGAGGGATTCATGGGGAGCTTTCGCTCGACCATCACCAAGCCCCACTGCACCACGGTCATGGACCACGGTATCACCATACTGGCCATGGGAGGGCAGGCCCACAAGCCGGAGGAGTTCGGGTACGGCCATTCACCGAGGATCCTGACGGCCCTCGAGTTCGACAAGCTGCACCTGGTGGGGGACGAGCGCATCCGCTTCGGGCGCGATTTCGTGTTCATCCAGTGTGTCGGGTCCCGCATCCCCGAGAGACCTTACTGCTCCAGGGTCTGCTGCACCCACTCCATCCAATCCGCCATTGCCCTCAAGGAGGAGGACCCGGACCGGAGCGTCTTCATCCTCTACCGGGACATCCGATCCTTCGGCCTGCGGGAGGAGCTGTACAGGAAGGCTCGGGAGCTGGGTGTTGTCTTCATCCACTACGACTTGAATCAGAGGCCGGTGGTGAGGGTGCGGGATGCCGAGCTGAGTGTCGCGGCATGGGATCACGTGCTCCACGAAGGTTTTTCCATCCGGGCCGACGTGGTGGTGCTGGCCACGGCCATTGTGGCCCACCCCGAGGTGGCGGACCTGGCCCGGATTTATCGAGTCCCCGTGGATGAGGATGGTTTTCTGCAGGAAGCTCATGTGAAGCTGAGGCCGGTGGATTTTGCCGGGGAAGGGCTCTTCCTCGCCGGCCTCGCCCACTATCCCAAGCCCATCGAGGAAGTGGTGGCCCAGGCCCTGGCGGCTGTGGCCCGCGCCACGACGATCCTCTCCAGCCGCCGCATCGAGCTCGACACCGTCAAGGCCATGGTGGATGACGGCGCTTGCGACGGGTGTGCCCTCTGCCCGGATGTGTGCCCGTATCATGCCATCACCATGGAAGCCCGGCCGGATGGGGACAGCCGACTGACGGTTCGGGTGAATATGGCCCGGTGCAAGGGCTGTGGCATCTGCCAGGCCACGTGCCCCAAGGATGCCATCAACGTGGGAGGGTTCACCTACCGACAGCTTTCAGCCCAGGTCCGGGCGGCCCTGAGCTGATGCGCCGGCCGGTCACGAGCCTTCCAGAGGGGATTCCATGGCTTTCGAGCCGAAGATTCTGGCATTTGCTTGCAACTGGTGCGCCTATGCGGCGGCGGACCTGGCGGGGATTGTGCGCATGTCCTATCCGCCGGGTGTTCGGATCATCCGGGTCATGTGCACGGGCATGGTCCATCCCGGCCTGGTGCAGGAGGCCTTTCAGCGCGGAGCCGACGGGGTCATGGTCCTGGGGTGCCACCCCGGCGAGTGCCATTACGTGGACGGCAACGTCAAGGCCGAAGCTCGCCTCGCGGTGCTGAACGAGATGATGGACGCCATGGGGATCGAGGAGGAGAGGTTCCGCCTGGTCTGGTGCTCGGCGGCGGAGGCGGATCGATTCGTGGCGGTGGTGACGGACATGACGGAGGCTCTGAGGGCCCTGGGCCCCTCGCCGGCTCGACCCGCCGGGGCCGGGGCTTTCTGAATGCCGTTGGGGAAGGCGCATGAGGTCGGGGAGGTCGAAGGATGAGTGGTGAGGCTCGCAAAAAGGTTCATGCCGAGCGGGTGGATACTGCCTGCGGCGCCATGGGGCACATGACCGTGGACGAGATCCGTGAGCGGATCATCGGTCCCCATGTGAACGTCACGTGCCCGGAGTGTGGAGCCATCCACCTGACACGCGAGGATGCGGAGGCGGCGGGACTGCGGAAGATCTCCTCCAGTGCGCGTTATCTGAGGATCATGGCGGAAGCCCTGGAGTAGGGTCGTGTCCGTGGGTTGCCGGGGCTTCGTTTCAGAGCCCCCTGCCCAGGCCGCGGACCCAGTGGAACGGTTTCATCTCGCGCAGGGGCGGCGTCTGGTCCGCGCATTGGGGTGGCCGATCGACGCACCGATGGGCGAATGGGCAGCCCGGCGGCGACGTTGCGGGCCATCCCGGCGATCAACCCCAGGTCGTGGGTGATGGGCAGAATGCCTGTATCAGGTCGATGCGGCCCGCGGGGGGTGCCCCTGCTCCAGAAAACGACGGGCGATCATGCGTGCGATGTGGGGAGCGTTGCCGCCCGACCGGTTGTTGATGATGAGATGAACTTTGACATCCTGGCTCAGAGCTGCCTCCAGAACCTCCAGGGTGTCGTCGATCATGCCGGGCTGAAACAGCCCCTCCACGAGGGCATGGAAAGGATGAGCCCGGGCGTAGGCCTCCTCGTAGCGCGTGCCTCGTGGGGTCATGAGTCGGACGATGGCCTGGCGGCTGGAGTTGAAAAAGAGCCCTCCGGCCCTGGCCAGCTGCCTGCCCAGGGGCGGGAGCCAGGTCCAGTGGGAGAGGACCTGCCCCACTCCATGCCTTTCCATCACCGCGAATACGGGCTTGGAGAGGTAACGCTCCGTGCGCAGCTCCAGATGATATCGTGGGTCCGCCGGAATCGTTCTGAAGAAGGATTCGAGCCGCTCCGCCAGCTCTTCCGGAGGGGTCTGCTCCTCCCTGCGCTGGTACTCCTGCTCGAAGATCAGGGCGATGAGCCGCGAGCCGAGCAGCTGGACCGCGGGCTCGTAAAAGCATCGGGTGAAGAGCTGGGAGTCCAGAAAGTCGGCATTGGGGACGTACCGGCCCCCTCGCATGATCTTCCGGGCGCAGATGGCCTGGGGCACCTTGAGGATGATGTGGTCGTCGGCTCGAAGGTGGCGCCCGTAAGCTTCGAGGATCCGGAAGGTCGGTGTGGGGGCGCCTTCGGTGTTCATCAGCGGGGCGTAGAACGTGTAGTCGATCTCGAGAACGCCGAAGTGCTCGAAGTACTCCTCGACGCTCTCCACCGGAAGCACCTCCTCCTTGAAGGAGCGACCCCCCACGCGGTGTGTCCGGGCGGTGACCCTGCCCCGGTAGCGTTCGGCGGTGTAGATCTGGCCGACCCAACCGGCGTAACGGTCGCTGGCGGTGCCCATGGAGAGCCTGGGATGCAGACCGCGAAAGCGGAAAGCATCTACTTCAGCTCCGTTCCTGGGAGATGCTCCGGATGAAGCGTCCATGTTCGGAAAGCCGCCCTCCAGCGGGCTCGCGCGGAGGGCGTTGCTGGATGTTCCGCAGGCGTCGGGGCAGCCAGATCAGACGGTGATCCGGCGAGACCGGGAGCCATTCCCGTTCCCGTTGCCGTTGCCGTTCCCGCCTGGGCTTTGGCTCCCCTTGATGGCCTGGAAAAGGCGAAGGGGAGGAATGTTTCTCAGCTCGAATTTCGAGTGAACCACGGGGAAGAAGCGCTCGAGGTGCACTTTCAGGTGCTGGTCGGTTTGAAAGCAAGTTTGGTAAACCAGGAAGCTGCCACCTTCCTTGAGCGCCCTGTAGGTGTTGAGAAGGATTCTGTCCTTGAGGTCCCGGGGAAGCCAGAAAAAGGGAATGCCCGAGATGATGTAGTCCGCTTCGCCACTCCTGCAGGCCTTCAGGGTCTCGAGAACGTTCTCGGCGCTGTCGTTGATGATGGTGGCGCGGGGGTCGTGGATTCGATCCTGAAGAATGGTCTTGAAGTTTTTGTTCCGCTCGATGGCGATCAGACGACTTCCATTCCGCATGTGCTTGAGGAGGTAGTCGGTGAAAACCCCGGTCCCGGGCCCGTACTCGATGATCAGGTTGTTGCGGGCAAAGTCGATCTGGCTGCAAACCCGCTTGACCCCGAACGGGGATGTGGGCGTGATGGACGCGATGTCCTTATCCTTAATGAAATTCTTCATATATGCCATCGTGTGAAACATATCTTCTCCTGCGGATCATATCGATCTACCGCGGCCCGTGATCAGGCCAGAATGATTTGCTATCGCGCCCTCCTCCTCCGCTCACCGGCCCGGGTGAAGGACGAGGCATGCTTCCAGCGCATTCCCTTCGCTTCAATCTGGGATCCCCCATTCTTTGGGAGGATGGGCCGAAGCTCCTCCTGTCCTGTTGAAAAATAATCATGATGAAGGACTCATCCAAAGGATGGGGCCGCCCTCCCTGTCGGGTGCCACAAGCCACCGACTTAATCAACGGGGGACCTTATAGCAGATTTATATGCGAATGGATACCTCATGAATGTATGCCCGGCCGGATATTTTGGGATATTTTTACCGTGGGCTGCCTATACGTGGCTGAATGAAGGGTGGGTGCGGATCTGTTACCGGGCCCCGGGGACCGGGGCGGCATTCATTGACAACTCTGCATGAGTCTGGCACTTAGTACGGCTCCAAGGAGCCCAGCGGCGGGCAGCACGGGAAGATCCATGGTCGGGCGTGAATAAGCCCCCGGAAAAGGCGCGCCCTGCCGAGGATGGATGCTGGGCTGGCATGGAGCGGGCCGGGGAGGATCTGTCATGGCTTCCGCCACCCGCGCGCTCCTTCACCCTTCTGCGGGGGTGAAGGCAGATGAGCCGGTATTGAATCACGCCGGGGATCACCGGGGCAGTGAGTGACGAAAGGGTGGTTTTGAGCGACTCCCTTCTCTCCATGGAGCCGGGAAAGATTTTGGTCATCAAGCCCAGCGCCCTGGGAGACGTGGTGCACGGCCTGCCTTTTCTGAGTGCCCTCCGTCGCCGGTTTCCCCATGCCGAGATTCAATGGGTGGTCTTCCGGGCCTTCGAGGACCTGCTCCGGGAGCATCCCATGATCTCGAGGCTGTGGGTCATCGACAAGGATCGTTGGAAGCGGCTTTCGAATCTGCCCGATGCGCTGAAAGGAATGCGGCGCCTCGCCGCCGCCCTGAGGGATGAGCGGTTCGATGTGGTGGTGGATCTGCAGGGACTTCTGCGGAGCGGGCTCCTATGCGGAGCCACCCGGGCGCCATTCCGGGTGGGCTTCCGGGAAGGCCGGGAGGGAAGCCCTCTTTTTTACACGCATCGCGTGCGCGGGGGTACCGCCGGCCACGCCATCGAGCGATACATGAAGATTGCCGCCAGTCTGGGCGCTCCAATGGACCGCATCGATTTTCCGTTCCGGGTGCTCCCGAATTCCACGCCGATCCTGGAGGGTCTGCCGCCGGCCTATGTGGTCATGGCACCCTCGGCCGGAGGCGAGGCCAAGAAATGGCCCGTGGAGAATTTCGGCCGGCTGGCAGCTCGATTGCCCTGGCCTACGGTGGTCATCAGTGGAATGGGCGACGCCGCTCTGGCGGAGCAGGTGGTGGCGGTCTCAGGAGGGAGAGCCATCTCCCTGGCCGGGCGAACCACCCTCGGCGAAATGACCGAGGTGATCCGTCGGGCCAAGGCCTTCGTCTCGGGCGATACAGGGCCCATGCACATCGCCGCGGCACTGGGAGTTCCTGTTTTCGCGGTGTTCGGCCCTACCGGTGCCGCGCGGACGGGTCCCTATGGTCCCGGACACACGGTGATCACGGCGCACTTTTCCTGTTCGCCATGCTACCGCAGGAAGAAATGCAGCCACTGGGTCTGCATGGAGGGCGTCTCGGTGGAGCGGGTTCTGAGTGCCATGGAAGCCCGAATGGGTCCTGCCCGTGAGGACTGAATCGACTTGACACGGATGGTGACGGCATGGTGGAGGTGAGTGCGGCGATCATCACCCGCAACGAGGCCCGCAACATCGGCCGCTGCCTCGACAGCCTGGGATGGGTGTCGGAGGTCGTGGTGCTGGACCAGTTCAGCACGGACGGGACGGCGGAGATGGCCGCTTCCCGGGGAGCCAGGGTTTTTCAGGAAGCCTGGCAAGGTTTTGCCGCCCAGAAGAACCTCGCCGTCCATCGGACCACCGGATCCTGGGTCCTGAGCATCGATGCCGACGAGCGGGTCACGGACCCGCTGCGCCTGGAGATCGAGGGCATCCTGGATCGGGACGGGCCCCTGGACGGCTATTTCATCCCTCGCAGGAATTACTTCTGTGAGCGGTGGATTCGGCATGGCGGCTGGTATCCCGACTATAGCCTGAGGCTTTTTCGCAGGGGAAGGGGACGGTTCGAGGAGCGGGCCGTTCACGAAAAGGTGGTCGTCCGGGGGAAGACCGGTTATCTGAATCATCCCCTGGAGCATTTTACCTACGTGTCGGTGAGTGACTACTTGCAGAGGATGGACCGCTACAGTGAATTGGCATCCCGGGAGATGGTCCGGGAGGGGAGATGTGCCCGGTGGCATGACCTGACCCTGAGGCCCCTCTTCACATTCCTCAAAATGTATGGTTTAAAGCTGGGCTTTCTGGATGGGCGCGCCGGGTTTTTCCTGGCTATTTCCTACGCATACTATACGTTTCTGAAATATTACCGCCTGGAGTCCGATCCAGCCTGATTCAAGCAGGGAGGTTCCGCCGGATCATGGAGCTCTACAAACGCCTGCTCCTCAATGCCAGTCCCTACTGGCGCAGGATCATCCTGGCCATGATCTCCATGCTGGGCGTGGCCGGCTGCACGGGGGCAACGGCCTACCTCATCAAGCCTGTCCTGGACGATATCTTCATCAAAAAGGACATGGCCATGCTCCAGATCCTCCCCTTCGTCCTGCTGGTCATTTTCCTCGTGAAGGGGGTATGCTCCTGGTGCAGCACTTACTTCATGGCCTACGTCGGGCAGAAGGTCATCGCCGAGTTCCGCCAGCAGCTGTATGACCACCTGCAGACCCTCTCCCTCTCCTTCTTCGACCGAACGCCCTCGGGGGTCCTGATGTCGCGCATCATCAACGACGTCAACGTCACCCAGGGGGCGGTGTCCGAGTCCCTGGCCGGGCTGATCAAGGAGCTCATCAGCATCGTGGTCCTCATCGGCGTCATTTTCTACAGGGACTGGCAGCTGGCCATCATCGCCATGGTCGTCCTCCCCTTCGCCTTCCTGCCCATCGTCAAGTTCGGCCGGAAGCTCAGGGTGATCAGCCGCAAGAATCAGGAATCCATGGGGCAGATCTCCGTGACGCTCCACGAAACGCTGGCTGGAAACCGCATCGTCAAGGCCTTCGGCATGGAGGAGTATGAGAAGCGGCGCTTCGCGCGCAACAACGCCAGCTATCTGAGCTCGGCCCTCAAGTCTGTCAAGGTTCGAGCCCTGTCGAGCCCCATCATGGAATTCCTGGGGGGCCTCGGCATCGTGGCGGTGATTTCCTACGGGGGCTACAGCGTGGTGCGGGGCGTCTCCACGCCGGGCAACTTCTTTTCGTTTCTGGCCGCCATCATCATGCTCTACGAGCCGGTCAAGAAGCTCACCAACATGAACAACACGATCCAGCAGGGGATGGCGGCGGCGGAGCGGATCTACCAGATCCTGGACACCGAGCCCGAGATCCAGGATCGCCCCGGTGCCGACGAGCTGGTGCCGCCCATCGAAACGATCCGGTTCAGCAACGTTTCCTTCGGATATTCCGAAGAGCTCATCCTCAGGAACATCGACCTGAAGGTGAAGGCGGGCGAGGTCATCGCCCTGGTGGGGATGAGCGGAGCGGGAAAGACCACCCTCGTGAACCTCATCCCGCGGTTTTACGAGGTCAGCGACGGCGCCATCACCATCAATGCCCTGGACATCCGGGATGTGACCCAGGCGTCCCTGCGGGCCCGGATCGGCATGGTGACGCAGCAGTCGATCCTCTTCAACGATACGATTTACAATAATATCGCCTACGGGGACATCCGCAAGGGAGAGGCGGAGATCGTCGCGGCCGCCAGGGCCGCCAACGCCTACGACTTCATCATGAAGACGCCCCAGGGGTTTGACACCCGCATCGGCGAGCAGGGGGTGAGACTTTCAGGCGGGCAGCGCCAGAGGATCTGCATTGCCCGGGCGCTTCTCAAGGATGCCCCCATCCTCATCCTGGACGAGGCCACGTCATCCCTGGACAGCGATTCGGAGCTGGAGGTGCAGAAGGCCCTGGAGAACCTCATGGCGGGCAGGACGACCTTCGTCATCGCCCACCGACTCTCCACCATCAAGAACGCCGACCGCATCCTGGCTTTCGCCAACGGTCGTATTGTGGAGGAAGGGCACCACCACGAGCTCTTCAAGGCCAACGGGGAATATCGCAGGCTGTATGAGCTGCAGTTCATGCATATCGACACGGACCGTGCCAGTGGAGTCTTGTGAGGAGAGGGGTTGTGAAGGAGGGATGCTCCCCGGTGTCCCCGGAGGGAATCGATGAGCCTCCTGCCGCGAAAGGCCCGGGAAAAGGCGGACACCACCCGGTACCTGATCCACCGATTCCTCCGGCGGGCGGCGGAGGATCTGCCGGCGGGGGCGCTGGTCCTGGACGCCGGGGCCGGAAACGGGCGCTATCGGCCCCTTTTCACGCGCCAGCGTTACATCGCCTCGGATTTCTGCCGGGTGGGTGGGAAGAACTACCGGTGGATCGATGTCATCACGGATCTGAGCACGCCCGGCCTCAGGGACGAATCCGTGGATGCGGTGGTCAACATCGAGGTGCTGGAGCATGTGAGGGACCCGGCCCGGCTCATGGACCAGCTGGCGAGGCTCCTCAGGCCGGGCGGCTCCCTGTATCTCACGTGCCCCCAGACCTGGGGGGTCCACGAGGCCCCCTACGATTTTTACCGCTTCACCCGGTACGCCCTGGCGGATCTATTCGCGAGGGCCGGTCTGGAGGTGAAGTCCCTGGAGCCCATGGGCGGCTACTTCTGTCTCATGGGCAAGCTCCTGAGCCGGCTGCCCTATCAGCTGGAGGAGCCGGCCGGCGATGGTCTGAAAAGGCTCCTCCACAAGATCCGGTTCGTTCTGCTGAAGGAAATCTTTCATTATTGGATTCCTTTCCTGGTCGTTCACCTGGATTTCCTGGATCGCCGCAAGGATTTCACCCTGGGCTACCTCTGCCATGCCGTCAAACCTGCCAGGCCCTCCTGAGATGACCATCCGACGCGTTCTGCTCATCAAGCTGCGTCACATCGGGGACGTGCTCCTGGCGGCGGCAACCTGCCGGGCTCTGAAAGCCGCCCGCCCGGATGCGAGGATTTCCATGCTCGTCCCGGCGGGAACCGAGGCCATGCTGACGGGACACCCCGATATCGAGGAGGTGATCCCCCTGAAAAGGGGCGGGGGCTGGATGGAGGATCTGCGCCTGATCCGGGCGCTGCGTCGCAGGCGGTTCGATGTGGCCGTCAACATGACGGAGGGCGACCGGGGCGCGATCCTGGCTTTTTTGAGCGGAGCCCGCGTCCGCATCGGCATCGACCCGCGGCACAAGGGGCTCAAGGGGAAGAAATGGCTCTACACTCATCGGATCAAGCCTGTCTATGACGGCAGGCACCGGGCGCTCATGGACATGGACGTCCTGGAGCCGCTGGGGATCCGGGGGATGTCCCCCCGGGTGGAGCTGTTCGTGCCGGGTGAGGATCAGGACTTCGTGGACGGGTGGCTCCACGAGCAGGGTCTGGGCGACGGCCGCCCCTTCGTGGTCGTTCATCCCACGTCGCGCTGGCTTTTCAAATGCTGGAGGGACGAGGCCGTCGCCCACGTCGTGGACCACCTGGAGAGTCGCGCCGTTCGGGTGGTCCTCACCAGCGGGCCCGATGCCAGGGAAGCGCGTAAGCTCGATTCCATCGTCTCCCGGTGCAGGAGCCAGCCCCTCGTCCTGAGCGGTCGGCTCACCCTGAAGCAGCTGGCCGCGCTCCTGAAGCGAAGTACCCTTTTCTTCGGCGTGGATACGGCGCCCATGCACATGGCCGCAGCCCTGGGAAAGCCGGTCCTCGCACTGTTCGGCCCTTCGGATTCCCGGGTTTGGGGGCCGCTCACCCCCCTCGGTCGCATCCTGGATCGAAGGGCGGATTTTCCGTGCCTTCCGTGCCGCCGGGACGGCTGCGACGGAAGCAAACGGAGCCTCTGCCTCGAGGCCATCACCACCGAGGAGGTTGTCTCGGCCCTCGACGGGATGCTCGCCGTGGCCGGGCTCAAGGCGCCGGCCGGGCTGCGTCCATGAATTCGTTGCCCTCGATCCTCTACGTTTCCCACACTCCCGCCCTCAAAGGATCGGCCATCAGCCTCGGCCAGCTCATCCTCGGCCTGGACCGGGCCCGTTTCAAGCCCGTTGCGGTCTTCTCCAAGCCGGGCTACTGGGCGGACCATCTGAAAGAGCAGGGGATACGCACCCATGTCCTGAGGGACCGCGGCTTCCTGGGCTGGAGGCTCATTTCCACGGCAAAAGCATTCATGGATCGGGTGGGCGTGGATCTCGTTCATCTCAACAGCGCGGTGCCGTTCTGCAAATACGTGGGGATGGCGGCACGGCTGCGCCGCACGCCGGTGGTTTGGCACATCCGGGAAGATCCCCGAAGCAAACGGGTGCGCCGTCTGAGAAAGTGGATTCACCTCCTGGCCGACCGGGTGATCGTGGTATCCACGGAGCTTGAGCAGGCCTTCGGGGGCTACCCCGTCGTCAAGATCTTCAACGGGGTCGATACGGAGCGATTCCGTCCCGACCTTTCGGGGAACGGTTTCAGGGATCGGTTCGGCATCCCGCGGGAGACCTTCCTTTTCGGGGTCGTCGGGACCGTCGAGGAGCGCAAGGGCACCCTGACGTTTCTGACGGCGGCGGAGTCCGTCCTCCAATCGGCTCCCGACGCGCGCTTTGCCGTCGTGGGGGATGGCATGCCCGAGGACATGGACCGGGTGAGGCGGTTTCTGGCCGGGCGCGATGCCCTCGGCTCCCGTGTCATCCTCACGGGGAGACTGGACAACATCCCCGAGGTCATGGCCGGCCTGGATGTTCTGGTCATGCCCTCCCTCTGGGAAGGGTTCCCCCGAAGCCTCATCGAGGCCATGGCGTGCGCCAGGGCCGCCATCGCATCCGATGTGGGGGAGACCCCCTTCATCCTGGAGGACGGGAAGTCTGGACTCCTGGTCCCTCGAGGGGATCAGGCGGCTCTGGTCCAGGCCATGCGCCGATGTCTGTGGGAGCGTGAGGCCATGAAGGAAATGGGCCTCCGTGCCCGCCAGCGTGTGCTGGCACGGTTCAGCCTCCAGGGGCACATCGGGCTCATTCAGGCCCGGTACGAGGAGCTGCTCGCATCCCGCGGATGCCCGGTGCCATGATGGCGCCGCGACGGTCGGCGGCTACACTGGCTTTTTGAGCTCCAGGATCCGGCATGAAAAAGGTTCTCTTTCTTTTCGTGGAAATGCCCGTTGGGGGAGCGGAAATGCTCTGCTTCGATTTCCTGAAAGGCCTGGATCGAGAGCGGTTCGACCCCGTGGCCTGCTGCATCAGGAGAAAGGGAGAGCTGGGTCTGGAAATGGAGAGGGCGGGCTTCGAGGTGATCTCCCTCGGAAGGATGAAGAGCCGCCGCCTGGAGTGGGGGACCGTCGGCGCCCTGGCGAGCCTGCTGGAATCCCGTCAGGTGGACATCGTCCACTCCAACATGTATCATGCCAATCTCTATGGAAGACTTGCCGCCATGCGGCTCGGGCCTCGCAGGCCCAGGGTCGTCACGGCCATTCACAGCCTCTACTCGGAGCGCAAATTCCACCGGCTGGTGATGAGCAGGATCCTGAACCGATGGACCGATCGAATCCTGGCGGTGTCCCGGGCGGTTCAAACGGACATCCTGCGCTACGAGAAGGCCGATCCCGCCAAGGTGGAGATCCTGTCTCCGGGAATCGATTTCGGGCGCCTCGAGACCGGCCTGACGCCGTGGGCGGCCAAGGAGAGGCTGGGGCTATCCCCTTCGGACTGGGTTCTGGGAACGGTGGGGCGGCTGGTGGAGGTGAAGGGCCACAGGTACATGCTGGAGGCCCTTGCCATGCTGCACGGGCGGGGACTGCCCTTGAAGCTCGTCATGGTCGGGGGCGGGAGGCTCGAGGATACCCTGCGGCGGCAGATCGCCGAGAGAGGTCTCGGGAGCGATGTGCTGCTCCTGGGCTCCCGCCGGGATATGCCGGAGCTGTACCGGGCCATGGATCTCTACCTGGTGTCTTCCGTCTCCGAGGCGGCGTCGGTGGCATCCCTGGAGGCCATGGGCGTGGGCCTGCCTTCGGTGGTGACCTCGGTGGGCGGCATGGCGGACCTTCTCGACGGGGGGCGTTGCGGGAGGCTCATTCCTCCGGCGGATCCCGCCGCCATGGCGGATGCCATCGAGGAGCTTTACCGCTCGCCCGGGGAGCGGTCGAGGCTGGCTGAGGCCGCCCGGGAAAATGTGCGGTCCCGGTACGGCAGCGAGGCCATGGTCCGGAAGCTGGAGCGGATTTACGACAGCCTCTTTTACGGCGAGAGCAGGAGCGGATTCCCATGCCAAGGCCCAACTTTGTCATAGCCGGCGCCGCCAAATGCGGAACCACGTCGCTGTTCCACTATCTGAAGCAGCACCCTCGGGTCGGGATGCTGGAGTCCAAGGACGCCAACTTCTTCGTCGATTTCAGGGTGAAGGTCCACACCCTCGAGGCATACGAGGCTCTGTTCGAGGGGTTTTCCGGGCTCCCGGCCATCGGCGAGGCCCCGGTGCGGTCCCTGTACGACGAAAGCGCTCTCCTGAAGATCAGGCAATGTCTTCCGGGTGTGCGCGTCATCCTCATCCTGCGTAATCCAGCCGACATGGCTTACTCCCTCTGGGGCCACATGGTGCGAAACGGGGAGAGGCTTTCCTTCAGGAGGGCGCTCAAGGCAGAGCCGCGTCGCATGGCCGATCCCCGCTTCAGAGAGCGCTGCAACAACTGGTACGGCGATTATGATTACTTCCATCGGGGGCTCTATTCGGACCAGGTGAGGCGCTGTTTCGACCTTTTCGGACGGGAATCCGTCCTGGTGCTCCTGTTCGACGACCTCAAGCGCGCACCGGTGGAGACGTGCCGGGAGTGTTTCCGGTTCCTGGGGGTCGCTCCCGAATTCGAGCCCGTCATCGAGACTCACAATCCGGGGAAGGTTTATCGGCACCGGGGGCTTCACAAGCTGGTCTCCCAGCCGCCGGCCTGGCTCATGAGCCTGGAGGCGGGGCTCATGGGGGAGCGGGTGCGGCGCTGGCGGGAATCGGTCATGCGTTGGAACTCCCTGCGGCTGGCTCCTTTCGACCCGAAGCTCAGGGACCAGCTCCTCGCCCGTTACCAGCCTGACATCCGGAAGCTCGAGGCCCTGCTGGACAGGGACCTCTCACATTGGTCGTGACCAGGGCGGACGTCCATTGGCGAAGATCCTTTTTCTCATCATCGGCCGTCACAAGCCCAGCAGCCGGAAGCGGGTGCTCGCCAGCACCGGCTACCTGGTGTCGCGCGGCCACAGCGTCGAGGTGCGGGAGATCCCCCGGGGGCTTCCGGGACGGGCCGCCTTGTTTGCAGGTCTGCGACGCTTCGACCTGGTTGTCGTCCAGAAAAAGCTTTTCGGTCCTTTGGAGACAAGGCTCATGGTCAGGCTGCAGCCGCGCCTGGTCTATGACCTGGACGATGCGGTGATGTTCCACGAGATCGAGCGCAACGAGCCGTTGACCGGGAAATTCTTCCGCCGCTTCGCTGGGATGGCCGCCCGCTGCCGGGGGGTCATCGCGGGAAACGGCTTCCTGGCCGAGCTTGCTCGTCTGGCCCGGGGCGTGGACGAATCCCATCCTTCGGTGATCGTGCTTGCGACGCCGGTGGATACCGAGGCCATCGTTCCGAGGGTCTACGAGAAAGCTTCTTCGGGGCTTCGCATCGGATGGATGGGGACCCGCGGCAACCTGTCCCACCTGATGAGCATTGTGGAGCCGCTGCGCCGGGTCCTGGCCGACTTCCCCGGGAGTGAGCTGCTGGTCGTTTCCGACGGGTCTCCCGGCATCGAGGGCCTGCCGATTCGATCCAAGGCCTGGAGCGCCGTCGAGGAGGCCGAGGATCTTCGAGGGCTCGACGTGGGCGTCATGCCCCTTCTGGACAACCTCTGGACCCGCGGCAAGGGCGGTTTCAAGCTCCTCCAGTACATGGCCGCCGGGGTGGCCTCCGTGGCGTCTCCCGTCGGCATCAATGCCGAGATCATCCATCACGGGGAGAACGGCTTGCTTGCGAGGGACGCATCCGAGTGGGAGGATGGTCTGCGCCGCGTCACGGGCGATGTCGATCTGAGGCGCCAACTCGGCGCGGCCGGCAGGGCGACCGTCGAGCGCGACTACAGTCTCGCCCGGTACAACCGCGGACTGGCCGAATTCCTGGAGGGGCTGATGTGATGCGGATGCTGCACACGGAGTCCTCCAGGCACCTGGGAGGTCAGGAGCTTCGGATCCTCATGGAGATGGAGGGTCTGGCTCCTTACGGCATCGAGTCGGTCCTCGCCACCCTGCCCGAGGCTGCCATCCGGCGGGAGGCGCTTCGGCTCGGGCTTCGGGTCCATGCGGTGACCATGCGGGGCAGCGTGGACCCGGCAGCGGTGGTCCGGTTCGCCTGGATCATGAGGCGCGAGGGCATCCAGCTCGTGTGTGCCCATGGCTCCAAGGACGGCTGGAGCGCCGGCCTGGCGGCCCGTCTGCTGGGCCTGCGGGTGGTCCGCTGCCGACATGTGGCCAACCCCATCCGGAGCCACTGGCTCGGGCGTCTGGTCTATGGGCCCCTCTGCGACCGGATCGTGACGACGGCGGAGTCCATCAAGCGGGGAATGGTGGAAAGGGGTGTTTCAGCGGAGAAGATCGTCTCCATCCCCACGGGAGTGGATGCCAGCCGCTTCCACACCGGTGTCCAGAAGGGGCGCTTCCGCGGGGAGCTGGGGCTGGAGCCCGGCCGGCCCCTCATCGGGATGATCTCGGTCCTCAGGGGGGACAAGGGGCCGGACGTGTTCATCCGGGCTGCCGAGGGCGTTCTGGCTCGCAGGCCCGATGCCTTCATGGTTTTGGTCGGTGACGGCTGGATGCGGCCTCGCCTGGAGGAGATGGCGCGCTCGTCGCCCTGCGGTCGAAGTCTTCGGCTCACGGGCTACAGGAGGGATATTCCCGACATCATGGCCGACCTCGACGTGCTGGTGCTCTCGGCTAGAATCTCCGAGGGGGTGCCCCAGACGATTCTCCAGGCCCACGCCATGCTCACGCCGGTGGTGGCTTCCAGGGTGGGGGGGATCGATGAGGTAGCCATCCACGAAGAAACGGCCCTCTGCACGCCGCCCGGGGATGTGGAGGCTCTGGCGGAGGCCGTGCTTCGGGTTCTGGACAAGCCCGAGGACGCACTGAGGCGGGCCCGGGCAGGGAGGGACATGGTCTTGCGCCATTACACGTGGCCCATGACCCTCCAAAGGATGCGAGACCTCTATGGGCGGATGGTCAGCCCATGAAAGGTCCGGGGGGAGTCACCATTCTCCACACCGAGGCGTCCGACGGCTGGGGCGGTCAGGAGATCCGCATCTACCGGGAGATGCTCGGCATTCAAGGGAGAGGGTACAGGGTGCTTCTGGCTTCGCCTCCCGGCGCGATCATTCATCAGCGAGCCGCGGCAGCGGGGATCCCGGTCATTTCCGTCGCCATGGACCGGCTTCATTTCCCCTCGGCTGTCTCTCATCTCCGTCGGGTCATCCTGGAAAACGGCGTCGACCTGGTCAACACCCACAGCTCGGCCGACAGCTGGATCGGCTCCCTGGCCGGGCGACTGGCGGGGGCGGCCGTTTTGCGAACTCGGCACATTTCCTCCCCTGTGAAGGGAGGCATGCTCAACCGATTCCTCTACGGACGGCTTTGCCGCGAGGTCATGACGACGGGGGAATTCATTCGCAGCCAGCTCATTCGCGATCTGAGGCTCGACCCCGCCAGGGTGCGCTCCGTTCCCACGGGGGTGGACCTGGCGGGTTTTTCAAGCCCCGACGGCAGCTGCTTTCGTCTCGCCCACGGCATACCCCTCGACGCTCCGGTGCTGGGGATCGCCGCCGTGCTGAGGAGCTGGAAGGGGCACAAGGTGCTTCTGGAAGCCATGAAACCGATCCTCCAGGCGTTTCCCGAGGCCAGGCTCTGCATCGTGGGCGATGGGCCCATGCGGAAAGTCATCGAAGCCCGCATCGGGGAGCTGGGTCTTCAGGACCGGGTGCTCATGACGGGGTACCGGGAAGATGTTGTTCAGGTCATCGCAGCGTTCGACATCGCGGTGATGGCGTCCTACGCGTCGGAAGGCATCCCGCAGTTCGCACTCCAGGCCATGGCCCTCTCCAAGCCCGTGGTGGCCACGCGGGTGGGAGGGATCCCCGAGGTGGTGCTGCACGGCGAGACTGGGCTGCTGGCCGAGCCCAAAGACCCGGCCTCCCTGGCGGAGGCGGTCCTGGCGCTCCTCGCCGACCCGGCGCTGCGGAAAAAGCTGGGGGATAACGGGCGCCGACGGGCGGCTACGCGACATTCCTTCGAGGGGATGCTGGACCAGGTGGAGGAATGCTACCACCGTCTCCTGAGAACCTCCGGCTCCACGACTGATGCCGGGGAGCCGCGCCCGGAATGAGGCCGGGTCATGCGTCCTTCCCCGCCGTGGTGACGCCCTATATGCTCGACGTCCTTGCCTGCCGCTCATGAAGATCGCCTTCATTCGCTACAAGTACGATCCCTTCGGCGGGGCCGAGCGCTTCACCCAGACCCTGGCGGAGCGCCTTTCGGCCCGGGGTGTCGAGGTCCATCTCTACGCCCGCCGATGGTCCGCGGCTTCCGGAGAGGGTATCGTCCTCCACCGAGTGGGCGGCCCGTCCTGGCCTGCGATCCTGGGCTACGCCAGCTTCGTCTTCCTGGTGGGCCGCGCCGTGCGAAGGGAGCGCTTCGACCTGGTCCAGTCCAACGAGCGCACCCTCCGCCAGGATGTCTACCGGGCCGGGGACGGTGTCCACGCCCGATGGCTCGAGCTGCGGGCCAGGCGCATGAGCGGGCTGCGTCGACTTTCCCTGCGGGTCAATCCCTTTCACGCCTTTCGCCTTTGGGTGGAGCGCCGGCTTCTGGAAGATCCCCGCCTGCGGGCTGTCATCGTCAACTCGGAGATGGTGCGGGAAGAGATCCTGACGCGATTCCGCATCGATCCCGCCCGCATCTTCACCGTTCCCAACGGGGTGGACCTGCAGCGGTTTCATCCGGTCCATCGGGAGACCGTTGGAGCCGACCTGCGGCGCGGGGCGGGGGCTCCCGGGGGCGAGATGGTCGTCCTCTTCGTGGGCTCCGGCTTCGAGCGCAAGGGGCTGGAGTTTGCCCTGCGCGGACTGGCGGAGGCCGACATTCCGGCCAGGCTATGGGTGGTGGGGAAAGGGAAGACGGGGCATTATGTAAAACTGGCCCGGGATCTTGGCCTCGCCGGGCGAGTCCGGTTCTGGGGTCCCCGGGGGGACGTCGCGCCGTTGTACGCCGCAGGGGATGTGCTCGTCCTGCCCACCCTCTACGACCCATTCCCCAGCGTGGCCCTCGAGGCCATGGCCTCGGGGCTCCCCGTCATCACCACGGCCCAGTGCGGCGCCGCCGGGATCATGACCCACGGACGGGAGGGATTCATCCTCGCCGAGCCCGAGGAGACCCGAGGAATCGCCGAAGGTCTGAGGATCCTGGCCGATGGCGATGCGAGGCGGCGGATGGGCCGGGCCGCGCGCGCGCGGGCCGAGGCGTTCTCCTGGGAGCGGACGGTGGGGGAGATGGAGGCGCTTTATGATCGCCTGCTGTGGGGGGAGCTTTAGTATCGCAGGGAGACTTCGAGGCTTCCTCTTCCGCAGAGGGGGACAGGTCCGGGGGCGAGCGTCCGCAGGCTCAAAGGGTGTGCATCCTTCGCTCCACGGAAGGCTGAGGCGCGCCTGCCCCGGGACAGGCAGGCGCGCCACCATGGCTGGAGCGGCACCGGGAGCCGCGACGGTGTCGCGCTCCTCGGCGCCGCTTTGATGGCTGCTGGTGAGCTTTGGCCAGACTCAGGACTGGAGCTCGGGAAGATCCTTGAAATGGTCGAGGGCGCCCGGGTTGGCCAGGGCATCCTTGTTCTTCACTTCCTGGTTGTGGATCACCTTCCGGACGGCCAGCTCGACCTTCTTGCCGCTGATGGTGTAGGGAATATCCTGGACGGCGATGATCTTCCCCGGCACGTGGCGCGGTGTCGTGTTCTGACGGATCATGGTCTTGATGCGCTTGAGCAGGTCATCGTCCAGGGTGACGCCCTCGCGCAGCTTGACAAAAAGCACCACGCGCACATCGTTGTCCCAGTCCTGCCCCACCACCAGGCTGTCCAGCACTTCCGGGATGTTCTCCACCTGGCGATAGATCTCGGCGGTCCCGATGCGGACGCCGCCGGGATTCAGGGTGGCATCCGACCGACCGTAAATGATGACACCGCCGTTTTCGGTGATCTCGATGTAGTCGCCATGAGCCCATATGCCTTCATGAAGCTCGAAGTAGGCACTCCGGTATTTCTTCCCGTCGGTGTCATTCCAGAAGTAAATCGGCATGGACGGGGCCGCCGCCGTGCAGACCAGCTCGCCCTTCTCGCCCAGGACGGGCTTGCCGTTGTCGTCAAAGGCCTCGACTTTCATGCCGAGACCCCGGCACTGAAGCTCGCCCGCATAGACGGGTCCGATGGGGTTTCCGAGGGCGAAGCATGAGATGATGTCGGTGCCGCCCGAAATGGATGAAAGCACCAGATCCTGCTTGATCTCGCGGTAGACGTACTCGAAGCTCTCGATGGAGAGCGGGGACCCGGTGGAGAGGACCGCCTTGAGGGGCGCGAGGTCGAGGGTCTTGCCAGGCTTGACGTCCGCCTTCTCCACGGCGGCCAGGTACTTGGCACTGGTGCCGAATATCGAGACCTTCTCATCCTGGGCCAGCTGCCAGAGGCTCTCGGGGCGCGGGAAGAAGGGGGAGCCGTCGAAAAGGAGCAGCCGCGCTCCCTGGGACAGGGAGCTCACCAGCCAGTTCCACATCATCCAGCCGCAGGTGGTGTAATAGAAAATGGTGTCCTCGCGCTTGAGGTCCGTGTGGAGCTTGAGCTCCTTGATGTGCTGCACCAGGGTGCCCACCGCTCCGTGGACGATGCACTTGGGAACGCCGGTCGTGCCCGAGGAGTACATGATGTACAGGGGGTGGTTGGGCGGCAGCTGCTCGAATGCGATCTGAAGACCGCTCTCACTGGACATGAAGTCCGACAGCAGAACCCCGTTGGGCACGCGGGAAGCATCGGGGCTCGCATCGGTGTAGGGAACGACGATGACCTTCTCGATGCTCGGGATCTGCTGAACGACCTCGGCGATCTGGCCCAGAGAGTCGAACTTCTTGCCGCTGTAGCTGTAGCCGTTGGCGGTGAACAGCACGCGCGGCTCGATCTGACCGAAACGATCCAGCACCCCCTTGATGCCGAAATCGGGGGAGCAGGAGGACCAGATGGCCCCAATGCTGGTCGCCGCCAGCATGGCGATGACGGTCTCGATCATGTTGGGCATGAACCCGGCCACGCGGTCTCCCGGCTGAAGCCCCATGTCGCGGAGGGATCTGGCGAGGCGCGCCACGCGATCGTAAAGCTCGGCGTAGGTCACGCTCACGGTGGATGTCTCCGATTCGCCCCGGAAGCTCAGGGCCACCCGGTCGTCCCGAAAACGGAGGAGGTTCTCGGCGAAGTTCAGACGAGCCCCTTCGAACCATTTGGCGCCGGGCAGGCTGGCGACGTTGTCCACCACCTGCGCGTACGGTGTGCTGCTGATCACCTCTCCATGCTTCCATATGGACTCCCAGAATGCCGGGATGTCGGCGGTCGACCACTGGTAAAGGTCGTCGTAATTCTTGAAATCCTTCGAATAGTGCTCGTTGACGTATTGAATGTAACGGTACATGTTCGTGGTCTGGATGCGTTCGTCGGTGGGCTTCCAAAGGAGCTTGCTCATGTAGACCTCCCCTTGAGTGATGTTGGATGGACCTGCACGGTGACGTGTGGCCGCGGATCAGCGGATGAGGGCTCGAAGTCATTCTGGATGAGCGGTCATCAAAAAATGTATTATAAAACTTAACACTTCGTGTCAATTACGGATCCGCGGACGGGATGATCTGCCTCGCGGCATGGGAGCGAGGCATGGGAAGGGGAGAAGAAGGCCGGGGAAGGAGGGGGGAACCCGGCCATCTTCAGGAGAAGGGTCCCAAAGGTGACTGAATCACCTCCTTGGAACGGCCATCTCCCAACATCATTATAATGCCGGCGGTGAGAATTGGCTGTCATTTCTTGTATTTTTCTCAACAGTTTGCTTTTGCTGGTAAAACCTTCTATTGAAATCCAATGTCAAGCCCGGCGAGTGGCCCGACGCACTCCGCGGGCCCTCGTCGCGACGGATGGCGGGAAATCTCGATTTTCGTCATCACCGGATGCTTCGAGATTGCTCTCTTCGTTACGCTCCGTTGGACATGACAGAAAGAAATTCTCGGACAGCCTGCTAATCCCCTGGAGCGCTCATCCGCCCAACGGCTTCGGATAGCTCATGCAGGTGATCCCCCAGACGCTCCGCCAGGTACTCCCCTTCCTCCCTCTCCACCATGCCGTCTTCCAGGACCAGCTGCCCGAAAGCCATCCAGTCCTCCCTTGAGAACTGGCGCAGGAGATCCAGAAGGTGATCGGCCGAGGGAAGGGTTTTGTTGTCGCGGCGCTTGGCAGTCCAGGCCTGAACGAATCCTTCGAGAATCCCCTGGATGCAGTGCGGTCCGGCCCAGGCCAGCTCTCCGGTTCCATCGAGCCTGTCGAGACGCATGCGGAGACTCAGGTTGAGGATGAAGTGCAGGGCGGCAAGGAACAATGCCCCATCCGATTCGGGGAAATCGCCGAGGGGTCGATACCCGCGGGCGGTGATGAGCCGGACGCTCAAGGCCTCCCCACATCGAGCGACGACGAAGTCCCCGGCGGCGTGATGCCATGGATAAATCTGGGCGTAAGATTCCGTATCGAAATAGGCGGTGAGAAGAGCTGAAGCCTCCCGGTAAAGAGCGTGCTCTTCCCGGGGCGTGAGGATGGGCTGGGTGCCGTCCGCTTCCCAGACGGCGATTCCGAGGCCGCAGGGGATTTGGGGCAGGCGCGTGAGGTGGAATTCGCGGTAGCCTTCGAGCCACTCGGTCACGAGAAGATCCAGTGTGGTCGTCTTCGCCCCGGGGGACTCGTAGCGCGCCTGGCCCATGAGGATCGGGCGGGGCAGATAGGGGAGGCCGAACCGCTCGTGGAGGTGCTGAAGGAGGGCATGGTCTGACTGAAGGACCGCTTTCTGGACATCCGTGGAGGCCACATTGACGGCCCATGACAGGGGGCCTTCCGGCAGCTCCACGGTCAGGCGCGCCACCTGGTACAGGGCTCCGTGCTTTTCGCTGATGAGGCGGGCTCCACGGATCTCCAGGGGGGCGACGTCCCTCCCCGAGAGGGTCGAAACGGCCTGAAGCAGGGGCGCTCCCCGGTCTTGTCCGAAGAACCGCGACAGAGCTTCCAGATAGGGTCCGTAATGGAGGAGGGGGGCATCTCCGTCGGGACCCTGGGGGAGGGGGATGGCGGCGGTTTGCCGTGACAGGGGGATATCGCCCTCGGCGGTGTGAACACACAGTTCCATGGCCCAGTCCATCATGTCGCGCTTCCCCTCCGTTGTCCACGGCGAATGGCTGTTTACTTTGTGGATGGGTGACGTTAAGGTGAATCCCGTCGCCCAGTCGATCAGCACGAGATTATTGGCCAAAGCAAGGATTCAATCAAGGGACACTACGCGCGGGAGCCCAGAATTTGGATTCCATCGACCGAATGCTGCTGGATAGGATACAGCGCAACTTTCCACTGGCGCCGCAGCCCTACCTGGCCCTCTCCCAAGGCCTCTCCATCACGGAAGAGGATGTTCGGGGACGCATCGCGCAGCTGAAGCGGGAGCGGATCGTTCGTCAGATCAGCGGCATTTTCAACACGGGCGCCCTGGGGTACCGCAGCAGCCTTGTGGCCATGGCGGTGCCGGCGGAGCACCTGGAGACGACGGCGGCGGTGGTGAATGCTTATCCGGGGGTGAGCCACAACTATCTTCGGGAAGCCTCGTACAACATGTGGTACACCATCGCGGTGCCCCCGGGACAGTCCCTGGAGGGGAAAGTGCGGGACTTGGCGCGGGAGTCCGGCGGCTGGAGCGCCCTGGTGCTACCCGCCGTGAGGAAATACAAGCTGGCGGTGGTCCTGGACCTGCTCGAGGAGGGCGACGCCGAGGCGGCGGAGGAGCGGGGGCGGATGCCGGCCCTGGAGGCCACCACGGCCTTTCAGCCCATACGGGAGAACGTTCTGGCCGTGCGGGTCGTACAGGAAGATCTTCCCCTGGCTTCCCATCCATTCGAGGACTGGGCCCATCGGCTGGGCATGAGCGAGCCCTCCCTGCTGGAGCTCCTGGCGGACTGGATGACTCGCGGCTACATGCGACGATTCGCGGCGGTCCTGAACCATCGCCAGGTCGGTTTCGGGGGGAACGGGATGGTGGTCTGGTCCTGTCCCGAGGAGCGGCTGGATCAGGTGGGCCCGGTTCTGGCGACTCATCAGGAGGTGAGCCACTGTTACCACCGGCCGGCCTACCCTGAGTGGCCGTACAATCTCTACGCCATGGTTCACGGCCGGACCCGGGAAGACTGTGAGGTTGCGGCGCGCCGTCTGGGCGCGTCGGTGGATCTGATGGATTATCGCATTCTTTTCAGCAGTCGCGAATTCAAGAAGATACGGCTGAAGCTCTTCTGGGATTAGCTTTCCAGGCTCCAGACTCGGAAGAGATGGGGGGGCCGTGCGGGAACGACGGGAAAGGTGAGCCATGGCAGGGGATAAAGAGGAAAGACAGGATAAAGAGGAGTACGAGATCCGGAAGAAGGCCATCTTCGATTCCATGGCCCAGCGCGGACGGGAGCGGATCCTGAGGATCGGGTATGAGAACTGGGATCCTTTTCAGCAGCCCAAGGATCCCAGGGAGCGGATCTTCAGCCCCATATCCCAGCAGTCCATGGCGATGGTCGATGAGTTCTACAGGGCGGCGGGATTGAGCAAGGAGTCGGTTTCCCTCCACAAGGAGCTTTTCGAGCTGTGCCGGGGGCTCCTCATGGAGGAAAGCCGCGCCAGGGCCATTTTTGACCTCTGCCTGTGGCTCAAGGAAAAGGGGCTGCCCCGGACCGGCTGAGGGCTCCAGCTCCTCCCCTCCACAAGGATTTCGGATCCCCCGGACCCTGCTGGGGACGGTCCACAGACCGCCGGCAGCGGCCAGGTCCAGGGGGGTCGGGCCAGACCGTTCATCACGCTCGAGATAGCTTGCGCAAGGGGAGGGCTGATCCCTCATCGGGCGCTCCAGCGCATTTCGCACCATTCCCCAGGCTCAGCTCATTCCCGGTCCGGGAATCCGTCTTCGGACCCCACCTCGCACGGCCGAAGGTATTCGAGCTCGTCCTGGCTCGCCGGACGTACATGAGCCACGGTGACGTGGTAAAGGAGATCCTTTCCGGCCAGGGGATGGTTGAAGTCGAGGTCCACCCACTCGTCCGTCTTGTCGAGCACATGATAGCTGTACTGAGCCTGGGTCTGCTCGTTACGGGCGAGCATCCATTTTCCGGCCTCGAGCTTCCTCCCCTCCGGAAACTCAGAGAAGTGCCGCCGGTGGACCTGGCCCGGATCCCGGGGTCCGAAGGCCTGGCTGGCCGGGATGGTGAAATCACGTGTCTCTCCGGCGCTCATCCCCAGCAGTCTTTGCTCCAGGGCGGGGAGGACCTGGTTGTATCCCACGATGAAATTGAGGGAAACCGGTCCGTTCTCGCCCTTCACGAAGCTTCCGTCGGGCAGTCGGACGGTGTATTCCAGGATGACGAAGGTGTTGGGACCGATTCTCATGCCGGTTCTTCAACCCCCAGGGTGCTCCAGTCGGCGGCCGTTTCAGGATCCACGGGATAGCCCAGGCTGACGGCCCTGTCGAAATGGGAGCGGGCTTCCTGAAGGCGTCCCTCCATGCGGAGAGCCACGGCCAGGTTGTGATGAGCCGGAGCGAAGCTGGGGTTCAGCTCCAGGACGGCCCGGGAGGCTTGGGCGCAGCCCTGGCTGTTCCCGGTGTGGAGGTAAGCGGCCGAGAGGGTGTTGTAAGCCTGGGCCGAGCCGGGCATGAGCTCCATGGCCCGGCTGCTGCTGGCGATGGCCTTCTCGTACTGGCCCTGCTGCAGGTAGGCGACCCCGAGGTTGCCGTGGGCCATGTGGAGACCGGGGTCCAGCTCCACCGCGCGAAGATTGGCCTGGATGCACGCATCGAGATCGCCCTTGCGCAGATAGAGCCAGCCGAGGTTGATGTGGGCCTGGGTGAGCTTCGGGTCGCATTCGACGGCCTGCTTCATCTCGGAGAGCGCCTCCTCGATCTGCCCTTTTTGAGCATAGGCAACACCCAGGTTGTAGTGCAGCGTGGCGGACTGGGGCTCGAAAAACAGGCTTTCCTTCAGAAACTTGATGTGAAGGTTGAGCTTGGCGGTGGTATCCTTGTCCAGCGTTTGCATCATGCGATTCGCTCCATTCTGCCGGCGCCGTGCTGTGATGGGTCGGGCTTGAGGTGGCGGTCGGGTCGGGAGGAGTTGTAACAGCAGGCCGAGGTGACTGTCAAGGGAGGTCGAAAAGCCCGGAAATCAAGGCTCTGAGCGGGCTTTGGTGCTGATTTCTCAGGGACTTTTTTATTGACAAAGGCAGGATAGCGCGCTATGCAGCAAAGTGAATCGTTTCACGTTTTCAGCTCCAGAGGGTGGACAGGGACTGGATTCCTGTTGAATTTTAAGTAATTTAAGGCTTTCCCTTTAAGGAGGACATCATGAGCCAGGAAGCAAAGGACAAGATCATCGAATGGGTCAAGCAGCAAAAGAAAACCAAGCACTATTTCAACGACCTTTGCAAGGCTGTTCCCGAGATCAAGATGATGGCGGCCAAAAAGATCGTCAATGAGCTGGTCAACGAGGGGAAGCTCAAATATTGGTCCAGCGGCAGCACCACCATGTACATGCTCCCCAGCGAAGGCGATGTAGCCAGGGAAGAGCATGGCATGAACGAGTAGCGGATGCCGCGGCCTGGCTTGGCGGGCCTGCGCTGCCCGCCGGAGAGCCTGTGTCTGGATGAGTCAAATAGGGCCTTCGTGTGAGACGGGGTCCTGGTCGGATATGGCCTGCGATTCATGGTCCCGGGCGACAGATGACCATCATTGCGGAAGGAGGTGACGGGGGGAGATCGATTCTAGCGGACACTTGGGGCAGATCAACGATAGCTGCATAACTGACGAGCAACTGGTCTATGGAGGTTAATGGAATGGCGCTTAAGCATGCAACTCCCTTGCTGGATGAGTTGGAAAAAGGGCCATGGCCGAGCTTTGTGACGGACATGAAGCGGATCGCGGCCAGAAAGCCCATGTGTGAGGATTGGCTCGGGCTCATGGAAATGTCTTTCCGGGACAAGGAAGGCCACTGGAAGCACGGTGGTATCGTGGGTGTTTTCGGTTACGGCGGTGGCGTCATCGGCCGTTACTGCGACCGTCCCGACCTCTTCCCCGGCGTGGCCCACTTCCACACGGTGCGCGTCAATCAGCCCGCCAGCAAGTTCTACAACACGGAAATCCTCCGCCGAATCTGCGATCTTTGGGAGGAGAAGGGCAGTGGCGTCACCAATATGCACGGCTCCACGGGAGACATCATCCTCCTGGGGACCACGACGGATCAGCTGGAGCCGCTCTTCTACGAGCTGACCCACGATCTGGGCATGGACCTCGGCGGGTCGGGCTCCAACATGAGGACCCCCGAAGGCTGCCTGGGCAAGGCGCGTTGTGAATGGTCCTGCATCGACACCCAGGACATCATTTACGACATCACCATGCAGTACCAGGATGCCCTGCATCGGCCGATGTTCCCCTACAAGTTCAAGTTCAAGTGCTCCGGCTGCGCCTGCGACTGCGTGGCCGCCATCGCGCGCGCCGACTGCTCCATCATCGGAACGTGGCGTGACAATATCCAGATCGACCAGGAAGCCGTCCGGGCCTATGTCGGCGGCGAGTTCGCGGTCCACGGCGGCGCCGGCGGAGAAGGCAAGCGCGCCCTCGACATGACCACGGAAGTCCTCGATCGCTGCCCCACCCGCTGCATGGAATGGGATGGCAAGAGCCTCAAGATCTGGGATGAGGACTGCACGCGCTGCATGCATTGCATCCGCGTCATGCCCCGGGCTCTCCGGCCCGGCAAGGACACCGGCGCGACGGTCCTGGTGGGCGCCAAGGCCCCGATCCTCGAAGGCGCGCAGCTCTCCAGCGTGGTGATCCCGTTCATCAAGATGGAGCCGCCCTACGAGGAGTTCCACTCCTTCGTGGAGAAGCTGTGGGATTACTGGATGGAAAACGGCAAGAACCGCGAGCGGTTGGGCGAGCTCATTCAGCGCATGGGTCTGCGCGAGTTCCTCAAGGCCACCGAGCTCACTCCGGATCCGCGCATGGTCAATACGCCGCGCTACAACCCCTACATTTTCTACGATCCAGAAACGGTACCCGGGGGCTGGGAGCACGACGCCAAAGCATACCGTGAACGACATCAGGCCTAGGAGGAGTAAAGATGCCTTTCGATCCCAACAATATCATGGCAGATCGCATCACCGATATCGGGCCGCCCAAGTATGACAGTTTCTGGCCCCCCATCGTCAAGGACAACTACGGTAAGTGGAAGTACCACGAGATTCTGGAGCCCGGCGTGCTGGTGCACGTTTCCGAGACGGGCGCCGAGCTCTTCTCCGTTCGCGTGGGCGCGGCCCGGCTCATCACCGTGGATCTCATCCGCGACATGTGCGACATCGCCGACAAGTATTGCGGCGGGTATCTGCGCTGGACCACCCGTAACAATGTCGAGTTCCTGGTCAGCGACAAGTCCAAGCTGCAGCCGCTCCTGGACGACCTGAGGAGCCGCGGCAACTGGTTCCCCGTCGGCGGGACCGGCAACAGCATCACCAACATCGTTCATACCCAGGGCTGGGCTCACTGCCACACCCCCGCCATCGACGCATCGGGCGTGGTGAAGGCCGTCATGGACGATCTGTTCGAGTACTTCGGTTCCCACAAGCTGCCGGCCCAGGTGCGCATCGCCCTGGCCTGCTGCCTCAACATGTGCGGCGCCGTTCACTGCTCGGACATCGCCATCCTGGGTGTTCACCGCAAGCCGCCCTTCATCGAGCATGAGCGCGTGCAGAATGTGTGCGAGATCCCGCTGGTCATCGCGGCTTGCCCCACGGCCGCCATCAAGCCCAAGAAGATGGGCGAGCTCAAAAGCATCGAGATCAACAACGCTCGCTGCATGTTCTGCGGCAACTGCTACACCATGTGTCCGGCTCTGCCCCTCGCCAACTGTGACGGCGACGGCATCGCCCTGTGGGTTGGCGGCAAGGTGTCCAACGTCACCTCCGCCCCCATGTTCTCCAAACTGGCGGTGCCCTTCATCCCCAACGAGCCGCCACGCTGGCCCACCACGGTCAAGGCCATCCGGAAGATGGTGGAAGCCTATGCCGCTGGGGCCCGCCGCTACGAGCGTATCGGCGAATGGATCAATCGCATCGGCTGGGAGCGCTTCTTCGAGAAGACCGGCCTCGAGTTTGGCCACGAGCACATCGATGATTACCGGCTGGCCATGACCACCTGGAGAACCACGACCCAGTTCAAGTTCTAGCTCCTTTGACCTATCCACGGGAGGCGCGGCCATGAGCCATGCGGCCGCGCCTCCCCTCAGAGAGTGGTTTTCGATGGTATGTAACAAACCGCGGCTGATGATTGCTGCGCTGAGAGGCGGATCGGGCAAGACCGTGGTCTCTCTGGGGCTCATGGCGGCGTGGCGCTTGAATCGCGGCCTGCGGGTGGTTCCCTTCAAAAAGGGGCCTGATTATATCGATGCCAGCTGGCTTTCCACGGCAGCCCGGCATCCCTGTTATAATCTGGACCCATATCTGATGCAGCCCAACGAAATCCTCGCCTCGTTCATCAGGCGCTCCGAAGCGGGGCATCTCAGCCTGATCGAGGGAAATCGAGGTCTGTACGACGGCGTGGATGTTCAAGGCAGTTTTTCCACCGCCGAGCTCGCCAAGCTCCTTGGGGCCCCCGTCATTCTGGTATTGGACGCCACCAAGGTGACACGCACCGCCGCGGCCATGGTTCTGGGCTGTCAGCAGATGGATCGCGAGGTTTCCATTGCGGGCGTCATCCTGAACCAGGTGGCCGGGAGACGCCACGAGACCGTGGCGCGCGGCGCCATCGAGACGTATTGCCGTGTGCCCGTCGTGGGGGTGATCCCCAAGGACGTGCACAATTTTTTTCCCGAGCGGCATCTGGGGCTGGTTCCACCCCAGGAGTCCCGGGACGCGGCGGCCTCCATGGAGCTGGCCGCCGCGAGAATGACGGAGAACGTTGACCTGGACCGCCTCTGGGAGATCGCCTCCGGTGCTCTCACCCTGGGGCTTCCGGTCGGTGTTTTCGATCAGGATACGGTGTCGCGCCGCGCGGTTCAGCCTGTCATCGGTGTCGTTCGCGACGCCGCCTTCCAGTTCTACTACCCGGAAAACATCGAGGTACTCAAGGAGCTGGGGGCGAAGGTGGTGGAGATATCGAGTTTTGAGTCCAGGGGGTTACCGGTCCTGGATGCGCTTTACATCGGGGGAGGTTTTCCCGAGACTCATCTCGAGATCCTCGCCGGCAATGCGGTATTCAGGGAATCGGTCCGGGCGGAAGTGGACCGGGGCCTGCCGGTCTATGCCGAGTGCGGCGGATTGATGTTTTTATGTCGTTCCATCTCCGGCCGGGAGGGCAGGTTTCCCATGGCTGGAGTCTTCCCCCACGACGTGGTGATGGAAGCGAAGCCCCAGGGGCATGGATACACTCGATGCGAGTGTACAGGCGAAAATCCTTTTTTCGCCAAGGGAGAGACGTTCAAGGGCCATGAATTCCACTACTCCAGGCTGGTGGATGGCGAAAAAGCCGGGCCTTTCGTCTTTAGACTCGTCAAGGGGCACGGAATCATTGCAGGGTGGGATGGAATGTGCTATAAGCGCGCCCTGGCCTGTTATTCCCACATTCACGCCGTGGGGAATACTCGCTGGGCAGGCGCGATGATCGCGGCCGCCCTGGCCTATCGCCAGGAGCGGCATCACGCTGCGTTGGATCGCCGAGCCGATCCGGATGGAAGGGCCTCGGTATTGTTAGGATATTCGTGAAGTTCCTAAAAGGAGGTATTCTCAATGGCACAGGTTGAATTCAAGGGCAAGAATTTCGAGATCGACGAAGACGGCTTCATCGCCAGCTTCGACGAGTGGAGTCCCGAGTGGGTGGAGTACGTCAAGAGCTCCGAGGGAATCAATGAGCTGACCGAGGAGCATTGGAAAGTCATTCATGTGCTTCAGGACTATTACAAGAAGCACGGTATCGCCCCCATGGTGCGAATTCTGACCAAAGTCACCGGCTACAAGCTCAAGTACATTTACGAGCTGTTTCCGTCGGGACCGGGCAAGGGCGCCTGTAAGATGGCCGGCCTCCCCAAGCCGACCGGTTGTGTGTAGCGTTGAAACATCTGGCCTCCGGTCCCGTCCTTGATGGAAGGATGCATCGGAGGCCGCCCCCCGGGGCGGCTGGTCCGGGGTAAGGCCCGGTCAGAATGAACGGGGCCCTTCGATGTGCTTCTAAGTCTAGGCGAGCTCCAGGCGCGTGTCACAACGAGTATTGCGGACTGTCGGGCTCATGGTAATTTCGCTGGGCTGGGTTTCCGGCCACGATGGAGGAATCTGAGATGTTCAAGGTTACGGTAGACAAGGACAAATGTACCGGCGACGCTGAATGTATCGATGTTTGCCCTGTGGATGTTTATGAGCTGGTGGATGGCAAGGCCGAGGCTGTGAACGAGGACGAGTGCCTGGGCTGCGAAAGCTGCGTCGAAGTGTGCGAGACCAATGCCATCACGGTCGAGGAAGTTTAGGACGATCTGAAGCCCGGTCTTTGAGCTCGAAAGAGGCCGTCCCGTCCGATGGTCAAAGGCTAAGCCTTTTTCCATGAGATGGGGCGGCCTTCTTATTGGATCACCCTGCAAGACCCGGATGGCGAAGCATCGTCAACGGGGATGCATTGGGGCCGGGGAAGCGTGGCGCCGGTTTTCGGCTGATTCACAAAGGGAGTCCAGAAAAAAAGACCGCCGGAGGGCCCTCGATAGGACGCCCGGCGGTCTTTTGAGCATTGGGATTCAGGGAAGTCGTCGAGGCCGAACGATGCCGCGGCTTACTGCTTCTTTTCAGCGGGGTGGCAGCCGGTACAGGTGATGGGAGCCTTGGTGTCCGGTTTGTCCTTCTTCAGCTTCTTGTGGCAGCCCTGGCAGTTCGGGAGGCAGCTTCGCTTCGCCCTGGACTTCGGCGTTGGTGTGGCAAGCCTCGCACTTCTGCACCGGGTCGCCTTCCTTCCAGACATTCTTGCCGTCCTTGAAGACGTGGTGGCAGTCAGCGCAAGGGATTTTGTATTCCTCGGCATGCTTCTTGTGTGTGAAAGGCACGGCGGCCTTGGTGGGGGTAGCCCAAAGGCCGGCCTTGATCTCGAGCTCGTCCTTGACGTCCGCGGCCACGACAGCAAAGGCGCCCGCGAGGACGAGAACGAACGTGACGAACACATAGCTGAGCCATTTCCTGTGCTTCATGAGCTTTTGTCTCCTTTTCGTCATCAGGTGAAAGACGGTGTGGCCC
>JALOPI010000027.1 GCA_025453975.1 Syntrophobacteraceae bacterium
GGACAACCAGCCGGCGGACCTTGCGGAAGACAAGCTGCTGGCACTCATCGACAAGTACAACAAGGATCCCCAGATCGACGGCATCCTGGTGCAGCTGCCCCTGCCCAAGCACGTCAACGAAAACAAGATTCTTCTGGCCATCGATCCCAGCAAGGACGTGGACGCTTTCCATCCGGTCAACGTCGGCAAGCTCATGATCGGCGAGCCCGATTTCCTTCCCTGCACCCCGGCGGGCATCCAGGAGCTGCTGGTGCGGTCGGGAACCGATCTTTCCGGGGCCGAAGTGGTGGTGGTGGGCCGGTCGAACATCGTGGGCAAGCCCATTGCCATGATGCTGGCCCAGAAGGGTAAAGGCGCCAACGCCACGGTGACCATCGTGCACACCCGGACCAAGGACGTGAACTTCCACACCAAGCGGGCCGATGTTCTCATCGCGGCGGCCGGTGTGGCTGAATACGTCAAGGGCGACATGATCAAGCCGGGTGCGGTGGTCATCGATGTCGGAGTCAACGAAGTGGGCAAGACCGCGGACGGCAAGCGGATCCTCAAGGGCGACGTGGCCTTCGACGAGGCCCTCAATGTCGCCAGCGCCATCACCCCCGTCCCCGGCGGCGTGGGCCCCATGACCATCACGATGCTCATGAAGAATACCGTGCGTGGCTTCAAGGTCCACAACAACATCAAAGACTAGCTTTCCATCCGTCACACGCCTGAGTATAAGAAACCCGTGGGAGCTCAACGCCCCCACGGGTTTTGTCGTCCATGCCGCGTTTTTCCGCCGAATGTTCTCGTCTCACAGGAAGTCCTCCATGATGAAAAAGGATTGGAAGCTTCTCCTCATCGATGACGACCCCGGCATACGCAAGGTCATGACCATCACCCTGGAGGATGCCGGCTACCTCGTGTGGACGGCTCCCAACGGCGAGGAGGGCCTGAGCCTCTGCCCGCGGGTATTCCCCCAGATCATCATCACGGACATTCGAATGCCGGGCATGGATGGGCTGGAGGTCTTGCGATGTGTCAAGGAGAGGTACCCTGACATCGAGGTGATCGTGGTGACGGCGTTCAGCGAGCTGGATTTTGCCGTGAAGGCTCTTCAGCTGGGCGCGTCGGATTTCATCACCAAGCCCATCCATGACGATGCCCTGCAGGTGGCTCTGAAAAGGGCCAGGGAGCGCTATGCGACGCGAAAGGAGCTTCGGGACTACACGGCCATCATCGAGGAAAAATGGATGGAGACGGCCGAGGAGCTCGCCAAGACGTTCAACTTCCAGCAGATCCTCATCGACAGCTCCATCGACGGGATCGTAGCCTGTGATCATGAGTCCAGGGTGATCATCTTCAACAAGAGCATGGAGTCGATGCTGGGTTATCCGAGGCAGGAGGCCATCGGTCATCTCAGCCTGGAGCATTTCTTCTGGGAGGGGGAGTACGATAAGTTCCGCCTGAAGCTCCATTCGGAGGAGTTCGGCGGCAGGGACCGCCTCTTTCTATACGAAACGACCCTGCGCACCGCCGCGGGGATGAAGATTCCCGTTCAGCTCTCGGCCGCCATTCTCGTGGAGGAGCGCAAGCCCATCGGTGTCGTGGGCTTTTTCAGGGATCTGCGGGAGATGCGGAGGCTGGCCCAGCAGTTCGCCGACCAGGCCCGTCTCCTCCAGCAGGACAAGATGATCTCTCTGGGCAGGCTGGCCGCCAGCGTGGTGCATGAGATCAACAATCCCCTGTCGGGGCTCCTCAACTATGCCCGGCTCATGCTGAAGATCCTGAGGCAGGGCGCCCCTGTCCCCGAGAATGCCCAGAAATTCACCGGTTATCTCAACCTGATGGAAAGCGAGCTCAGCCGGTGCTCGAAAATCGTCTCCAACCTCCTGGCCTTCTCGAGAATGTCCAAGATGGAGTTCACGGAGGTGGACATCAACGAGCTGCTAGGGAGGAGCCTCCTTCTGAGCCAGCATCGCCTGAGCCTGCAGAACATCCAGGTGGAAACGCACCTGGACGCCGAAGTCCCCAAGGTCGAGGGTGATTTCAACCAGCTGCAGCAGTGCATCATCAACCTCATCTTCAACGCCATCGACGCCATGCCCCACGGGGGCCGGCTGGTGCTGGAGAGCCGCCTGGATCCCAGGCATGAGCTGGTGGTCATCCGGGTCAAGGACAATGGGTGCGGCATCGCCAGGGACGACCTGATGTACATCTTCGATCCGTTTTTCACCACCAAGAAGGAAGGCAAGGGACTGGGGCTCGGGCTTTCCACCGTTTACGGGATCGTGGACCGGCACAAGGGGGCCATCACCGTCGAAAGCCGTCCGTCGGAGGGCAGTACGTTCACCATCAAGCTTCCCCTTCGGAAATGAAAAAGCGGCCCTCCACGAGACTCAGATGGGAGGGCCGCTTTCAGAACGGGACGAGGGGCGCCGGCGTCCAAAGGGACGAGGACGGGCTATCCGCCGATGGGTGTCGGGCTGCAGAGGTGGCCCTCTTCCATGGCCACCCGGCCACACCCCGAGCAGACGTATTTCATGGCGGACAGTTTGTCCTTGCAGATGTGAGCCGTGTCCACGGCGGGGGCTCCGCAGAAGCTGCACTTGGACTTGTCGCCGCAGGGATTGCACAGATGACCGGGCTCCTTGGCCACGGCGCCGCAGGTCTTGCATGTGTAGGCCATGTGTTTTCTCCTTTTTAATGGACTCATTGCACTGAGCCCTTCAACAGCATTTCAATCAGGGTTACATGTCCATTTTCACTCTATTAAGGATTGAGCTTCGGCCATGCAAGCCGGTGTCAGGCTCCGGCGCCGGGAATCCATCCGGTGCTGACGACGCAACCGGAGAGGGCCGGGAACCGAAGCCATGGGCGAGCTGATGGTCCGTAATTCCGTGGAGCGCGGGTGGAGCCCACGAAACCGGGTGGCCCTGGTGTCGGCGCCCTGGCCCCTTTTCAGCCGGCCATCCATCCAGCTGGGGACCCTCAAGGCCTTTCTAGGGGCGCGGATTCCCGGGCTTCGCGTGGATGCCCATCACCTTTACCTGAGACTGGCGGATGCCATCGGTTTCGAACTGTATGGGAGCATCTCCGAGAGGAGCTGGCTGGCGGAGTGCATCTACGGCGCCCTCCTCTTTCCGGGGAACGCCGGATCCATCGAGCGTTTGTTCACCCGGGAAGCCCGGGGGAGGAGCCCCCTGCGGGACGCGGGATTTCACGGGCTGGCCGAGAGCGTCCGCCAGGTCACCGGGGCGATCCTCGACGAAACCGACTGGAGCGCCTATGGGCTGGCTGGCTTTTCCGCGAGTCTGTGTCAGCTCACGGCGTCGCTCCACTGCATTCGCGAGATCAAGAAGCGGGCCCCCGGGCTGCCCGTGGTGGTGGGAGGATCCTCGTGGGCTGGTGAATCCTGCGCCGCGTGGCTCAGGCACTTTCCAGAGATCGACGCCATCGTTCTGGGGGAAGGCGAGCTGCCGCTGACGGAGCTGGTGCGTCATTTTCAGTCCCCGCCCGCGGAGCGCGTCCCCCTGTGCTCACCCGCCATCGTCACGCGAGAGAAGGTTTTGCGTGGCGAGGGTGAATCGGGCTTCTGTCAGCTGGGAAGCCTGGAGGAGCTGCCGACGCCCGATTACGCTGAATACTTCGAAACACTCCGGAATCTGCCGTCGGGACGGGCGTTCTTCCCGACCCTGCCCGTGGAGACGTCCCGGGGATGCTGGTGGAGACGTCCCGGCCGGGGGGGCGGAGGAGGATGTGCCTTCTGCAATCTCAATCTGCAGTGGGAGGGTTATCGATCCAAGGGGGCGGAGAAGGTGGTGGCGGAGATTGATGGACTCACATCCCGGCACCGCGCGCTTTCCGTCGCCATCGTGGACAATGTTCTGCCGTCGAAGGACATCCCCCGGGTTTTTGGAGGACTTTCGCACCTGGGGAAGGATTTCCGCCTGTTTGCGGAAGTCCGGGCGTCCATCTCCCGCGAGGATCTCGAGATCATGCGAAAAGCCGGCGTCGAGGAGCTCCAGGTTGGGATCGAGGCCCTCAGCACCCGGCTCCTGGCCCGGATGAACAAGGGATCCACGACCATCCAGAACCTCGAGATCATGAAGTTGTGCGAGGAGCTTTCCATCCTGGACTTCTCGAACCTCATCCTCCAGTTTCCAGGAAGTGACGAGGAGGATGTGCGCGAAACGCTGAAGGGCATTGATTTCGCCGAGGTTTACCGGCCGCTCAGGCCCGTCCGGTTCTGGCTCGGCCTGGGAAGCCCCGTCCATCGAGCCCCCCGCTCCCACGGCATCCGGGCGGCCTTCAATCATCCGCATTACGCGGGCATTTTCCCAAAGCCGTTTTGCCGGGAGGCCCGCTTTCTGATCCAGGGATACCGGGGGGACCTGGGGCTCCAGCGAAGGCTGTGGCGGCCCGTGGTGGCCCGCATCAAGGCGTGGGAAAGAGCTTATCACCGGATGAGGGCGGCCTCCGGCGGGCAGCCTCCCCTGAGCTACCGCGACGGGGGGGATTTCCTCCTCATCCAGCAGTTCCGGCCTCGGGGGCCTGGGCTTAACCACCGGCTTTCGGGAGTGTCGCGGGAGATTTACCTCCATTGTGCATCCCACCGGTCCGTTGCCGAGCTGGTCCAGCGCTTCCCGAAGATTTCGGAGGACAGGATTTTGCCCTTTCTGCGCGGCATGGTCGAAAAGCGGCTCATGTTCCAGGAGGGAGACCGGTTCCTGAGCCTGGCGGCGGCTTTGTGCCGAAAGAGCGGCGAAGCCTCATTTTGAGCTACATTTCACTTGACAGCCGACTTCTCTCTATATTACGAAAAGTGCCGTACCCTGGGAAAAGGGATTTACCCGTGCAATTCATTTGCGTGATCCACTCGCTGTTTTGGTGGTGGTGGCGGACTCTTTGCTGAGCCTGTCCACAGGCGCTCTTCTACGCCACCGATCCATCTCATGAGCCGTGGGCAAGCCAGTCTTCCCCACGGCTTTTTTGTTTGGTTTTGCAGGGACTTCAGAGCCAAGCTCAATCACATTCAGAACAGGACAGGAGGAAAGATGGAACAGATGAAGGTCGTGCTGGCCGACGATGAGATCCCCCGGCAGTGGTACAACGTGATGGCCGATCTGCCGACGCCCATGAGCCCCCCTTTGCATCCGGGAACGGGCAGGCCCATTGCCGCGGAGGATCTGGCGCCGGTATTCCCCATGAACCTCATCGAGCAGGAAGTCTCGGCGGAGCGCTGGATCGACATCCCCGAGCCGGTGCTCGAAAAATATCTGTTGTGGCGGCCGTCGCCCCTCTGCCGGGCCCGGCAGCTGGAAAGGATTTTGGATGCGCCTGTGCGCATCTATTACAAAAACGAGGGCACGAGCCCGGCAGGGTCCCACAAGCCCAACACGGCCATTCCCCAAGCCTATTACAACAAGGTCTTCGGCATCAAGCGGCTCTCGACGGAAACGGGCGCGGGCCAGTGGGGAAGCGCCCTCAGCATGGCCTGCAAGATGTTCGGCCTGCAGTGCCGGGTGTTCATGGTGCGGGTGAGCTTCGAGCAGAAGCCTTACCGCCGTCTCATGATGATGACGTGGGGGGGCGAGTGCATTTCGAGTCCCAGCGAGCGCACGCGGGCGGGGCGGAAGATCCTGGCCGAGAACCCCGACTCGCCGGGAAGCCTGGGCATCGCCATCAGCGAAGCCATCGAGGACGCCGTCGGGGACGAAACGGCCCGTTATGCCCTCGGGAGCGTGCTGAACCATGTCCTGCTGCACCAGACCATCATCGGGCTGGAGGCGCACAAGCAGATGGCCAAGATCGGAGAGTACCCCGACGTGGTTCTGGGCTGCGCCGGGGGCGGGAGCAACTTTGCCGGCATCGCGCTTCCTTTCGTGAGGGACAAAATCCACGGAAAACAGGTGGAGATCGTTGCCGCGGAGCCCACGTCCTGTCCCACCTTGACCAAGGGCCCCTTCGCCTACGATTTCGGGGACACGGCCATGACGACGCCGCTCCTTCCCATGCACACTTTGGGGCATGGGTTCCTGCCGGCTCCCATCCATGCGGGGGGGCTGCGATATCACGGCATGGCCCCCATCGTGAGCCACCTGGTCAAGGAACGGCTGGTCGAGGCCAGGGCTTTCAACCAGATCGAGACCTTCACGGCGGGAGTCCAGTGGGCCCAGTCCGAGGGTTTCATCCCGGCGCCTGAGACGAACCACGTCATCGCCGCCGTGGTTGAGGAAGCGGAGCGTGCCAGGCAGGAGGGGAAGGAAAAGGTCATCCTTTTCAACTGGAGCGGTCACGGCATCATTGATCTGCCGGCTTATGACGCCTTTTTCTCCGGCAAGCTGACGCCTTACGAGCTTCCCGACGAGGAGATTCAGAAGGCCCTGGAATCCATCGCCGGGCTGCCGAAGCCCTGATATTCCCCTGGCGGGAGGGAGGCGGACGTGTTTCGGGAACTGTTGATCCGGTGCCCCAAACTGGGAGGGGAGGTGACTTTCGCCTACTGCGAGGACGAGGCGGGCGCGCTCCCATGCTCACGGATGATCCACTGCTGGAGCTGGCGAATCCCCGCCGTCGAGCGGTACCTCCGTCTGAAGCTGGGCGAGGAGGAATGGGAGCGGTGCTTTGGCCAGGCGCCACGCGACAAGATGGCCAGCCTGGTCGAGCTGATCGATGCGGCCAGGAAAGGCGGTGGGGAAAATGAATGAGGGCCGCTGCCGGGGTGGGCCGTGGCCATTCCGGCTGGGTCCGGGTGGGGACGGGATGGGGGGTGACAGGACTCCATGCCGGTGGGTTGGACTTCCATCGTACCGAGGAGGGGAAATTGGAGCGGAGACGAGGAATGAGGGGGAGAGTCTGGGGTGTGCTCCTGGGCTTGGTGATGCTGGGCCATGTGAGTGCCTGGGCTTATCAGCTGCCGGCGGTGAACCTGGGATTCACCAGTTTCCTGGACGGAGGGCCGCCCGCCGGTCCTGGATGGTATCTTACTCAATATCTTCAATATTATCATTCCGATGAGCTCAAGGGACCGGATGGGGATCGACTGCTGCCGTCTTTCGCCGACGAGACCCTGGATGTCTTCGTGAGCCTCACGCAGCTCATCTACCAGTCGGACCAGAACGTGCTCCTGGGGGGAAAATGGGGCATGGATCTCATCGTCCCCGTGGTGGCCTTCGACCTGGACCACGGCCTGGGGGCCCGCGCCGGGCTCGATGAGAACGGAGGCGGCCTGGGCGACATCGTCGTGGGTCCCTTTCTGCAATGGGACCCCATCATGAGCACCCGGGGACCGCTTTTCATGCACCGGATCGAATTCCAGCTGCTATTTCCCACGGGGGACTACAGCCGCGAGAAGGAGCTCAACCCGGGGAGCAATTTCTTTTCGTTCAATCCATACTGGGCGGCCACGGTCTTCGTGACCCCCAAGTGGACCGCCACCTGGCGGCTGCATTATCTCTGGAACGCCGAGAACGGCGATCCCAACCGTGGCTTCGGGGATGCCGACGACACCCAGGCCGGCCAGGCCATCCATCTGAACTTCGCCAGCGCCTACGAGGTGTGGGAGAAGCGGCTGAGGCTGGGAGTCAACGGCTATTATCTCAAGCAGATCACCAACGACGAGGTGGAGGGGATCGACATCGGAGGGAGCAAGGAGCAGGTGCTGGGCATCGGCCCGGGAGCCCTGTTCCACATCTCCCCCGACACTCATTTCTTCTTCAACGCCTATTTCGAGACGGCCGCCGAAAACCGGCCCGAGGGTTATCGTCTCAACTGGCGGCTGGTCCATCATTTTTAACCGCGGGGGGAGTCCAATGAAGGGGAGAGCCGCCACCGAGGCCCTTCGCTCGCTGTTCCGGGCCGACAATGTCCTGAGCCTGCTCCTCGTTTTCGTGCCGGTGGCCGTGGCGGCCAGGTTCCTTCACTGGGGGGGGCTGTGGGTGTTCGCTTTTTCGTGCCTGGCCATCGTGCCGCTGGCGGGGCTCATGGGCAAGTCCACCGAGGAGCTGGCGGAGCGGCTCGGAGCCGGGGTGGGAGGGCTCCTCAACGCCACTTTCGGTAATGCGGCGGAGCTCATCATCGCCATGGTGGCTCTCCATGCGGGCAAGCACTCGGTGGTCAAGGCCAGCCTCACGGGCTCCATCATCGGGAACATTCTTCTGGTTCTGGGGCTGGCGGCCCTCCTGGGAGGTCTGCGAAGGAGCCGCCAGACCTTCGACCGCACGGCCGCCGGCATGGGCTGCACCCTGCTGACGCTGGCCGTCATCGGGCTGGTGGTGCCGGCCCTCTTTCACATGACCGTCCTCCTGGCCATATCTCAGGGCAAGGTGGATTCCGGGACGGGAGTCCTCATCGAGCACGAAATGTCCCTGCTCATCAGCATCGTGCTTTTTGCCAGCTATGTCCTGAGCCTACTCTTCACGCTGGGCACTCACAGGGGCCATTACGCAGGCGAGGGTCACGCCGGCTCCGGGGCGGAGCATCCCGTCCGGGTGGGGAAAGCGCTTCTGACCCTGCTGGCGGCTACGGCTCTGGTGGCCTGGATGAGCGAGCTGCTGGTGGGCGCCGTGGAGGAGGCTTCCCATGCCCTGGGGCTCACGGAGGTTTTCGTCGGGGTCATCGTGGTGGCCATCATAGGGAACGCGGCGGAGCATTCCACGGCGGTGCTCGCTGCCATGAAGAACCAGATGGACCTCGCCCTGAACATCGCCGTGGGCTCCAGCACCCAGGTGGCGCTCTTCGTGGCCCCTGTCCTGATCTTCGCTTCCTACCTCATGCCCCACGGCCCCATGGACCTCATGTTCACCGGCTTTGAAGTGCTGGCGGTGGCCCTGTCCGTGGGGATCGTCAACATCGCCGCCCAGGACGGGGAGTCCAACTGGCTCGAGGGGGCACTGCTCCTGGCGGTCTACGCCATCCTCGGTGTTGCCTTCTTCTTTCTTCCCGAGACCGTCTTCTGAGCTCCTGGCGCTCGAGACAATGACAGACCATGAGGGTTGACTAAAGGGTTTCGAGCGGCTTTAATCGGGTCCCGTTTTGTCCAGTCTTTCCAACGCGGGGCTGGTAGCGGGGGTGGCATGTCGCACTCACCTCGAACGGGTGTGGCACGTCCGCCCGCCGCCGCGCGGGGTGGATCCCGCGGGGATCGTCGGTGATTCTCGCGGCAGGCGGACTGGATGAAGTGAAAGCGGGGGAAGACCTACCACGGCGCTGGCGGATGCTGTGGCCCGGGCAGTGGATCCCGAGGGGGCCAAGCCGCAGCGGCTGGATCCTTTTGATGGACGTTGTGAGATGGGTGCGGGGATGGATTTGGACAGGGAATCCGGTAAGGGGTGGCGGAGATGGGGTCTGGTGTGCGCCGTGGGCGCCCTGGCGGCATGGCCCTGGTCTGGAGGGATCGCGCTGGTTTTGGCGGCCTTTGGGCTTGGAGTCTGCGCTCCGCTGGGGCTGAGACGGTCGTGGGGAGGTTTTTTCAAGTCCTCGGACGACGAGGTGGATCCGGTGGGCCGGGTGTCGACGCACTCCTCGTCCGAGGAGAGGCATTATCCCACGGCGGAAAGACCTGACCCGCGAGCCGCATCGATGGGCCCCAGCGGCGTGCCCCGCGAGCCGGCGGAGATCGCGGGAGCCCATCGGCCCCAGTCTCCGGCGCGGCCACCCGAGCGCCCAGCGGCTTCTTTTCACCTCTGGCCGGTGAGGGCTCCAGTGCCGGATGCATCGGCTCAGGCGCGCGTGCGCCCGCAGAATTGCATACGCCTCGCCGCCGACAGTGTCTCGACGGTTCCGGGGCTTGAAAAGAGTCCATCCCCGAGCGAGCCACGGGAGGTGATCGATCTGCAGTCGATCATGGCGAACCTTCAGAAGAGGTATCGCATCCCGAGGAGCGGATCGCGCGCGCCTGATTCCGAGGCGCGCCCGACCCGGGTGCCGTCTGACCCTAAGGATATCGAGACGATCCGCCGAAGGCTCATGACGACCTACGGCGTGCGGCTGTCGGGGAGTCCCCGGCGTTGGCCCCCCGATCCTCCCGCCGTCCCAGGCACAACAGATCCGCTCCCTCGTGATGACGGGGTCAGAGGGGCGGTTCCCGCCGCCAAAGCCGTCGTGTCCGCCCAACGTCAGGACGATGGGGCGGCGCTGGCGGTCCAGGCTCCGCAGGCTCGTCTCGCACCTTGCGAGCCGGTCGGCCGTGAGCCGGAAGCCCCCTGTCCACCGGCAATCCCCAGCGTGCCCGCCGGGAAGCCCGTGGGGCTTCTTCCCCTTCCTCCGCCGTCTCCAATCCCTGCTTGGGCGCCGCCCGTCGAGCCTCCAGGCCTTCGTGGGCCATTGGCCGCCTCTCCCGGGGCCGCCCCCCCCGTGGTGCTCCGGCCGGCCAGCGAGCCCCGGGTTTCCCACGATCCCGACGGTCCCGACACCTCCTTCCGGTCGTCTCTACAGGTGCGAGCTTGCCTGCCGCCCCTCTCGCTCCTGCAGCCGGCCGAATCGGCGGTCGCCCCCATGAGCCAGGACGATTTGATCGAAGGCGGGATCCTCATCGAGGAGAAGCTCGCCGAATTCCGGGTCAAGGTGAGCGTCCTGGATGCCTATGCGGGCCCGGTCATCACGCGCTACGAAGTGCAGCCGGACGTGGGCGTGCGCGGAGGCCAGGTGGTGAGCCTGATGAAAGATCTGGCCCGAGCCCTGGGCGTGGTCGCCATCCGGGTGGTGGAGACCATTCCCGGCAAAACGTGCATGGGGCTCGAGGTTCCCAACCCCCGCCGCCAGATGATCCGCCTGTCGGAGGTGCTGTCGTCGGAGGACTTCCGGTCTCATGAGTCGAAGCTCGCCATGGTGCTCGGCAAGGACATCATCGGGAGCCCGGTGGTGGCGGATCTGGCCCGGGCGCCGCACATGCTGGTGGCGGGAACCACCGGCTCGGGCAAGTCCGTGGGCATCAACGCCATGATCCTGTCGCTGCTCTATCGGGCCACGCCCGAGGAAGTGCGCCTGGTCATGATCGACCCCAAGATGCTCGAGCTCTCCATTTACGACGGCATCCCCCATCTCCTGGCTCCGGTGGTGACGGACATGAAGCTGGCGGCCAACGCCCTGAACTGGTGCGTGGGGGAGATGGATCGGCGCTACCAGCTGATGAGCGCCCTCCGGGTGCGCAACCTGGCGGGATACAATCAGAAGGTTCGGGAGGCGATGGATTCGGGAGAGCCGCTGCTGGATGCCCTTGCCTCGACGGCGGACGAGGCGCCGCCCCTGACGCCGCTCCCCTACGTGGTGGTGGTGGTGGACGAGCTGGCCGACTTGATGCTGGTGGCCGGCAAGAAAATCGAGGAGCTCATCGCACGCCTGGCCCAAAAGGCCCGGGCCGCCGGGATCCATCTCATCCTCGCCACGCAGCGTCCGTCGGTGGACGTCATCACGGGGCTCATCAAGGCCAACATCCCCACTCGCATCGCCTTCCAGGTTTCATCCAAGATCGACAGCCGCACCATCCTCGACCAGATGGGCGCCGAGTGTCTGCTGGGGCAGGGCGACATGCTCTACCTGCCGCCCGGCACCGGCTATCCCCAGCGCGTGCATGGGGCGTTCGTGGCGGACGAGGAGGTGTACGCCGTGGCCGAGCACCTGAAGCAGTTCGGCGAGCCCGATTATGTGGAGGGGGTCCTCGGCGGTGTGGCGGAGTCCGAGGACGAGGGGGCCGACACCGACCGTTTCGGCGACGAGACGGACCCGCTCTATGACGATGCCGTCGCCTTCGTGACCCATTCCCGCCGGGCCTCGATCTCGGCTGTCCAGCGCCAGCTCAGGATCGGCTACAACCGCGCCGCCCGGCTCGTGGAGCAGATGGAGGCCTGCGGCGTTGTCAGCTCCATGGAGGGCAACGGCAACCGAACGGTCCTCGTGCCCCCGAGGGAGGATTGACCGGGCATTCCGCCCGCGATGACCCGCATGCCCTGTATCAAGTGATTAAGCAAAGACCTCCTCCATGACGGATGGGGAGCCCAGGCGAAGGCTTTCATGGAGCCTGGCGTTCTGGAGGGCCAGGGCTCCGAATTCCGCCATGGACTGGGCCAGCTCGATCTCGGATCCCGAGAACTTCCGGGGTGCCGTTGAATAGAGGCGCAGCACGCCGATGACTTTGTCCTTCAAGAACACGGGTACCGAGAGGATGGAGGCGATTCCTTCCCGTCGGGCCTCATCGGGGTACTGGAGCCTGGGGTCGGTGGATGCATCCAGGATGGAGACCACCTCTCCATCCATGCTGCTCGCGATGCTCTTGTCCCGGTCCACGGGGCCCTTGCCGAGATAAGCCGGGCTGAGTCCGTGGGAAACGGCCAGCTCGAGCCGGCCGGTGGCGGGGTTGAGGAGCCGAAGTGAGCAGGCCTGGACACGGAGGGTGCTCGCCACCCGCGTGACGATCAGCTCCAGGACTCTCGCGGCATCGAGGGTGGAGGAAAGGGTCTTGGCCACTTCCGTCACGGCTTTGAGATACTGGATCTCGTTGAAGGCCTGGTCCAGGAGCCGGGCGTTGTCGATGGCAACGGCTCCATGCTCCGCCAGGGATGTGGCCAGCTCGATCTCTTCGGGAGTGAACGTCTTCTCCTCGGTGGCGTGCAGCTTCAGAACGCCTGCGACCCTGCCCCTGATGATGATGGGAATGGACAGGATCGACACGATGCCTTCCCGGACAGCGGCCCCGGGGTACTGGATGCGGGGATCGGTTCGAGCGTCCCCGATGACGACGGTGCGGCCCACCATCGCTTCCGCGATGCTCAGGTCCGCCTGGACCGCGCCCTTCTTGAAATACTCGTCGCTGAGACCATGGGATGCAGCCAGCTCGAGGGTCCCTCGGGCCTCGTCCATGAGCCGGATGGTGCATCCCTTGACGCCCAGCGCCTTGACCATGCCCTCCGCCAGCTTGTTCAAGCGCTGCTCGACGGAAAGCGTTGAGCCGATGGTCTTGCTCATCTCTTGGAAGATCCGGTAGTATTCAGCGTCCATCCCCATGATTCTCCTCCTTGGCCCTGAGCACGTTCAAAGGTACACTCCACTATCCCGCCGCCCTCCGAATCCGGTATGAAACGCCGTGAATGCCCACGCCGTCCCCATGAAAACGGCACGAACCGCCTGGGGGCGGTCCTCGCTCGCGGGCAAGGCTGCCGACTCAGGGCTCCTTTCCCCATAACCCCAATACCCTTGGCTTAAAGGGGCTTAAGGGGTGGCAAGGGGCTTGGCCCCAATGAGCTTCAATCAGCAGCATGGATCGGAGGAGAGGGAGGCAGCGTTTGAGCTCAAGTCAACGGCGCTGTCGCTTGCTGGGCGGATGTCCGAGGCTCGGAAGCTCATTCCTCGGTTTCGGTGAGAGGACGGTCGACGGGTCTTTGCGCAGCCTGATGACATTCAGCGAAAACCCTGGACAGCGAGAGGGGGGCGGGATCGGATGAGCCTTGTGGTCGAATCAGCTGTTTCAATGGCATTATGGCCAATGTAAACCTGCAATACAAGGTGGAAAGCATGGGGCTCGCCGCCGGCGCGAAGCGATCGCTCTTTCCGGACAGGTATGGGGCTTGACGCCTCTGATGCCTGCCAGATCAAAATGCTGCCCATGATCCAGGGGTGTCCAGCAGGCATCAGGAGGGACCGGGTCCCATGCGGAGGGTGTGAGCGCCACCACCGTCCGCAATGCCAGGGTTGACGGCCCCGCCTGGCGTGATCTCACCCCGATACCTGCCGTCTTGCCGCGATGGCGTCGGGCTCCCGCGCATGAGATGCCGATCATCTGCCGACGATCCTTGGCGGAGGGTATGGGTGTCCAACGGTCTCCCCAGGCCCCAGGGCAGGTCACCTCCTGGAATGGAGAAGCCGAACGGGGGGAGCGCTTTCCCGTGATCGGCTCAGGGCGCCGGCCTGGCAAGACCGGCAGCGGCAGCGCACTCCTCGCAGCTCAATGAGAATGTCTGCCTCCACCCGATCGACCTCCGGAGCCACGGCCACCTCGCCCTCGGTTGCCGAAGCCCCCGCTCCTTCGATCTTTGCTGTCGTAAATGTCCGTGGTCTTCTGATCGGAGGAGCTGCCCCCCCGACTGGCAAAACCGAACCCCCCTCCGCTGCGCTCACGGCTTTGCCCCACGCGAGCTTCTTTCGGCTTTGCCTCATTGACCTTGATGGACTGTCCGCGAAGGTCCTTGCCGTTCAGGCCGCTGATGGCCGCCAAGGCCTCCTCGCGGCTGGGCATTTCCACAAACGCGAACCCCCGAGGCTTTCGGGTCTCGCGATCCATGATGATCTTGACGGAGCTCACTTCCCCATAAAGCTCGAATTCCTTGCGCAATTCCTGTTCGGATGTTTCGAAGGACAGGCTTCCAACGAAAATGTTGACCATGATCGGCGACCTTTCTCTGGTGGTTTAACGGCGATCAACGCCCATGACTTGCTCAAACTGAATTCGACGCGGCCCCTCGCCCCATCGACAACGGTGATCGGGACATCGCCCGGAATTGGGGTGAATCGAATCTGATGCAATACCCTGCACAGGAGAGGGATCCAGGATTGAGTCTGGATGAAAATACACAGATCTTCATCAAAATCTGTTCTTTCAAAATAAGTTGAAGGAGAAATTAAATCAAGAAAATGTTGTGCAAAGCTCCGTATGATTGCTTGATGGGCTGATTTCCTCCAAAATATAGATTAGATTTACCTTTCCATTTTCCACGGAGAGAAGCGGACTGGAAGAATTGCCTTGCCTTTTTATTTCCATCAACTAAGATTAACCCAAATCAATGTGGTTCGATATTTTCGAGTCATCTCCGGGATCGATCTTTTGCCTTGCAGTGAAACGGTTCAGAAGCTGCTCTGAAATAACGCACCTGTGTAAGAGCTTACAACAGAGGAAAAGGACTGCAAAATGGCTGAAGGTCGAGTGAAATGGTTTAATGACAGTAAAGGCTATGGTTTCATTGAGACCGATCAGGGGCATGATGTCTTTGTTCACTTCAGTGCCATCGAAGACAATGGTTTCAAGTCCCTTGCCGAGGGGGATCGGGTTTCTTTCGATGAAGAGAGTGGTGCCAAAGGACCTCAGGCGCTCAAGGTGAAAAAGCTATAGCTTACATTTAGAAATATCGGTCCAGCTTACAAAGAAAAATGCCGGGGTGAATCTCCGGCTTTTTTGTCAGTGGAAGCAAGCCGTCTCGAGGCGAAGCCGGATCGTTCGGCGGGGCAGGGATGATGGACCGGCGACCCCAAACAGATAGGACACGATCATGGCACAAAGACCCAGTTCCCTGAAGCTCGAAAAGGAGCGAAAGCGGCAGCAGAAGCAAAAGGAAAAGGAGGTGCGCCGAGCCAATGCCAAGGAAGTGAAGTCCAGGCGGGAGGACTGTTCTCCCGGCGAAGACCCTGATCTGGCCGGCATCAGGCCTGGTCCTCAGCCCCTGCCGGAGCAATGGAGGTATTGACTTCGTTGCGGGTCATGCGCCAGTCACGGCAAGGATTCGAGTCTTTGGCAAACAGACAGCCGAGCCCGGGGGCCCTGACATAGCTGACGATCCCTTGCTCTTCAAGTCATAAGAAAGGACTGGATGCCTTATGCAAGCAACCAGGCAAATCAATCTGGATCGCGGCACATATATCTGGGATGGCAGCAGATGGTACCATACAAAGACTTTTCTGACACCTCCCACGGTGGATGTCCTCAAGCTCAATATGCTTCTGCTCAAAGCTCTCGAAGAGGAGGATCTTGCCATTGTGGACGTTGAAAGCCTTGTGGCTCGCGCACAGGAGGCCCGAGATGCCCTTCAGTACCGCAGAATGGGACTGATCGCAGAGCGCATCCTCGACCTGGAGCCGGGGTATGATCTCGCCGCGGAGATCCTGTGCTCGGCCTTGAGGCTGCAGAACCGGCCCGCTCAGGCACTCAAGGCGACGCAACGCATGAAGGATACCCCAAACGCTCCTCTGCTGGTGGCCCGGGCGGCGGCCCTGTGTGACCTGGAGAAATGGCAGGAGGCCCTGGAGGAGATCAAACGGGCCCAGGCCGTTGGAGCGGGTAAGCTGGCGACACCGGTGGTCAAGAGAATCAGGAGCGGCAGCGGGAAGCCAGCCAAGAGCGGCACTAAATGAGCCTTCTTCACCAGGCTCGCTGGCCGTGGTCACAGGATGGCGGCCAACACCCAAGGGTTGCGCGCACACGGCTCGCGAGGCTTCTCCCACCCGGGGAGCGTCGTGGGGGCGGCACCGCAAAAGGAGACCAGCGATGGAAGCCATGCCAAATGCTCTGCTGAAGGATCTGTTGTCAACGGGGTACTTTTTCGAGGAGCTGAAAACACTCACTTCAACCCAGGAGATCGAGCTGCCCTTCTATAGCAGAACTTATGCGATTCCCTATCTGGTCAACCTCGTGGAGATCCATGGACGCTCGGGTGAGATCCATAAGAACGAGATCCTGTCCATGGCTATCGACAGTCTATCTCATGCCAAGGATGAGGAGCTGGCCGACTTGATCCTGGAATTGAAGAAGGTGGCGGCATCCGAGATCGATTTCAATGAAACCGCCCTGCATCAGCTTGGCTCAGGGGACAAGGTGGGGCTCAGGCTTTCCCGTCAGAAGTCGGAATCCGCGAAAAGCCTTGCCAAGCTGCTTGTGAGCATCATCAAGATGTTCAAGCTGACGGATGGGACCGCCAGGCGGAAAGCACCCAAGCCCGCCGATACCACGGTCTGAGGCTGCTCCTGAATCCCCCGCTCTCCTTCACGGCTACGTGGTGAGGGATCGGGGAAGTCTGACAAGACTCCAAGCCGTGGGAGGCGCTCCAATGCGCAAACGTATCATCACTCGGGGAGCCCAGTCCAACCTGGGTCCCGAAGAAGACTGGCTGAACCTGGAAGAGCTGGCGCAGGCCGAGCTCACCTCCGAGGAGGCGTCCCACCCCTTCGAGTCAGCTTTGAAGCCGGGTGGGGTATCCGGCTGGCGGGCGTCGGAGCCCGGTCAGCAGACGGTCCGGCTGCTGTTCGACGAGCCGCTGCGGGTCCGGCGCATTCATCTTGAGTTTCAAGAAGATGGACAACAGCGCACGCAGCAGCTCCTGCTCAGGTGGTCTTCCGACGGGGGGCTCTCGTATCGGGAGATCGTGCGCCAGCATTACAACTTCAGCCCTCCGGAGACGACCCGGGAAACGGAGGACTATGAGGTGGACCTGGTCGGAGTGACGGTACTGGAGTTGACCATCTCTCCCGATATCAGCGGGGGATCCGCCCGGGCATCCATTGCCAGGCTGTGCTTGGCATAAATACAAACATCATCCCCAGTGTTTATTGGTTCGACGTAAAATATGTTCAATCCTTATGACAAGGAAAAAGGTTATGGCTGGTCTGATAAAGCGAGGGCCCTATGCTGACAAAAGAGTCAATCCTCATGAAAAAAATGAGATTAAATATTGGTGCCAGAAGTTTTCGTGTACTGATATTCAACTTAAGAATGCTGTGAGAGCGGTTGGGACTTCTCCTGATGCTGTTCAGAGTTTCTTGAAAGGAAAGAAAGTCGAGCAACAGTCATAGCACTCTCACCATGCTCTTGGAAGTCGCCGAAGAACCACACTTTTTTTATGCCATGACTTATGGATCCACAGTAGAGATCCTCGCCATGGAGTCCAAGACCCAACAACCAGTTCAGGAGCAATAATATAAACATGTCTTTCAAAAGCCTCGGTCTTTCGACCGAATTACTTCGAGCCCTCGTCGAGCAAGGCTACAGTAACCCCACTCCCATCCAGCACCAGGCGATTCCCGTCATTCTTGAAGGAAAGGATCTAATGGCCGGTGCTCAAACGGGCACGGGGAAGACCGCGGGATTCGCTCTGCCGCTGCTGCAGCGCTTGAGTGAGCGATCCCATGCAGCAGGCAAGGGGGGCATTGCCGCCCTGATCCTCACTCCAACCCGCGAGCTTGCCGCTCAGGTCGAAGCCAGCGTGTCGGCCTACGGCAGGCATCTGCCCTTGAAGTCCATGGTCATCCACGGCGGAGTCAACATCCATCCTCAAATCCAAAAGCTCCGGGGTGGTGTCGAGATTCTGGTCGCAACCCCGGGGCGTCTGCTGGACCACGCCCAACAGAGAACGCTGGATCTGTCGAGAGTGGAAATCCTGGTCGTGGATGAAGCGGACCGCATGCTGGACATGGGCTTCATCCGAGACATCCGCAGAATACTGGCACTCCTGCCGGCGAGGCGACAGAATCTGCTTTTCTTCGCCACCTTTTCCAGGGAGATCGAAGAGCTGGCGGACGAGCTGCTGCGCTCCCCCGTCCTCATCGAAGTGTCCCGCCGCAATGCCCCCGCGGAGAGCGTCGAGCAATTGATCCATCCGGTGGACCGCAAGCGCAAGCGGGAGCTCCTTTCCCATCTGATCACCTCCAACGATTGGCGCCAGGTCCTCGTATTCACCCGAACCAAGCACGGAGCCAACAAGCTGACGGTGCAGCTGGAGCGCGACGGGATTCGTGCGGCGGCCATCCATGGCAATAAGAGCCAGGGGGCGCGAACCCGTGCCTTGGCGGACTTCAAGCATGGCGACGTGCGGGTGCTTGTCGCAACGGATCTCGCGGCTCGAGGGCTCAACATCGACCAGCTGCCGCATGTGGTGAACTTCGAGCTGCCCAATGTGTGTGAAGACTATGTGCACCGCATCGGCCGAACCGGCCGTGCACAGCACGAGGGAACGGCCATATCCCTCGTCAGCATCGACGAGCGCGAGCAGCTCAAAAGTATCGAAAGGCTCCTCAAGCGTGCCATCCCCGAAGAGGTCATCGTGGGATATGAGCCTGACCCCTCCATTGGAAGCGAAGCGATTCCCAATGGTCCGATGGGCTCTGATCCGCGCCGCGAGGGGAGCCGACCCGCTGGGAAGCCATTGGGGCAATCGAAGAGGCCCGAGCGGAGACAAGTCCAGAATTCCTCCCGAGCCCGGCAGCGATCCCCGTTCTCCAAGTGAGGTCCATCGCAGTGCTCTCAGCCAGAGGTTGAGGACGCTTGCTGAATCCCGTGACAGGGTTTGGATCGAGGCAGCTGGGGACCGCCAAGGGCGTGGCCATGGGGGAAATGCGTACCGATCCCGAGGGGGGGAGAGATGATGCTGATGCTCGTTCGAATACTGGCCGTCGTGGCCATGATCGTTCTGCACTATGTGGGCTTTTTCCTGCCCCTGACCGAGCTCTTTCTCGTCTACATCCTGTTTGTCAATCCCCGGTGGTTCAGGCGCTTCCTGAACGACATGGCCCATTCGTGAGCCTGACATTCCAGGCCACGACGACGGAAGCGGGCAGGCGGCACTTGAGGCGCGACGCGACTATACGGTTCCGATGAGGGTTCCCATGCAGGACGAGTCATAGCCGGGCAGGGAAGCCAGCTCATCGCGCAGGGCGCCTGTCTGCAGCAGCTGCAGCACCAGGCTAATGGTCGGGTGCTCCCGAGGTCGCGGGGAATCACAAGATCGCAGCGCACCATCTCGAGGGATACGAATCCGCAGCCATGGGCGATGGCAACAGCCCGAAGTCCCAGGGCCGCATCCGCCAGACCGAATGAGACCATTCTGGCTCCCTCATGGTGACTGTGGACCAGGCGATCGTAACCTTCGATGGTGCCGGGAGCCAATCCCGGCTGGCATGGGATGCACCCGTGCGTCGGGGGCGACGCGATCAGTTGGCCTGCCGCTTCTCCGAGCGCCCGGCGGCGCGCTCCTCGGTGCAGATGGTGATCACCTTGCCGGGGACGAGCTTCTGATTGCGGGACAGCTGGTTGCCCGTGGCCAGGGCCTCCACCGTGACGCCGAAGCGTTGGGCGACGGAGGGCAGGGTATCGCCCTGGCGGATGGCATACCAGAAGGTCTTGGGGGACTTCTGGGCCGGCGGCCTGGCCGCCTCGGCTTTCCTGGTCGCCGCTGAAGCGATCAGGGCCGTGGTGTCGTTCCTGGAGGGTCTGGCATCCTTCCGCTCCTTGGATGCATCGCCCGATTTGATGCCTGGGGCAGCCTTGAGAGCGGCTGGAGGCTTTTCCTGCTTCAAGCTGGACGTCTGCGCCGCGGGACGGCTCTTTTCGGAAGCCTTCAGGGGCTTGGGGAGATCGGTTTTGGCCATCGAGGGCCTGGACTTGACGGAGCGATCCGGGCGCTGATTTCTGGAGGGGGCCGGCGCCGGTTTTTCGGGGGCCGGCGGAGGCTCCAGGAGGGCTGCCAGGACGGACTCCTTCATGCCCATGGGAACGCTCAGATCGTAGCATGGCGAGCCGGGAGGGGTGCTCGGCGTGCAGAGCTCCGGGTTGTGCTCCTGCAGGACGGCTTCCTCCACCCCGATCTTTTTTCCGATCCAGGCCAGCTTCACGCCTCCCGGCACTGGAACGGTGTCATGGCGGGGGGGGTCGGGCCTGGGTGAGAAATAGAACCCGTACTGGGGAAGGCTGCGGCTGATCCGGACGGCTGCAAGCACCTTGGGCACGTATTCCTGAGTCTCGGCGGGGAGCCATCCGGCCTCCCGCAGCTCCCAGAAAGTCTTGGCCCCGCTTTCATCCAGGGTGCGCTGCACCCGGTTCTCCCCCGAATTGTAAGCCGCCAGGGCCAGCTCCCAGGAGCCGAACTGATCGAACAAGGCGGAGAGATAGGCGGCGGCCGCATGAGCGGCTTTGAAGGGGTGGCGCCTTTCGTCCACGTACTTGTTCTGCTCCAGTCCAAACCGCGTGCCCGTCGCGGAGATGAATTGCCACATGCCCACGGCGTCGGCCTTGGATCGGGCCGTGGGGGTGAACCCGCTTTCCACCAGGGCCACGTAGGCGAGGTCTCCCGGCACGCCCTGGTCGCTGAAGATCTTCTGCACGGGGATGACGTAGGCTTCCGCCCTCCTCAGCAGGGTCTGGAAGGATTGGTGCTTCTTTTCGGCGTAATGGATCGTCCAGGCGTCGATGGCCGGGTGGTCCGGAATGGTCAGCTCGGACTTGGACTGCGCCGAATGCTTGGATACGCGCGGTCCACCCTCCGGGCCGCCGGTCCTTTCGGTGGAGTTTGCATGGGACGAGGATGATCGATTGGAGGAGACGGTGGAGCAGCCCGCTATGAGGGAGATAGCCAGGGCTGGAGCAATGAGACCGGCCATGCTCAACAGCTTCGACCCATGAACGGATTTGCGAAGAGCACGTGGAGCATTCCAACACCGGACAGCGACAAGCCAGGAGTCAATCATCGGCCCCCTTTCATCCTTCTGCACTTGTGATCAGAAACGCCCTGCCACCGACCCGCAAGGCCCGGGGATGCTTCCGGGTGTCCTGCCGTGGCGAGTCGCCCTTCCGGGGGCAAGCAGCCCTCCACTCCCGCGACCCGCATGGATCCGGCGCAGCCTCCGGCCGAGCACGCTTCGAGATTTCCTAGCCCATCCCTTCCCATTGTGCAAGCGTTATCGCGAGCCGGAGCCGCCTCGAAACGAGCCAGGCTCTGGGTAATTGTGCTCTAACCGCTGGTTATCATTGATAGTGACGCTATCTGGACTTTGGCGACGGGGAGCGTTGGTGGGATAGAGGGCCGCCGCGTCGCCGGGGACGCGCGGCAGGCCAGGAAGGACTTGCCGTCGAGGGGCGTCCCCGATATCGTACCGTGTCCGCAAACCGGGGCGGAGTGCTCCGGTCCAGCTCGGAGCGCCGCGATAAGAACGAGCGGGTCATCCATTCCAATAACCCCTGGGGACCATGCCCATGACGAAAATCCTCCTCGTGATGCTGGGTGGCGGCCTCGGGGCGGCCTCACGCTACACGGTGGGCCTCCTGGCCGCGAGTCTCTTGGGGACCCGCTTTCCCTGGGGCACGCTCGTCGTGAATCTGGTGGGCTGCTTCCTGATCGGGCTCTCCTGCAATATGGCTCGACGCGCCCTGCCTCTCATAAGCCCCGATGCCTATGTTTTTTTCGTGACCGGTTATCTCGGGGCCTTCACGACCTTTTCGACCTTCGCCCTGGAGACCTCGAGATCCCTGCGTGAAGGTGCCGCCGTGCAGTCCGTGGCCAGTGTCCTGTTGAACAATGTGCTCGGTGTGGTCCTGTGCTGTCTGGGGATGTGGATTGGCGGCCCGTGGCTTTGAGGCGAGGCGGCCGACTCCTGGCTCTGGATGGGCGGGCGCCCCGAGCGCCGTCTTGGCGGGGGCGAGGCTGCCGGAGCTGGATCGTTGCGTGATGCCTTGCCCCGTCTGGAGTCCACGCGGCGGGAGCGGCCGGCCGGAGCCGGCACGGTGGGCTGTTTTCAATAAGCATATAGACAGCTGTCGATTCAGTTGATATATTCACGCCTGACAATTTGATCTGGAGGTTTGGGGGAATGCGAGATTTCACCAGGGTCATGAAGGCTCTTTCGGACCCGAATCGAATCAAGATCCTGAAGATGCTGCAGCACCAGTCGCTGTGCGTCTGCGAGATGCAGGCGGCCCTGGGCATCGCTCAGCCCACGGTCTCCAATCACCTGAAGGTCCTTGAGGAGGCTGGCCTGGTCCATTCCCGCAAGGACGGTCTCTGGGTCAACTACTTCGTATCCGACGGGAGCAGCAGCCCCTATGTGGCTGCCATTCTCGGGAACCTCAGGCACTGGCTTAAGGATGACCCCGAGATCGTTCGTCTCATGGAAGCCTTGCCGGGTCTCAACCGGGAGACCATCTGCAAGCGGAAGATCGCCTGAACCGGGGCGTCTCGAGCGGGGAGTCAGTCCATGCCGGAGAAGAGCATCACGCGGATCCAGGTTTCGAATTTCGGAGTGAGCATCGTCGGCTTGAGGGAGCTTGTGGAGGAGATGGCCCAGACCCATGGGGACCAGCCCGACGACGAGGTGGCTCGCCACATGATCGAGCGGCTGGGCGCGCTGAACTACATTCCGGGGAAGGTCCGCGGGGAATACGGCCGGGCTTTTGTCCGCGAATTCCGAAAGCACATGGGACAGCCCTTCACGGAAGAAGCTCCGCGGGGGCTGGACGTCAAGGTCCTGGGAGTCGGGTGCAGCCAGTGTCGCGGCCTGACTCAGACCGTCATGGAGGTCCTGACGGAGCTGCAGCTCCCGGCGGGGGTGGATCATGTGACGGACATGAAAGAGATCGCCCGGTATCGTGTCATGGGATCTCCCGCCCTGGTCGTCAACGGCAGAATCGTCGCCGTGGGGAGCGTCCCTCCCCGGGACAAGATCAAGAAATGGCTGCTTGAAGCCCAGGCCGCCCTGGGCGACCTGTGATGCTCGGGAGGCTGAGGCAATGGTTTTGATGCGGTCCTTCCCGGAAGCCGTCGGGCACGGGAAGGATCCATGGTGGTGGAAAGCGATGCTTCATGAAGACAAGCGAGGAAAAGATCTGCTGCTGCCCGGGTGAGCGCTGCGGGCCTCTGGAGGCTCCGGTCTCCCCGTCCGCCCGTCCTTCATGGTGGAAGTATCTCCTGTACGGGCTTCCCCTGGCGGTGGTCTGGGTCGCCGTTTACAAAAGCCTGGCGCCTTTCGCCCGGTATTTCACCCACGAGATCCTGGGGCTTCAGCCGGAGACTCACCTGGCTCACGCCGTGGAGTTCTTCGTCTACGACACTCCGAAGGTGCTCATGCTCCTCTCCCTGGTGGTCTTCGGCGTGGGTGTCGTCCGTTCCTTTTTCACCCCCGAGCGCACCCGTAGCATCCTGGCCGGCAAGCGGGAATCCCTCGGCAACGTGCTGGCGGCGCTCCTCGGCATCGTCACCCCGTTCTGCACATGCTCGGCGGTGCCTCTCTTCATCGGGTTCGTGACAGCCGGCATTCCTCTGGGCGTCACCTTCTCCTTTCTCGTCTCGGCCCCCATGGTGAACGAGATCGCGCTGGTTCTTCTTTTCGGCCTTTTCGGCTGGAAGGTTGCCGTCCTCTACCTCGTCATGGGGCTTCTCATCGCGATGCTGGCCGGGTGGATCATCGGCCGACTGCGGATGGAGGGACACCTCGAGGAGTGGGTCATGGAGATCCAGACTGATGCCGCGGCCTATGAGGACACCGAGAGGACCTGGGAGGAGCGCATTCGGTACGGCGCGGACGCCGTCCGCGACATCGTGGGCAGGGTGTGGATCTATGTGGTGCTGGGCATAGCCGTGGGAGCGGCCATCCACGGCTATGTGCCCGAGGGGTTCATGGCTTCCATCATGGGCCGGGGCGCCTGGTGGTCGGTGCCCGCCGCCGTCCTCATCGGTGTGCCGATGTACTCCAATGCCGCTGGAATCATCCCGGTGGTGCAGGCTCTCCTGGGGAAGGGCGCGGCCCTGGGCACGGTGCTGGCTTTCATGATGTCCGTCATCGCCCTTTCACTGCCCGAGGCCATCATCCTGCGCAAGGTGCTCAAGCCCAGGCTCATCGCCACGTTCTTCGGAGTGGTGGCCGCGGGTATCCTCATGGTCGGCTACTTGTTCAACCTGTTGATCTGATCGACGAAGGGCGGTGCCCTGGGGACAGCTCACTTGTACGGTTCGAGTCAACCAGACGGGAAGGGGAGGCCAATGGAAATCAAGGTACTCGGTCCCGGCCGCGGGAAATGCCATGAAGCGGAGCGGCTCGTGAAGGGGGGCGTTGCCGAGAATGGGGCCAACGCCACGGTGGACTCAGCTCCGCCTGGAGGCTCGGGCGGGTGGACATCCCGTGCTTCCACGGGTACCAGGCGCGGGCGATTCTCTTGTGGCTCCAGGGTTGACGCCCCAACCGAATCGTGGCCTTTCCCGCCCAATGGAAGCCCAATGGGGGAAGCCAGAATAGATGAATGATTTCAGCTCATCCCGCAGGATGATGTTGGTGGCCGGTCAGGTCGCGGTGATCCTGGTCCTGGCCGTTGCCGTGGCGCTCTCGGTGAATCATCTGAGACCCGGGAGGCTGCCCCTCGTGGCCGACTGGTCGCCCGAGGCACAGCTGGTGACCGGGTCGGGGGAGAGTCTCGCCATTTCCATCGAAGAGGCTGAAATGCTGTTCTTCACTGGCGAGGCGGTCTTCCTGGACGCCCGCCCCCGGGATCGCTACGCCGAGGGCCACATCGAGGGGGCCGTGAATCTGCCCTGGGAAGAATTCGACCAGGTCCAGGAAGAGGTTTTGGCCGAACTCCCCCCCGATGCCAGGCTGATCGCCTACTGCGATGGCGAAGGCTGCGCGTCGAGCAAGGAGCTGGCTCTCTCCCTGCTGGTCAAGGGGTACGGCCAGGTGAAGGTGCTGGTGAACGGCTGGTCGGTGTGGCAGCAAAGAGGGCTCCCCGTGGAGGAGAGCCTGGAAGCCCATGCAGCCAGCCAGTGAGACCTGCCCATGATGGGGTGTGAGGCCCGGCTCTCCTTTGGGGGGAGGCCCAATGACCGGGCATGGACTGGAGCCTGACGGAGCGGGACCCACACCGTCTTGGGGCCGGTGCTGACGCTGGCCCTCCATGACGACGAGGCAGGGACGAAAGCGGAGGGAATGGGCCTTTTCTTGAAGAAGCCGTTTCATTTCTGGATCAGGCTGTTGCTGGGCGGTGTTTTCCTTGTGGCCAGCCTCGACAAAATCTACAATCCCGCGGGATTTGCGCAGGCCGTCTACAATCATCAGATTCTGCCCGACGGCCTGGTCAATCTCGTGGCCATTGTGCTTCCCTGGCTGGAGCTCCTCCTGGGCTTGTGCCTGCTGGGTGGAGTCTGGCTCCCGGGGGCCGTCACCCTGACGAGCGGTCTTCTCATGATCTTCCTCGGCGCTCTTGTCTTCAATATGTCACGCGGTCTGGATGTCCACTGCGGCTGCTTCGGCACGGGCAGTGCCGGCCCCATAACGATCTGGACCCTGGCTCGGGATGCCTCGTTCCTGGTCATGGCCGGATACCTCTTTTGCCGGCTGGTGGCCAGGGGAGAAGACAAGCCCGTCACAGGGCCGCTATAAAACAGGTCGACCGCCAGGCTCGAAATCCGGGCGATGGACGCCGACGAGTGTGAGCGCTGGCCGGTGGGGCTCATGCTCATCCGGGAAGGATCCACCGTTTGGATCGCCTTGAGTGTATCTTTTCGGTGATTGACGGCAATAGCCCCTGGGACGCTGATGAGCGCCGATGCACACAGATCTCCGCTGATGTTGCTTTCCTTTTCATTCATCAGCGTGAATCACTGGTCGTCCCGAAAATCGGCGTCCCCTGCCGAGCTGGCCTGGAGGCCCCTCATGAAGAAAAACGACTGGAAGGTCCTGATCGATGCGCTGCTCTTCGTGGATCTCTGCTCCATAGCCGTCATCGGGCTGCTGCTCGCATTCGTGATCCCCACGGGAAAGACTCCCGAAGCCTCGAAGTTTCTGCTGGGACTGCATCGCCACCAGTGGGGCGACATCCATCTCTATCTGTCCCTCATGCTGCTGGGACTGCTGATCCTTCACGTCTGGCTCAACTGGACCTGGGTGGTTCAGTCCGCCAAAAGCTATGTGGGGGAATCGTGGAGGAAGTATCTATGGATGCTCTGCGGGGCCTGGATTCCGGTCCTTTTCGCCGCCTGGGTGCTCATGATGCTTTAGAGCCCCGCCCGGAGCTGCCCTGTGTGGCACGGGAAAGGCCTTCGGGGCGGCGGGCCCCGAGGAGGCTGCGGGTCTGAGTGGGGTGCTGGAAACGCGTGCCCCGTCAATGCTCCATCCGACAGAAGAGGAGGCTAGCCATGAAAAAGCTCGGATTGCTGGCGGTGGTCATCACGGCTCTCGGTTTTCTTGCGGTTGCGGACGTTTCAGCGCAGGGACGCGGCATGGGGGAGGGGGGCGGAGGCTGGGGTCCGGGGACGCCTTACGGGCGGATGTATAACCCCCAGACCGTCGAGGTCCTCGGTGGAGAAGTGGTGTCCATGGACAGGATGACGCCCGGCAAGGGCATGAAGTACGGTCTTCACGCCATGGTGAAGACGGAAAAGGAGACCATCTCCGTGCACCTGGGACCCGGCTGGTACCTCGAGAACCAGGACATGGGGATCATCAAGGTCGGGGACAAGATCGAGGTGAAGGGCTCGCGCGTCACCTTCGAGGGCAAACCGGCCCTCATCGCCGCCGAGGTCAGAAAAGGCGACCAGGTGCTCACCTTGCGTGACGCCAACGGGATTCCCGCCTGGAGCGGCTGGCGTCGACGGTAGTACCGCCGGACGCCAATGACCGCCCGGATCGGCCGGCTCTCAGGCTGGAGCTGGGGAGCCGGCCGAGGAGTCGGTGCGAGAAAGCTTCGACGGGCCCATGACCAACGCCGGAGGGGGCTGCCCACCTCCCCCGGTCCTCGCCCCGGGTCTGGCTCGGCAGCCCGTGGCCCGGCGGCCGGGGCACCATGGCTCAGGCACTTCTCGCTCATCTCCATGGTTGGATGGCCGAGGGGCCCATTCCATTTTGACCGCTCGGCCTGGATCCCGAGGCTCCTAGAACAAGTTTTGCCCCATATGCCTTGAGCATTGAAAACCTTTGCCCAGATCACACCACACGCAGGTATCCTCGATACCTTTCGTTATGGCGAGCTGAGCCTCGCAATTCCCGCACAACCGCTCCTCTCCCGGTTTCATGACACCATTGCACGGTGCATTGGCCATGGGACAGTTCAGGGTGCAAAACCCGCATTGCTTGCACAAATCCCGCATGTCCAGGGCGTGGGTCACGCGACGGTCACGGCCTCGCCCTACAAATCCCAGGGAATTTGCGTTGGCCATCTTTCCGCAGTAGCGCACACACCGCCCGCACAAGACACAATCATCATTTCTGAAGGGGTATCGGACTTCCTTCACCCCACATCGGACGGCAAGGTCTTGAATGGCTCGAGAATTGGGGGCCTGCGCCACGAGAAGCTCGGCAATGTTTCGCCTCAGCCTCAAAATCTTCTCGGAGTGGGCCTGAATGACCATGCCTTCCTGCACGCCCAGTGTACAGGATGTGGTTACCTTCGCCTTCCCGTCCTTGACATGCTCGACGATACAAATGCGGCATGCCCCGATATCTTCGAGAAGAGGCATATGACAAAGATGGGGGATGCAGATACCGAACTGGATGGCGGCATCGAGGACACTGATTCCTTTGGGCGCGCGGATGGTGGCGCCATCAATGGTCAAGGATACATACTGCTGCATATTTTCACCTCATCAGATGACGGTTATTGCCTCGAATTCACACACGCCCCTGCAGATGCCGCATTTCTGACATTTCTGGGAATCGATGATATGCGCCTGTTTCTTCGTTCCTTCGATGGCCTCGTGAGGACATGCCCTCCTGCAGGTGCCGCAGCCAGTGCACTTGTCCGCATCGACCCCGTAGCGGATGAGAGCCTTGCATACTCCGGCTGGACATCGTTTCTCGTGAATGTGTGCTTCGTACTCATTGGCAAAATAGCGCAAGGTGGAAAGCACCGGATTGGGCGCCGTCTTTCCCAGACCACAAAGAGCTGTCTCGCCGATGGTATCGGCAAGCTCTTGAAGAAGGCCGATCTGCTCGGACCTGCCACGGCCTTCCGAAATATCGTCCATGATTTCGAGCATCCGGCTGACCCCGATCCGGCAGGGGACGCATTTACCGCAGGATTCGTCCTGGAGAAAATTCAGGAAGTATCTGGCCACATCCACCATGCAGGTTCCCTCATCCATGACGACCATTCCACCGGACCCCATCATGGAGCCGGCCGCATGGAGTGAATCAAAGTCCACCGGAAGGTCGAAATGACTCGCGGGCAAACACCCCCCGGATGGTCCTCCTGTTTGCACTGCCTTGATTGCCTTACCGTTCTTTGGTCCTCCGCCGATATCGAACACGACGCTTCGCAAGGGAGTCCCCATGGCGACCTCGACCAAACCTGTGTTCTTCACATGCCCGGTGAGAGCCAGGATCTTGGTTCCCTTGCTGCCCTTGGTTCCGATGGAATTGAACCATTGGGAGCCTTTGTCTATGATGCATGGAACATTCGCCCAGGTTTCCACGTTGTTCAGGACAGTGGGCTTGTTCCACAGCCCCTGCTTCACGGTGTGGATGTCCTTGGGGCGAGGCTCGCCAACCTTTCCTTCCAGCGAGGCCATGAGGGCAGTGGATTCGCCGCACACGAACGCCCCGCCTCCGCGGGCCACCTCAACATCAAAGGAAAAAGACGAGCCGAGGATATTCTCACCCAGCAGCCCGTATTCCCGGGCTTGCTGCACGGCCAGCTTCGCATGTTGCACGGCCAGAGGGTACTCCTTCCGAACATAGATGTACCCTTTGCTCGCCCCAACCGCCCAGGCTCCGATCATCATCCCCTCGATGACCATGTGCGGGTTGCCTTCGAGTACGCACCGATCCATGTAGGCTCCGGGATCTCCCTCATCGGCATTGCAGACGACGTACTTCTCGTCTCCAGCCGCCTCAAAGCATTCGAGCCATTTGCGACCAGTGGGAAATCCACCTCCGCCACGTCCCCGAAGTCCCGAGGCAACGATTTCATCAATGACAGCCCGGGGCTGAGTGGCGGCAAGAGCTCGTCCGAGAGCTGAATATCCTCCGATGGCTATGTAATCCTCGATGGCCCGAGGGTTTACCTTCCTGTTGAATGAAAGCAGCTGCCGATCCTGGGCCTTGTAGAAGGGAATGTCCGATTCGCGGAGGATCTTTTCCTCAGAGACGGGATCCGTATAGAGAAGCCGATCGATGACTTCTCCATGACGAACCGTGCCTGCGACGATCTCCGGAATGTCTTCCGATGACACTTGGCAGTAGAGCAGATTGGAAGGCTCGAAGACCATGACGGGACCCTGCTCGCAGAAACCATGGCACCCGGTCGTGCGCAACAGGACATCCCCGGCAAGGCCTTGTGCCGACAGCTCGGCTTTCAAAGCGTCAATCACTTTTTGAGCCTTCGAGGCCTGGCAGCCCGTTCCTCCACAGATCATGATCGTTGTTTTGTAGCGCTTGTTCTCCTCAACTACTCGCTGGCGCATGGCGTCGAGCTCATCGAAGCGATGGATTCTAGGCATTTCCTTCCCCTCCATTGTCCCCATTACCCATTTTTTGAATGCTCTTTCTGAGCTTCCCCGGCGTTACGTGGTGAGAGTACTCATTGTTCTCCACCACGACAGGCCCGAGGGCGCAGGCTCCGAGACAATTGACGCACTCGACCGTGAAGACGCCGTCCTCCGTGGTATCTCCCGGCTGGATCTTGAGCTGCCCTTTCACCTGATCGATGAGAAGACCAGCCCCCCTCACGTGGCAAGCCGTTCCCGTGCAGATGGTGATGATGTTCCTGCCCTTTGGTTTGAGAGAAAAGGCCTTGTAGAAGTTGGCGACACGAAACACTTCGATGAGCGGGACGCCAAGCTCCGTGGACACGGTCTGCATGGCATCGCCGGAAAGGTATCCGGACTGATCCTGGATATCCTGCAATACCTCGATGAGTTGATGGGGCTGGCTACGCCTGCCTTCCAAGATGGATTCAAGTGCTGAGTCGGCCATGCTGAACGTCCTCCCGATTTCCAGTTGGTTGGTGGATGTTGACCGCATCGAAGTTATTTGGTAGGTAGGCGGGGGTAAATACAATAAGAATGCACTGTGAATGCCTATTGTATATAGGCATATCGATGCCAATTATATACGCATGGAATGCATAGATCATATGGGGAACAGGGAGAGATTCCGTATGCACAAAGGGAAAGAGCCCATCAGAGAAGCTGGAGTGGTGGCGTTTGATCGGAAGGAGTGGACCGCCCGCCTTTGGAAGATCCCTCATGATCAGGAAATGATGGAGCCGGTCAGGATCGCATCCGCCCTCCGGGAGCGCATTAAAGAGCTCAACTGCCTCTATGGAATCGCTCAGCTTGCGGAACGCTTTGGCGATTCGATGGAAGAGCTCCTGGCGCATCTCGTGGAATTCCTTCCCTTATCGTGGCAGTTTCCGGAAGTGACCTGTGCACGGATCGTCTTCGATGGCAGGACGTACAAGAGCCAGGGATTCAAGGTGAGCGACTGGCGTCAGACGTCTCGGATATTCGTTTACAAGGAGCCTTTGGGAGAGGTTGCGGTCTTCTACCTGGAGGAGCGGCCCGCGGCGGATGAGGGCCCGTTCCTCAGTGAGGAGAGGATCATGCTGGACGAAGTCGCCAGGCGCATCGGGGCTATCGCTATCCGGCTCTCCGCCGAACGGGAGCTCCAGGATGCCAATAAGCAGCTGATGCTCGAGCGGGGTGCTCTGCAGGAGTCCAACACGGCGCTACGCGCCGTCCTGGCAAGAATCGAGGAAGAGAAGCAAAGAATCTACAGGGATGTGCAGGTCAATGTCGAAAGGGTTGTTATCCCCCTCTTGCATGCGCTGGCGCTGGAACTGCCCAAAGAGAAGCGTAAGTACCTAGAGATCCTGAGGAATAACCTTGAGGAAATCACATCGCCTTTCTTGAGGAAGCTTTCAGGTGACTATCAAGTCCTCACGCAGACGGAGATCGGCATTTGTGACATGATTCGTAACGGTATGCGGACGAAGGACATTGCGCAGCTCAGGGGAGTATCGGCCTCAACGATCAACCGGCACCGAGAGCATATCAGAAAAAAACTGAAGATCACCAACTGTGAGGTCAACCTCGAAACCTACCTCAAGTCCTTGTAGAGCCAAGATGGGGTGCGGAATGCACGCTTCGGCTAAGCCGGCTGGAAAATGCTCCGGGAATGGGGGCCGGCGAAGGAGCCAGCGCGGTCCATGGGCCGCGTGGCCTTCACTCGCGAATGGTGGCCGAGGCGCTTCGGTCGAAGGGGTTCGTTCTCCGGGCCAGGGAGAAGAGATAGGGGAAGTGCACACGGAGGTGGCTCATGTAGATGAGCCACTGGCCGGAAAGGAGCCTGTAGATCCTCTCCATGTCGCCGGCCAGGTGCTTCAGGTCCGGTGCGGGGAGGGCGTGCAGGTCGTGCCGGTTGAGGAGCTCATCGCGGAAATGGAAGATGGCTCGCAGAAGCTCCGTGAAGGATTCGTGCTCCAACAGGATGGGGTTTTCGAGCAGCCTGAGAAGGAGGTCCCCTTTTTTTTCCAGAAAGGCCTTCACTTCGGAGAGGTCCACGGCGGCGGCGCTCACCTGGTGACGGTGCCGGGAGAGTCCGTTCATCTCCTCCTTGAACTTTTCGTCTCCCCACTCACCGATGGTGGAGAACGCACGGGGCAGCGAGGCGGGATCGGGATCGGCCCCCGAGAGGGTCTTGAGAAGACTGGTTCCGATCTCGCTGAAAAAAAGCCCCAGGATCATGTTGAGCTTTTCCACCCGGACTTCCTTGTCCCGCCGTTTCAGCATGACCTGCGTGATGCCGGCCACGACTTCGAGGAAAGTGCCCACTCCCGTCACGATGAGGGCAATGGCCAGCATCTTCCCCTCGGTGGTCCGGGGGCTGATGTCTCCGTAGCCCACGGTGGCGACGGTGACGATGCTGAAATAGAAGGCGTCCAGGAGATCGAGGTTTTCCACGTAGGCGAAGACGACGGTTCCCAGGATCATGACCGAGAGGAACAGCAGGAGAAAGAGCTTCAGTCTGAATCCGGATGATTCCATGGCTTAAATAGACTCCCGTGAGATGGATTTGGGGACGGTTCAGTCCCCATTCGCTGTCATGCCGCCCTGGCCGTCTCCTGATTCCACCGTCAGCTCGTAGAGGGCTTCCAGCAGGAGTCGGGCCCGCCGGATCTCCTGAAGCACAGCCGTGAAGGCTCGCTGGATGGGGATAGGCTCCTGCCGCAGCCGTTCCATCTGCGGCTCGCAGAGAAACCAGACGCAGACGTATGGCCTGGCGCGGCGGCTCAGGCCGCAGCCCTTGGGGCCGAGATAGCGGCACGGAAGACCTTCGCTGGTGCGGGTCTGCCCGGGCACGCCCGCCTCGCCGAGGACCGCCAGGTGGATCAGGTCCGTCAGGTTGAAGAACACCTTGCGGCCATGGCAGCAGGGATCGGGACAGCCGGGGCAGGTCGCCCGGCAGTAGGCCGTCATGAGAGGGTCCAGCCGGTGGATGAGGGCGGCGATGTGCTCGGCGATGCGGGAAAAGGCCGGGTCTCCCGAGCGACGCACCCGGTCGTGAATGATCTGAAAGCGCAGCCTCCACTCGGCGTCTTCCAGGGGATGCCGCAGGAGAGCCGTTTCCCCGCACTTCTCCGACGCCCGCATCAGGAGATGGGGAGGGACCCATGAGTCGAGGCCGGGGTCTTTCCCGAAGCGCGCGCGTCTCGCACCAGCCGTCATTCCTCTCCAACCATCCTTCCGCGCATCCGATGCGGGTCACCGCTCCCGGGATTCTCACTCACGGGGACTCCCCCAAGGCCGTCAAGCCCGGCGATGCCCATGATCTGGGCATGGCGATAGCACCCCGTCACGTGGTCGTTCACCATTCCCACCGCCTGCATGAAGGCATGGCAGATGGTCGCTCCCACGAACCCGAAACGGCGCTTCACGAGGTCCCGGCTCATGCTTTCCGACTCCCGGGATGTCGCCGGCACTTCCTCGAGGGTGCGCCAGGCGTTCTGCTTGGGGATGCCGTCGACGTAGCGCCAGAGAAAGGCATCCAGGGAGCCGTATTGCTCCCGGATGTCCAGCACCCCCCGGGCGTTTCGGACGGCGGCTTCGATCTTGCGCCGGTTTCGGACGATGCCGGCATCGGCCAGGAGGCGATGGAGGTCATCCTCGGTGTAACGGGCGATCCGCTCGGGATCGAAGCCGTGGAAAGCCCTCCGGTAGTGCTCCCGCTTTCGGAGGATCGTGATCCAGCTCAGCCCGGCCTGGGCCCCTTCCAGGACCAGCATTTCGAAGAGGTGCCGGTCGTCGTGAGCCGGGACCCCCCACTCCTCGTCATGGTAAGCCCGGTAAAGGGGATCGCTGCCGCACCATCCGCATCGGACTGCCTCGCTCATTTCCTGACCTGACCCGCGGAAAACCGGTTTTTTTGTTCATCCGCATGGACGGATTCCTGTATATAGTCCATGCAAAAGAGCCTGGGACTGCTCATGCTTCATCCTTATGCGGGCTCGTCCCCCTTCGCCATCCGAGAGCAGTAAGCCGGCAGTGCGGTGTATCCCTCGACCTTTGGAGGTCCCATGAAGACTCTGCAGGTGTGCGCCTCGCGCGTCCCTATCCTCATGCGTTCCCTTCCGCGTGTCAAGACCTGGGCCGGGCTTCTCCTGATGGGGATGGCGATCTGCTGGGTGGCGGGCGCCCCGGCCCTCCACGCCGCGGCCGCGGCTTCGAACGCTGGCGGGCCGCCGGGTCCGCCGAAGCTCCTGCGGATCACTCCCACCGGTGATGATGTTCCCGCCGGTCAGCAGATCGTTTTCGAGTTCGACCGCCCCATCGCTCCCCTGGGACGCATGGAGCGGGAGTCCTTTGAAATTCCCATCGCCATCGAGCCCGCGGCAGCCTGCCAGTGGCGGTGGCTCAATCCGGCCACCCTGTCCTGCCAGCTGCCCGAAAAGGAGCCCCTCCTTCCCGCCACCCGGTACCAGGTGTCGGTGAAGCCCGAGGTCACGGCCGAAAGCGGGGCCCGCCTGCCGGGAGCCGTCCAGCACACCTTCCTGACCCAGCGCCCCGTCGTGAAGAACAGCTCCTTTCGGAGCTGGCTCTCACCGGGGGAGCCGCAGCTCATCGTCTGGCTCGATCAGCCCGTGGACCGGGCCTCCGCCTCGGAGCACATCTATTTCTGGGTGGCGGGTGGTCAACGGGCCAGGGCTTCCGTTTCCGAGGACCCCCAGTTTCAGGAGTCCTCCGCCTACCGCAAAGGCCAGGTGTGGCTCATCCAGCCGGAGTCGCCCCTGCCGGCCGACCAGCCCGTGGCTCTCCATGTGGAGCCGGGCATCGTCCCGCTGGGCGGGAGGGAGCCGGGCGCTCAGCGGCAGGCGCTGGCGCGGTTTCACACCCATGGGGCGTTCCGCCTGGTGGGGGTGGAGTGCCAGGATCTGAGCGGAAAGGCCTTCACCCGGGCCGCGGGCCCCGATGCGCCCATCCCCCGTCGCTGCAGCCCGACCCAGCCCATCTCCCTCCTGTTTTCGGCGCCGCCCCAGGGGGAGGGGCTTCGTCAGCACATCCAGGTGACGCCGGACCTCGCCGACGGGAAGGCCGACGAGGACCCCTGGGAAGACACCTACGTTGACACCAGCCTGTTCCGGGAGCACCAGAAGACCGAAACCTACTCCATCACGCTCCCTTGGGAGCGGATGAAGCCGTATACGGAGTACCGGGTGGATGTCCGGGCGGGGGGCCTCCGGGATGTCTTCGGGCGGGGTCTTGAAGCGGATGGCGCCTTGCGCTTCGCCACGGACCATCATCCACCGGATCTCACGCTCTTCCGGGACATGCCCGTTCTCGAAAAGAGCCTGGATACGGACCTGCCGGTGGTGACGACGAACCTCAAGAAGCTCAAGGCTCGTTACCGGACGGCATTCCCCGGTCGGAAGTCGCCGCCGCTGACGAGGACCTTCGACCTCCCCTCCTTGCCCGACAAGGCCGTGGCGTTCCACCTGGGGCTTCGGAAGATGGTCGGCAAGCCTTCGGGGGTGGTCCAGGGACAGGTGACGTCGGAGCCGGTCGTGCGCCGCGAGGAGGACACGGGAGGGACGTTTTTCGCACAGATCACCCCGTTTCACGTTCACGTCAAGTACGGCCACCACAACACCCTGGTGTGGATCACCGATCTGGCGTCGGGGGCGCCCGTGCCGGGCGTGCAGCTGGAGATGCACGAAGACACCTTCTCGACCTTTCACGAGCAGCCGAGGGTCCTGGCGCGGGGCATGACGGGGGAGGAGGGGGTCGGCATGCTTCCCGGGACCTCCGCCCTGGATCCGGGGCTCAAGCTCCTCGGGGGCTACGGGGCTGAAGAAAAGCAGCTCTTCCTCTGGTGCCGCAAGGGGGACGACCTGGCGGTGCTGCCATTCAGCTATGCTTTCCAGGTGAGCTCCGAGGGGGCCAACCGCGAGTACATTCCCGAGTGGATGCGGCCGCGGCATGGCCACCTCAGGGCCTGGGGGACCACGGCCCAGGGGATCTATCGTGGCGGCGACACGGTCCAGTACAAGATTTACGTCCGGGACCAGGACAACCGGCGCTTCGTGGCGCCCCCGGGTGTGCCGGGGGGTACTGGCCAGACGGAGGGGAGCTGGACCTACCAGCTCAAGGTGGTGGATCCTCAGGAGAAGATCGTGCACGAGGCCGGGGAGATCCGGCTGTCGGCTTTCGGGGCCTTCGACGGTTCCTTTCCCCTGGCCAGGACCGCCGCCGTGGGCTGGTACCGGTTCGTCCTGACCCCGAGCTTCGCCGTCGGCGAGGAGCTCGAGTCCATGCGGGTGCTGGTGAGCGATTTCACGCCCTCGTCCTTCAAGGTGGCGACGGAGCTCAACGGTGCGATGTTCAGCCTGGGGGATTCGGTCACCGTTTCGACCCAGGCCACGATGCATGCGGGGGGACCCTACGCCAGGGCCGGCACCCGTGTCACCGCCCGCATCGAGACGCAGCCCTTCGCCCCTGGAACCGCGGTCACCCGTGGATTCGACTTCGATGTGGTCGAGCATTCCACCGACGACTCCCATGTCCCGGAGATCCAGTCCATCTTCCAGGCCGAGAATTCCCTGAACGATCAGGGGGGTCTGGAGACGACCTTTCGAATTCCCGACAACCCTGTCATCCACGGGAAGCTCGTGGTTGAGAGCGCCGTCAAGGACGAGCGGGGCAAGCGGGTGGCGCACCGGGTGACGGCGGGGTATGCCGGGCGGGAGCACTATGTGGGCTTGTCCCAGGGCGACTGGATTCTGGAGGAGAAGAAACCGGCCCCGGCGCGGGTCGTCGTGGTGAACCGGGCGGGCGAAGCCGTTGCCGGGGCTCCCGTCCGGGTGGCCGTGGAGCGGCAGGAGACACGGGTGGCGCAGGTCAAGGGAGCCGGGAAGGCCTACGTCCCTCAGTACAGCACCCGATGGGTGGCGGAAGAGAGCCTGGAGCTGACCTCGGGCGAGGAGCCCGTAGCCTTCACCTTCACCCCCCGTCAGGCGGGAGTCTATCGGCTTCGCGCCCGGGTGGGGAACGTTCCCGAGTTTCCCATGGAAGAAGGTGTGGCCATCCCGGAGCCCGAGGTGGATACTGCCTCCTCGGCCCAGGCTTCAGCGGACCAGAGCTCACAGGCCCCATCGACTCCCGAAGCCTCGGAAGTTTCCGCGGCCGCCTCCGGGGATCCCAGGGGGCACCAGACGATCCTGCGGCGTTACGTCGTCGGCAAGGGGCACGTCGTGTGGGAGTCCGTCGCGGGGAATGTCCTCAACGTGGTGCCCGACAAGACAACCTACCGGACGGGGGACACGGCGCGCTTCCTGGTCCAGAATCCTTTTCCCGGCTGTGCGGCTCTCGTCACCATCGAGCGGTTCGGAGTCATGCAGAGCTGGGTGAGGACCCTGGCGAGCAGCAGCGAGATCATCGAGATCCCCATCGTCCCGGATCACCTGCCCGGGTTCTACCTTTCGGTGCTTGTGGTCTCGCCCCGTGTGGACAAGCCCATGAGCGAGGAGGGGGAAGACCTGGGAAAGCCGACATTCCGCTTGGGTTATGCCGAGGTGCCGGTCAAGGACAGCGCCAAGGAGGTCACCGTGACGGTGAAGCCGGACCGCGAGGAGTACAAGCCCGGGGAGACGGTGACCCTGGACTTGCAGGCCACGGTGGGGGATGCGCCCGCTGGAGGGGAGCGCCCCCCCGTCGAGCTGGCGGTGGCCGTGCTGGACGAGGCCATCTTCGCCCTCCTTCCCGGGAGGAAAGTCTTCGACCCCTATGAAGGCTTTTACAGGCTGGAATCACTGGATCTCTCCAATTACAATCTCATCATGCAGCTGGTGGGGCGCCAGAAGCTCGAAAAGAAAGGGGCCAGTCCCGGGGGCGGCGGCGGACCGGACCTCGGCATGCGCTCCGATTTTCGATTCGTGGCCCATTGGAGCCCATCGGTTCCCACGGATGCGGACGGCAGGGCCCGCATCCAGTTCAAGCTGCCCGAAAGCCTCACGGGATGGCGGGCTCTGGCTCTGGCCGTGACGCCCGAAGACCGCATGGGTCTGGGGGAGAACGTATTCCGCGTCAATAAGCCCACCGAGATCCGGCCGGCCCTGCCGAACCGGCTGGTGGATGGAGACCGGGTCGAAGCGCGTTTCACGGTCATGAACCGGACGGACCGGAGCCGCACCCTGGACGTGATTCTGGAAGCGCGTGGCGCCGTGGCCGGCGAGGTGGCGACTCCTCGGCCCGCGAGCGGGGGGGGAGACTCACCGGGATCGATGCCGCCCAATGTGGCCCCCGGCCCGGCCAGCCCACTGGATTCGGAAGAAGGAGTGCGGATCTCCCGGAGCCAGCTCACCCTGGCGCCCTTCGGCCGGCAGGTGGTGACCCTCCCTGTCCAGGCCCGGGGCCATGGGGCGATCCAGCTCATGGCCCAGGCTGGGGATGATGCGGACCGGGACGCCATGACGGTCTCGCTGCCCGTGGGGAGGCGCCAGACCCTCCATGTGGTCGCCACCCACGGGATGGTCAGGGGGGCCCAAGCGACGGAGGACGTGCACTTTCCGGGGGACATGAATGCCGAAACGGGGCGACTCCGGTGGCTCCTGTCGCCCACCGTCCTCGGTGGGCTGGAAGGCACCTTCGAGTACATGCGGGATTTCCCGCACCCGTGCTGGGAGCAGATTCTATCCAAGGGGCTCATGGCGGCGTTTTACGGGGAGCTGAAGCCCTACGTGGACCCTGGTTTTGAATGGGCCGAAAGTCAGGACCTGCCGGCCAGGACCGTGGCTCGAGCCGCGGAGTTTCAGGATGCATCGGGGGGAATGTGCTACTTCGTCCCCCGCCTCGAGAATGTCGATCCCTACCTGAGCGCCTTCACGGCTTTGGCGCTGGAATGGCTCAGGGAGCGCGGGCATGTGCCTCCTCCCGCCGTGGAGGAAGGTCTCGAAAAGTACCTTCAGACCTTCCTGCGCCACGATCCGCCCATGGACCCCCACAGCCGGTCCATGAGCGCCACGGTGCGGGCGGTGGCGCTGCTGGCCCTGGCCGGGCGGGGCCGGCTGTCCCGGGAGGAGCTGGAGCGGTTCGAGAGCCATGTCCCGGAGATGAGCCTCTTCGGCAAGGCGTTGTACCTGCAGGCCCTGACCCGCGTCGCCGGCACCGAGATGGCCAGGAAGGAGGCTCTGAGGCAGATCCTGGCCCAGGCGGACCATTCACCGTCGGGTGTGGTTTTCCGGGAGACCCTGGACCCGAGGGTGCGGAGCCTGCTCCTTTCCTCCACCGTGCGGGACCACGGCGCCATCCTGAGTGCGCTGCTGGCCTACGAGGCGAGCCAGGGCGAGGGGCGGTCCGAGCTGGGAGCCCTGCCGCGGCGGTTGGCTCACGGCATCGTCCAGGGGCGGAAGAGCCGGCGGCACTGGCGCTCGACCCAGGAGAACCTGTTCGCCGTCAAGGCCCTCATCGACTTCAGCAGGACCTTCGAGCGGGACCGGGGTCCCATGACGGTGCGGACCTGGCTGGACGACCTTCAACTGGGCTCGGGGGATTTCAAGGAGCGCAGCTCCCCGCCCCTCGCTCTCGAGTACCGGACCCGTCCGGAGGATCCGGGACGCAAGGCCAGGGCCCGGTTGGCCATGACCGGCGACGGGCTGCTCTATCATTCCCTGGCCCTGCTGTATGAAACGCCCGTCGTGGAGCCGAGGGATCCTTCGGAGGGGCCGGCGGTTGGCTCCCCGTCGGCTGAAGGAGCCCTGGCGGGGCTGGAGGTGCACCGGGAGTACAGTGTGGAGCGGGACGGGCAATGGGTCCTCATGCACGGGGCGAGCGATGTGAGACTGGGAGACCTGGTGCGCGTGGACCTGTTCGTTTCCACCCAGGCCGAGCGTTATTTCGTGGTCCTGGACGATCCCATTCCGGGGGGCATGGAGCCCGTGAACCGGGATCTGGCCACGGCGTCCCTGGCGGATGTGGAGAAGGGGAGACTGCCCCTGCCCCAGGGATCCTACGGCGAGCAGTTCCAGGAGTGGCGTCGCTTCAGCTCGTCGCGCCTGGCGTTCTATCACCGGGAGCTGCGCCACGATGGAGCCCGGTTTTACTCGGAGGTGCTCCCGGCCGGCCGCTACCATCTGACCTACGTGGCCCAGGCCGTGGCACCGGGGCTGTTCACGGCTCTGCCCCCCCGGGCCGAGGAGATGTACAATCCCGAAGTTTTCGGCAAGGGTCTGCCCGCGTCGCTGAGGGTCGACCCTGCTCCATAGGTCAAGGTGGTGGCGGCCATCGGGCAGCCGGGCATGGGAGCCCGTGCGCGGTCTCGTTGGAGGACAACGGGCCAAACGGGCCGCGCTCCGTCGGAGGGGGGTGCATGAAGATTCATCTGGGAAGGCTCCTTGGTGCTCCGCTGGCCCTGCTGGCCCTGCTCCCCTGGGTCTGCCTCCAGGGGCAAGGCCGGGCCCTCGGCATGGACGAACCGGCAACGCGCAAGGTGCTCATCCTCAACTCCTACCACCCGGGCATGTCCTTTTCCGACGACGAGGCGCGGGGCATCCGCTCCACCCTGCCGGGCACGACCGAAGTGTTCATGGAGTACATGGATGCCAAGCGCATCTCCAGCCCCGAATACCTGGACCTCCTGGCCCGGGCGTACGCCCTCAAGTACGCCGGGAGGCGCTTCGATCTGGTCTTCTCCCTCGACGACGATGCGTTCCAGTTCCTGCTTCGGCATCGAGGGGCTTTGTTTCCGGAAACGCCCGTGGTGTTCTGTGGAGTGAACCACTTCGCGGACGAGATGCTGGAAAGCCAGCCCTGGTTCACGGGCGTCCTGGAAGCCATCGACATGAAAGAGACCCTTGACCTGGCCCTGGCGCTGAGGCCTGGAGCGCGCCAGATCCTGGTCATCACCGACAATACGACCAGTGGCCTTGCCAATCGCTCGGCGCTCGAGCTTCTGTCACGATCGGGTCGTTACGCCGTATCGTTCGTTTTCCTCGATTCCGGCGGGGGGCTGCTCCTTCCCGAGCTGCTTCGAAAGCTCAAGGAAAGCCCACCCGACAGCATCGTCTATCATTCGGATTTCTTTCAGGATCGATCGGGCAACGCTCTCAACATCGAGACGGTCATGCCCCTGGTTTCGGCCAGCGCCCCCGGGCCGGTCTTTGCCCACGGGGCCATCTACCTGGGGCGCGGCATCGTCGGGGGCAAGCTCAACAGCGGGTTTTATCAGGGGCAGGCGGCAGGCGAGCTGGCGCGGCGCATATGGAGGGGAGAGAGCCCTGGGACCATCCCCGTCGTGCGGGAGAACGTCAACCGGTACATGTTCGACTGGAAGGAGCTCAAGCGCTGGGGGATCAGTCTTTCGGCATTGCCGGCCGGAGCCGATATCGTCAACCGGGAGAGCTCGTTTTACGAGCGCTACCGGCTCTATCTCTGGGTTATCGCGGGCTTCGTCATGGCCGAGGCCGTCATCATCGTCCTCCTGGGGGTGAATGTGCTGAGGCGCCGGCGGGCCGAGGGGGCGCTTCGCGTTTATGAGCGCATCGTGTCGACTTCCCAGGACCTGATGGCGCTGGTGAGCCGCGATTACGTCTACCAGGCCGTCAACGCGAGTCTGCTGGCGGCCCATGCCAGGTCGCGGGACCAGGTCGTGGGGATGAAGCTGGCTCAGGTTCTGGGGGAGGCCGATTTTGGACAGAAGGTCCAGCCACGGCTGGACAGGGCTCTTTCGGGAGAGCCGGTGCACTATCAGGAAGTCTTCGATTTTCCGGGCTCCGGCCGCCGGATCATGGATGTCAGCTATTTCCCCCTGTTTGACGATAAGGGGAGCGTTGAGGGGGTTGTGGTCAACTCCCGCGACATCACCGAAACCCGCAAGCTGGAGGAGCAGCTGATGCAGTCCCAGAAGATCGAGTCCATTGGGACGCTGGCCAGTGGTGTTGCCCATGAGATCAATAATCCCATCAATGGTGTCATGAATTACGCCCAGTTGATCCTGGACCGGGAGGGCGCCGAATCGCCATCGGGCGAGCTGGCCTGTGAGATCGTCCTGGAGACCGAGCGGGTCGCCCTCATCGTCCGGAACCTGTTGACTTTCGCCCGAAACGAAAAGCAGTCCCTCAGCCAGACCGCGTTGTCGGATATCGTCACGTCGGTGCTTTCCCTCATTCAGACCGTGGTGCGGCGGGACCAGATCGAGCTGGAGGTGAGCATTCCCGAAAACCTTCCCGGTGTGCGCACCCGGGCTCAGCAGATCCAGCAGGTGCTCATGAACCTCGTGACCAACGCCAGGGATGCCTTGAACGAGCGATATCCCGGTCACAGTCCAGAAAAGCGGCTTCGGATATCCGCCCGGATGATCGAGAAGGACGGGCGTCCTTTCATCCGGACCACCGTCGAGGACTGGGGGAGCGGGGTTCCGGGCGGGATCCGGGATCGGATCTTCGACCCCTTCTTCACCACCAAGCCCAAGGAGAGTGGAACCGGCCTGGGACTCTCCATCAGCTACGGCATCGTCAGGGACCACGGGGGCGACCTGACGGTGGAGAGCGAGCCGGGTCGCTCAACGCGCTTTCACATGGATCTCCCCCTGGATCACCAAGGAGCGCTCCCCGGGGAGCGAGGAGAAGCTGAACGTGGGTAATATTCTCGTGGTGGATGATGAGCGCAGCATTCGAGTGACCGTGAAGGCCTTCCTGGAGGCGGAAGGCCACCTGGTGGAAACGGCGGAGGATGTGGAGTCCGCCATGGCCGCCTTCGACGATCAGCCCTTCGACGTGGTGCTGACGGATATCATTCTGCCCAGGATCTCCGGTGTGGAGCTGCTCCGCCGTGTTCGGGAGCGGTCGGCCCACGCGCAGGTCATCATGATGACCGGTGAGCCGACCCTGGAGACGGTTTCTCAATCCCTGCGGCTGGGGGCCCTGGACTACCTGCGGAAGCCCGTCGGGAAGAACGAGATCCTCAAGGCCGTTGGCAACGCCCTGCGGGTGAAAAGTCTCATCGACTCCAAGCTGCGCCTCCAGGAGGAAAACCTCCGATACATGAACGATCTCGAGGAGCTGGTGGAGGAGCGCACCCAGGCCCTGAGGGCCAGCGAAGCCGCGCTCCGGCATCGAGCCGAGGAGCTGTCCGTTTTCAACCGGCTGGCCCGCAAGGTGAACGAGAGCATCACCGTCGACGAGGTGGTTCGGCACGGCCTGCGGGAGATCGCCCAGGCCACGGAGCCTGATCTGGCCGTCCTTTTCCTCGTGGCCGGCGAGGAGCTGCTCCTCAAGGGCAGCATCCCGGAAGCTCATCAGGTGGGGTGGGATCTGCAGACGGGCCACCGGGTGGGAAAGTGTCTCTGCGGCCTGGCCATCACTGAAAACAAGGCCATCTACGCGGCGGACCTTCAGTCCGAATCCAGACTCATCCTTCGGAACTGCCTGGACGCCGGGTTCCGCTCCTTCGCCGCCCTTCCCCTGCGCAGCGGAACGGAGGTCATGGGGGTTCTGGGGATAGCGTGCCATGAGCCCAGGGAGCTGAGCGAGCATTCCGCTTTTCTCGAAGCCCTGGCCAACGAAATGTCCATCGGTCTCAAGAAGAGCCTGCTGTACGAACAGGTTCAGCAGCATGCCATGGAGCTCAAGGCCAGCCTTTCGCGCATCGAGGAGGCGGAGGCCGAGCGCAGCAAGCTGCGCCAGCATCTTCAGCGGTCTCAGAAGATGGAGGGCCTCGGCACCCTGGCGGGCGGTATTGCCCATGACTTCAATAATATTCTGGGAGCGATGATCGGCTATGCGGAGCTGGCCCTCATGGCAGCGCCGGAGGACTCCAGGCTCGGAAAGAACCTCCAGATGGTGCTGACGGCCGGCATGCGGGCCAAGGATCTGGTGAGGCAGATTCTGGCCTTCAGCCGCCAGAGCGAGGAGGAGCGAAGACCGATCCAAATCACTCATACCATCAAGGAGGTGCTCAATTTCATGAGAGCCTCCCTTCCCGCCACCATGGAGATCCGCACCCGGATCAATCCCGACATCGGAAATATCCTGGCCGACCCGGTTCAGATCCATCAGGTCCTCATGAACCTCTGCACCAATGCCCACCATGCCATGCGGGAAAAGGGCGGAATTCTGGAAGTCGAGCTGACCTCGGTGAGCCTGGGGCCGGATCTCGTGGGGGCTCCCCCCGGCCTCAAGCCGGGGCCCCACGTCAGGGTGGCTGTGCGGGACACAGGCCACGGGATGGACGAGTCAACGCTGTCGAAGATTTTCGACCCCTATTTCACCACCAAGGAGAAGGGGGTCGGCACGGGCCTCGGCCTGGCCGTGGTGCACGGCATCGTTCAGAGCCATGGCGGCGTCGTGTCGGTGCGGAGCGAGCCGGAAAAGGGCTCCCTTTTCGAGGTCTTCTTTCCCGTCATCCAGGAACGTACCTCCTTGCGGGGGAAAAGCCCGGAGCAAATCCCCACCGGCAGCGAGCACATTTTGCTCGTCGATGACGATCAGCTCCACATGGAAGTGGTGAAGAGCATGCTGGAGCACCTGGGCTACAGCGTCGAGTCCAGCGTCAGCAGTGTGGAGACGCTGGATCTCTTCAAAGCGGATCCCCGCCGCTACGATCTGGTCATCACCGACATGACCATGCCCGCCATGACGGGTGATAAGCTGGCGCGTGAGCTCATGACGGTTCGCCCCGACATCCCCATTCTGCTCTGCACGGGCTACAGCGAGGAGATCTCGGAGGAGGACGCCAAGACCCTGGGCATCAAGGCCTTCGTACTGAAGCCCGTGCTCATGGGGCAGCTGGCCCGTGCCATTCGCGGTGCTCTGGGGGACTCACTGCAACGCTGTGGACTCGAGGCCTCCTCCAGCTGAGGGAGAGGCCGAGGCGAGGGATGATTCACTCTCCAGGTCTCCTCGCCCGTCTCCATCCGCAAGCCGATGGGCCTGCTCGCGAACCGCCGGCGGGGCCGGGCCGCGCCCCGGCCCCAAAGTTTCGCACCCCGTGCCACCCCTTGAGACAACCGCATGGGAAAAATCCCTCCTCCCTCACCCGGAGCAAAATAATCCCCTCATGCCGTCCACACGTCCAATATCGGGTTGACGGAGTCTGAAAGATCGTTAAACTAGGCATCAATTAGATATGGATCTCTTTTTCAAAATCTAAAACCGCGCGAAGCTTGATGGTGGGCATATATATTCCAGGCTGAAGTACCTGGCATAAGTCGGGATATATGGTTTGTATCCATCATGTCGATCATCGTGCTTCCCAAGAAAAGGTCCACAACAGCCCCAAGCATACAGACAGGATGCGCAATATGCCGATGATTCATCGGTTTGGGACTGTCGGAATACCAGGGCGTCTCCCACTGGTCCCGATGACCCGAGAAGGATCGATCCGGAGCGTGCCTCGCCAATGGGAAGGATGATGCTTCGGGGCTGGACGTTTCGCATGGGTTGGTCGCCGCCCCTGCATGGGCGTAGAGGTGGCTTGTGTCTGGATACCATAACCTACGATGGAGGAGGGCAACATGTCGTTGACACATCGATTGGCTGCTGAGCTTTTGGGAACATTCTGGCTGGTTCTGGGCGGGTGCGGGAGCGCGGTGCTTGCGGCCGCGTTCCCTGGCGTGGGCATCGGGCTTTTGGGAGTCTCCTTCGCCTTCGGTCTCACCGTCCTCACCATGGCCTACGCCATCGGGCACATTTCCGGCTGCCACCTGAACCCGGCGGTTTCGGTGGGACTGGCCGCGGGGGGCCGCTTCAAATCGTCCGAGCTGCTGCCTTACATCATTGCTCAGGTGCTGGGAGCCATCGTGGCGGCCGCGCTGCTTTACTTCATCGCCAGCGGCAAGGCGGGCTTCGACCTGAGCGGCGGGCTGGCCTCCAACGGCTTCGCCGAGCACTCACCGGGTAAATACTCCATGGCCGCCGGTTTTGTGACCGAAGTGGTCATGACATTCATGTTCCTCATGATCATCTTGGGGGCCACCGACGGACGGGCCCCGGCAGGGTTCGCTCCCATCGCCATCGGGCTGGGTCTCACCCTCATCCACCTCATCAGCATTCCCGTCACCAACACTTCCGTCAATCCGGCCCGAAGCACGGGCCCCGCACTGATGGTGGGAGGCTGGGCTCTGCAGCAGCTCTGGCTCTTCTGGGTGGCGCCCATCATCGGCGCGGCCCTGGCGGGATTGGTGTATCGCTGGTTTGAAAAGAAATGATGTCAGGGATGATGCCGGCGGGTGGCCCCGACATCCTGGAAGAAGGAGCGAAGACTTGAATCTTCTGGAAGTGAATGAACAGACCTGCAATCGGGATGGGATCTGTGCCGCCGTCTGTCCCGTCGGCATCATCCGTTTTAAAAAGGGCGGGTTTCCGGCCCCCATCCCGGCGGCCGAGGAATACTGCATCCGGTGCGGGCATTGCGTGGCGGCATGCCCCACCGGCAGCATCACCCATCGCGACATGCCCGTGGACCGGTTCCCGCCGGTACGGAAGGATCTGGCGCTGAGCCCGGATCACTGCGAGCATTTCCTGCGCGGTCGACGCTCCATCCGCAATTACAAGGACCTGCCGGTCCCGCGACCGGAAATCACCCGACTCATCGAGATGGCCCGCCATGCGCCCTCGGGGCACAATTCCCAGTGTGTGGAATGGCTGGTGGTGGACGACCGCGGGGAAGTCCGGCGTCTGGCGGCTCTGGTGGTGGACTGGATGCGCTGGACCATCCAGAACGCGCCGGAGGTGGCGGGAAGCCTTCACCTGGAAGCCACCGTGCGGCGGTTCGAGCGCGGAAGCGATGTCATCCTGCGGGATGCCCCCGTCCTCGTCGTGGTCCATGCCGCAAAAGAGAACCGGATGGCTCCCGTCGCCTGCACCATCGCTTTGACATACCTGGAGCTGGCGGCCACCAGCCTGGGGCTGGGGAGCTGCTGGGCCGGCTATTTCACGGCCGCGGCCGTGACGTTTCCCCCGCTGCGGGAAGCCCTGGCCCTGCCCGGGGGGCATCAGACCCATGGCGGCATGATGCTGGGCTATCCGAAGCATCAGTACCACAGGCTGCCGCCTCGCCTGCCGCCCCGGATAACCTGGCGTTGACATGAAGCTTTGAGCTTCTGGATCCTGGATCATGGATTGAGAGCCTGTCCGGGGCTGGCTCAGGCTGCCCCGGACAGGCGGGGACAAGCACCGCCAACGCCCATGCGGGGCTGCGTCCCCGCCCGATGCGGCTTCTCCCTGCCGGCCTGTCATTCTTAATACAGGCCAGCACAATAGAGTGTCCAACATCTAAGTCGTCATTCCGGCAGTCTTCAAGCCGGAATCCATAGAAAACCCTGGATGCCGGCTTAGGGACCG
>JALOPI010000064.1 GCA_025453975.1 Syntrophobacteraceae bacterium
GCCGTGGCGTTCCTGGACGTGGGCCCGTGCGGCCCCGACTACCTCCTGGGACACGCCCACGCGGACACCCTGAGCTTCGAGCTTTCGGTCCACGGACAAAGGGTAGTGGTGGACTCGGGAACCTCCTGCTACGGCTCGGGGGCCGAGCGCCAAAGACAGCGCTCCACCGCCGCTCACAACACCGTCGTCGTCGACAGCGCCGACTCCTCGGAAGTCTGGGGAGGATTTCGAGTGGCCCGCCGGGCCCGCCCCCTGGACCTTGAACTGCTGGCCGGTTGGAAGACCATCACGGCGGCATGCTCCCACGACGGCTACGGGCGCCTCCCGGGGCGGCCCGTCCACCGGCGGGAATGGCGCCTGGACGAAAGCAGCCTGAGGGTGGCGGACCGCGTCGATGGAGGATTCTCCCGGGCGACCGCGCGCTTTCAGTTCCATCCCGATGTGCGGGTGCAGCCGTCGGACAACGGAAGGAGCGGCCTGCTGACGCTTCCCTCGGGGCGAACGGTCCGATGGCGGCTCGAGGAAGGAGAGCCCATCATCGGGCCAGCCACCTACCACCCCCGGTTCGGCACGTCTCTTGCCAGCACCTGCCTCACGGTCGAGTGCCGGCAAGGCCGGTCCGTAGTGGTCTTCACGTGGTCCTGATCCGACAACGAGGCTTTTGGCCGGCACCCAGCTTGGTGCTGTCCCCTCCCCCTCGGGGAGAAGGTTGGGGTGAGGGAGCTGCGAGACCTCGTTGCAGTACCGAGATTGTGAGCCAGCTGAGGTAAACGATGCACATCCTGTTTCTCACGGACAATTTCCCTCCCGAGGTGAACGCCCCCGCCAGCCGAACTTTCGAGCACTGCCGGGAGTGGGTCCGGGCCGGCCACCAGGTGACGGCCATCACCTGCTTTCCCAACTTCCCCCGGGGCAAGGTTTACACCGGATACAGGAACCGTCCCTGGAAGACGGAGTGGATGGATGGAATCCGGGTCGTTCGCGTCTGGAGCTACATCACGGCCAACGAAGGGCTCGTCAGGCGCATTCTCGACTATGTCAGTTTCATGACATCCGCTGTGCTGGCCTCTCCTCTCGTTCCGAGACCCGACGTGGTCGTCGGGACGTCGCCCCAGTTTTTCACGGCGTGTGGGGCGTGGGCGGTGAGCCGCATGCGGGGGGCTCCCTTCGTCTTCGAGCTGAGGGACCTCTGGCCCGAGTCCATCAAGGCGGTGGGCGCCATGAAGCACGGCGGAATCATCGGCTTGCTGGAGAAGGTCGAGCTCTTCCTTTACCGCAGGGCCGCCCGCATCGTCTCCGTGACGGAATCCTTCCGGAAAACGCTGGCTCGGCGTGGCATCGACGAGGGAAAGATCCGGGTGGTGACCAACGGGGTCGACACGTCGAGGTTCCGGCCCCTCCCCAGGGATCCGGAACTGGCGCGGCGTTACGGCCTGGAGGGAAAATTCACCGCGGGCTATGTGGGGACCCACGGCATGGCCCACGCCCTGGAGACGATCCTCGAGGCGGCGGATGCCATTCGGCGCGCGCCGGGGGGCGACGCCTTTCGATTCATTCTCCTGGGGAACGGCGCCCGGAAGCAGGCGCTCATGGAACGGGCCGGAAAGCTGGCCCTGGACAACGTCATCTTCATCGACACGGTCCCCAAGGAGGAGGTCGCCCGGTACTGGTCTCTCCTGGATGTCTCCATCATCCATCTCAGGAGGACCGACCTGTTCACCACGGTGATTCCGTCCAAGCTCTTCGAATGCATGGGGATGGGGCTCCCGGTGCTGCACGGGGTGGCGGGGGAATCGGCGGAGATCGTCCAGCGGGAAGGCGTGGGCCTGGTTTTCGAGCCCGAAAATGCCCGGGATCTCCGGGAGAAGCTGATGAAGCTCAAGGCGGACGACAGCCTTCGGGAATCCTTCAAGAGCCGCTGTCTCGAGGCGGCAGGGAGCTACGATCGCCGGGACCTGGCCGGCCGCATGCTCGGAATCCTGAAAGCCATCCCCGGGAACGAGGAGCCGGCAGCAGCGATCCACCCCGCCCTGGAGCTTTCCAGCCCCGGCTCATTCCCCCTCACGGCGCCGTGATCAGCCCATGGGCGGGAACCGGAAGCCAAGGGACGGGAGTCCGAGACCGTCGTTCCAGCAGGAGTCTCCCTTGAAAGTCGTGAACGTCGTGGGGGCGCGCCCCAATTTCATGAAGATGGCCCCCATCATCGAGGCCATGAACCGCCACCCGCATACCATCGAGCATCTCCTGGTGCACACGGGACAGCATTACGACGACCGGATGAGCCAAGCTTTCTTCGAGGATCTCGGCATGCCGAGGCCGGACGTCGATCTCGGAGTGGGATCCGGCTCCCACGCCGAGCAGACGGCGCGGATCATGGTGGAGTTCGAGAAGGTGTGTCTCCGGGAGCAGCCCGACCTCGTCGTCGTCGTGGGAGACGTCAACTCCACCATGGCGTGCGCCATCACGGCCAAGAAGCTGGGAATCGGCGTGGCCCATGTGGAGGCGGGGCTGAGAAGCCGCGACATGGCCATGCCCGAGGAGATCAACCGGCTGTGCACCGATGTGCTCTGCGACTATCTCTTCACGACGGACCGTTTCGCCAATGAGAACCTGAAAGCGGAGGGTGTGCCCGAGGATAAGATCTTCTTCGTGGGCAACGTCATGATCGACACCCTCATGAAGCACCGACGGCTGGCGGAGCGACTGGACCTTTCCCGGCGCTGGGGCCTTGACCGTCAGGGTTACACCACCGTGACGCTCCACCGCCCCTCCAACGTCGACGACCGTTCCACCCTCGAAGGTATCCTCATCGCCCTCAAGGAGATCTCCGCCCACATGCCCGTGGTCTTCCCCGTCCATCCCCGGACTCGTCAGAGGGTCGAGGCTTTCGGCCTGGGCCACTTCCTCGGAAACGGCAGCCGGCCCTCGGGAGTCTGGGCCGTCGAGCCCCTGGGCTATCTGGATTTCCTGCACCTGAACCTCAACGCCCGGATGGTGCTCACCGACAGCGGAGGTCTGCAGGAGGAGACGACAGTCCTGGGAGTGCCCTGCATCACCCTGCGCGACAATACCGAAAGGCCTGTCACCTGCGTGGAGGGAACCAACGTCCTCGTGGGCAGCCGCACGGATCGGATCCTGGAAGCGGCACACCGGGCCATGAGGGGAGACATCCCCGAGGGAAGAGTGCCTCGGCTCTGGGACGGCATGGCGGCCCAAAGGATCGTCCAATGCATCCTCCAGCATGGAAAGCCCGCATGTCCTTGACAGGGAGGCTGTTCGAGAAAGCCTCTTTCTCATTTCCAACGGAGCGTAGCGAAGTGATGAATATTGAAAGATCAATGAATTGCGAAGATCGAGATTTTTCGCCGTCGCTCGAAATGGCCCTTCCCGGACAGCCTCCTCCATCCGCCCCGAGCCATCCGAGTCGCGGGATCGGGCCCCATACCGTGGGCTCTCCAGGAGCGTCCACAAGATGACCACCGTTCTGGCAGCATTCGCGACGGCCACGCTGACATCCCTGGTCCTGACCCCCCTGGCCGCCAGAGCCGGGGCGCGCCTGGGCGCCATGGACATGCCAAGTCAGCGGAAGGTGCACACCCAGCCTGTCCCCAGAAGCGGTGGCGCGGCCATCTCCATGGCTTTCGCTCTCACCCTCCTGGCCAGCCGGTTATTTCTCACGGACATTTCGAGACGCCTCGTCCTGGACTATCAGACGGGGATGTTCATGGCAGGCGCCAGCGTCGTTTTCCTCACCGGCCTCTACGACGACTTCCACAGACTGGGACCCCGGACCAAGCTCGCAGGCCAGATCCTGGCAGCCAGCCTCGCTTACGCCGGCGGCATCCACATCGTCCGGCCAGGCTTCGCGCTCTTCGGCCTGGAGATCCTCGGGGCTCAGCCGTTCACCTACCTGCTCACGGTGCTCTGGTTCCTGCTTTTCGTGAACGCCATCAACCTGGTGGATGGACTGGACGGTCTGGCCGGCGGCGTCGCCTTCTTCGCCTCGGTGGTCATGGTCATCATCCTGACCCTCAGCGGTGCCTACACCATGGCCATGGTCTTCGCCGCTCTCGCCGGGGCCGTTCTGGGGTTTCTGCGCTACAATTTCAATCCGGCCTCGGTCTTCCTGGGCGACGGAGGCAGCTATTTCCTGGGGTTCGCCATTGCGGGCCTCGCCATCATGGGCTCGGTCAAGACCCAGGTGAGCGCCGCTCTCCTCATCCCCCTGGTGGCACTGGGCGTCCCCCTCTTCGACACCCTTCTCTCCCCCATCCGCCGATTCATCCTGGGAAAGCGCCTGTTCCATCCCGACCGGGGTCACATCCATCACAAGCTCATCTCCCTCGGTTTCTCCACCAGGGGAGCGGTGCTCCTCATCTATTCGATCACCGTATGCCTCTGCCTGATGGCCGTTTTCCTGGTGAATCTGCGGGATGAAAAGGCCGGGCTCTGCCTCGTCGTCCTCGGGGGTGGAGCCGTGTTTCTGGTCAGAAAGCTGGGCTATTTCGACTACTTCTGCACCCAGCGCATCGTCGAGTGGCTCAAGGATGTCTCCGACGAAGCGGGCATCCAGCGGGAGCGGCGGTGCTTTCTCAACCTTCAGATCGAGCTCAGCCGGGCCAGCAGCCTCGAGCAGCTTTGGAGCCATATCACCGCCGCGCTGGGGATGCTCGAGATCGATTACGGATCCATCTACCTCAATGGAATGGGGCGGACGGCGCGCCCGGCACAAGGCCGGAGAGGAAGCATTGGCTCCCATGGGAAGGACAACGGCAGGCAGGGGACCCACAACCGTCGGTCCGTGCCGCCCGAAAGGTCCAGCGTGATCCTCCGCGAGAGGGAGCCCGACTGGACCTGGCAGCGCAACCCGCTCCAGCCCCTGGACCGCGAGGCCAGCCGCTTCCTCATGCGCCTGGAGCTTCCCCTGGTGGAGGATAGCTCGAACCGGAACCATGGAACCCTGGTGCTGCTGAAGGACCTGCGACACGGCCCGCTGAGCCATTACGCCCTCAAGCGGATCGAGCACCTGCGCCGAACGGCCCTGGGCAGCCTCGAGGCCATTGCCCTTCGGGAGGGAGCGGTATCGATCCCGGAGCTCATTACCCCGGGCTTCCCATTGGAGAGCATCACCCACAAGGGAACGGCCTGAGCCAAGGGGCGTGACGGTGCGGGACCGGCGATCCCGTTGCCCCGGTCACGGCTCCCGGCCATGGGGCTCGGGATCCGGCGAGGTGCGGTGGCTTCAAAAAGGATTGAGGTCATGTCACTCATCGTTTTGCAGCGCGTACCCGCGACGAGGTGGGAAGAGCGGGTGGTCGCGGACAGATGGACCCGGGAGCGCGCGGCCCTATGGCTCCGCCGCTGGGCCATCGGACTCCCCCTCGTGGCCATGCCCCTGCTCCTGGGTGGAGTGAGACCCTGGTTCTGGAGCACCGTGGCGGGGGTCTTCGTACTGAGCCTGATCGCCTGGCTCTGGGTGACCCCGAAGGGAGTGGCGACGCCTGTCAGGGTATCCGCATCGTGGCTTCTCCTCGCCCCAATCCTGGTCTACCCTTTCCTCCAGGCGGCTCCCATCCCCATCTCGTGGCTTTCGTTGCTCAGCCCGGAGCGGGCGCTCTGGATCGAGCGGGCGGGCACGGCCCTCGGCTGGACCATTCCCGGCGCATCCGTCAGCTACGAGCCCCTGTTCTCCTTCATGCACGGGGCCCGATGGATGTTTCTCGGGCTCTACGCCTGGATGCTGCGCAAGGCACTCCATGAGGAGAAAGACATGGGGTGGCTCTTCACCCTCTTTTTTGTGATCGCGGGCATCGAGGCCTCTTACGGCATTCTCCAGGCCCTCATTCCCTCGCTGGGTGTGTTCGGTCAACGGACGGGGAATGGAGCGGGATCCGGCACCTTTTTCAATCGGAACCATTACGCCGCGTTCCTGGGAATGCTCTGGCCCCTGCTGCTGGCACGGCTCCTGAGCCTCCACCGGGAGCCGGGACGCGGGGCCCGGGGGAGACCTTCGGACGGCACCCCGGATCGGCCCGATCGGCACAGGCAGCTCTTTCTGTCGTTCATGGTCGGCCTGGTGATCCTGGGGCTGTTTCTTTCCCAGTCGCGGGCCGGCATCCTGAGCTCCCTCGTGGCCCTCACGGTCTTCGTGATCCTCGGCGGGGGCGAGCGCCGGCGCATGCTTCCCTTCGTCATCGGGTGCTGGGCGGTCATGCTGACCTACGGAAGCGCCATCGGCTTCGAGGAGATCATCGAGCGCTTCAGCTCCATCGAGGCATCGGCGCCGGGACGATTTCGCATCTGGCAGGACGCCTGGAGCATGCTCCTCGATCATCCCTGGACGGGGGTAGGCCTGGGGGCGTTTCCAAGGGCCATCACGGTTTACCAGTCGCACCTCCCCGAAGCTCTGGACATCGCCCACGCCCATTGCGACTATCTGCAGTGGGCCGCGGAGCTGGGGCTTCCCGTCGCCGGCGCACTCATTGCCGCATCGTGGATCGTCTGGTGGCGATCGGCATGGCGAGTCAGCCGCTTCCCCGGGGAATCGGGCAGGCTCCAGCCCGTCGACTCCCGTTATCGGGAAAGGCGCCTCATCCGTATCGGCGCCGCATCGGGAGCCGCCGCCTTTTTCTGCCACGGATGGGTGGACTTCGGCGGCCAGATTCCCGCCAACCAGGTCCTATTCGTGGCACTGCTCGTCCTCATGCACTGGGGCCTGAATCCAGCGCCGTCCCCTTCCATCTCGACTTCTCCTTCCCGCACCCCGCACACCCAAGGAGCTTCTCAATGATCGACCTTCACAGCCACATCCTGCCCGGCATCGACGACGGGGCACCCGACTGGAGCCATACCCTCTCCATGGCCGCCACGGCCGTCGAGGACGGCATCCGTGCCCTGGTCTGCACACCGCATTGCATACCGGGCTGCTTCGACAACCGGCGGACCCCCATCCTCGATGCCGTGGACCAGCTCAGGGAGCGGCTCATGGAGGCGGGCATCCCGCTCCAGGTCTACCCGGGATCCGAGCTGCGCCTGGACCGCCGTATCGGCGACAGCATCGAATCGGGTCAGATCATGACCCTGAACGACACGGGCCGTTATGCGCTCATCGAGCTGCCGCCCCAAATGCTTCCTCCCCATCTGGAAACGTTCTTCTGGGACCTGATCAGCCGGGGCGTCACCCCGGTCATCGCCCACCCCGAGCGTCACCCCGTGCTCATTCACGATCCCGAGCCCCTCTGTCACTGGGTGGAAATGGGAGTACTGACGCAGATCACCGCCGCGAGTCTCATGGGACGATTCGGGAGCATGGTGCGCAGGTTCTCCATCGAGCTCATGGAGCATGGTCTGACGCACATCCTGGCCACGGACTCCCACGGTCCCCAGGTCAGGGCACCCAGACTGTCTTCCGCCTACATGGAAGCCCGGGCCATCCTGGGCGAGGCTCGGGCCATGGACATGATACAGACAATCCCCCAGCAGATTCTCAAGGGGAAGCCGACCGCCACGACCGCCCCCCTCTGTTTGACGCGCAGGGCCCGAAACCGCTCCATCTTCGACTTGCTGACATCCTGGCTGGGCCGCCTGACACCACGCGGATGAATTGAGCTTGCGACCCGGGATTGGGGGCGGTGGGAAATGACGAAGATGTTGCCGGCTGCTCCATGGGCTCCGACATACCGCGAAAAAGACCAGGCGCGGATTGGCCCTTCAGGGGGCCCGAGGCAGTCAGGGAGCCGGCTTGAGGCTCACACTGTCCAGCCAGTAATCACCCGCGATCCTGCTGTCGAGCTTCAGGCTTTCTTTTCGAGCGACGCGCAGCACGACGGCTTCACAGCCGCTTGGAACGGTAAAAGAGAGCTGACCGCGGGTCCAGGGCGAGCTTCCCTGCAGGGGCTCCGACCGCTGCTTCAGTCCGCCGCAGCCACTGCCGCTCAACTCCAGGGCCACCCCCTGGTCCGTGGTGAGATTCCGGCTGCGCTGGGCATAGGTCAGGACATAGTCCTTCCCTCCTTCCACCGGGACGACCTGATGAACGTGGCCAAAAGAGACGTTCCTGGCCCCGTTGAACCTCAGATGAAGGGAGTAGCTTCCTTCGTGAGGCGCTTCCATCGACCGCTCCACCGCGACATCACCCTGGCGTGACCAGCGCCATCCGAAGGCCTGGCCGAGAGGCGGCCCTTCGAACCCCCCGTCGTGAATCCCCAGAGACTCTCCCTCCAGAAAGCCTTCCCACACCGTCCTGGCTTCCTTCACCCTCTTCTGACCCAGCAGAAATTCACTGAAGCGCAGGCGAAGCTCCCGGGTGATCCCATCGGGCCGCTCCGTCATCGCCGACCACAGCTCCAGGGCAACCTCGACTTCCCTGGCCCGCATCAGCTCCTTCAGGTACACCGCCCGGTTTTCCTCCGATACGTGGGGCATGGCACCGGCCCAGCCGCCCCAGAGGCTTGAGGCCATGTAAGAGGCTTCACGGACACGGTGGGGAAGACGCCGCAGCACAAAGTTGAAGCAGCGCTCGAAATAGGCTTCGTCACGCACCTCGTGAGCCAGCACCAGCTCCTGCCATTTCCACGTGCTCACACGGTCCAGGAAGGGAGCGAGGGTCTCGAGGGCTCTTCGCCCCTCCGCCTCCCGGCCGCTGAGCATCTCGCTTTCGGCCAGTGCGAGCCAGGCCCCGATGAGCAGCGGGTTGGCCGCGATGGCCTTCCGATAGAAGCCAGCCGCGGCCTCGGCATTCAACTCCATGTAATAACGACGGTTTCCTTCCCGGATCCAGGCTTCGGGGTGAAGTCGGCACCATCTCCCGTCAGCATGGATGGCCGCGCCACCTTGGGCGAAGTGCATGGAAACAGCGGCGTAGGCCAGGAAAAGTCCCCCCAATGCCAGCAGTGTCAGGCTGGCCGCCGCTCGGCGTAAAGCGCTGTTCATAGCTGATCCATTCGGCTGATGCGGCACCCCGGGCCGCGCTGCTGGCTCAAAGTGTGGCAAGGCCCGGGCGTGGCTTGCCCGCCGACATCGGAGCTTAAGCGTGCAAAACGGGCTCGGCCCAGGGCGTCGCCATGACGAGGGGTGGATGCCTCCGCACGGACCTCATGCCACCCGGGCTTCATCCCCGGGGCCGCTGTCTTCCATCCTGTCGGGCAGCCTGTCCACCGGCTGGGCATGGGACGGAGCCCCATGAGTCTGGTAGTACTGGCTGTAGTATTTGTAATACTTGTAATAATAGTAATTGCCAAAATGGCCGTGGGTGCTCAGCCGGTTCACCATGCAGCCCAGGAGGTTGCCGCCAACGCTGTAGATGCTCCGACGGAACACGCGCAGGGCCTCCCGGTGGGTCAGACCCAGGGTGCTCACCAGGATGACGCCGTCCGCACAGTTGCTCAGGACGAGGACATCGGCGAATCCCGCGGCGGGCGGAGCATCGATGATGATCCGGTCGAATTCGTACGAAAGGGCTTCGATCACCCGCTTCATTCGGCTGGACGCCAGAAGCTCCGCCGGATTGGGGGGGGTGGGGCCCGCCGAGATGAAATACAGGTTCGGGACTTCGGTGGTCTGCAGGACATCCTCGATCACGCAGATGCCGCTCAGGAGCTGGCTCAGGCCCTTGCGCCGGTTGGAGCCGCCGCCGTTGACGCCGGAGCCGAACACCCGGTGAAGGCGCGGCTTGCGAAGATCGGCATCGATGATGACCACCCGCTCCTCGGAGGAGACGAACGCCTGGGCCAGGTTGCAGGAAATGGTGCTCTTGCCCTCTCCCGCCGTGGTGCTCGTGATGACGAGGGATTTCGGGGGTGCGTCCATGGCGCTGGAGAGCTGGATCGAAACCTTGGCTGTCCTGATGGATTCGGAGAAGCTGGCCCGGGGCTTGACGCGCACCAGGTTGTCCAGGTCCTTCTCCTCGTCGGGCTCGGCCAGGGGCAGGACGCCCAGGATGGGCAGCTGAAAACGGTCCGAGAATTCGTCGATCCGTTTGACGGTATTGTCCATGTACTCCAGGAAAAAGGCGAGGCCGATGCCGCCCATGAGCCCCACCAGCAGGCCCAGGGTGAGGTTGAGGGGGATGTTCGGTCGGTGAGGCCTCAGGGGGCGGGTGGCATAGTCCACCACCTGGATGTTCCCCAGCTCGGTTCCCACCTTGGCGTCAATTTCCTTACTCCGCTCCAGCAGGCTCTGATGGATGCTCTTGCTGGTCTCGACCTCCCGCTCGAGGATCTTGTACTGGGTGGCCTGGTTGTTGAGGGCCAGGGCCGAAGCCTTTTTTTCCTCGGCTTCCTTCCGGAGCGAATCCTCCTTCCTCACCGCGGTCTCGTAGCCGTGCCGCAGGGAATCGGCGATGCGACTCTCCTCGACGGCGATCTTCTGTTCGAGGTCCGCCAGCTTGGCCTTGAGGTTCTTGACGGCGGGATAGTCGTCCTTGAAGGTGGCGTAGAGCTCCTGGTACTGCGCCATGACTTTGACATGCTCTTCCCGCAGCTTCTGGATGAGATCGTTGTCCAGCACGTTGGGCAGGGCACTGATGTTGCCCCTGGAAGTCTGATTGTAGATGGCCTCCTTGCCGATCCGGTCCGACTCGGCCACGGCCAGGCCGCTGTTCATCTCCTCCAGCTGTCGGTAGATGAGATTCAGGTTGGAGTTGAGGGAGACGATTCCCGCCTTCTGGGAGAATGTATTGAGATTGCCTTCGGCCCTTTCGAGCTGGATACGGGCGACATCAAGCTGCTTTTCCAGCTGCTGCTTGGCGTTGACCGCCGCATCGATCTTCTTGTCCATCTGCCAGGCGGTGAATTCCTGGATGAGAGCGTTGATGACATCCTTGGCGAGGACGGGATCCACGCACTTGAACCCGAGGGAGACGATGGTGGTGTCACGCTCCGCCTGGACCTCGAAGCTCTTGGCAAACCGGGCTTCCACGGCCTTCTGGAGAGCCAGCTCACCGAGGGTCGAGTCCTCCACCCCGGCTGCCAGCCCGAAGGGAAGCCAGCTCTTGACGGTTCCGACGATGTGCGTGAGCCACTTTCCCCCCGCCCCCCCCTCGCCCATGGCCGGGTTGAAGGCCGGGTTCCGCTGGAGTCCCAGCTTGTCGATGACCCGGCGGGCCAGGGACTCGCTCTGGAGCAGCTTCACCTGGGTCTGCATGAACTCACGGGTCTGCATCTGGGAGGCGACCATGTCCTCGAACTTGGTCACCTTGGGAGCGTGGATGCTGAGCTCCAGCCGCCCGCCCGCCTTGTAGACGGGCTTCATGACGAGGCTGACGATGAGCACGGCCGAGAACACCGCGGCCAGAACGGTGAGGACAAGCCATTTGCGCCGGAAGATGACTTCCAGATAATCGCGGAGATCCGCTGAATCCTCGAATTCCGGCATGGGCTGATAGACTTCGGCGGACGGCACCTGGGATCTGGGAATGGAGACCGGCAGATTGGAGAAGGTCGGATGGTCCAATGGGTGACTCATGCAAAACTCCTTTGTGACGATGGGAGAGGCTCAAACGCGGGCGAGGGTGAGCAACTTTTGAGCCAAACGGCGACATCTCCCCCCCTTTGCCCTCGAGCCCATGAAATGACCCGCGGGAAGGGCATGGAGATCGTTGACATTGGGGATCCATTCCCTATAATGACCACCTGGTCATCAAAACGGAGGGAGTGGGGCGCATGGAGCCTCGCGAGGTTTTCAAGAAGCTCGAATCGGACAAGCGGCAGCGCATCTTCGACGCGGCCATCGATGAGTTCGCCGATCAGGGCTACAAGCAGGCCAGCGTCAACCGCATGGTGCAGAGGCTCGGCATCGCCAAGGGATCCATGTTCCAGTACTTTGGCACCAAGGAAGGCCTTTTCGGGTTCATTTTCGATCAGGCCGTGGAGCTGGTGCGCCGGACGCTGAGGCAAGTCAAGAAGGACACGGCCGAGGCCGACTTCTTCGAGCGCATACGCCGGAGCCTGATCCAGGGCGTCCGGTTCATCGACGAGCATCCCCGTGTCTACCAGGTCTATCTCAAGATGATCTTCCAGGAGGATTTTCCCCTGAGGGCTCAGTTTCTGCAAAAGGTTCACCTGTTTTCCGCCGAGTACCTGCAGCCCATGGTGGAGGCGGGCATGGCCCGGGGAGAGCTGCGCGGGGACCTGGACGTCAAGTCCACTGTGTTTTTCCTGGACGCCCTCATGGACCGGTTTCTTCAGGCGTATTCCGTGTCGTTTCTGGACGCCGGCGCCGGGTTCTACCGGGCCCCGGCGTCCGAGATCGAGCTCCGGGCGGGCGATCTGGTGAGCCTGCTCCGGCATGGGCTTGCCAGCGGGCAGCGGCCCTGAACCTTTGTACGAAAGTCATGGACAGAGCATGCTGGACTCCAAGGTTTACAAGGATTTGGGCCTGGACGACATCCGGGGCAGGGTCGAGGCAGGGGAGAGACTCAGCATCGAGGACGGCGAGCGTCTTTTGGGGTGCCCCAGCGTCCTGGCCGTGGGTGCGCTGGCTCACGAGGCTCGCCGCAGGATGCATGGCGACGTGGCCTACTACGTCGTGAACCAGCACATCAACTACTCGAACCTCTGCGTCAACAGCTGCCGGTTCTGCGCCTTCGGCCGCAAGCAGGGGGATCCCCTGGCATTCGAGCTGACCCTGGACGAGATCCTGGGGAAAGTGAAAGCCCGCTCCCAAGACCCCATCACCGAGGTGCACATGGTGGGCGGCTGTCATCCGAGCCTGCCCCTGAGCTTTTACGAGGAGGCCATCCAGGCCATCAAGGCGCTGCGGCCCGAGCTTCGGATCAAGGCTTTCACGGCCGTCGAGATCGCTCACTTCGCGGGACTCGAAGGCATCACCCCGCGTCAGGTGCTTCTTCGACTCAAGGCCGCCGGGCTGGACATGCTGCCGGGGGGCGGGGCCGAGGTCTTCAGCCCCCGCATCCGAGGTCTCCTGTGCCCTGAAAAGCTGAGCGGTCAGGGATGGCTCGACATTGCCCGCGACGCCCATGAGCTGGGGATCAGGACCAACGCCACCATGCTCTATGGTCACATCGAGACGGCGCGGGAGCGGCTGGAGCACCTGGATGCACTGCGGCGCCTTCAGGACGAGACCCGAGGGCTTGTCTGCTTCATCCCCCTCCCCTTCCAGCCCGCCAACACCCGGGTCCAGGATGCCCGCCCCACCACGGGGGTCGAAGACCTGAAGACCATGGCCGTGAGCCGGCTCATGCTGGACAACGTTCCCCACATCAAGGCCTACTGGGTGATGCTCACGGTGAAGCTGGCCCAGGTGGCCCTCTATTTCGGGGCCGACGATTTCGACGGCACGGTGGTCGAGGAGAAGATCGGGCACATGGCGGGCGCCGAGTCCGAGCAGGCCCTGACCCGGACGGAGCTGGAGCGCGTCATTCGGGAGGGGGGCTTCAGTCCGGTGGAGCGGGACTGTTTTTTCAACGAGGTGAAGCGCGGATGAGCGGGGCGACGGAGCCATTCAGCTCGTTGCTTGCGGAGAGCGCCCAGGAATGACGGCAACGGAAAGCCTGCTGGAGAAGGCGGTTCAGGGGGGGCGGCTCACCCTGGAGGAGGCTGCGGCGGTTTACGAGGAGGCGGATTTCTTCGCCCTCGGGCACGCGGCCCATTCGGTGCGGCTCGCCAAGCATCCCGAGCCCTTCGTCACCTACGTGGTGGACCGCAACATCAACTATTCCAACATCTGCGTCTGCGGATGCCGCTTCTGCGCTTTTTTCCGGGCGCCGGACCAGGAGGGCGGCTACGTTCTCCCCCGGGAGGATCTGGCGGCCAAGATCGAGGAGACCCTGGAGCTGGGCGGGACTCAGATCCTCATGCAGGGTGGGCACCACCCGAGTCTCCCCCTTTCTTTTTACGAGGACATGCTCCGTTTCATCAGGGACCGCTACCCCATTCACATCCATGCCTTCTCGCCTCCCGAGATCGTCCACTTCGCGCGAATGGAGGGCGTGGACGCGCGCCAGGTCATCGCCCGCCTCAAAGCGGCGGGCCTGGATTCCATCCCCGGGGGCGGCGCCGAGATCCTGGTGGATTCCGTCCGCAAGGCCGTGTCCCCCAACAAGTGCTCGGCCGGGGAATGGCTGGGCGTCATGGAGGAAGCTCACGGCCAGGGCATCCGCACCACCGCCACCATGATGTTCGGGCATGAGGAGGAGCCCCGCCACCGTCTGGAGCACCTCCTGGCTCTGCGCGACCTTCAGGACCGGACGGGAGGATTCACGGCGTTCATACCCTGGGCTTTCCAGCCCGCCAACACGGCCATTTCAAGGCCCCCGGAAACGGCCGTCGCCTACCTGCGGCTTCTGGCCGTGTCGCGCCTGGTCCTGGACAATTTCGACAACATCCAGGCCTCCTGGGTCACCATGGGGCCGAAAGTGGCGCAGGTGGGGCTCCAGTTCGGCGCCAACGACTTCGGGTCCACCATGATCGAGGAGAACGTCGTGGCGGCGGCGGGGGTCCATTTTCGGCTGTCGGTTCAGGAGATCCGGAAGATCATCGAGGCGGCCGGATTCCAGCCCCGGCAGCGCACCATGGCCTACCAGCCCGTGGAGGAGCCAGATCGTGACGCATCATGAGCCGACGATCCTGCATCGGGCCTCCTGGCTGGCCCCCGTGAGCACACCCCCCGTCGAGAACGGGGCGGTCCTTGTCCAGGGGGAGCGCATCCTGAGCGCCGGCAGTCACGATTCCGTCGCGCCCCAGGCTCCCCCGGGTACCGTCAAAGTGGACCATGGCTCGGCAGCCCTCATCCCTGGGCTGGTCAATGCTCACACCCACCTGGAGCTGACAGGCCTGGAGGGCCTCATCCCACTTCCTCAGCCGGGTTTCCCCGCGTGGCTCGGGAAAGTCTTCGAGCACCGTGCCGCTTTCGGCATCGAATCCATGAGGGGGAGCATCCGTCGGGGTCTGGCGCGGCTGGCCGCCACCGGAACCGTCCTTTGCGGCGACATCAACAACGGATCTTCCCTCGAGCCCGGCCCGAACGGACGGGGGACGCACCGTCACGTCTTCTTCGAGGTGCTGGGGTTCGACCGTCAGGACCTCGTGGACGCCGTGGGTCCGGACCTGATCGGCGCGTTCGCCTCCTCGGCTCGAAAGAGCCCCTCCATGAGCCTGGCCGCGCACGCCGCTTACTCGACCTCCCCGGAGGTCATCCGCGACGCCAAGGGCTGGTGCCGGCGCACCGGGCGCGTCTTCAGCATGCACGTGGCGGAGCACCGGGAGGAGACGCGATTCCTTCGGGACGGCGGCGGGTTTTGTCGCGAGCTCCTCCATGGGCTGGGGCGGTGGGCCTCCCGCTGGACTGCACCGGCCATGAGCCCCACGGCCTATTTGGACCGGTTGGGAGTCCTGGACCGACAGACCTTGCTGGTCCATGCCGTGCATCTCGACGACGACGACTGGGAGATCGCCCACCGCCGAGGCGTGTCCGTCTGCTTCTGCCCGCGCAGCAACCATAATCTGAGCGCCGGGCGCGCCGGTATCTCCAAGGCCCTGGAGATGGGGATCGTCACGGCATTGGGAACCGACAGCCTTGCCAGCAACACCGACCTCGATCTCTTCCAGGAAGCGGCCTTCACGCTGGACCGTTATCCCGCCGTCGCGCCCGAGGCGGTCCTCGCCATGATCACGCTGGGAGGAGCCCTCGCCATCGGACAGGCCCGGAGCTTTGGCGCCATCGAAGCCGGCAAATCCTCCCGGATGCTGTCGGTGGGCCTCCCGGAGACCGCGCCATCCCGTAACGATCTGGTGGAAACGATCCTCCTTCAGGGAAAAAGAGGAGCATGGAAATGGGTCAGCTCATGCACGAGCGATTGAGGCTGGGAAAGATCGGGTACTTGAACGTCCTGCCCATCTACCATCCACTGGAGTCGGGCATCATCGCGCATCCTTTCGAGATCATTTCCGGAGCTCCGGCCCAGCTCAACCGGCTCATGGCCCTGGGAGACCTGGAGGTGAGTGTCGTCTCCTCCATCGAGTATGCCAGGAACCCGGGCCGCTACTTCGTGCTCCCGGACCTGTCCATCAGCTGCGGGGGTCCGGTGGGGAGCGTCGTGCTCCTCAGTCGCGTCCCCATCGAGCGCCTCGACGGCGAGACCATCCTGGCCAGCACCCAGTCCCACACCTCGGTGGCGCTGCTTCACGTGCTGTTCCAGCTTCATCTCAATCTGGAGGCCCGAGTCCTTCCGGGCAACTGCACGGAGGCCCTTCGGGGCGAAAACCCTCCCACGGCCTTCCTGGCCATCGGCGATGAAGCCTTGAGGCTCCTCCGGGACCGGAGGGACTTCCCGTTCCGCCTGGACCTGGGCGAGGCCTGGCGCTCCTGGACGGGGCTCCCCTTTGTTTTTGCCTTGTGGGTGATTCAGCGAACCGCCATCGAGCGTTGGAACGGAGCCCTCCTGGACGCCATCCGCGTGCTGGGGGCCGCCCGGGAATGGGGATCCCGGAACCTTGGCCTCATCAGCACCCTCGCGGCCCAGAAGGGACCGCTCACCAGGGAAGAGGCCGAGGAGTACTACCAGGGGCTGCGTTTCGACCTGGACGGGGATGCGCGGGAGGGGCTCATGCTCTTCTTCCGGATGCTCAGCCAGACCGGGGAGATTCTCAAAGTCCCGCCCCTGGAGCTCTGCTCGCCCTTGGAGTCCGTGGCCTGAGCCGATGGAGTGGATTCGATCATGAATGGAAAGGTTCTTCGGTTGAAGCGCTTCATGGGCTCGCCGTCCGGCAAGATAGTCATTCTGCCGCTGGATCACGGCGTGAGCTGCGGGGTCATCCCCGGCCTGGAGGACATGGACCGGGTCATTCGACTGGGCATCGAAGGGGGTGCGGACGCCTTCGTGCTGCACAAAGGCATGATGCGCTTTCTGGAGCCCATGACGGGAGCGCTCCCCGGGGTGTTCATGCACCTTTCGGCCAGCACCCAGCTGGGGCCGTCCTTCCACCGCAAGGTGCTCGTCGGCACGGTGGAGGAAGCCATCCGGAGGGGAGCCGACGGCGTCTCCCTGCACGTCAACCTCGGAAACGCACACGAGTCCGAGATGCTCGAGGATTTCGGACGCGTTGGAGCCGCCTGCTCCCAGTGGCAGGTTCCCCTCCTGGTGATGATCTACGTCCGAGGAAGCACGGCGTTGGCCTCTCCTCCGCCGGACTCGGCCATCGTCCATTGCGCCCGCCTCGCCGCCGAGCTCGGGGCCGACCTCATCAAGATCCCCAATCCCCAGGATGACGGAGCCCTCCAAACGATTGTGAGCAGCATTCCGGTGCCCGTGGTGCTGGCGGGCGGCAGCAAACAGGACGAGCCCCTGGCCTTCCTCGAGCGGGTGGGAAGAGCCCTTCATCAGGGCAT
>JALOPI010000028.1 GCA_025453975.1 Syntrophobacteraceae bacterium
CGCGCCGCATGGTCTCCTAGCACGCTGCTCGCATGCACCTCCACCCCCGTCAGGTGTTTCGGAAGATTCACGAGCTCGGCCCGGGTGAGATAGGCCTCGCACGGTGACCAGGCCACCGTGCTGAATCCCGCGAAGAGCACAAGCCCCATCAGCCTTGTCCCGTAGCCACCAGACTTCATTCTGATCATCCTGATCATCATTGCTCTCCTTTGTGTCGTTGACGCCTTGGACCAGAGCACCAGGGGGCGTCCGCTCCAGCACGCGGCGGCCCATGGGGCTCTCCAGCCCATAAGTGGTTTTGCCCAGCCAAAAATACGTACTCTCGCCGCCGGACACCAGGAGAGAAAATCATGCCTTCGCCTACGGTCCCCTTTCGCGGCAAGCCTGACTCGAGCGGCGTCGGGCCCCCGGAGCACCGCGAGCCTGTAACACACTTATCACACGAACGACATGGATCTGTAACGGGCGCCTTTCATCATTCGCCTACACCTGATGGGCGCATCGGGATGCATCGTGGCCCATGGGCGCTTGCCTGGCCGCTCCGCGAGCTGTTCCGCGGCGGGGGTGCTTCAGGCCATGGGTGCCCAGCACCGCACCGGGGTCGAACAACGAGGACGGGCGTCCTGGAGAGCTTACGCTGATGAAAGGAAGATTTTGGCCTTGCACCTCACTGGCGCGATCCGGGGACTCATGATCTCAAGCCTGGCATGGCTCCTCCTGCAGGGGGGGAGCGCGGGCGGCGCGGAATGGTACCTGACCCCCTCCATCACTCTCAGCGAGGAGTACAACAGCAACGTGCTGTTCTCACGGAGCAACAAGCTCGACGACTTCATCACGCGGGTGAGTCCGGCTCTGGAAGGCCGACGCGACACCGAAACGAGCCGCATGGGGCTCGAGATGGTCCTGAACGGGGAGAAATACGTCCTGAACCCGGAGCTTGACAGCATCGACGGCAGCGCCCGTGCCTCCTGGGCCCACTCGTGGACCCCGAGGCTCGAGACCACCCTCAACACCCTGGTCGCGCGGGACCAGACGCTGGACACCGAGCTGGAGGAGACGGGGGTCTTTGCGGCGCGGAGGGAACGCAACCGGCTGGGTGCCGATGGGGCCGTGGGGTGGGCTCTCACCGAGCGGTGGTCCCTGGGGGCTTCCTTCCTGGCCCGCCACGACCACTATCCCGACGGCGGCGCCCTGGATCTCACCGCTCTCACGGGCGGTATCAGCCCCTCCTGGCGGATCACGGAGCGGGATACGGGCGGGCTTGTGCTCTCCCTGTCCCGGGCGGACTACGAGAACAGCACCCTGGACCGCACGGCATCGGCCGGCCTGAGCTGGGAGCGGAAGCTCTCGGAAGCGAACCGGCTCAGCGTCCAGGCCGGTTACCGTTACACCTTCCTGGACCAGGACGTCCTGGCTCCGATCCTCTTCCAGGGGCCCGACGGGAGTCCGGGGATCCGGGTGGAGCGGCGCTCCGAGAGCCTGACGGACCAGGGCCTCACCTTCGGCGTGCGGCTGGAGAAGGACTGGGGCCCGAGGACTGCCACCTCCCTCTCCGCCGGTCGCGATCACGCCAGCACGGCCGACGCCACGTCCGTGGACCGCACCTACGTGCGCGCCACCACCCGGTTCAGGCTGACGGAGCGGACCTCCCTGAGGGCGGATCTCGGCTACGATCTCTCCACCGAGCTTGGGGGCATCGAGCGGGATACCCATTACATTCGAGGCGCTCCTTCCCTGAGCTATCAGGTCACTCCGCATCTGTCCGTGACCTTGGGGGCTGCCTACGAGCATGCCTACGAGGACCGGCCGGTGGATTCCTTCAGCCGGAACCGACTCAGGACCTGGATCTCCCTTTCATCCAGCTGGCCCAGGCTCTGGGGAAAGCTCGGAAGCTTGTAGGCGGGGACTGGAGGCAAGATGGAATCCAACCAAGAGCTGACCAGGATCAAAAACATTGTGGTTCGCCGCCGCTGGTGGCTCATCGCTCCCCTGGCCGGCACCGTTCTCCTGACGGCCGTCGTCGCCGTCCTGCTGCCCAACACGTACAAGTCCACCGCGACGATCCTCATCCAGAGCCAGCAGATCCCGTCGACCCTCGTCCCTTCGACGATCACGAGCTATGCTCAGCAGCGCATCCAGTCCATCTCCCAGGAAGTGACCTCGCGCTCCAAGCTGCTCACCCTCTCGGAAAAGTACAGCCTCCTTCCCGACAAGCGCGAGAAGCTCACCACCGAGGAGTTCGTCGAACGGATCCGCAAACGGATAGCTCTCCAGACCATCAACGCCGAGATCAACCCCGAGCGTGGGGGGCAGCCCATCCAGATGACCATCGCCTTCTCCTTGTCCTACGAGGATGAGAGCCCCAAGACCGCCCAGGCGGTGGCCAACGAGATTGCCTCCTTCTTCATGGAAAAGAACGTCGAGTCGCGCACCAAACATGCCCGGGGGACCACGGAGTTCCTGCAGGAGCAGCTGAAGCTCGAAAAGGAGAACATCGATACGCTCCAGGGCAAACTGGCCTCCTACCGGCGGGCCCACCTGGAGGAGCTTCCGGAGTACGCCGCTCTCAACATGCAAAAGGTCGACAAGCTGAACACGAGCATCTCCGAGATCAACATGCAGATCCGCTCCCTCGAGGAGCAGCGGACGGCGCTCCGGGGCAATCTGGCCCTCCTGGACCCCCATTCGGGCGGAAGCCGGGTCATGAGCCCGTCGGACCGTCTGCAGCAGGCGCGCATCGAGCTGACCAATCTCCTCTCCAGGTACTCCGAGGTGCATCCCGCCGTTCTCGCCAAGCGCCAGGAGATCGGGCTGCTGGAGACCGAGGGAGGGGTGGCCTCGTCTTTCAGCACCGAGGCCGCCGCTCAGCTGGCCGATCTCGAAGGCAGGCTGGCGGAACAGCGGGCCAAGTACTCCGAGAAGCACCCGACGGTCCAGGCGACCCTGCGCGAGATCGATCGGATCCAGCGTGAAGCCGTCCGCGCACCCCGCGCCGCCCAGGAGAAACGAGGCTCGGCCGGCACACGCCCCAGCAACCCGGCCTACGTGGGGCTTCAGGCCGATCTCGACAAGGTCGCCGTGTCCGTGTCCTCCCTCAAGGCCGAGAAAAGCCGCCTCGAAGCACAGATGAAAGAGCTTTACCAGAAGCTCCACGCCATGCCCGAAGTGGCCAAGGGCTTCCAGGACCTGGACACGGAATACCAGCTGGCCCGGACCCATTACGCCGAAATCCAGCAGAAGCTCCTCGCGGCCAGGGTCTCCCAGGGCATGGAGGAAGAGCAGCTGGGAGAGTCTTTTCACGTCATCGAGCCGGCTTTTCTGCCGGAGAAGCCCTTCAAGCCCAACCGGGTGGCCATCCTCGTGGTCGGGGTCGTGGTGGGCTGTGGCTTCGCCCTGGGAGCCGCAGCCGCCCGGGAGCTCTCGGATCGCAGCATCCGCGACGCCGAGACCCTCGAGAGCCTCACCGGGCTCCGGGTCATTTCCACCATCTCGCCCATCGTGACGGAAGAGGATCTCCGGGCGCGCCGCCGCCGCCGGTGGATGACGGCGGCCACCAGCGCCTGCTGCGTCGTGGGGGCCGTCCTGGCGTTCCATTTCCTCGTCATGGACCTCGATGTGTTTTACGCCAAGCTCGAGCGGGCCATGATCCGGAAGATCCCGTAGAGACCATCGGGGCTGGCGCGTGGCCCGGGCCGAAGGGCTGTCTTCCGGCCGGGGCCGACCAGGCCGGCACGGGGCTCGGCTCCATGGGTACATGCCCCATCGGGGTTTTCGATGGGGCTCAAACTGAAACCAAACCGTTCACAGGCTAACCATTAACCATGACCGACAGAAACGTGCATGAGCGGCTCGCCTCCAGCGTCAAGGGCCCCATTCAGTGGATCCAGAAGACGATGGAGAGGATGAAGACCCTTCAGGCGCGCCGGAGCAATGGGGTCACCCCCCCCAACGAGAACAGCGGCGGGGTCCTGGACGCCAATGGCACGGACGGGCTGCATTTCACCCGGACCCGGGTGATGCCCGTCTCCAGGGAGATTTTCCGACGCAACCGCATTGTGGCCCTGGAGGAAATGAGCCCCGTGGCTGACCAGTTCAAACTTCTCAGAACCCAGATCTTTCACCGGACCCGACCCGGAGGGCTCAATACCATCCAGGTGTCGGGCTTCTCCAGCGAGGACGGCAAGAGCCTCGTGGCCGTGAACCTGGCCATCAGCATCGCTCGCGACGCCCGTCAGACGACGCTTCTCGTGGACGTCGATTTCCGCCATCCCAGCCTGCACTTGCTTTTCGGCCTACATCCCGAGACCCCCGGCCTCAAGCAGCATTTCCTGGACGGGGCTCCCATCGAATCCCTGCTCGTCAGCCCGGGCATCGACAAGCTCACCCTGCTGCCGGCTGGCGGCAGAATCGCCCATTCCACGGAGCTCATCGGCTCTCCGGCCATGGAGGCGCTCATCGGAGAGCTCAAGGAGCGCTATTCGGACCGGTACGTCATCTTCGACACGCCTCCCATTGCCGAATGCCCGGACCCTCTGGTGTTTTCCGAATACGTGGAGGCCATGATCCTGGTGGCGAGGGCGGACCACACCCGGTCCGGCGCCGTCAGGGCGGCCATGGACCGAGTGCCCCGTGGGAAGGTCCTCGGCATTGTCCTGAACGACATGAAGGCGGAAGGCGGAGGGCGTTAGGCGCCTGAAGCCCGGACCCAGGGAACATTCAATCACGAGTGCGAAACGGAGGTTTTCCATGATTTCACCCAGGGATCGAGCACCCGGCCGCTTGACCGCGGCACTGGCCGCCTGCATTCTGAGCCTCGTCGTGGCGGGATGCGGTACCAAGGAAGAGAAAGTCGCCAAATTCATCTCCAGGGGCGACGCGCTCCTCGAGGCCGGATCGCTGGACAAGGCCATCCTGGAATACAAGAACGCCATCCAGATCGATCCCAAGGCCGCCGCCCCCCGTTTGTCCGTCGGCAAGGCGTACCTCGCCCAGAAGGACATACGCCAGGCCTACCAGTCCTTAACGGCGGCCGTGGAGCTGGATCCCTCCCTGGACGCCGCCCGCATCGAGCTGGCCTCCCTCCTGGCGACGGCGGCCATGGGGAAGGAGGCTCTGGACCACATCGCCAAACTGGTCAAGCCCGAGGCGCATCAGCCCAAGGTGGACCTCATCAAGGCCCGGGCCCTGGTATCCATGAAAAAGCACCCCGAGGCCATCGAGCTCCTTCGGGGCGTCAAGGATGGGAATTCCAGCCGGGACGTTCAGGCGCTCCTCACCATCGGCTTTCGGGAAGTGAAGGATTTCCAGGCCATGGAGGGGGCGGCGCTCCGCTGGCGGAGCCTGGATCCCAGGTCGCCGGCCCCTTACCTGGTGCTGGCCCAGCACGCGGTTCAGCAGGGGGACAAGCAGCGAGCCGTTAAGGAGCTGGATGCTCTCGTGTCGGCCAACGAGCAGAGCCCCGTCATGGCCCTCCTCCGTGCCCAGACGCTGAGCGAGCTGGGGATGAAGGAAGAGGCGGACAAGGCTTTCGAAGCACTCCCCGCCGAGCCCGACCTCATCAAGGCCCGGGCGGACCATTACGTGAAGATGGGGAAAGCGGACAAGGCCAGGGAGAGCCTGGTGGGGCTCCTGGCCTCCAATCCCGCGGACGCCGACGCCGCGGTGCGGCTTTCGCGGATCCTGGTGGCCGGGGGCCGGCTCGACGACGCCATCGGATGGCTCGACAAGTCCCTCGGGGTGGAGATGGAGAAGGCCGACCGCGAGAGGCTCATGCTGGCCAAGGCTTCCATCCTGGCGGACCAGCGAAAGGTGGACGAGGCCCTGCGCCTGGCCGACGAGGTGCTCAAGCAGAACCAGGGCAGCCTGGAAGGCCACTTCCTCGTCGGGAGCCTGCTCCTGGCCGCGGGCAAGGCGGAGGAGGCCGAGATCCATCTGAACCAGGTGGTCACGGGCCGCCCCGAGAACGTCACCGCTCACTCGCTCCTGGCCCGGAGCCAGTTCATCAACAATAAGGAGGGCATGGCCCTGGAGACCCTCAAGAGCGGCGTCAAGGCCAATGCCGCCAGCGTCGAGCTGCGCCTGGACCTGGTGCGGGCCCTCCTTGCGGGCAAGGACACGGACCAGGCGGTTCGGGTGCTGAGCGATGGCCTGTCCATCAAGGCGGACGAGCCTCTGCTCCTCAGGGCCCGGGGCGAGATCTTCACGGCGGCCAGGGATTACTCCCGGGCGGAGACGGACTTCCGCAAGGTGGTGGAACTGCAGCCCGGCGATCCCGGGGGCTTCCTGGAGATGGGCCGTCTCATGCTGGCCCAGGGCAAGTCGGACGACGCCATGGGGTGGTACCGCAAGGCCATGGAGAAGGAGGGTGGCTGGCAGCAGGCCCTTCCCATCCTTCTGAGCATCCATCTCGAGAGGTCCGACGCCAAGGCCGCCCTGGCCCTGGCGGAAGAGCAGGTCAAAAAGCACCCCGACGCGGCCCTGGCTCACCATCTGCTGGGACAGATCCTGCTGCGGGGGGGAAACAGCGCCAGGGCCCAGGCAGCCTTCATCAAGGCGACAGAGCTGGCTCCGGACTGGCTCGAGCCCTACCGCGGACTCATCGAGGCTTACAAGAAGGATGACCGGGGCGACAAAGTCCTGGTGAAGCTGGAGGAGATCCATGGGAAACGGCCCTCGTCGGCCACGACCCTCGTGCTGGCCCAGCTCCTCGAGGAACGGCAAAAGTTCGATGAGGCCAACAGGCTCTACCAGGACCTCATCGAGAAATCGGGCCAGTCTCCCAGCGTCATGAACGACGTCGCCTTTCTCTTTGCCGAGCGCAGAACCAGCCCCAAGGACCTGGACCTGGCGGCGGACCTGGCGGCCAGGGCCTTGTCCATGCAGCCCGAAAACCCCGCCTACCTGGACACGGTGGCCTGGATCGCCTTCAAGCAGGGCAAGGTCGAAGATGCCTGGCTCCACCTCCAGCAGGCTCTCCAGAAGAGCCCTGGCGCGGGGACGGTTCATTACCACGCCGCCGTGGTGGCCCATGCGCGGGGAGACCGCAAGTCGGCCATGGAATTCCTGGACAAGGCCCTCCAGCAGCCAATGGATCCCCTGAGCCTGGAGGCTGCCATGAAGCTGAAGAAGGAATGGGAAGGTTGAGATCCGCCCGTCAACCCGGGACCCTGGGCAGTGCCGCTGGAATGGGCTCATGGATCCGGGGGGGGGCGGGCTGAAACTTGAAACCTTTTCGACATGAAACCGTAACAAGTCTCAGGCAACCTGGGCCTGGATGGATGGGTCGGGACTATCCCAGCCGGAGGGCGATGACAGCTGACGAGGCCACATGCGATGAGTTACTCCGAAGACAACGAGACGCTCGAGACCTTGCTCGCGGAAGACGCGCCCAAGACCGGCGGGGGCCCTTCGGGCAAAACGGCCCGGCGGGTCGCGGCAGCCGAATCCAGGGAGAGCCACGACCGACTGGACAAGCTTTATCGCACCATCAGGACTCTGATGGATAGCAAGTTCACCGGCTACGTCAAGATGAACTTCACCCAGGGGACCCTGGGGCGCGTGGAGAAATTCGAGGAAATCCTGAAGAAGTAGCGTCCGTTTGCGCCTCGATGCCGCCGCTCCTTCTCGGCTCGGGTCATGGTGCGAACGGCTGCAAACTGGACTTTCCGTCATTTCGACCCAGGGGAGAAATCCCGGGACCCCTGAACTTCGTTCGGGATGACAGGAGCAGGAATCCAAACCCTTCGCAGTGTCATGGGGTCGTTGCAACGGCCTTGAGCGAGGCTGGGACGATACGGTTGAGAATCCGTGATGCTTTCTCGGTAGAAGGGCTGCTCGGCGTAGGGCAACCATCGATGAGAGGATGGCGGCATGTATCACTGAAACGCTACGCTCCCGACATGAAACCGTAACAGACGCCCTTTATAAGGGCTCTCAAAGGCAACAGAGTGGAGAGGTCGCCGTGACCCTGCGGTGATTGGACTCCATCCTCGGGATCACTCCGGAACCATTTTCAGCCCACTGAAGACATTACCGGGTACTTCGCTGCCCTGAGGGAATTCAGGACACAGGAAGCCCAAATCGAGAGCTGGCCGGCGCTTGATTTGGGCTTTTTTCATGGCCCCACGCCGAGCGCTCTCACCTCACGGACGAAAACCTGGACCCACCGCGAAGGGGCGAGGTCCGGCGAGCCGCTCGAGGGAGAGAAAGGAGGTGGAAGGGAGGCAGGGGGGAGTGTCCCGGGATGGGCTCTCTCTTCACGGTTCTCCGAGGGAGGACCGGAATTCGTGAAAGGGTTTTCAAGCTGGATGCCGCGTCGGTGTTCAGCTCAGCTTCAGATCAAGCCAAAGCCCGGGTGACCGGGTGACGGAAAGCCAACGGGTCCGATCGGGGCGCATCGCGGGAATGGAGGGGCACAAAGCTCCAGGTCGTGACGAGCCCGCGGGGATGCAGCCCACGCCATCGGACGGCCGGGTTGCCTGGAGTGAGGATCAACGTGAAGGAAAGAGCTTGATTTCACATTCAGGAGGAAAAGCAATGAAGAAGCTCATCGCAAGCTTAGCAGTGGGCGCCATGATGCTCGTGGGCGCCGGCCAGGCCGCGGCCTATTTCGAGGAAGGCAAGCTGATCCGGGTGGTCTACGACAAGAACGGCGGCGGCGTTGAAGTCGCCACGGATTTGCTGGATATCAGCAGCTGGAAGAGCGCCGGTGTTTCTCCGACGAACGTTGTTGTGGGCGGCGGAGCGGCGGCCTGGAACGTTTCCATGTTTCCCGGAAAGTCCTTGAGCGATCTGGTGGTGGAGTATTATGCAAGCTTTTTCGAGCCTACCGATGCTTGGACCAGTGGACCTTTAACCGGCCAGCAGGCAGGCAACCGCAAATTCACGGGCTTCAATTCTGGGGCAGGCTCAAGCAGGACCTATTTCAGAACTCTCAACAACACCGGTGGTACCGTCATTGGCCAGGAAAGCAACCTGCAATCCCACTGGGTATCTTACACACAGAGCGGGCTCGCTATCGGTAGCTTGAATGGCTTCATTCCCCTCAAGACCGCGGAAGAAAACTTGGGGCAATTGAGCGCTGGTGGATTCATCGACCAGGCCCTTTACTTCTACGATAATGCCAATGGAGCCAACCCCGTCGGGCTGAAGGTGGCGGTCATCCGGACCATGGCCGATGGAAGGACGATCATCAATCCCAGTGCCGTTCCCATCCCCGCCAGCGTTCTGCTGCTGGGCTCCGGTCTCCTGGGCCTCATCGGCATTCGGCGCAAGAACAGCTAGCTTTGGGAAAGAATTTGTATTCTCGAGATTCAGTGAGCAAGAAAGGGATTGAAATGAAGAATTTGCTCAAATCCACCCTCGTGGGCTTCTCCGTCCTGGCCCTTGCCGGAACGGCCTCGGCCCAGATCAATATCAACCTCTATGGCGCCTCGGCCCAGCACCTGTTCTGGAACGACGCCGCCGACGACTTCCTGATCAACAAGGGGTGCACGAATGTCGGTCGCGCCCAGTTCGACACCAAGAACGGCATCACCAGGGGCACATGTGGTGGTCAGCAGGTATACATCCGCTACTCGTCCAAGGCGTCCTTCGACGGCATCCTGGCCCTCAAGGGGGATGACAGCATGGCCGGCAGTGCCGAGAAGTGTGTGTCCACATCCCTCGGTTTCCCCGGTTCTGGCCTCGCCCCTTACTATCGAATGATGGTGGATGAGTCCTCCTGCACGGCCTGGACCGGTGGGACGAGCTGCTCCCGTCTCAAGTGCCAGAGGATCACCCTCGGTGCCTCCGACGTGGCAGGCGAGTCTTTTGTCCAGTCGAGCAGTGGCCAGTTGAAGGGGCCGCTCGGTGGCGGCGCGGTCAGCAGGAGCTTTTCCGGCATCGATACCACTGGACTCGAAGCTTACAACCCCCTGGTCGTGCCCTTTGGCTTCTTCGTCAACAAGTCCGTCAAGAAGGATGGCCTTGAGCTCGACAACATCAGCCGGATGCAGGCGGTTCAGATTTTTTCGGGACAGGCCTTCTTCTGGACCGATTTCGGCACCAACTTCTCGGTCACCGGCAATCCTAGCGCGAACATCGTGGGCTGCTACCGTCATGCCGGGTCCGGAACCCACGCCACGATGGACTTTGCAGTGATGAAGGGAAATGGCTGGGGCGCCTCGCTTCCACAGAATCAGGTAGTTGGTGGTCCTACGGTGTACTTCAACGACGGCTCTTCGGACATGATGAACTGCATCAATGGTTCGGGAACCTGGAACGGTCTCGGTGCCATTGGCTATGCCGACGCCGACCAGGCCCTTGCGCTGCCTGCCAATACCAAGGCCCTCAAGTACAACGGAGAAGCTGGCAGCCGTGTGAACGTCAGGAACGGCCTTTATGACTTCTGGTCCGTTCAGTGGCTTTACGAGGATCCTGCGGCGCCTGGCTACTCAAACACCCATCCTTTGGTGACAGAGCTCATGGCTTACGCTTCGGTTCCCGCCAACGTTCCCTCCACCAAGGCTGCTTATTGGGCGGCCAAGGACGAGATGAATTTTCTTAAGGGTACCGACCAGGAATACCCCGCCTTCACGGGCTGCCAAGACTGCCAGAACCCATAGTCGCTTCAAGCAGCTGAAACCTGCCTAAAACGGGGGCCTCCCACCAGGGGGGCCCTCATTCCGTTGACGTCAAGCGCCGTTGCGCGAGTGAGTGCCGAGGCTACTGGACCGGCTCCGGTCGGCGCGAATCCGGGTCGAGGCCCGGATGTTGAGGAAGGGAATCTTCGTGAATTGGATCGAAAGCTTCATGGTCATTCTCATTGGCTTCGCCTCGCTTTTTTGGGGGGTCACCGCCCCCGCCTTCTCAGGCAGCGAGGGTCTAATCCATTTAGGCGACCGGGTGGAGGTGGCGCTCACCTGCCGGATTCCCTCGGGGGAATTGGCGGCGTCCACTTCGCTGTCGGAAGGCGGTGAGGCCGTCGCGAAGGCTTCCGTGTTCACTCCCCGGTCGACGAGCGAGCCTTTGGTCATCGCGGCCGGGCCCGGGGCGGGAGCACCGCCCGCCGGGCGGGAGCGAAGCTTCGAGGAGGAGATCCTGGAGAGGATCGGGGCCGAGATCGTGGGGAAACCTTCCGGACAGCCGATGCGGCTGAGGCTGTTGGCGGGAAGGCAGCCTGAGCGGGGGGAGGCGGATTACGTCCTTGCCATGGCCCGAATCCGCAAGCGACCCGCCCAAGCTCGCGTGACGGTCGACGCCTATCGGTCGCGCATGGGGAAGGCCCCGGCTGTGGGAGACACCTACACCACCGACCCGGCTTTGCCGGGGAGGGTGACCTCGGTGCAGGGCGACGAAGTGCTGATCGCTTTTTCGCCTCAAGATGGGCCGAGGGTTTCCACGCCACTCGGGGAAGCCGAGGTGCGAAATGTGGACGACGGTTATGAGCTTCACATAGACGCCAGGCCGGGGCAGCTGGTCCGCACCGGGCATCTCGTGGGGCGGATCATTCAGGTCACGGCCGACCAGATCCTCATCGACTACCGGGACCCTTTCGGTGGCGAGACCCTGGAGTGCGAGGTGGTGGCGAGGAAGTCCGCCTCCCGTTGACATTGGTATCAGCCGCATGCCCCTGGATCCTGGCGGGGGCTGGGCTTTCATGAATCTCAAGATGCAAGGTAAAGGAGGGAGTTGTGCACATGAAGGAAAGACTCACGGCATTTCTGGCATGCCTCGCCGTGGTTGCCCTCTGGGCCGGCCCTTCAAGGGCGGCCCTGGTCGTGCTCTCGGACCTGAAGTCCGGTCTCACGCCCATCGAGAACCATGCTCTCTCGCTGGCTCGGTTCGACCCCGCGCTGGGAACGCTCCAAAAAGCCACCTTCACGCTCATCGGGACCGTGAACAGTTCCCTGACGGTGTCTACTAGCCAGAACCCGTCCCGGGTCACCTGGGAGAAGCTCGATTATGAATCCATCCTGGGGGCGGGGAATCGATATTTCATCGACATCAGCGGCCCTTCGTCCCTGAGGGCGGACGATGCTTTTGTCGGCAAGGCGGTGGACAACGTCACGCTGGCTGCCGGGCAAGCGGGGTTTTTCACGACGCCCGGGCTGTCGGCCTTTTCGGAGCTGGTGCTCACGGGAAGCGACCTGGCGCCTTTCATGGGATCGGGGTCGGTCCAATTCCTCCTCAACGCCAACAGCTTCGACTCGGTGTCGGTCACCGGAGGCCGGTCCTTTTCCATCGCCACGAGCTACGAGGGCTCCGTCCGCGTGGCGTACGACTACGCCCCCGTGCCCATCCCCGGGGCCGCCTGGCTCCTGGGCTCCGGCGTGGCGGGCCTCGCGGGTCTGAGAAGGAAGCTCGGCTGGTCCTGAGCACAAAGATAGCCTACACAGCACTCGCTTCATCATTCCGGCGGTCTCCCGACTTCGAACCTGCCGGGACAAGCTTTGGTCGGCATCCAGGAGAAGAACTGGATGCCGGCTTGAAAACCGCCGGCATGACGACTCAAATACTGGATACTCAATGGTGTGGCCGTTCAATGAGCACACAGCCATGAGACTTTCCGTCTTTGCATAGGTTTGCAGCTGTTCCATCTCCCCCGCTGACTCCCTATCACCATCCGCTCGATCCCTTTTCCCGCCTGCGGCGGTAGGGGGTTGTTGTTCCGCGGAATTAAACACACCTCCCTTGCGCCCCCTCAAGTTAAGATTTTGGAGAACAGTTGCTTCATTTCCCCGGAAGCAGAGGGGCCCGGTCAATGATCACCGCCAAGGCACGAGAACACCGTGGTTTTGTGGGCCGACGGCTCCGCATCGCCGGAGCTTACCCTGCTGAGCTGCAGGAGATTCATTAACCCGTGATATCGAAGCTAACGAGTGAGTGGTTCGCCCTTCTACTCAAGAGCGAGGTTGACTATCGCTCTTCACGTGCAGTATGTATGATAATATATACGATTTCATCGATTCATTGAAATGCGAAAGGGACGTCCCATGACCGAACTGCTGAAAAAGGCTTTTGAAGCCATTTCAAAACTCCCGCCTGAGAGCCAGGATGTGAGAGCCAGGATGCCATTGCTGCTCGAATGCTCATGGAGCTGGAGGATGAGGCTCGCTGGGACGAGGCTTTCGCCGGTTCCCAGGACAAGCTGGCTCGAATGGCGGATCAGGCCATAAAGGAATTCAAGGCCGGGAAAACAGTGCCGCTCGAAGATATCCTGTGATCTCTCGCGCGACCGGAGGCTTCTGGAAGGCTTACCGAGAACTGCCCGCCCCTGTGAGAGCAAAGGCGAGGAAGGTTTATGCTCTGTGGTTACATGATCCATGGCATCCGTCGCTTCACTTCAAAACAGTGCATCCCAAGCGCCCCATCTACTCCGTGCGCGTCGGAAGTGAGTGGCGTGCCGTCTGCGTGAAGCATGGAGACCATTTTATCTGGTTCTGGATCGGCTCCCACTCAGACTATGAGACCGTCCTTTCCCAAATCTAGGGTTTTTTCGACCCTTGCCTGATTGCGTCCTCAGGAAGTCTCCATACCATTGTCAAAGGCTTAACGAGCTCAGTCTGACCTGGCCTTCCCAGTGCTTTCCATCCTTACGAATCCTCCTCGGTAGGCGAGGGCTCGTCGACGTCGAAGCTCAGGACCTTCACCTCGAGCCACTTGGCCATGAAGCCTTCGGTTGCGGACTGGTCCATGCCGCCGCCGTTGCGGCCCGAGGCCACGGAGGCGGACTGCTGCACGTCCCGGACCCCCTCGGTGGCCGTGGCTGCCCCCGACAGGGCTCCAATGGATGCCCCCGCTTCGCCGGCCGCCGGCACGCCCACGGACCCCGCGCTGAAGGTGATGTTCTCCACGTTCAGGATCTGGGTCGCGCCCAGGAAGACATTGGTTCCCGCGATGCCCGCCTCGCCGGCGTCGATGATGCCCTCGGGGGCGAAGAGGTAGATGTCTCCCGCGGGAGGCTCCACCAGGGGGCCCTCGACACCGTCGGGGTCGAAGGTCACCGCCCGAACCCCGCTGCCCACCGCCGGCGGATTGAAGACCAGGACCAGGGCGTCGCCGACGAAAGTCAGCCTGGGCGGCGTGGCGCTGACGGCGGTCTTGGAGCCCCGGCCCGCATTGATGTCCCCACGGTCGCTCCAGAGGGTGATGTCACCGCCCCGGAAGGACATGACCCGCGATTCGTTGACGTTGATGTCTCCATGGGAAAAGATGTTGATGGCGCCGCCCGCGGCGGTGTAAATGCCGGTGCCTTTCCGCTGCTGCTCGTCGCTGAAGAAGGTGCTCCTGCCGACGTTCAGGTCGCCGGCGGAGAGAACGAAAATGTCATCCGGTCCCGAGGCCGTGCTGATCTGTGAAGTGGTCATGTTGATGCGGCCAGGCGAGGAGAGCTGTGTTGGGCCCAGGAGGGGCTGCATGAACTGGGTCCTCAGATCTTCGACGAGCTGCAGGGCTTCCTGGGATTTCCCCTGGAAGAGCAGATCGCTGTACTCCTTGCCCATCGTTTGCAGCTCACGGAAGAATCCGGCGACGGCATCGGTCCCCAGTCCGTTCATGAATCCCGCGGCCACGAAGACGTCGCTCCCCTTGTCTCCGAGAATGGCGTTGTAAGTGTTGCCCAGGGATTGGATTCCCCGTGTGGTCCCGAGGTCGATGGAGTCGCGTGCCTGAACCATCAGGGCACCGGGGCCCGCCATTTCGATACCCGTGTCCAGGCTCCCGGCCGAGGAAGAGCTGAAGAGCAGGCTGCCGCCGGCATAAACCGAGGTGATGTCCGTCGGCAGGACGTTCTGCCCGAAAAGGTAGATGTCTCGGATGTCGCCTCTGGCCGTGATCTCGGCGGCTTCGGGAAGGTACAGCTGAAGGTTCCTGATCTCGCCACCCGCCCGGATGCTCGAGTGCGTCGGGTCGCCGCCGTGGAGCGGCCAGGGCGCGTGAAGATACCGGTTGAAAAGGTCGGACACCCCAAAGCCTCTCCGGTATCCGTAGACGCCGGAGGGATCCATGTCGGACATGGCGATGAGCGCCCTGGCCTCGGATCCCCCGGCCCTGATGTGGAAACCGTCGATGTCCCGGCCCGCCACCAGGTCCAGGCTGCCCAAGGGAGAGGGGGCCAGGGCCAGCTCGCTGCGAAGGAGAATGTCGCGGCCCGCGGTGACTTCCAGGGTGGGAGGCAGAACCTTTTCGAGGCGCGCGAAGGAAGAGGAGATATCGTGATAGGGGCTGTCCCCCCGCAGGGTCACATCGCCCAGGGCGGCCTGGATCCTGACCGCGGAATCCTCCGTGTACCCGAGCGTCCACTCGGTTCCGGTGAAGGGGGATCGCGCTATGGTGGGGCTCACGATGGCCGCGATGTCCGCATGGCCCAGAGCGGCCGCCGTGATGCGCGCATCGAAGCCTTCCAGGACCACTCCCATGGGTCCCCGGCCGATATTCGACGCGGCCCGGATGTCGGCTTCACCGTCCTTGACCAGGAAGCGGCCGTCGACGCTGCCACCCGCGAAAAGGACGAAGTCCCCTTTGCCGAACGTCCCCGCCTGAGTCAAGAAATCGCCGCCCACCAGCGTCCGGATGCTGCCGCCGCCTAGGGTGGCGATGCCCTCCGTCGCATCCCTGCCCTGGTAGCTCGCTCCCCACGTTCTGGGGACCCTGAGGCCGTAAGCGAAGTCCCATGCGTTGAGGTTGGCGTCGGCACCCTGGTTGACGCCTCCCTTGACGGATCCCTCGACCTTGAGGCGTATGTCCCCTCCACCCGCATATTCCCAGTACCTTGCCATGCCGGAGACTCCGTTGGGCGATTCGCCGAAGGTCCTGACGGATCCGAGCGACCTGAACATGTCGAGAGAGGTTCCAAAGTCCCGGACGTTCTCGAGGACCAGGTCCCGTCCCACCTGCACGTCGATGTCACCCAAGGCGGTCTGGATGGCGCCGCCGCTGATCTTGAGATCCCGCCCCGCCCGGCCGCTCACAATGCCGGTGTAAGAGCCCACGCTGCCGCGAATGGAGGAGCTGATCATGTAACCCGTCGCGGCACCCGGCCCGATGACCATGTCCCGGGCCGATGCCAGGCGGATGCCGCCGCTCTCGGTGTAAACCTGCCGCCCAGCCTGGATGGTGAGATCCCAGGCGCCGTTTCCGATGGTGGCGACATCCGCCCCGGAGAGATCGGCCCCGGCCACCAGGTTGAAATACCACGAGTGCAAGGCTGTCGAGCTGAAGAGGTTTCCCACCGGAGTCGGATGATCCACAAGGTCCGCCTGGAGGCTCAGGTGCCCCCCGGCGCGCAGGGTCAGAGCCCCGGGCTTGCCGCCGAAGCGCCAGGTCGTGAGGTCCCATTGGGTCCCCAGGGTCATGTTGCCGGTACTTCGCAGCTCGAGGCCAGGAAGCAGCTGCAGGGCTTCACCTTCCCAGCCGTCCCTCTCCAAGGCGGAAAGGAGCCTCGACTCGATGGCCGAGGCGTTGGCCATGTAGAGAGCCGTATCGGTCTGCAGAGCCGTAAAATCGGCTGCACCGAGGGTCTTAGCTCCCGTATACGCATGGATGCCGAACGCTTCGGCCAGGATCCCGGAAGCCCCGGAAACCTTCCCCTCCAGGTTCATGCGGACGTCGCTCTCCTGCCGCTGGGCCCTGAGGTGCAGCACCCCGCCGCGGCCGCCGGCCTCCCCCGAGACGTCGACGGTCGAGCCCTCGAGAAGGTTCAGGAAACCCGAGGCAGAGGAAAGCTTCACCTCTCCTCCGTTAGCCCAGGCTCCGATTCCCGAAGCCCTCAGAAAACTCCCAGCATGAAGCGTCACGTCCCCGCCCGCGACCAAGGCGATGGTCCCGCCGCCCGACGCGTCGATGCGGCCCAGGACGTCGAGGCTGCCCGCGTCGGCGCCCAGGGAAACGTGATGAGCCGCCACGGCGTCGCCGGCGCCCATGACGACGTCGCCGGTCCTGGCCCGCAGAGCGAGGGAGTGGTTGAAGCCGCCGGCCGAAAGGGCGGCATTGAGAGCGGAGAAATGATCCAGGGAAAGGGTTTCCATAGCGAAGGATCCACCGATTCCGCCTTTGGCATGCCCGAGGATCGTCCCGGCCAGGGTGACGGGCGCAAGGGGAGATGCGATGGAAAGGGAGCCCGCGTCTCCCTGGGTGCCGCCCGAGACGTCGATGCGTGAGCCCGCTTCCAGGCGGACACCGCCACCGACCGCACTCAGGGACACCGTGCCCCCCGGCCCCAGCTCAGTGCCGGCGGCCGTGATCACCGAGCCGCCGCGTAGTGTGACACCGTCGATCTCCCTCGTCCCCGTCGCGGCCAGTGCCACCATGCCGGAGCGCAGGTCGATGACGCCGCCCTGCTCGATGGAGCGCGCGGTGACGGAGACCTTCCCGCCGGGCGTCGCTCCGACGCCGGCGGCCCCGCCCGAGTGCCCCAGGGAAAACTGGCCCGTCAGGGCCAGCATTCGGTATTCGGTGGCTGTAAAGGGAGTGGAAGCGTCGGAGTAAAGGGAGCCGGTGATGCGGGCCGCCAGGATGTCCAGGTCGCCGCCCGCCGACAGCGAGCCCTTCCCCTTGAGGGTCAGGTCGCCCCGAACGTCGAAGACGGTTGTCCCGAAGCCGTCCAGCAGCACATCTCCCTTGGCCAGGACCAGCTCAGCGGCAGTCAGTCGCAGTTTGCCCTCGTGTGGAAGCGACGACCGGGCGGAAGTGGTCCCGGAGGTGTTGAGCACATCGATGCGCCCGGCACGCAGCGTGACGTCGGAAGCGCCGTCGCCCGAGGAGTCTTCCCCCGCGATGCGCGCGCTGTCCAGGGTGAGGAGACCGGGCACCGAGAGGTCGAAGTCGCCGGAGAAGAGGATGTCCTTCGAGCTTTTGAGGCTGATGTTCTGGAAGCTCCCGAACCGGCTCCAGAGCCGATCCGTTACGAAAAGGCCACTCCCGCCGGCGGAAGAGCCCTCCGGGAGAAAGGTGATTCTCTCGCCAATGAGGTTGAGGGAGCTGTTGTCCACCAGCAGGTCGCCCAGGAAGCTCATGGTGCTCATTTCGAGGTTGATGCCGCGGGTGGCATGGATCAGGGAGCCGGCTTCGAGACTGATGTTTCCCCGGGGCGAATACAGGCCGACTTGGCCCACCCCCTGCTCCGACAGGGCCAGGACCCGCGCTCCCGACTGGACCAGGATCTCGCGGGAGGCGTGGAGGTCGACGACGGCGGCCTCCAGGCTGCTCCCCGGCGTCAGGGTGACGGTTTCCGTGGCGGCGTCACCCAGGACGATGCGGCCCAGACCGCCTCCGGAGAGCGAAGACCCGCTCACGAAGAGACTGCCCCGAAGCTCTGCCGGGACGGGCGTGCCTGAATCGAAGTCGGGTGGAAGCTTGACCCCGAGGTCCTGGACGTGGATGTTCCTGGCGCTCAAGGCCACGGAGCCTCCCTCGAAGCCGTCCAGCGCCCTGGCCTGGAAGGCTCCGGCAAATAGCGTCGTGGAGGCCTGCAGGGACAGGCGGCCCCCATCTCCCGCCGTGAAGCTGGCCATGGTGAAGCTGCCTTCCTTGAGCACGTTCTCGGCGGGCCTCAACGAAAAAGCCTTCATGGGTCCCGAATCGGCCGACGTCCCGGGTAGGGCCATGCGCCCCATGACGAGCCGGTATCCCTCTTCCGTCCAGGCGTTGCCGCCTCGCGACGCATTCAGACCCAGGTCCGTGACGACCAGCGCTCCCGGAAGGAACGCAAACTCCTCGGGAAGCAGCGTGTAAGGGCCTTCCTTGATCAGATCGGAGGCCGGGAGGTGAACCACTTCCCCGGGAATGGCCATGGGATCATCGGGGAGGATCACGAAGCGTCCGGCTTTGCGCAAGGGGTTCAAGGAGCCGTCAATGCCGGGCTGGAATTGATAGGAGAAAACCTCCCCTCCTCCCGAGGTATCCACCCGGGAGCCCTCGCGGGCGATGATTTCAGCAGCTTGCAGAGTGATCGATTTCTCCGGCGCCCCATCGACTTCCACGGCGCGAAGCGTTTTCTTGTCTGGCAGTGTCCAGAACAGGTTGTCAAGGGACCCATAATTCACGGCTGGACCGCCGACCGTGCTGAGAAGGCTCGACCCGCCAAGGTAGACTCTCCCATCGTTACCCGACCCCACCAGTGCGACGGAGCCCATGGGGGCCGCCAGAACCCCCTGGTGGTCGATGAGGGGCGCCGCAAGTGTCAGGGAGCCTCCGGCCGAATAGACGGGTCGAGTGAGGTCCCGGGCGGTTCCACGCGTCTCGATCCACCCCGTCGCTTCGACTCGAAACTGGGAATGGGTGGTGGGGTAAATGCGCTCGGCCGTGAGCGTCAAACCGCCCGACGCCGCGAGGTTCCCGCTCCAGACCGAGCCCAGGCCCTCGAGGCTGTATAGCCTGTCGCTGAACCGGATGTCCCTGGCTGCCGTGAGGGCCGCCGCCTCGAAACCGGAGAGCACCACTCGGCCTTGGACATCGAGCCAGTCGCCGGAGAGGTTCAACCGTCCCTGGCTGGGTGATCCGCCCGCGGTGTCGGGCCAGTAGGTGTTGATCAGCCGAATCCAGGGTGAGGCGAGACTCACTGTTTTGTCGCTATCACCCAGGATCCTGGGAGCATCGAGGGTCAGGCTTCTCGCAACGCGGGCATCGATGGAACCGTCGAACTGAAGGCCGTAACGGCTCGAGAAGGTCAGGGCGTCGAACCCGTCAGCCCCATACCGCGCCAGCCGGGAACTGTCCACGACGAGGGGATTCTGGGTGTCCCTGCCGCTCACGGTCAGGGTGCCTCCGCGCAGGCTGGTTGAGCGTCCATGGCCCGTCAGGGTTCCGTCGGCAACCAGTTCGTCGAGGAATGTCAGGCTGATGGCGCCTGGATCGCCTCCGAGCACTGAAACGGAGGGGAGCCCCGACGCCGATTTGAATATCACCGGGACCGGCTCCGAACCGGACACATCCAGAAGACTTCCCTGCTGGAGGATCAGGCTGCCGGTGGTGGCTTGCAGGGCAATCTCTCCCGCCGTCTGGGGCGTGAATCCAAGAGGCGCCAGGCGGTTCGCCGGCCTGCCGTCGGGCTTGTTGTAGCCTGGGGCGGACAGTATGCCGCCGGTTTGGACCTCGATGTCGTTTCGGCTCGCCCTGAGGCTGATCTTTCCAGAGGGGGCGTCCAGTCGGCCCGCCATCTCTACACTGGGCCCCTCCAGGCTGATCTGACTGCCGGGACTCACGGACAGCGACGCTCCCTTCCCCACGGCGGCCTGTGCGGTATCGTTGGCCACCTGATCGATGCCGGGGATGAATCGCAGAACACCGGCCGAAGCCTTGAGGGAGCTCTTGCCGAGCAGATCGAGCGGGGTGTCGATCTGCCGAAGTCCGAGCCCCGGGGACTGGGCTCCGCCGCCCTTGGAGCTTCCCGACATCAGCAGGCCGGGTACGGTCGCGGCGTGGAGCGGTTCTTCGTACTTGACGGTGGATGGCCTCAGGGTCGCGCCGGCTTCCACATTCAGATCGTTGACGCTCTTGAGCTCGATCTGACTGAAACCGGTTCCGTCCAGCAGACCCTGAGCCAGGTGGAATCCGACGCCGCTCCCGAGGGAGGCCGAGGCTTCCCCGCCCGAATGCCGAGCCGCGGAGGGGGGGCTTGCGCTCACGCGCACCTCGTCCGCATGGGCCGCGAAGGTGCCTCCCTGGCTCCCCACAACGGAAAACCCCCGCAGGGTGGCATCGACGCCGATATAGGAGCCCATCAGCTCGAGCGTTCCCGCGTTACCCGAAGACAGCTTGCCGGACTCGCTGATGCCGTAGCCGCCGCTGACATCCACCAGAGCTTCCCGAGCCATGAAGAGCCCGTTTCCACTCCGGGTGCTGTCCGAGAGGGAAACCGAGCCTCCCTTGAGGTGCGCAAACGCCAGGCTCTCCCTCTTTCCTCCCCCCCCGGCGGGGCTGGCGTCGACGACCCTGCCGGAGACATCGAGAACGGAGTGAGGGCCGATCGTGACCAGGGAGTCCATCGCCACGTAGCGTTCATTAGGCTCCCCCAGGATGGATGCCAGGGCGGTCAGATTGTCCCGCGCGGCGAGAGACACCGTTCCCGATGGGATGCTGACAGCTCCGTCGTGCTCGATGCTTCTGGCCATGGCCGAAAAGGTGCTTCCCGGGAGGAGGGCGATCCTGGCATCCTCATCCATGACATAGGACGTGTTGGCGTAGAGGCTGATCTGTCCCAGGCCGGCTCCGTTCAAGATGGCAGTGGACAGGACGGTCTCCCGCGGATCGACGGGGTCGCAGGGCTGGTCAGCGGGTCCAAGGTTCCGGCTCAGGGCAGGCGTCGCCGAGGACAACCGGACGGCATGGGTGATGAAATCGATGAGCTCGGCACTGGTCTTGGTGGGAGGGTCGCCGATGACGAGGGTCCCTCCCGCTGGCTCCCGCCATCCCATGGCGGTGAGATAGCCGAATTCGTCCAAGGGATCGCCCGATTTGGACTGGTAGAACCCGCGCGTCGCCGAGCCGTCCAGGACGCCGTCCAGGAGCACGTGGCGCGCGGCGATCCGCAGCATGCCCGCGTCGGCTCCCTGCGCCAGGGCGTCGACACGCTGGTGCAGAGGCACCGCTCCACCGGTGAACAGCCCCTTGTAGTCCTCCTTGATGCCGAACCGCTTGTGGATGACGGACTGGGCATTGAGCATGCCGTCGTAGGTCAGCCATTGGGGAGCCGATGCGATGTCATAAAACCTGCGCCCGGAGATGAGCGTGGTGGTGTCGAGCGCCCCCGCATCGTAGCGCGTCCCTCCTCCCTTGAAGAAGGCAGCGGCGCCGGGCTTCATCACCAAGTCCCCGTCGGAGGACGTGATGAAGATGCTGCCGCCCTCGGTGCTGCGATCCATGGCCGTGAGCTCCCGGGACCTGAGGGAGCCCTGGATGTCCCCGATGGCCGTGCCCCCATGCATCTCCAATTGGACCGTCTTCCCCTTGAGGGCGCCCTCCTTCTGGCCGTAATCATCCTTGAGGTTGACGCTGTTGAGCTGAGCTTCCACGATTCGGGCTGAGGCCGGCTTGCGCACCCATGCGCCGCTCACGTCGACGAGGCTCCCGGTCTCCAGGAAGACACGCTCGATGGCTTCGAGGCTGATTTCTCCGGATGGTGCCGAGAGTCCCCCCCGGTGCTCGATGCGCTTCACGCCTGCCTGCGGAAAGCTGGGGGACAGGGGATCGAGGCCTGAAAAGCGGATGCGTCCAGCCTGGTAGACAAATGACTCGTGTGCCGTTTCGTCGGAATCGGCGACAGGGGACTCGGTGGTGCTTCCCACGCCCGTGGAGATGAGGTCCGTGGCAAAGAGCTCAACCTGGCCGCTTTTCTTGATGGCCGTGACCGCCCGGATCACTCCGTCCTGAAAGATTTCCCGGCCATACATGCCGACAAATCCGGTATCCGAAGCCAGGCGGCCCGTCGGGGCGTTGACCGCCTGGCCGGGCTCCCCGGAAACCTTCACCATTCGGGCGGCCCGGTTGCCGCTCGTGTCCGCCAGGAGCTCCACCTCGGAGCCCGCGGCCAGGCCGATCTGGCCCACGGGGGCGTCGATGGAGCCCTCGTTCACCACCGACTGGCCCATCAGGAAGACCGATCCCAGCTGGTCCACGGTGATGGCGCCCTGGCTCGCCACCGACGGACTCGGGTGTGCCTGGGAGCCGGCTCCCATGTAATCCTGGTATTTGAATCGGTTGATTCCGGCGAGGAAATCCTCGTCCACGGCATTGAGGGTCGCGGCGTTGAGGGAGTGAACGTTCACCTTGGAGCCGGGACCGAAAAGGATCCCGTTCTGATTGATGAGGTAGATCCGGCCGTCGGCGGTGAGCTTGCCCATGATGCGGCTGGGATTCAAGTCGTGGATGCGGTTGAGGGCCGCCCAGTCCTTGTTCCCCTTCTGATCGAAGTGTGTCCAGGCCTGCTCTCCGATATCGAAGGACTTCCAGTTGATGACGGCCCTGGGCTCGTCCTGCTGGATGGTCAGCTTCCTGGCCACGTCGTCCAGTTGGAACGAGGAGACACCCCGAAGGTTGATGCTCGTCGGAACCGGGAGGGAGTCGGCGGGGAGTGGCACCGCGGCGGGCATGCTCCCACGGAGACCGGGAACCGTGGGTCCGGCCAGGGTCGATGTCGGCGAAATGATCATTCCCGTGATGAGGAACATTACGAGGGTATCGCGCAGCATGATGCAGGCTCCTTCAAAATGGAATCGATGTTCACGCCGGTCGGATTCAAATGGCGGAGCCCAGGGCGGCCAGCTCCTTGCGGAGCGCGGAGGCATCCTTGAACCCATCGATTTTACGGGCTATTCCACCCTGCCTGTCAAACAGGATGACGAGGGGGAACCCGTTCTGCTGGTATAGCTCGTGGTACTGTTTTTCCCGGTCCGAATTGACCCGCACCCAGATGTAATCGTCGCGCAGGGCCTTGATGCGGGGATCGGCGAAGGTCTCCTCGAAGAGCTTTTTACAGTAGCCGCACCAGTCGGCGTAGAGGACGAGGACGGCGGGCTTTCCCTGGCTCCTGCCCCGGGCCAGTCCCTCGTCGTGATCCTCCGTCCAGGATAATTCCTTGTCCTTGAGCGACGAGGCCTTCACGATGGAGACAACCTCCACGTCCAGGACGACGCTCCTGCCGGCCAGGGGCGGGTTGAAGTCCACCGTGAAGGATCGGCCGTCGGTGGAGACGATCCTCCCCTGCCGATCCTTCAGGGTGAACGAAGCTCCCAGGCGCGGCGTCAGGGTGATGGTCGCCATCTCTCCCGCAACCTTGATCTCCGCCGCGCCGAGCTCTTCCTCGACGCGCTCGCCGTCTCTGGCCAGGAGCTCCAGCCCGACATCCGCGTCGGTGACCTCCACGGTTCGAGCCTTGAAATACGGCACCCAATCCACCTCCCGACCCAGCTGAGGAAAGGTCTTGTAGCGGGAAGTGTACTCGTGCGCCGACAGGCGCACCTTCCGCGGCATGGTCCTCGCGCAGGGGAAATCCAGCTTCTTCGCGGGATCTGAAACGCCGAAGGCTTTCTCGGGGGGGATGTTCGCCCTCTTCCTCTGCCCTGCCTCCATGCCGAGGATGACCTCGCCCAGGAATAAGGGAACGGTCCCGGCACCTCCCACCACTGGCTCGGGGCCCCACTCACGGCGATCCTGGTATCCGTCCGCTTTGGCCACCGCCTTGTCCATGGCGATTTCCCGGCGGGTGGTCCTGGCGACTTTGCCGTCCTCGTCCCAGGCGGTAAAATGGACTTGCACCAGGTCGCCTTTCTGAGCCCGGGTGGATTCCTCCTTGAATTCCAGGTCCACGTCGATGTGGACGGGATTTCCTCCGTCTTGCGCTTGCCGGAAAGCGCTCTCGAGGGTCTTTCGGGCCGTCTCGGCCCCCTTGGGTCCTGGCGGAGGGATCGTCTGCCAGTCGGCCAAGGAGGGCGCGGGAAGGCAAAGCATGAGCCCGACGAAGATGGCCGAAAAGAGTCGGCGTGGGTAAATCGCTCCGATTCTCATGGATGGTGGTTTTCCTTTCGGGACCATCGACTCATCCTGGCCCGTGTCATCTACGCGACCGAACCTGCCTCCGCTCCTTGGGAGAGTCCCCCCCGGGACCGACGGCGTCCCGTTGGTTAAAAGCCCGCGTTGACGTCGAACTGGAAGATGTCGATGGCAAGGGGGGGGCCGGAGATCTCATTGCTGGTGAGCCATTTGGCCGTGAGCCAGACATTCTTGTAGAGACCCAGCTCGGCGCCGAGGATCCAGCCCTCTGCATTGGTGCCGCCCCCATGGAAGTCCGAGTCGGTGAAAGCATCCATGACGGCGTCGGCCTCGAGGTGCTTGTAATAAAGGTACGCGTTCCATGCCATGAAGCTCCGGGCCTTGGGGTGCCCCACCTGGAGCCCGAGCTGATAGCCCTCCACCTCCTCCGGGATGCTGCGAATGCTCGTCCGTCGCGCCACGTCGGTCTTGTCGAACCCCAGGTTGCGCACGTAGTCGCCCACGAGAATCACGTGGACGGGCTTCCAATAGCCGATGTCCAGCTGGCCGGTGACGTTGAGCTCCCGAAATTCCGAAGCCAGCGCCACCCGTATGCCCTGGGGCTCGATGTTGAAGAGTGTGTTGCCTTTCTGTACAAAGAGAGGCGCGGTGTGGTCGTTCTCGTCGGGACGCTGAATGGTGTTGGCCTTGCCCACGGTGTTGACGTAGTCATAATAGGCTACCCCCACCTTGGCGGTGACATCCGGGTCGGGGCGGGCCTCGGCCCCCACCTGGACCCCGTAGAGCCACTTGTCGCGCTCGGTGAATTCCAGTTCCTGGAGCGGGAATGCCCCTGCCGTTGCAAACAGCTTCCACCGGTCGGAGAGCTCGTGGGTGTAGCTGCCGGCGACGCCCTCGAAGTTGAGATCGTGATCCCACACGAGGTCCGTGTGGAAGAACGGGCTCGGGTGGCGGCCTCCCCAGAAATTCAGGCTTTCCAGGGGCTTCCAGTGCAGATAGGCCTGGTCCAGGACGATGCCGTCCTTGTTGAAGTAGTCTCCCAGGGTCTCGTTGGTGGAGACGGGATCGTCCTCGTTGCCCGTGGAGATGCGCATGTTGGCCGACAGGGTCTCGTGGATCCTGGCCGAGGCGCTCAAGCGGGCGCGGATGCGAAAGCGGTTGCGGTCCTGGGTTGTGTTGAGCAGGTCGCCGGAAACTGTGCCGTTCTTTCCGACCTTCAGAAAAGCCGCGTTGTCCTTGTCATAGAATTCTCCCTGGTAGCGGAGTCGAATGTCCCCGCCGAATCGAACGCGCTGGGCCCAGTCGGAGGAAGAGGAAGCCAGCCTGGCGTCCTTGGCCTTCTCCTCCTGGATCTCCGCCTTCACGCGCTCCTGGACATCCTGCCTGACTTCGCGGGCCACCTTCCTGGAGATTTCGCGAACCACCTCCTCTTCCCGGGATGCTGGAACCAGGGCCACCCCCACCTCTCCGGACGGTGCGCGCCCATGGCGGGCCAGGAACTGGTCGGCCTCCTCGGGGCTGATGACGCCTTTTTGCGTCAGAAGCTCGATGACCGCGCTCATGTCACGGCCCGTCCGGGCCCCCGGGGATCCTTCCAGGATGGATGCAGCCTCCTGGGCGCTGATGACCCCTTTCATTTTCAACAGCTCGATCATCCCCTCCATGGGGTCGGCCGAGGGCGATCCCACAGCAGGAGCCCTCCCCTGGGTCTGGGCCGACGGCATCCCGATCCATGCGAAAAGAAGCACCACTGTTGCCGCTATCCCTGCCATCAACTTGTTCATGACGCCCTCTCCCCCCGCAGCGACCGGCCGATGTCGAGCCATCCAAAGATACGAACAAAAACAATCCTGTTCATCGCGCACCCTGGATTCCATGGCAGCTCGCCCGCCTGAGGAATCCCAGCTCTTGCGAGCCATCTCTCATGCGACCCCGTCAGAATCTGAGCTTCACGCGGAAATGAAGGCGATTCTCGCCCGCTTCGGTGTGATCCTGCTCCGAAAGGGCGATGGCCCAGCACAAGTCGTAGTCGAAATACCGTGTAACGCTCCCGCGAATGCCGATCCCGACCCCGTTCAGGAAATGCTCGTCTTCCTGCGCCGGGAGCGCATCCTGGATCCAGAGGCTGCCCTGATCGTAAAATGCATAGGGGACTCCCCGCAGCTTGTCCTCCAGCTGAAGAAGCCGGGCCAGGTCCGGAGCACTCAGCTCCACCGTGACGTGGACGGCGTCGTCCCCCAGGACCTCGCTCTCGAGATAACCGCGAACGCTCTCCATGCCTCCCGCCGCGTATTGCTCGTTGGAGATGAGCGGCTGGTCCGCCATCTGGCCGTCAGCCTTGAGGTAAAGGCTCCATTGGGCGGGCAGCTTCTGGACGCGCTCGATGCCCGCGGTGGCTAGGAGATAGTTCCCCCGGGCCTTGAAACGCTTGTTCGCAAACTCCTCGGCATCGGTCACCAGACCTCGAAAGGTCCCGTTGATGCCACCGCTGAACTGGGTGACACCCCATTCATCAGGAAGGGATGCGTTGTAAGCCGCGGAGAACGGCATGTACTGGATGGGAGTACTGTCCGAGGCCGCGGTGGAGCCGAAATCCAGAGTGTCCTCAAAGTCCTTGTAGTCTGCTCCGAGAGTCACGCTTTGGCTGTAACTCTTGTACGAAGGGAGCGGCAGAACGTACCGTCCCCCCACCATCATCCCCTTCCCCACGGTGTTGAAGCCGTCGCCGAAGGCCGTGGCGCTGTCGGTCCAGAGGGCGTAAAGCGCCACGGAGTGCCGTTCGTTCCATGGCGGTGGCATGACGTAGGAAGTGGCGATGACCTGCACCTCCTCCGGGTCCAGGGGGGAAGTCTGGTATTGAAAGGAGGCCGAATGGTCCAGCTGCCAGAGGTTGTCGAAGCTGACGAGCCCGTTGAGGCGAAGCTCCGTCGTGTCGGGACTGAAGCGGTTGCTCAGCTCCAGATGCCCATGAAGGGGGAAGGAGTCTTTCACCTGCAGCTCCACGTCCACCGTGCCGGGCTCTTCCCCCGGGCCGATGGATGGGGTGATTTTGAGACTTGGAGTACTGTTGGCCCGGTTGAGCTCCTCATTGAGCCTCGGTACCCAGAGGATCTCGCCCGGCGTGAAGGAGGGGACGCGCTTCATGACCCTCTCGGCCCTGTAGTAACGGTTGCCCGTGACCCTCACCCTGCCCACCGTGGTCTCCTGGACCTCGAGGGTGACGGTCCCCTGCTCGACGAGCTGCTGAGGGACGCTGACCATGACCGTGGGATAGCCGGCCTCATGGTAAAAGTTTTCAAGGGTGCTGCGTGCCTGCTCCACGTCCTCGGCCGTTTGCGCGGGTCCGCCATAAGGGGCGAGGATCTCTGCGAGCCGCTCCTCGGAAAACAGGCTGTTTCCCACCACCACGAAGGCTCGGATGGGAAAGGTGGGCCCGTCTTCGGGGGGTTTTTGACGGGAGTCCGCCGGATCGGCCGGCATCTCGGCGTGGCTCAAATCCTCCATCATGCTCTCGATGGATGGAGGGGGTGGTCCATCCTGAGCATGGGCGGTCGTGCACAGGAGAGCCAGGCAGGCCGCCAGGACCGCCCGAGCCCACGGCTTTCGGGAAGGAATGCGCGCTGGCCGAGCTTCAGTGGCCTGAACGATCAAAGAGTACGGTCGCATGAGGAGGATCTTCTTGAGGATGGCTGTCAACGAGGTGCCTTCTGGGGCTGGCCCGCTTGGAGCTGCTTGACCTTGAGCTTTTCTTTCTCGATCTTGTCACGGTACTCCGCCGCGAGGTTCTCGATCTCCACCTTCTTGACCTGTGTGAATGGCTCGTTCTGGAACATGCTCGTCACGAGGCCCTTCTTTTCGTACTTTTCCACCAGCTCCGTCCCGAGAAGGGCGAGCCGGGCATTGTGGGACTCACACTGCTCCAGCTTGGCTTCGGTTCCCTTGAGCTGGGAGTCGATCCCCTGATTCTCGCCTCGGAGCTTCTTGATCTCGTCGCCCCGTTCCCGGGCCACCGTGGCGATCTCCGCGGCCTTGTCCTCCAGAGCCCTGTACGCCCCCCTGGCCTGATTCAGGGCCTCCTGGGCCTCCTTTCCGCCAGCCTCGAGCTCGGCCACCCTGGCCTCCAGCTTCTTGGCCACATCCACGATCTGGCCGCCGGCCTGGCGCAGCTTCTCCAGCTCGGCCGCGGCGGCGCGCTTCTGGCTCTCGCACGTGGCCTTCTGGTCCCGCTCCTCGGTGTACTTCTTCTGGATGGCCGCCACCTTCTTGTTCAGCCCGGCGACTGCTTCCTCATGCTCCCTGCGCTCGATGCCCAGGAGATGCTTGCCGTATCCGTATCCGGCTCCGACTCCCGCACCGAGCATCACCAGTCCCAGAAGTACTTTCAAAATGGTTCGCTTCATGCGTCACCTCGAATCGGTTGTGGACATTGTCCGCCGCGCGCATCGCAAAGCTTGCTCCCACACGATGCATCCCTCTCCTAGCCGAGCCTTGCGGAGTCACGGAAGTCTCGGTTGGGCCCGAAAGCCGGGGAACCGGGGCTCACCCCTGGGAAGAGATGCGAATGTTCACGCGCCTGGGCATTCCCTCTGGGGGCGGCTGGCTGATGGAGGAGCCCCCCAGGGCATCCCGCAGCGCCTGATCCATCCTGGAATCCCCGGAAGAGGCCAGGATCTGGTAATGAACGACGGTCCCCCTCTGATCCAGTTGGATCTTCACGGTGGCCTGGAGCTTTCCCCTGGGGATGCCCCCATTCCGCTCCATGACCTCCTGGACCCGCTTGCGCAGCTCGTCCTGAACGACCTTGAGATACCCGGCGTACTGCCGCATGAGCTCGGCGCCTCCCCCACCGACGAGTGACCGGCCCCCCTTGTTGCCCACCAGCCCGAAGCCGTCCGATCCCGCGCCGCCTTCGGCGTCCACGCCCAGGTTCTTCCCCGCCGGCTTATCGTCTCGGCTTTCGTCCGCGGCCTGCTTCCTCTCGGGCTGGACAACTTCCTCCTTCTTCTTCATCTCCGGCTCGGGAGGCTTTTCCACCTTGGGGGGAGGGGGCGGCGGGACTCGAAGCAGTGTCACCATCTGGGCCCGCTTCTTACGACTCTCGCCGTCGTCGTTCATGACGAGCCTCACGATGGCAAGAGCACTGATCAGGAGGATGCCCAGGACGAAAGCACCCGAAGCGATCCAGATCCATCTGGAGGACGAGCTGCCTGCGCTGCCGTTTTCTTCCATCTCGCGTCTCCGCCTTTGAAGCGTCCTCAGGCCCGGCTTTCATCTTCCGTTCTCCAGCCTGGGGCCGGTCCTGCCCCTGGCCCTCCGGCACCGCGCCTTGCCTATTTGACCAGTTTCTGTGTCACCAGCCCCAGCTGGCTGATCTCGAGGCGCGCCAGGATATCCAGGACCTCGATGACACTCCGGTAGAAGACTTTTTCATCGCCCTTGATGACCACCGGGAAATTGGGATCCGCCGCCTTGAACTGGCGCAGGCGATCTTCCAATTCCTGGAGTGTCACCGGATAGGTGTCCAGGAAGATGCGGCCCTCGGCGGCGATGGTGATGGCCTTGGTCGTGGGCTTCACCTCGCTGGCCGCCGCACTGGCCTTGGGAAGGTTCACCTTGATGCCCTGAACCGCCGCCGTGACCGTGATGATGAACACGACGAGCAGTGTCCAGGCGAGGTCCAGGAGTGGCGTGACATTGATCTCGTCGAAAGCCTTCACTTCTTCGCGAATGCGTTGCCTCATCCCCTCCTCCCGTAGGTCATCTCCACCTTCATGGAGAATTCGTCCACGAACGTGTTGAGATCCAGCGTCAGGCCCTTGATCTTGGTCACCAGGTAGTTGTAGGCGAAGAGGGCCGGAATGGCGACGATGAGGCCGAACACCGTGGTGGCCAGGGCCGAGGCGACGCCCGGGGCAATGGCCGCCAGGTTGGCCTCACCGGCTTCGGCCATGGCGGCGAACGTGTTCATCACGCCCCACACGGTGCCCAGAAGGCCAAGGAACGGCCCGCCCGCGATGGCCATGGTGAGGAAGATGAGCCATGAATTCATGTCCTTGTTCTGAAGCGCGAAGGCGCGGTCCAAGGCGGCATTGAAGGCTCGCAGGCCTCGATCGCCGAGCACCTTGGACCCCGGGTTCTCCGAAACGGACGCCTTGGCCTCGAATTCATGGCATCCGGCGGCGTAGACCTGATAAAGGCACGATCCTGGATACTTCATGCCCTGGCCGGCCACGGCCAGGGGGTCGGGATCCTGGACGAAAGCCCTGGAGAACACGGTGTTCTGCTTCTCCATGACCCAGAAGGTCAGGGTTTTCCTGAGAAAGACCACCCAGGTGGCGGCGGCGAAAAGTGCCAGAAACCCGCAGATGACCCAGCCGTCGAGACTCAGGTTCTTGATGATGGTCTTGAAGTAGAAGACCGGCAGACCTCCTGCCTCTCCGCTCTCCTCCTCGGCCGGCTTGACAAGTCCCTCGGTGGGGCCCTGGCTGATGTAGGCCGCCCTAGCCCATGCGGCGGAGCGCGCGCCACGGGCGACTTGGACCTCGTCCAGCTCCGCCGCCATGGCGTTTTGCCCCTTCAAGGAAGCGCCGATGGCGATTTCCGTCGGCGGGTTGGGAAGGCCCCCCGGGATGTCGACGGAAGCCGTCAGGACCCCGTCCAGGTAGATGGAGATCTTTTTGGCCGGCTCCGCCGTCACCGCCACGAAATGCCAGGTGTCGGGCGCGAGGGTGGTCGTCTTTTCGGTGGCGGCGCTCCATCCCTCGCTGGAGGATGCCTTGACGTAGAGGCTCAGCTGGTCGATGGCCACGATGAAGCGCTCCGGTTGTGCCAGCGACTGCTGAACCGGCTTGGCCAGCTGCTCCGGTGCATCGCCCTCCCAGGAGAATAAGCGCGCATCCTGCTGAGCCTGGGGGACTTTGAGCCAGGTGGAGAAGGTGAAGCCCTTGGAGAGGTCCAAGGATGAGGACTTGGGAAGGACAAGCTTTTCCCCCGCGCCGCTGAGGGAGATGCCCTGGCCGATGATGGAGGGCACCCCGCCCTGGCCTGTGAATTCGGCGGCGTGGTTGTTGTAAGCCGTCTGGTCCCTGGGCGGACCTTCAGGCTCGCCCATGTGATAGACCAGGAGGGCGTTGACATCGTAAACTCCTCCCTTGTCCTGGGCGGCGGGGGCGGCCTTGTTTCCGTAATACATCCAGAGGGTCTGATGGCTTCTGCCGCCGGCGAGTCTGGGAATGCGAACCCACACCAGGGCCATTTCATCCACAGGCTGATAGGATTCGATATGATACTTGAGGGGCTCCTTGTCGTCGGCATTGATGAAGCGAATGTCCGAGCCGTCCTCCTGGGCACTGGCGAAGTTGAAGTTGCCCGTGTGCAAACGGATGAGCAGGGGGAATTCAGAAACGCTGCCCTTGAGCTCCGCCCCGGTTTCCGATGTGTCCACCGTGATTTTCTTGCGATGCTGCCACTTCTCATCCCACCAGGCCATGGCTGAGGACGCGTGGGCCAGAAGAACGAGGAGAATGGTCATGGCCAGCCACCGAGGGGTCTTGTCCTGCCTTGCGATCACGCCGTGTACCTCCTGACTGTCTTACACGAATGACAACGAGCCGAGACCGAAATACCCGGGACGCCCGGGTATGCCGGGAGCGGGGGCTCCGCTTGGGCTGATCTCGGGCAAGACCGCAGCGAGCCCGCTTTGGTTGGGCGAGCTCACGCTCCAGCCACGCGATGCAGGGTAGGAGGGGTTTGTTACAGTTCAGTGACGGGGCAGTCGGGGTCTTGCATGCAATACCTCAGACCCTCGGAGCTGTCGGGCCGACCTCGACGCAAGCCCCGGGCTGCCGCTTGCCAAAATGGGCTGAAGCGCTGGCTCCATCGCGCGGCCGCCGTCTCCGGCTATGGACACTCTCCTCCCAAGCTTATAAGATGACTGCGGGTCGTCACCTGGGGCAGCAGCGGAGCGGCGCCGGGGAGGCTTCTGCCGGTCCCGGAGGCTCCGCCAAAAAACAAGGTTGGGATGTGATGACGGCATCACCGGTTCCCCGCAAAGGGTATCTATTCGTGGCACTGGCCGCCATTCTGTGGGCGGTCTCGGGGTCGTCGGCCAAGTACCTGTTTCTGGGCGGCATGACGCCGCTCCAGCTGACCCAGGCCAGGGTGACCCTTTCGGGGCTCCTGCTCCTGATCTGGCTGGTGCTGCGCAACCGCTCCCTCCTCGTCATTCCCCCGCGTCAGGTCCCGTATTTCGCCGCGCTGGGGATTGCCGGGCTCGCCATGGTGAACTTCACCTACCTCATCACCATCAGCAAGCTCAACGTGGCCGCAGCCATCCTGCTGCAGTACCTGGCTCCCGTGCTCATCGCCCTGCACTCCGTCGTGCTCCTGAGGGAGCGTCTGAGCGCCGCCACCCTGGTCGCCGTCGTGGGAGCCACCGCCGGCTGCTACCTGGTGGTGGGAGGCTACAACCTGGACCTCCTGGCCCTGAACCGCCAGGGGGTCCTGTGGGGGCTCACGGCGGCCGTCTCCTTCGCGGGCTACTCCATCTGCAGCGAGAAGGGGATGCGCCGGTACAGCCCCTGGACCGTCCTGTTCCATTCCATCCTCTTCGCCGCCCTCTTCTGGAACACCCTGGGGCTGGTCTGGAAGGGAGCCCCCCCGCCCGTGGACCTCTTCCGGCAAACCTATGAGCCGCTCCAGTGGGCCCTGATCCTCTATGTCGCCATCCTGGGGACCCTCGTCCCCTTCGGGCTGTACTTCGAGGGCATCAGCCTCATCCGCTCCACCCGGGCCAGCATCACGGCCACGCTGGAGCCCATCAGCGCCGGGGTGATCTCTTTTTTCATGCTGGGTGAAGTCCTGGAGCCCCTTCAGATGGTGGGGGGAGGGCTGGTGATCGGGGCCATCATTTTGCTCCAGCTTCGAAAGGAGTACGATGACGCCACCCCCGACCTCCTCCGCCGACGGCACCAGGCCCGGGAGATCCACGGTGCCTGAGGGCGGACACACTCCCATCATCACCCTGCTCACCGATTTTGGCCTTGTGGATGGTTATGTGGCCAGCATGAAGGGCGTCATACTCTCCCGATGTCCGGGAGCCTGCATCGTGGACGTCACCCACCAGGTGGCTCCCTTCGACATCCGGTCGGGAAGCTACGTGCTCAAGTCGATCCTGGGCGCATTCCCGCCCGGCACCATCCATGTGGCCGTCGTCGACCCGGGAGTCGGCACGAGCCGGAAAGCTCTGGCCGCCAGGCTGGCGTGCGGCTCCATCGTCCTCGGTCCCGACAACGGGCTGCTGTCCTGGGCTCTGGCCATGGAAGCCCGCTGGGAGGCGCGCTCCCTCGAAAACCCGGAGACCTGGCGGCCCACGGTGAGCCACACGTTCCACGGCCGCGACCTGTTCGCTCCCGTGGCCGCGCACCTCGCCCTCGGCTTCCCCTTCGAAGGCCTCGGTCCGAGCTGCAGCCCCGTTCTGGCTTCCTGGGTCCGTGCCGAGAGGCGCGACGACGGGCTCCTGGGGCAGGTGGTGCACGTCGACCATTTCGGTAATCTGGTCACCAACGTCACGGAGGCGGACCTTGGCCGGAAGGAGGGACTGGCTGCCTGGGCGGTGAAGCTTCCCGGCATGGCATCCCTGCCGGGCATCGCGAGGACTTACGGCGACGTGCCTCCGGGAGCGACGGTGGCCATCATGGGGAGCAGCGGCCACCTCGAAATCGCCGTCCACCAGGGGAATGCGGCCCGGATCCTTTCGGCGGGCACGGGCACCGAGGTGGCCGTTTTCTCGGGGAGAGCGGACGCCGGCTCGATGGATGATTAATTTAGAGGATCATGAGCTGGAAGGATTCAATGAGCTGGATCCCGTGGCATTTCGTGAATGCCGGATCCTGACGCGCACCGGCAGCCCAAACCAAGAAAGGAGCTCCTCCCCCCCATGGAAGAAGCCAAATGCCCCGTTTGTGCCTCGCGGAAGTTTTTCGTCAAGGATGAGGAGGATGAGTTTGAAGTCCATGACTTCGAGATCGTCGGAGGTGAAGTCGTGTTCCAGGAATCGGGCGACCCCGCGGAAGCTCCTCGGCTCGAGGACGGCACCGAAGCCTACTGCGGACGCTGCTCGTGGCACGGCGCCATGGAGAGGCTGACGAAAGGCCAATAACCGGCTGGGCTTGCCATTGCTGAAGCCAACGCGAATATCAGAAAGGACGAAAGATGGCCAAGGAGCACATTGGAGCGGGAACCGAGGTACAGGCCGGCACCTACCGTTGCAACGCCTGCGCTAACGAGCACGTCTGCGAGGAGGACGGGAAGAAGCTCCCCCTTTGCTGCATCTGCGACAGCGCCTCCTGGCGGTCCTCCCGCTCCGGATCCGCCAAGCCCCAGGACCAGAAGAAGGCCTGACCTCCGGGAAAGGGCGCCCGACCTCACATGAAGCGTCGTTGGGGGAATGAGCGTCGTTGAGCCGCCTCCCTCTCCGGCGGTTTCACCAAGCACGCTGGAGCCGCCGGGGGAGGCTGAGGACATGCGCCCAGACCGCAATGGTGCTGACTTAAGGCTCCCTCTCCCCTCAGGGAGTGGAGAGGGGGATGTGGACCGTTTGGAGTCGGCAACATGGACCGCCGGCCCGGGCGGGCCGCCCTGGTCACTCCGGAGGAAGCGTTTCGCTCCTTGCGAGGGCTTCTTGGTACACTTTCCCGCGCGGAATGCGGAAGCGAACCGCGACGGCCTCCACGGCGTCCCGGGTGGTTGTGGAGGGCTGCCGCAGAAGCCTCTGAAGCTCCTCCTTCCAGGCACTGTGGTCCGCCTCGGAGGCTGGAGCCCCCGCCTCGGCTCCCTCCACCACCAGGGTCACCTCGCCCCTGACGCCCTGGGCGAAGTGCTTCCGGGCTTCGGAGACGGTGCCGCGGAACACCTCCTCGTGGATCTTCGTGAGCTCCCTCGCCACGGCGATCCGTCGATCTCCCCAGAAGGCCTCCATGTCGGCGAGTGCTCTTCCGAGCCTTTTGGCTGATTCATACAGGATGAGCGTCATGGGAAGGACTGCGGCCTGGGTGAAGAAGCGCTGGCGGGAGCCACCGCGCGGGGGCGGAAATCCCAGGAACGCGAAGGGATGCGTGGGAAGCCCGGAGACGACGAGGGCCGCCACGGAAGCGGTGGGGCCGGGAATCACCATAACCTGGATCCCGAGGGCCACCGCCTGCTGGATCAGGCGAGTGCCGGGATCGGAAATGCCGGGAGTGCCGGCATCCGTCACCAGGGCGATGTCCTCCCCCCCCTCCAGCCGGGCCATGATGGCCGGGCCTCGCTCCTCCATGTTGTGGCTGTGGTAGCTCACGAGAGGCTTGCGGATCTGGTAGTGGGTGAGGAGCTTCAGGGTGTGACGGGTGTCCTCGGCGGCCACGCACTGCACGGCCCGGAGCACCTCGATGGCCCGGAAGGTCATGTCCGAGAGGTTGCCGATGGGAGTCGCCACCACGTAAAGGGTTCCCGCGGGCATGGGAGCTTCCCCTCATTCGGAAGCCGGGAAGGCGTTGGCGATCCAGGTCACCACGGGCTCGCCCGCCACCCACTGGATGGCCACCACGTCGAAACGCGCAGGCTGCCTCAGGAGCTGATGCTTCTTCAGGTACCACTGGGCCAGCCGGGTCAGGCGCTTCTGCTTGGTCTCGGAGACCATGTCCTGGGGGGTGCCGAATCTCCGGCTGAACCGGGACTTGACCTCGACGAACACCACGGTCCTGCCGTGGCGGGCCACCAGGTCGATCTCACCCAGCATGCACCGGAAGTTTCGCGTGACGATCTCCATCCCCTGCCCGGCCAGGAACCTTGCCGCAAGGTCTTCCGCCTCCCGGCCCTTCTGCTGACGGCTGGTGCTCACCTTTTCAGGCCTTCTCCCTCGGACCCGCCCCTCTCAACCCCCATGAAGCTCCTGCGGTGCAGCGGGCAGGGCCCCCAGCGCCGCAGAGCTTCCCGGTGCTGGGCCGTGCCGTAGCCCCGGTTGCGGTCGAAGCCATAGGCGGGGTACATGTCGTGATAACGATCCATGAGCCCATCGCGGTGGACCTTGGCCACGATGGAGGCCGCGGCGATGGAAACACTCCTCCGGTCCCCCCCGGGAATGCCCAGCTGGGGCGTTGGCAGGGGAAGCCTGTACGGACCATCGATGAGGAGTAGGTCGGGAGCGGGCTGGAGATGGCGGAGTGCCAGCTCCATGGCCAGAAAGGTGGCCTGGAGGATGTTGATGGAATCGATGACCGGGGCCTCGACGCAGCCGATGCCCACCGCCGTGGCCCGGCCGAGGATTTCGACCAGGAGGGATTCCCTGCGGCGAGGGGAAAGGGCCTTGGAATCCCGCGCGGGCGGCGGATCCGCGTCGGGGGGGAAGAGGACGGCGGCGGCCACCACGGGACCCGCCAGGGGACCCCTGCCGGCCTCGTCGATTCCCGAAACCCACAAAAAACCCCTGCGGTGGGCATCGTTTTCGAACTGCTGCAAGTCCACGGCAGGGGCTTCGATTGTCTTCAACGTCGCTAACGCTTCTCTTGAATTCTGGCAGCCTTGCCCACGCGCTGACGCAGGTAGTACAGGCGTGCCCGGCGGATGCGACCCCGCCTCAGAATCTCGATGCGGTCGATCTGCGGGGAGTGCACCGGGAAGATGCGCTCGACGCCGACGCCGTAGGAAACCTTCCGCACCGTGAAGGTGGCGCTCAGCCGACCCTTGTGGTGACGGATGACAACGCCCTCGAATACCTGGATACGCTCTTTCTCGCCTTCACGGATCTTCACGTGGACCTTGATCGTATCACCGATTCGAAAAGGCGGGATATCCTCCCGCATCTGCTCGCGCTCCAGAACCTCAACCACTCCCATGCCCATGGCACAACCTCCGTCAACTCTTATCTGCAATGAGGGACCCATGAATCGGATCCCATCTCAATTCACGACCCGTCGTCCTTCCTGTCATCCGGACCGAAACCGCTTCCTCTGGCCTCCGTCACCCGTTCCTCGCCCAGGAGTCGGTCCAGCAGGATGGCCGCCGCGCACCGCACCGAAAGGTGATTGTAGTCGTCGACCCCGCGGATCGGCTCCAGCACGGCGTCCGCTTCCTCGAGAACCGTTCCGGAGAGCCCCCAGGCCGTCCCGAACAGCATGAGCACGGGACCTTCCGTCCCCTTCAAGATCCTCCGGGCAAGACCGTGGGCCAGCGCCCCCCGGATCTCCCGTGCCGACGTGGCCCAAACCAGGGGATAGCGGCCGGATCGTGCAAGGATCTCCTCCCGTGCCGCCTCGAGGCTCTCCACAATCCTCAGTCGCCTCAGGGCGTTCCCGCGCTCGGGGTGGAGCCTGAATCCCACCCCCTCGCACCAGTGCCGGATCAAGTCTCCGGCCAGCTCCTGCTGGTCCTTGAGGGGCGTCACGATGTAGCAGGCCGCGGCGTTGAAGGTGCGCGCGGCTCGTGCCAGATCGTGAAGGTCCAGGTTCGTGACGGCCGAGGCCACGATCTCGCCCCTGCGGTTGACCACCGGATAATGGACCAGGGCCAGGTGAAGCTCCATGGCGGCTAAATGTCTCCCCCGGCATCGGCATGCCGGCCCTCGGCCGCCACTTCCTCCTCGGCGCCTCCCAGACAATCCCGGTCTTCCACCGTCAGCTCCAGCCGTGCGAAAAGGTCCGGGCGCCTCTGCCTCGTCCTCAGGAGGGCATGTCCCCGGCGCCATTTGCGGATGGCCGCATGATGGCCCGACAGGAGGATTTCGGGGACCCGGAATCCGCGAAACTCCTGAGGCCGGGTGTATTGAGGATGCTCCAGGATGAGCTCCTCGAAGGATTCCGCCACGGCGGAGGACTCGTTGCCCAGCACTCCTGGAATCAGACGGGTCACGGCGTCCACGATGACCATGGCCGCCAGCTCTCCCCCCGTGAGCACGTAGTCGCCGATGGAGATTTCTTCATTCACGAAGTGGCGCGCCACCCGCTCGTCCACGCCCTCGTATCGACCGCAGATCAGAACGAGGCGGGGGAGCCCGCTCCACCTTCTGGCCGTACCCTGATGGAACAATCGGCCCTGAGGGCTGAGCAGCACCACGTGGGGAGTCGGCTCGCGGCCCATGGCCTCCAGGGCTCTCACGATGGGCTCGGGCTTCATGACCATGCCCTCGCCACCCCCGAAAGGCCGGTCGTCGGTCATCTGGTGCCTGTCAAGGGCGAAATCACGGATGTTTTGGATGCGAAGGGTGATCAGCCCGCGATCCACGGCTTTCCCAAGGATGCTTTCGCTCAATGGCGAGGCGAACATTCCCGGGAAGAGACTCAGGATGTCAAAGATCATCTATTCCAGCAAACCTTCCGGTGGATCGATGACCATCCGGCGCCCCGCGAGATCCACCTCCCGGATGACGTCATCGATGGCGGGGACCAGAACCTCCCGCTCCCCGTCCCTGATGACATACACGTCGTGACTGCCGGTCTCGATGATGCCCGCGACGGCTCCCACCCGGTTCCCATCCATCGTTTCGACGGATAGCCCGACAAGCTGATAATGATAGTACTCGCCATCCTCCAGGGGAGGCAGCATGAGCTCGGGCAGCAGGATCTCCCTGCCGGCCATGGCACGGGCGGACTCCCGGTCGTGGATCTCCCTGAAGCGCACGAGCCATGTCCTGCCGTGGGGCTGGATCGCTTCGAGGGTCAGCTCCCGGACCTGATCCCCCGCGCCTTCGGGCTTCCAGTAAACCTTATCCCCTGGCTCCAGGGTCCCAAAGCTCTCCCCCTGGGCGAGAATCTTCAACGCTCCATGGACTCCATGGGCTGCACCCACCTTACCCACCACTACCAGGCAAGGGTCCTCCATGGTCTATTCGATGATCTCCAAAACCGCCCGTTTTCGGATCTTCGTGGATGCGGCGCTCAGGATGGTTCGCATGGCGCGGGCCGTGCGGCCCTGCTTGCCGATGACCTTGCCCAGGTCCTCCTTGGCCACGCGCAGTTCGATGACGGAGGTCTGCTCACCCTCGATCTCGGAGACTTTCACTTTTTCTGGATTGTCCACCAAAGCTCGTGCCATGAACTCGATCAGTTGCTTCAACATGCTGACCTCCGGATTCTCATGCGCCGCAATGGCCTCTGCCTCTGAGAAGCCTAACTTCCAGCCCCGACCCCGTGCTTCCGTATCAGGCCGCGTACCGTGTCCGAGGGTTTTGCACCGTTGTCCATCCAGTACTTGAGCCGCTCGGCGTTCACCCGCACCTCGGCTGTTTCGGGCAGCGGATTATAAATGCCGATCTTCTCGATGAAACGGCCGTCCCGCGGCGACTCCGAATCGGCCACGACGATCTGGTAAAACGGTCTCTTCTTCCTTCCGCGACGAGCTAATCGAATGCGTACCGCCATAAGCTGTGGTCTACCTCCCCATACGGAATTCCGTTCGCTGCAGCGCCCCGAAGGGCATCCACTCTCGGTCCAGAATGCAAAAAAAACCCTTTCGACTGTGGAGCCCCGGAACGGCATCACCGCTCGACCCCCCTCAGCGATCCGAGTGAAAACAAGGCTCACGTAAAAGATCTCATATAGACCAATACGTTTAGATTAAAAAGGAAAAAATGCCTTTTTCTTTTTCCCCTTCTTCTTCTTGGTCGTCCCTCCGCCCATCACCTGTCGCATCATGCGCCTGGCCTCATCGTAGCTCTTCATGAGCCGGTTCACCTCGGGGACGCTGGTTCCGCTTCCCGCCGCGATCCTGCGCCTGCGGCTGCCATTCAAGATCTCGGCGTTCCGGCGCTCCTCCCGGGTCATGGAGTTGATGATGGCCTCCATGCGGACAAACTCCTTTTCGTCCACCTGAACGTTCTTCAGATCCTTCAACATCCCCATGCCGGGAAGCAGATTCATGATCTGCTGGATCGACCCCAGCTTCTTGACCTGGCGCAGCTGGTCGCGGAAATCCTCCAGACTGAAGGTATCTTCCTTGAACTTCCGGGCCAGCTCGACGGCTTCCTTCTCGTCGAAAGCCTCCTGGGCTTTCTCGATGATGGAGAGGACATCCCCCATGCCCAGGATCCTGGAGCTCATGCGATCCGGGTGGAAAACCTCCAGCGCGTCCAGCTTCTCACCCACACCGATGAATTTGATGGGGCAGCCCGTGACCGAGCGGATGCTGAGGGCGGCGCCGCCCCGGGCATCGCCGTCCAATTTCGAGAGGATGACGCCCGTGAGCTGAATGGCTTCGTGGAAAGCCGCCGCCACCTGGACGGCATCCTGGCCCGTCATGGCGTCGGCCACCAGGAGGATCTCCGACGGGGTGAGGATCGCCTTGACCCGGGTCAGCTCGTCCATGAGCTCCCCATCGACGTGCAGTCGCCCGGCGGTGTCCACCAGCAGGGTGTCGCAATTCTGCTGACGGGCGAATTCCATGGACTGCCTCACGATGTCTTCGGGACGCTGCTCTGTCGACGACGGATAGACGGGCAGCCGCAGCTGCTGGGCCAGCGTCGTCAGCTGCTGGATGGCCGCGGGCCGGTAGATGTCGGCGGGTACCAGGCAAGGCCTGCGCTTGTCGCTGACGAGCCTGCGGGCGAGCTTGGCGGTGGTGGTGGTTTTTCCCGATCCCTGGAGCCCCACCAGCAGGATCCCGACGGGGGGCTTGCCGATGAGGTTGAGGGGTGCGGCCTGCCCCCCCATGAGATCCGTCAGCCCTTCGTTGACGATCTTGACGACCTGCTGGCCCGGGGTGAGGCTGTCCATCACCTCCTGGCCCACGGCCCGCTCCGCGATGGACGCCACGAAATCCTTGGCCACCCTGTAATGCACGTCGGCTTCCAGCAGGGCCATGCGCACTTCGCGGAGAGCCTCCCGGATGTTGGCCTCGGTGAGCTTACCCTGGCCCCGGAGATGCTTGAATACCTTCTGCAGCTTGTCGGAAAGATTGTCGAACATGATTTAAACACCACCGTTGAGTCAGCTCGGTGAGCATCCGTCTCCTGGCACAGCGCGATCGTCACTCCCCCATCTAGCTGCAAAGGGGTCGGGATGTCAACGGCTTAGACCTGTCTGCCCTCCCCCAGCAGTGCCTCCGCCAATCGCTCGGCGACACCCTGGTGCTTGCCCAAGAACGTCCTGGCTCTCCACAAGGTCTCGCCGCGCAGAACCGGATCCGTCAAACAGGCGCGCAAAAACCCGTGAAGCTCCGATTCAGACGCCACGCGCCGATATCCTCCCAAGCCCAGGAGCTCCGATTCCATCTCCCTGAAATTGAACAGGTGAGGTCCCCAGCATGCCGGCTTTCCCTGCGCCGCGGCCTCCAGAGGGTTGTGGCCCCCCAGGGGGACCCAGCTTCCGCCTATGAACGCGACGTCGGCCGCCGCATAGAACCGGCCCAGCTCTCCGAGACTGTCCAGAATGAGCACGTCCGCCTCGCGGCTGGTCTCGCCCCGTGACCGCAGAGCGCTCTTGAGGCCCCTCCGCCGGCAGAGGTCCGCGACCTCGCCAGCCCGGGCCGGCTGCCTGGGAGCCAGGATGAGGAAAAGGTCCGGGAGATCCCGCCGCAGATGTGCATGGACTCTCAGGAGCGCCTCTTCCTCGCCCTGGTGGGTGCTCCCAGCAATCCAGACCGGCCGGCTCCCCGGCAGGCCGATGGAATCGCGCAGATTCGACACCTCCCCAGGCGGAAGCCCGGCCGGCGCCGCATCGAACTTGAGGTTTCCCGAAACATGGATGCGGTGAGGCTCGACTCCCAGGAGCATGTATCGGTCCCGGTCCGCCTCCGATTGGGCGAAAACGGCCTGGAATGCTGTGAGAAGAGGCCCCCAGAGCCCTTTCATCCGCATCATTCCCCGGAAGGATCTGGGCGATAGGCGACCGTTCACCAGGGCCGATGGGATCCCATGGCGGTGGAGCGCGCACAGCAGGCTGGGCCAGAGATCCGTTTCGACCTGGATGAACCACCGGGGCTGGATCCTCCGGGCCAGTCCTTCCGTCAGCCAGGGCAGGTCATGGGGCATGTAAAAAAAAGTCCGGACCCAGGGGGAGAGGGTCTTTCGAGCCAGTCTCTGCCCCGTTTCCGTGGCCGTGGAAAAGACAATGTCGACCTCGGGCCACCTCTCCTTGAGTGCCCTCACCAGGGGTGCCGACGAGAGGGTCTCTCCCACCGAAAGGGCGTGGACCCACAAGGGGAAGCTGGCAGGGCGCACCGCGGGAAAATGAAGCCCCAGGCGGGCCGGGCCGCTTTCGGCGTACTTGCCGTCGGTCCATGACCTGAGCCGATAATAGAGCAGGGCATGAGGCCAGATCAGGCTCCAGCCGAGACCATAGATCCCTCGGATCCAGGCTGGCAGAATCTCCCTTCCAGGATTGGACCGCCTGCCGCGGGGGGGCCGTGACGCCGTAGCCGCCAACCGCTTCAGAACCAGATCCGCCGTCCGGTCCACCGCTCCCGGCTTTCCCAATATTTCCCGGACACCGGCCAGATCCCGGCGCTGCCGCTCCAGTCGCCCCGGGCTGTCCAGGAAGTCCAGGGCTTCACGGGCCAGCCCCTCCGGCGTGGCATCGTCCTGCAGAAGCTCGGGAGCGATCATCCTGCCGGCGATGAGGTTGGGCAGTCCCGCCCGATCCACCCGGATGAGACGCCTTCCCACCCGGTAGCTCAGAGGGGACACCTTGTAGGTGATGATCATGGGTGTCCCCAGAATGGCGGCTTCCAGGGTCACCGTGCCCGATACCGCGAGGATCAGGTCGCACGCGCGGATGACGCCGTGGGTGTCACCCTGGACCACGCTCACCGCGGCCGCTGCAGGCCGGGCCAGGCCGCCCGGCAGCTCCGGGCTGACATCGGGTGCCAGGGGAAGGATGAAGTCCACGTCCGGCCGCCGCGCCGCCATGAGCTCCGCCGCTCCCATGAGGACGGGGAGCATGGCGGCGATCTCTCCCCGCCGGCTTCCAGGCAGGAGCCCCACCAGGCGCCGGTTCTCACCCCGCCGATAGCGCCGGGCAGCCTCCTCCCGGGATGGCGCCGCCTCCAGGATGTCGAGGAGGGGATGCCCCACGTAATGAACCTTCATCCCATGAGAGCGATAGAAATCCACCTCGAAAGGCAGAATCACCGCCAGGTCGTCCGCCATCCTTTTGAGTGCCCGGACACGGCCGCGTCGCCAGGCCCAGACCTGGGGGCTGATGAAGTAGAATACCGGGATCCCCAGCCTCCGGGCCAGTCGCATGAGAAGAAAATTGAAGTCGGGAAAATCGATGAGGATGACCAGATCGGGGCGCACTTGGCAGAGGTAGCGCCGGATGGTCCTCCAGCCGTCCGTGATGGCGCGGGCGTGCTTCAGAACCTCGACCAGCCCCACCACGGCCAGGTCCCGGTTGCTCACCAGCACGTTCGCTCCCGCCCGGGCCAGGGCGGGTCCCCCCAGGCAGGTGAATCGCGTGGACGGCAGCGCAGCCTTGAGCCGGCGGGTCAGGGCTGATGCGTGGAGGTCCCCCGAGGCCTCGCCGGCGCTCAGGAATATTTCGAGAGCCCTGGGTTGGAGGCCATCCATCGGCTGTCCAGTTTTTCCTTGATCTGGCTGGAAACGTCCAGCGCCACGGCCAGGGCATCGCGTCCCTGGATCCCATCCACCACGGGCGAGCCACCCCGATGGATGCAATGGAGAAACGAGGCGATCTCTTCCTCGAGGGCATCCATTTCCTCGATTTCCAGCTCCTCGATGGAAATCTCGGGGTAGCCGGCCTCGTCGGAGGTCGTCTCCTTGAACACCGCATAGGCCCGCTTGTTGCCGTAGTCCGCGGAAAAATAGCAGTTTTCCTGGAAAATCCTCAGCTTCCGCATGTTCTTGATGGAGATGCGGCTGGCCGTCAAGTTGGCGGTGGCGCCGTTTTCGAACTCCAGCCGTGCGTTGGCGATGTCGGGAAGCTGGGTCAGGACGGCAACGCCGGCGGCGCTGATCCTCTTGAGGGGGGACTTGACGACGTGGAGCACGATGTCGATGTCGTGGATCATCAGGTCCAGGATGACGTCCACCTCGAGGCCACGCTCATTGAACAGGGCCAGGCGGTCGGCGGTCAGAAACATGGGGGATCTCAGCCGGGGATAGATGGCTCGAAAGGCGGAATTGAAGCGCTCCAGGTGCCCGACCTGCAGTACGAGACCCTTTGCGGCGGCCAGGCGGTTGAGCTCGTCGGCCTCCTGGAGGGTCTGGGTCATGGGCTTCTCCACCAGGACGTGGACACCGGCCTCCAGGAAGTCCCGGGCGATGGCGTGGTGGTGCACCGTGGGAGTCACGATGCTCACGGCGTCCACCAGGCCGAGGAGCCCCCGGTAGTCCACGATTGCCTTGGCTTCGACTTCCCTGGCCACTTGCCTGGCCTGGTCCCCGTTGACGTCCACAACCCCCACCAGCTCAGCGTCGGGCAGTCGTGCGTACTTGTGGGCATGAAACCGCCCGAGGTACCCGACGCCCACCACACCCACGCGCACCGCATCCGGGGCGGCCTGTCGCACGAGAGCCGCCGCCGCGGGAGGACTGCCGCTCCCGGCGCGATGGTCCACGGGTCTCAAGGGATCGGGCGAGGCGAGATCGATCAGTTTCTCGGCCTCGGAGAGGTCCCGGGTGTCCTTCATGGCGAGAATCGTGATTCGGGCAGCATTGGCGGCGTCGATCATCTTCTCGCGGTCAAACATGAGTGTCCTGCCGGCCTCCACCACCAGCACCTTCGCCTCCACCCGCTTCATGGTCTCGATGGTGTCATAGCCCACGGCGGGGACATCGAAGCGCAGGTCCTGGTCGGGCTTGCTGACCTTCACGACCACGGCACCCTGGCGGCACAGATTCCCTCCCCTCAGGATGGTGGCGTCGGTCCCGTCGATCCCTTCGAGGGCCAGCACGGCCTGGTTCTTCAGGACCAGGCACTGTCCCACGTCCAGGTATCCCATGGCCTTGGCCGTCTGCCAGCCGAAGGCGATGTCCAGCTGCTCCCGGCGGTTGGGCTTCCTGCGGGTGAGGATGCCCTCGGGGGCGAGGAGATCCGGCAGGAACATGGTGGATGGCTCGATGTGTATTCCCTCGGACTCCAGCTCCTCCGCCAGGGCGCGAAGCAGGAAGTCGTCCTTCTTGTGGCGCAGGCGATTGAGGAATTTCACAGCCCGCCAGTCGGGTCGGATGCGGGTGTAGAGCTTGGTCTTGTTGATGGCTCCCGCCATGGCCGCCCGGGATATGCCGGCGTCCTTGAAGGTTCGGATGAGGGCGTTGAGCTTGCCCAGCTTCAGCATGTGGAATTCGCTGACATACTTGGCCAGGGTCGGGTCTGTCTCTCCCTGGAATCCGACGGCGAGCACCTCGACTCCCGACTGCCTGGCCGCATGGGCGAAAAGGAGCGGAAACTGCCCGCCCCCCGCGATCAGTCCCACCCGTGCCGTGGGGTCGTGATGCTTGAATGCCTGATCCATCATGAAGCCTGCCTGGTTACTCCCCGTTTGGAATGATCGATCATGAACTGGGCGAGGATTTTCACTTCCGGACAGGGCTCGACCTCCTGGCTCACCTTTTCCAGGGCTTCCTCGAGGTTCAGCGTCGACCGGAAGATGATCTTGTAAGCCCGCTTGAGGGCGAGAATCGTTTCAGACGAGAGGCCATAACGCTTGAGGCCGACGGTGTTGGGGCCGTACAGCCTGGCGGGTGCGCCGGCGCCGAGCATGTAGGGGGGCATGTCCATCCGCAGTCCGGACATGCCTCCCAGGAAGGCGTGCACTCCGACCCTGACGAACTGGTGGATGGCCACGAGACCGCCCAGGCTCGCGTGGTCGTCGATCTGGACGTGGCCGCCCAGGGTGGCCCCATTAGCCATGATCACGTGGTCCCCCAGCAGGCAGTCGTGAGCCACGTGGGTGGCCACCATCAGGTAGCAGTGATGGCCGATGCGAGTTTTGCCCCTGCCTCGGGCCGTTCCCCGGTGGATCGTGACATGCTCCCGGAAGGTGTTGTCGTCCCCGATGGACACCTCGGTGTCTTCCCCCGCGTAGCTGAAATCCTGGGGAGGCCCCCCAATGGAAACGAAAGGACCGATCTGGTTGCGAGCGCCGATGGTGGTCCGTCCGTCGATGACGGCGTGGGGACCGATGATGCATCCGGCTCCGATGCACACCTCGGGGCCGATGACGGTGCCGGCTCGAATGACGGTGTCATCGGCGATCCGAGCCTCTGGGGCCACGACGGCACTGGGATGGATCTCCGCCAATGTCTTCGCTCTCCTGCGTTCAGGGCATCGCGGTCTTATCAGCTGCTGGAATCCGGGCCACCGGGATCCGTGGTGGCCATCAGCTCGCCTTCGGCCACCAGCTGACCGTCCACGAAGGCCTCGCCCCTCATCTTGAAAATCGAGCCCCTCTGCTTGATGAGCTTGATCTTGAGGATGAGCTGGTCCCCCGGGCGCACGGGCTTTCGAAAGCGCGCCTTGTCCACGCCCATGAAGTAAACGTTGTTGCCTGCCGTATCCGGCGCCAGGGCGAAAGCCAGCAAGCCGCCCGCCTGGGCCAGGGCCTCGATGATGAGGACCGCCGGCATGATGGGGTGGCCCGGGAAATGCCCCTGGAAGAAGGGCTCGTTGATGGTCACGTTCTTGAGCCCGACGATTTCCTGGGGACCGGCCTCCAGGATCCGGTCCAGCAGGATGAAGGGGTATCGGTGGGGCAGCTTTTCGAGGATTTTCTGGATGTCGAGCATCATCGATCTTCCCTGTTCAATCTGGCTTCAAGCTCCTGGACCCTCCTTCGCAGCTCCCTGACCTCGTCCCGATACTGGGGCAGTCTCTGAAAGTGCACCAGGTTCTTGAACCACTGCTTCTGAGGCATGGCCGGTATGCCGATCATATCCTGGCCCGCCTTGATGGAATGTGCCACGCCTGATTTGGCGCCGATCCTCGTTCCGTCACCGATCTCCACGTGGTCGGCCAGACCGACCTGGCCCGCCAGAATGACATATCGGCCCAGTCGCGTGCTCCCCGAAATCCCCACCTGGCCCACAAGGATGCAGTGCTCTCCGATGACCACGTTGTGGGCGATCTGGACCAGATTGTCGATCTTGGTCCCTTTCTGGATCCAGGTCCGATCGAAAGTGGCGCGGTCGATGCCGCAGTTGGAGCCGATCTCCACGTCGTCATCGATCTGAACAATGCCCGTCTGGGGGATCTTGAAATGAGATCCGGCCTCGTCCAGGGTGTATCCGAAGCCGTCACTGCCGATGACCGTCCCGCTATGGATGATCACCCGGTCGCCCATCACGCAGCGGTCCAGAACCGTGGCTCCGGGATGAAGCAGGCATTGCGAGCCGATTCGAACATCCGATCCGACGTAGGCCGTTCCACAGATGGAAGAGCCCGCGCCGATGCGACTGCCTGGGCCCACGTGAGCCAGGGGGCCGATGCGCACTCCCGGACCGATCTCAGCCTCCTCCGAAACATGCGCCGTGGGGTGAATCCCTTCGTTGAGCCGGAGTGGCTCCTGAAACAGCCCCGCGATGCGCGCGAAGAGCAGGTATGGGTTGGAGTGGACGAGGAGTGGGAAGCTCAGGTCCTCCAGGGATGGGGGCGCCACCAGGGCCGAAGCCTCGCTGGCCGAAGCCTCGCCTCGATGCCTGGGCCCCGTGACGAAGCTCAGCTGCCCGGTGCGTGCCCCCGCCAGGGACTCGACCCCGGCGATCGGGACCTCGGGATCGCCTTTGATCGTCGCACCGAATCGCCTGGCCAGCTCTCCCAGAGTAAAAACCGCTTGAGATCGGCTCCCTTTCTTGACACTCATGGGTCCTGCTTCCCAGATTCTCCCCTGGAGCCGCTGCAAGCCGGCCGGGAGATCACAGCTCAAAATCGATGGGCGCTGGATGCAGCCCCCGGGACACTTGCCCCGGATGCACCCGCGCCCGGCACACCCTGCCCCTCCAGTGGACGAAGAGGCCCGAGGAGCCGTCGGTCGGAGCTTGGGATACCCCGCCGCACCCATGGCTCGGGCCAGGAAGCAGGAGGCGCGCCGAGGTCCGGCCGACAGGCCACAAGCTCAGCCTATTTCTTGCTCGGAATGGGGGACCTGTCGAGCTCCTGGAGGACCTTCTTCGTCAGGTCGTCCTTCTCCGTGGCCCAGACGATGCCACCCTTGCCCACTTCGAAGATGTAGTCGTACTTCTCGCTCTTCCCCATCGTCCGCACGATCTCGAGGGTCTTGTCCACGATGGGCGACATGAGATCGTTGGAAAGCTTGTTCAGCTTGCCCTGGGACTCCATGGCGTACTTCTCGGCTTCCATCTGCAGCTCGGCCATCTTCTTGTTCTTGGCCGATTCGTCCATGGCGGACTTCTTCTTGTCCAGGTCATCCTTGGCGCTCTTGAGCTGCCTGCCCTTTTCTTCCATCTCCACCTTCAGGCGCTCTTTCTCCCGCTTGAAGTCCTCCTTGGCGGTCTGCCCGGCCTTGGACTGGTCCAGAATGGTCTGGAGGTCGAAGTACCCGATTTTCGGTGACGCCGCGGCCGCGCTGGCTCCCGCGAGGACAAAGACCATGAAAAACGCTAACCAAGCCATCGAACGCTTCACTGTGATCATCCTTTTCTCTTTAGAAAAACGCACCTGCTGAAAATTGCCACTGGTAGGGGTCTTCACCTTCCCTGCGGTCCAGGTTGTAGCCCCATTCCAGTCGCAGAGGCCCGAGGGGTGAATTCCAGCGGAGCCCCACACCTGCATCGTAACGCCAATCGATATCCCAACCGCTTTCCGCCGCGTTGCCCACATCGAAGAACACCACACCGCGCACACCCATCTGCTCATACACCGGGAAAAGCAGCTCGGCGTTGGCTTCCACGTACTGCAGACCTCCCACGACGCTGTTGCCTTTCTTCGGTCCCACATCCCCCCATTTGAAGCCGCGCAGCGAGTTGATGCCTCCCAGGAAGAAGCGCTCGTAAATGGGCACCGCCGAGTCGTCCGGCCGACCTTCCAGCTCCCAGATCTGGCCCACCTCACCCCGGACGTAGCCCACGAACTTCCAGATAATGGGGAAGAACCATCCGGAATGGAGCTCTGTCCGGACGAAATCGCTTTCACTGCCCAGGAAGGCGGCCGAGAGCTCCGTCGTGAGGCTGGTCACCCCGCCCCGCGTGGGCAAAAACGGGTGGTCCGTGCTGTCCCGCTCGACGCCCAGGGTGATGCTGCTCTTGAGGAACTCTCCCTCCTGGCTCTGAAGGTATGCGGAAGAGCCCGACTGAATGTCCGTCACCTCCGCGTTCTCCAGCGTGTAGTACAAGGTGAGCTTGCTGTAGTTTCCGAAGAGAAATCCAGAGCGGATACGTCCGCCCACGGCATCCTTGTCGAAATCCGTGTACTCGCGCGCCCAGTTGTACAGGTCGACTCCCAGGCTGATGGGCCTGTCGAAAATCCAGGGCTCCGTGAAGCTCCCCACGAACCGGCTCGATTCCTGCCCCAGGTGACCCTTGAACGCCAGGTACTGACCGCGCCCCTGAAAGTTGCGCTGGGTGATCTCGCCGCTGGCAAAAAAACCGTCATCGGACGAATAGCCGCCGCCCACGCTGATGGTGCCCGTGAACTTCTCCTTGACCTTCACCAGGAGGTTCATGATCCCCTTCTGCTCGCTCTCCGTGGGAACGATCTCCACCTGCTCGAAGAAGTCCAGCTTCTTGAGCCGAGTGAGACTCTTCTCGAGCTTGGTCGAGCTGAAGGTATCGCCTTCGTTGAGCTGCATCTCCCGACGGATCACCTTGTCACGCGTCCTGGTGTTGCCCGTGACGGTGATGGTTCCGATGCGCGTCTTCTCTCCGCGTCGAACGGAGTAATCCACCTCCGCGGACTTCTGGGCAGGATCCCTCTGCACCTTGGGATCCACTTCGGTGTAGGCGTACCCTTCATCCATGTAGGCCCTGGAGATGAAGTCCACATCCTTTCTCAAGCCCTCCCGACTGAAATAGCCCGAGGACTCCAGCTCGAGCTTCCCGGCCAGCTCCTGTTCTCCCTCGTAGCTGTCGCCGCTGATGTTGACGGTCTTGACCTTGTACCGCTCCCCTTCCTGAATGGGCACCTCGATGTGAAACCCGTCGTCCTGGCGAGTGACTTCCGGCGTGCCCACCTTGGCGTCCATGAAGCCCTTGTCATGGTAAAATACGGTGATGCGATCCACATCACTTTCGAGGATATCCCGCTGCAGGACTCCCCGCTCGGTGAACATGGAAAAGATCCAGTCCTTCTGCTTGGTCTGCATGACGCCTCTCAGCTTCCTGGCCGAAATGTTCTTGTTTCCCGTGAAGCTGATCTTGCTGATGTAGACTTTCTTGTTCTCGTCGATCTGGAATGCGACGAGGGCCTTGCGCGGGTCCTGGGGGAACGTGATGCTGCTCTTGACTTCCGCCGCGAAGTAGCCCTTCTGCTGGTAAAGCTTGAGGATCTTCTGAACGTCGTCGTTGACCTGGCTGCGGGAAAGCAGCGCGAAGGGCTTGGTGCTGATGGCCGCCAGGAGATCCTTGTCCTTGAGCTTTTTATTGCCGGACAGCTTGACCTCGGAAACCGTCGGATTTTCCTGGACCACGAAGGTGAGCACCTTGCCCGTCGGGCCATCGGTCACCTGAGCATCCACGTTCTCGAAGTAGCCCATCTTGAAAATGGTCTTGATGTCCTCGCTCAGCACGTCGGGGCGGAGGACCTCCCCTGGCTTGCTCTTGATGTTGAGCTTGATGGCCTCGGCCTCGATGCGGTCGTTGCCGCGCACCTGGATCTCGCCGATGACTCCCTTGGCCATCACATGCACCGACATCTGCTGGACGAGGCTCTTGGTCGCCGAGGCGAGATTCTCCGCTCCCGTCTCCTCGACGAAAAGGCTCTGCGTGCGCCTGGCCCCCAGGACGTCCACCAGTTTGGCGTCCAGGCTGATGGTGCTTCCGATCTGGTTATAGCTTCCCAAAAGGGCATACTGGGCGTTCAGCCTCCCCGCGACGGATCGGGCCTGCCCCTCGGATTGCACGGGCGACGAGCGGAGCCCCCGATCGATGGAGGCGGAATCCACGACCCGGATGCCTTCATCATTCATCTGGGCGGTCAACAGATCCTGAATGGCATTCTGGACGCCGGCCCGGTTCTCCGCAGTGTTGACAAGGAACGGCAGAACAGCCACTTTCGGAGCCTGCTCCTGGGCCCACGCCCCGGAGACCATGACCAACAAGCACAGCATCCAAGCCCACTTACGCATGAACTCACTCCCCATCACTCGCTGCCTGTCCATGGTTGATTCCGCCCCTTCATCAACGATCGATTGAATCCGCCCGCGCTGCAGATGCATGGCGCCGGCCGGGAAGCTGCCTCTCAAGATGCCGCTGCCGTACCTGGCCCGGCGTCCGGGTCTCGGTGGATCTCCTCCCGAAGCTGACCGTCCACCAGCCGGAGGGTGCGGTGCATCATGGAGGCGAGCTCATGGTTGTGAGTCACGATCACCATGGTCAGCTCGAGCTCCTCGTTCAAGCTCACCAGAAGCTCATGGAGCTTTCTCCCGGTCCGGGTATCCAGGTTGCCGCTGGGCTCGTCCGCCAGGAACAGGCTCGGACGCAGCGAAAGGGCGCGCGCCACCGCCACGCGCTGCTGCTCCCCTCCCGAAAGCTCGCCGATGCGGTGGTGGACCCGGTTGGTCAGCCCCAGTCGCTCCAGAAGGTGCAGCGCGCCGTCCTTCACCTCCCTGTGCGGCTCACCCGCGATGAGCCCCGGCATCATCACATTCTCCAGGGCATCGAACTCCGGAAGGAGATAGTGGAACTGGAACACGAAGCCAATGCGGCGATTCCTGAAGCTGGCGAGCTCCTTTTCCTCCCAGAGAAATACATCGCGGCCCCCGTAAAGCACTTTCCCGGATGTGGGGCGCTCGAGAGTTCCCAGAATGTTCAGCAGGGTCGTCTTCCCCGCTCCCGAAGCCCCCACGATGGCCACCCGCTCTCCCCCCCGGATCAGGAGGTCCAGGTCCTTGAAGAGCTCGATGGGCTGAGGCCCGCTGCCGAAAACCTTCGCCAGGCCCAGGGTCTGGACTTCGACGCGATGGCTCCCGTCACTCATATCGAAGCGCTTCCGCAGGGTCCAGCTTCGCCGCCTGCCTCGAGGGGTAAATGGTTGCCAGGAGACTGATGAAAATGGCTGCCAGGGCAATGAGCCAGACATCCACCGCATTCACCTGAACCGGAAGCGTGGGGATGTAGTATACCTCAGGGGGCAGCTCGATGAACTTATACTTTTTCAGGAGAGCACACAGGGAAAACCCGCCGAAAAGCCCGAGAACGGTCCCCGAAACCCCGATCATCAAACCTTCCAGCACGAAAATCTTTCGAATCCTTGCCGTGGTGGCACCCATGGCCTTGAGGATGGCGATATCCCTCGTCTTCTCCATGACCATCATGATGAGCGAGCTCACGATGTTGAATGCCGCCACGAGGATGATCAAGGTCAGAATGATGAACATCACCACCTTTTCCAGCTTCAAGGCCGAAAAAAGACTGTGATTCATCTGCATCCAGTCCCGGACGTAAAAAGGATAAGCCAGCTGGGCCCGCAGCTTGTCCCCCACCTTCTGGGCATCGTAGATGTCGGTGAGCTTCATCTCGACGCCCGTCACCACATCGCCAAGCCCCAGGAACTGCTGTGCCGTGGCGAGGTCCACGTAGGCCAGCGTGTTGTCGAATTCATACATGCCGGACTGAAAGATCCCCACCACCTGGAATAGCTTGCTCTTGGGCACCTGCCCCATGGGCGTCACCCGACCCACGGGGGAGATGATGGTCAGCCATTCCCCCTGGCGCACGCCCAGGTGATTGGAGAGCTCCTGGCCCAGGATGATGCCTGGATGGACTTCCGAATCGCCCTCCTGCCCGGGAGAGGGTTTTCGAATCAGGTCCTCCACGTTGCCGCGCTTCATGTTCTTCTGCAGATTCAGCACGCTGGAAGCGGTCTCGGGGTCGATCCCCCGGAGCACGGCCCCGGAGAAGCTCTTTCCCGAGCTGATCATCACCTGAGTGTAGATGAAAGGAGTGGCCGCCAAAACCCCTTCGGTCCCGCGGGCTTTCTCGGCAGCCTCCCGGTAATCGGCAATGGTTCCTCCAAAGCTGCCAATGACCATGTGCGAGGTGATGCCCAGGATCCGGCTCCGAAGGTCCTCCTGGAAACCATTCATGACCGCCAGAACCACGATGAGCGCCATGACGCCCACGGCCACCCCGGCAATGGATATGAAAGTGATGAGCGAGATGAACGTCTGACGTCGCTTGGCCAGAAGGTATCTCAGGCTGACGAAAAGCTCGAAATTCATGGGGGTCAGATCTTTTTCTCCGGCCGCTGGTGCGGAAACGGGATCACCTCCCGGATGGAAGAGGCGTCCGTGAACAGCATCACCACTCGATCGATCCCGATGCCCTCTCCGGCCGCCGGGGGCATGCCATATTCCAATGCACGGATGTAATCCTCGTCCATGAAATGAGCTTCCTCGTCGCCGGCCTGCCTGGCTTCGATCTGATGCTGAAAGCGGTCCCGCTGATCCCGGGGATCGTTCAGCTCCGAGAAAGCGTTGGCCATTTCCCGCCCCGCGATGAAAAGCTCAAACCGGTCCGTCACCGTGGGGTCGGCCTCGCACCGGCGCGACAGCGGCGAAACCTCAAGAGGATAGTGGCTGATGAAGGTGGGCTGGATGAGCTTGGGCTCAACCAGGTGGTCGAATACCTTGGTCAGAAGCTTCCCGTGGCCCTCGAACCTTTCCGCCCCCAGGCCCAGTGACCTGGCGATCTGGATCGTCTGCTCCGGGTCCGTCAGGGCAGCCATGGGGAGTCCTCCCACCTCGACCAGCGAGTCGATGAGCCGGTACCTCTGCCAGGGAGGCGCCAGGCTGATGCGGTGCCCCTGATACTCGACTTCCAGACTGCCACCGTTCACGGCCATGGCGAGCTCGCCGAAAAGCTCCTCGGTCAGCGCCATGAGATCCTCGTAAGTGGCATAGGCCTGGTAAAATTCCAGCATGGTGAACTCGGGGTTGTGCTGCGTCGAAATGCCCTCGTTCCGGAAATTCCGGTTCAGCTCGAAGACCCGCTCGAAGCCCCCCACCAGCAGCCGCTTGAGGTAAAGCTCGGGAGCGATCCGCAGGTAAAGGTCGATCCCCAGGGCATTGTGAAAGGTTTTGAAGGGCTTGGCCGTGGCGCCCCCGGGAATGGGCTGCATCATGGGCGTTTCCACCTCGAGGAACCCCTTCCTCGCGAGAAACTCCCGAATGGCCTGGATGATCCGTGCCCTTTTCCTGAAAATCTCCCGAACGGGCTCGTTGACGATCAGGTCCACGTAGCGCTGCCGGAGTCGGATCTCAACATCCTTCAGGCCGTGATATTTTTCGGGAAGAGGCCTGAGGCTCTTGGTGAGGAGATAAAACTCCTTCACCTGCAGAGTGAGCTCATCGGTCTTGGTTCGAAACAGGGCTCCCGAAACGGAGAGGATGTCCCCGATGTCCAGCTTTTTGGCCAGCGCGTAGCGGTCCTTGCCCACTTCGTTCTGCTGGAGGTAGATCTGCAGCTTTCCGCCCGAGTCCAGAAGGTGCATGAACGTGGACTTGCCAAAAGAACGGACGGCCATGATCCGCCCGGCGATGGTGAACGATCTGGGCTCGGCCTGCAGCTCCTCCGACGACTTGAGCCCGTATTCCTGGATGAGGTCGCCGATGTGGTGAGGAATGGAGAAGCCATTGGGGTAAAGCGGTGTGCCGTCCCGCTCGAGCTGTTCTGCCTTCTGCAGGCGCTCGCGCAGGACGAGGTTGAGATCTTCCATGCCGGGATGAATCCTCTCGTGAAACTGCTGTATTCCTGGGTAAAATGGTCAAAATCCCAAGTTGGAGAACGTTAGTTGATTTGCCTGGCAACGTCAAGATCATTCACCCCGTTCGGCAGGTGGTGTCGCGGGGCAGGGATGGCGCGTCCCTCAACCTGGCTCATGGGCTATCGGCCTGGCTGCGGGAGCCCATCCCCGTCACGCCGGCCAACCCCGGCCCCATACGCTCCGGGGCTCGATCCGCCAGTCTACTCCTTCTGCCTGCTCTTTGACATGCTGGTAAGGGTGAAGGCGATGATCAGGGCGGCCAGGACCAGGAGAACCCACTCACCGACCATGTATAGCTTGGCGATTCCGACGAGGAGAAGACAGATCCCCGCGACGAGACTCAACCACTGGGTGGAGCGACTCATAACCATACCCTCCCTGAAGAAGACGACGCAGTCAGACAACGGCTGCCGACGGAGGTCATCTCTATCGAGCTTTCGAGGAAAAGGCAAAGACAAACGCGCCCGGGCCACGCCAAAAGGCTGGCCACATGGCTATTGACAACACGGAATGAAAGCGTCTATCTAATCGACGTTTCCCGTCCGAACGAGGCGGCCAAGGCCGCCTACACCTTCCGCGCGCCTGTAGCTCAGTTGGATAGAGCAACGGACTTCTAATCCGTGGGTCAGGGGTTCGAATCCCTTCAGGCGCGCCAATAAATCCAATGGGTTACGAGGATACCTTATGACCCATTTTCTTTTGACGCACGCATTACGTGCGCGCGTTGGAATTCTACTCCGTACGTTTCCATCAAAAAAGACCACAATCTTTGCTGGCCATACATTCGCCCCTCCAAGGCAAAACGGACGCCAAGGCGTCCGTTTAATGCTAAAGACAGGACTCAGAGTTAATCATGGTTCCATGATCGCTTCGAGCAGCTCCTGGCTGATAAACTGACGAGTGTGAGTGACTCCCTGTGCTGCCATCGTTTCCCGCTGGGATGACTGACTTTCTGAAGAACAGATGGTGCCCCAAAGCATGAAATCTCACGAGACAGGGTGCCAAGGCTTTTTGAAATGGGATTCCGAGGGAAAGGTGGAATGAAGCCAAAGATCTTCGATGTGATCATCGTCGGAGCCGGCCTTGCGGGCTTGAGCTGTGCTCAGCGGCTGGAGGCCTCAGGGGTCGATTTTCTCATTTTGGAGGCATCCGGCCGCATTGGCGGCCGCGTCAAGACCGACGAATTCGACGGCTTTCTCTTGAATCATGGCTTTCAGGTTCTGCAAACGGCCTATCCGGAGGCTCAGCGCATTCTGGACTATTCAGCGTTGGACTTGAGAGCATTTCGTCCCGGTGCGGTATTCCGCATTGGGGGCCGCTTCCACACGGTGGCGGATCCCCTGCGTGCCCCCCGGCATTTCTTCCAGACCCTCGCCGCACCCATCGGGACATGGGGCGACCGCCTGCGCATGGCAAACCTGGCCCGGCGGCTCAATAAAATGAGCTCAGAGGAGATTTTTGCGGGACCCGATATCCCGACTCCGGCCTATCTCCGGGCGGAAGGCTTCTCTGATCGGATGATCGAGCACTTCTTCATACCATTCTTCAGCGGTGTATGCCTGGATCCGAAGATAGGGGCTTCAAACCACGTCTTTCAATACATCTTCAAGATGTTTGCAGCGGGAGATGTCAGCATTCCCGCACGCGGTATGGAAGTGATCCCAAGGCAGATGGCTGGCCGCATCCAACCCGGGGGGGTTCGCACCGGAGCCCGAGTCCAGGCTGTTGAAAAGGGCAGGGTGAGTCTGGAATCCGGCGAGGATTTGATGTGCCGCAAGATAGTTCTGGCCGTTGAGGCGCCTGAAATCGAGCGGTTGCTGGGCCTTCCGCAGCTGACAGCATCCTACGGCGAGCGCTGTCTCTATTTTTCAGCCGGCCGGCCCCCGATTCGAGAGCCTTTCCTGGTGATCAATGCCGAAGGGAGGGGGCCTGTCAACAATCTCTGCGTGCCCAGTCTGGCTGCTTCAGATTATGCCCCACGTGGGCGTTCACTGATCTCCGTCACCGTCATCGGCGAGCAGGCTGCATCGGATTCGGTTCTGGAAAAGACCGTCAGAGACCAGCTCACCCAGTGGTATGGAAGAGCGGTGTATCACTGGGACCTGCTGAAGATCTATTCGATTCGCCATGCCCTGCCGGCCCAGCCGCCCCCCGCTGCAAACCCTGCCATTGCCGCCGGCGAGCTGCGCCCGGGAATCTTTGTCTGTGGAGAATACGGAAGCCTTCCCTCGATTCAGTGGGCTTTGATGTCGGGGCGCCTGGCAGCGGATGCGGTTTTGGCATCTAAGCCAGCCCATTCATGACCTCCGGCAGCCCCTCCAGGCGGCTCTGCGGCTCTCTCACATCGATGCCCACATGGCGCACTCTCTCGAAACCGGTCAGCCGATCATTGGTCCGCGACCCCACGTAAATTTCATGATTCTGTTCCATGAGCCTGCCGACGATCTCAAAACCGATTCCTGAACCGCCACCAACGACGAGATGAGTCCCAGCATCCAACTTCAACTCTCCCCGAGCAGTGCTTCCATGCTGCTCTCGAAATTGAGCCCTTCCGACTGGATCGTCTTTGTCTTTCAGATCTGCGGAAAGACATCAAGAGCCCTGACCCTCGTGACGCATTTCATCCTGGCGCATGGGCATGGAATCGATCAAGCGGAAGATCTCCTCCAGCCCGTTGAAATCACTTCTCCTGAGCTTTACGCCGCCGTCTTTGCCAACCAGAATCAGAGCAAAAGACCTTGGAGAAGCATCAAACCTCTTTCGAAGGGAATCGGCTGTCCGTGGGTCCAGCTCAGCGCCGTTCGTTCTGGATGCTCCGACCTCCAAAATCTCAAAGATCACCAAGTCCCGATCCTCCACCTCATTCCTCCGAGTCGAAATCTCACGCTGAAGAGCCGCAAACAAAGGATCGTCGCTCTGCGCGGCAAAGACAAGAAGCAACCGTTTCTTCCACTTGAACTGTTCAAAGTCCATTTCCGATGGCTGGGCTGCACCGAGGGTCGCAATGGAGAACGCTCCGACCAAGGCGATGACCATGCAAGTGGCCGTCTTCAGGTCTGAAGACCCAAGCAATGTATGCACTTCACACTCCTTTGCCGACTTGACTCAAATGAAGCGAGGCTGAGCTTGAAGCCTGCTCAGCGGGAGATTGGACGCCGTATGACCGGCCTCGAAGCGAGACGGGCAAAAAGGTTTCCGGGCTCAAGACGCACAGGCTTCGAGCTCTGGAGGCGGATACAGCAGGCCGCTGAGCCACCGCTCGGGGAAGGCTTCCATGCCGTTATTGGCACCGAGAAGCGCACCCAGGACAGCCCCTCGATAGGCATTGTCCCCTCCCAGGTTGGTGTTGACGATGAGCCCCTGTTCTGGATTCTTGTGGTATTTGAGTGCCAGATAGATCACCGCCGGCACTGAATCGTCCACGTAGCAGGCCGGGCTCAACCGCCTCCCGATGACCATCTCATCCGGTGCTTCGAGCCACTTCAGGAAGGGATGCCCCCAATAAGGGCTGTCCTGACTTTCGATGCCCTGCAGCAAGACGTCCTTCAGCAACTTTCCTCCGAGCACTTCGAGGAGAACATGGACCAACAGGGAAGCAGCGGCTTCCATTTTCGCACCCGGGTGGGTGAGAGACAGATGCTCGAGAGCTGCCTGCTCCGCCAAGTCGGGCTGGTCGCGATAAAAAGCGGCAATGGGGATGATCCCGACCAGGCCTCCAATGTGCTTTTCTTCGGTGCCGCACCGGCGCAAAGGCACACCGCGGGCGTAGCGGCTGAAGAAGTTACGATGACACTCCTCGATGTAAGTGTCTCGATGCCTGCCGGGGGTGGTCATGAAATCGACATATCTTTCCAGGTAGTCATCGGGGTCGTAGCGCCCTCGATCATTCAGGGAATCGATGAGGAGAGCACACAGGCGGAGGTTCAGGGTGTTCTCACCTGCCCTGAGGAACTGGTGGTAGTGAACCCCGGGGCGTCCCCAGTATTGAGCCTGCTCATGGAGGATATCCCCCTTTTCGTTTGGCGGGTGATGGGAGGATCGCCAAAGAATGCTGTCCGGGTGAGGAATCCGAGGGTCGAGATAGTCCTTCACAACTCCATAGTCCCGCATCAAAGCGGATCTGTCGTAATACCAATGGACAGGCATTGAGAGGGCGTCGCCGATGAAAAGCCCATGGAGGGCTCCACGGCATTTTGAAGCAGGCGAGGCATCCACTGAGTGGATAGAGGGCTTATCCGGATGCTGTTCAACAGGTCTCATCATGTCCCCAATCTCAGCCATGGCGTTCATTGCATTACAATCGGCCCACCTGGTTCTTCATGGGCATCCTATTCTTACCCAAAATTCTCCCGCGGGGAACATTCCAGCCAAGACAGGTCAACAATCTCCACATGTATGTCGAAGAGCTTGAGAACAGAATGGCAAGGTTGAGGAACGAGTGCCCCGCAGACTGGAAGTCCGACCAGATTGAAATGGAAAGCAAGTTCCATCATCTGAAAGGCAAAGGGCACGATGTCTACGCGAATTTTTCATCCGGCGACATAGGCGGGTAAGCTGACAGAAAAGAGGACCGTAAGGCAGGGATGGAACGCATAGTTCCTTCCCTTTATGGTCATTTTGAGGGTGTCAGCATTTTTAACTGGCATCCTGCGGCATATTCCCCCTGACCGCACATACGCGTGCCAGCCAGAGCAGCAGCGGCGTCATCACTCCCCACGCGACCGACAGCACCAGCATTCCGTTCAGGGATAGCGGCGCTTCAGGGATAGCGGCGCTTCGGTCGCCCCCAACTCTGCCCCACTATAGTAGGCCAAGGGGCCGCCGATGGCGCCGAAGACCGTGGCCAGCGGGTAACGCCTCCGCAGCCAGACCAAGGATACATTAAGTGTGGCGGCGAAGCTCATCCAGAGGCCGACCATCCAAGGGGGGCTGAAGGGACGAGGCACCAGGTGTTGGATTGGGGAGAAAACCCCGGCATTCACCAGTGCGGTATCGCAGAGGAACCCGAGCAGACCGGCAGCCAGGAGCAGCTTTTGCTCTCCCTGTCGATCGTCCGTTAAGGACATGTGGACTGCCAGCACCGGCACTAAAACCAACGGACCGAGCCACGCCGCCTCTTTAGCCGCCCCCAGCACCGCCGCGAACCAGGAAATCTGAAAAAGCGTGAAGTTGATGATTTTCTTCATCATCGCCGCTGCATTATCATCTCAAGGCCAAAGTCCCCGCCCCGAATCGGTCGGCACGCTCCCCACCCTCATGTCTTCTGCTCCGGCCAGCGCTGGGGCACCTTCCGCAGCTTCGTCACGTCGTATCCCTGAGCGGCCAGCTGGGCCACGATCCTCTCATAATCAGCCTCCGGAATCCGCGGGGTACGGGCCATGATCCAGACGTAGTCACGCTTGTTGCGGCCGATGACGGTCTGACTGTAATCGTCACTCAGGTGGGTGATCAGGTATTCGGCCTTGATGGGCCAGATGAACTGCATCCCCCATGTGGCATTGGAATTGGTATCGACGATGAAGCCTCGGGGATTGTAGATTTTGATCGGCCCGTCGAAGGCCCCTTTGCGGAAGGTGAACGTGGTGTCGACGGTGCCGTCGGCATCAAGTTGGTACGATTCGACGGCGTTGAAAGCGTCAGTCTCGATGAATGTTGGGATGGCGGCGATGACATACCATGTGCCCATGAAGCGCTCGAGGTCGACCCGCTCAACGGTCCTGAGCGGCGGCAGGGATGCAGTGCAGCCGACAATCAGGGATAGTGCAAGGATTGTGGCGGGAATTTTCATGGAGGTCCTCCGTGTGACCATGTCCTGTCCAAAAAAAGCTTGCTCTCATTCCGACAACTTATTTTCCACGAAGAAATCAGGCCCGGCCCTTGAGAGAGTGCGAGGACCTCATGGCCGCGGGCTTGTCGGGCAGCCTCCATGGCTCCATCTTCATGGATGCCTCACTCACCTAATCGACCCCGTAAGCATCAAGCTTCCTCCTGAGGGTGCTGAGCCCGATCTGGAGTCTCTTGGCGGTCTGGGCCTTGTTCCCTCCCGAAGCTTCGTAGACCGAGAGAATGCAAGCCCTTTCCGCCTCGGCAAGAGTTGCGGGGGGGTCCTCGTGTATCTGCGCGGATCGTTTCGGTTCAGGCTTCCTCGCCTGGATGTAGGTCGGCAGAAAGTCCATGGTGATGGGTGCCCCTTGAGCCATGTTGGCGGCGGATTCGATGATGGACCGCAGCTCGCGGATGTTCCCCGGATAATCATAGGTGAGCAGGAATCTCAACGCGTCCTCGGCGATGGATTCCACCCTTCGCTCGGACCGCAGCGCGCCGACGAACCGGTGGATGAGGACCGGGATGTCATCAGGCCGATCCCTGAGGGGTGGAAGATGGATCCACGCGCCTCGCAATCGGTAGAAGAGGTCCTTTCGAAACTCCCCTTTCGCCTGGAGCTTCACCAAATCCTGATTCGTCGCGGCGACGAAGCGGACATCGACCTTGATCGGTTTGCTCGATCCAATCTTGATGACTTCACCTTCCTGCAGTACTCGCAGCAGCTTGGCTTGGTGGGCCATGGGAAGATTGCCGATTTCATCGAGAAAAAGGGTTCCCTTGTGAGCGCTCTCCAGATACCCGGAGCGCTCACGCTCCGCACCGGTGAAAGCCCCCTTGGTGTGGCCGAAGAACTCGGCCTCGAACAGCGTGCCAGACGATGCCGGCATGTTGATGGCAATGAAAGGAAACCTCTCCCGCGGGCTGGCTCGATGGATCGCTCGGGCCAGAAGCTCCTTTCCCGTGCCACTCTCCCCTGTGATGAGTACAGGCAGGTCGCTCGCGGCGTGCAATTCGGCTTCCTTCAGGAGCTTGCGCACCGACGGTGATATCGTGCAGATATCTCGAAAGGCTTCAGGGTGATTCAGTGATTGAGGAGATGGACAGCTCTTCAGCTCCAGGAGATCCAGGAACCGCTTTCTCTCCAGCACCCGTTCGATCCTGAGGATGAGCTCTTCCAGCAGGAAGGGCTTGACCATATAGTCCACGGCCCCCTTCTGCATGCACTGAACGGCAGCCCCGACCTCGTTGATGGCGGTGACCATGATGCATTCGGTGTGGGGGCTGCGCTCCTTGATTCTATCCAGGAGCTCGATGCCATCCATTCCTGGCATCGTGATGTCGAGCAAAGCGATATCGAAGCTGTCACCACCCTCCACCAGGCGTAACGCCTCCACCGGGTCGCTGAGGAGCTTGAGATGCCTGTATCCGGAAATCAGGAGGCCCCGCTTCACCGTTTCGAGGAAATCCCTCTCGTCATCGACCACCAGAATGGTGTTGCTCATGGGGCCTCCTCAATCGCCAAGGTATGGAAAGGGCCATCCAAATTCAGATTCCGCATCCGGCTCGAAGGCTCTCACGGCTGCTCAAGCTGTGGTAGCCATACGCGAAAAGTGGAGCCCGAACCGACGCGACTTTCGATCTCAATGGTGCCCCCCAAAGATTCCACATGATGATGACAGATGTAAAGACCCAAGCCCGTTCCCATGGAGGCTGGCTTAGTCGTGAAGAACGGGTCGAAGACCTTGCTCAGAAGCGCCTCTTCGATTCCTGACCCGTTATCGGAAATCTCGATGATGAACCCTGTTGGGTGAGCCCCGAGTCCGACCTTCAAACTGATCTGCGAATCTTCCTTGTCGCATGCATGGACAGCGTTGATGAGCAGGTTCAACAAGACCTGCTCGAGAGCTTCAGGGTCTGAGCGGAGAGGGGGGAGGTCTTCGGGAATCTGAATGCTGAAGGATTTGACCCGTCGCCTGATTTCGGCATGACAGAACATCACGACTTTTTCAATCAACTGCCTCCAATGGATGGTCTGCAGCTCCCCGGTGCCCCTGTTCTTGACGAAGCTCCTGAGCATCCCGACAATGTTGTTGATTCTCTGGGATCCGTGCTCCATGTTCTCGATCAGCTTGAAGATATCCTCTCTCCACTCATCGTAGGCCATGTGAAGGACTTCGAATTCGGGGTGAAGGGCGGCATGAGTGTCCAGGATGGGCATCAGCTCCTGGAGGTAGCGTTTCAGGATGGGCAGGTTGAAGTGGATGAACGTGTTGGGATTGTTGATCTCATGAGCGATACCGGAGGTTACCAGACCGAGAGCAGCCAGTTTCTCGTTCTGTATGATCTGGCGCTCCAGGATCTTTGCCTGGGTGATGTCGCTGATTCTGACGATGGCTGCCTCCCGTCCTCCGTGCTCGCCGGGAACGGGATAGACCGTCACGTGCTCTATTCTCGCCGAGTCCCAGATTCCGCCTCTTTCAAAGCTCGCGGTCCGCGCACCTGCTGAAAGGAAGGGGTAGTCGCACTCCGGGCACGGTGCTTCTCTTCTCCTCAGCCCCTGAAAGCAGGGCTTGCCGTAAAGATCCATACCATCACCCACGCCATAGTAATCCATGGCGGCCTTATTGACCATGGTCACCAGTCCGGCGCCATCCAGCATGATGAGCGGATCCGTGATTCCATCGAAAACCGTCTGAAGCAGGCCGATGTTTCGACGGAGCATCTCCTCCGAGCTCTTCAATGCCGCCGCAAGCCCCCGAAGCTCGGTGTTCGTGCTCGCGAGCTCGGATGTTCTGGCCGTGACCCGCATCTCCAGCTCGTCCCGGGAACGCTCAAGCTCGGCCAGAAGCCGCATGCGCTCCATGGCAATGGCGGTCTGATCGGCTACCGTCTTCATCAGCTCGAGGTCCTCCGGGGAGAAACGACTTCGAGTCCTTGTGCCGAAGGAAAGGGTCCCAATGACTCTGCCCGCGGCCATCAGGGGATGACAGGCGTACGCCCGGATGCCATACGACTTGACAAGATCCGCCCGGGGATCGGCAGACGAACAAATGTCCTCTGCGATGATGCGGACACCGTCCTGTGCGACACATCCGCAGACAGCCACACCGTAATCCAGCCATTCAATCCTCCGTGCCTCTTCATCGGGAATGCCAGCGTATGCGTTGAGGTGGAGCCTCCCGACCCGGTCGTCCACTATGAAGTTGAAGAATGCGTGGCATTCCAGATGTGCCATGACGCCAAGGGCCAGATCATTGAGGATTCCGACAGGGTTTTCCGCCGCGAGCAACCGGGAGGCCGTGGTTGAAAGCAGTCGGAATCGGGCCTCATTCTCGCGCAATGTCTCCTCCGCCAGTTTTTGCTGGGTGATGTCGATGATCCCAGCACTCGATCGGTAGGGGTGACCGGTCGCATCCCGCATGATCGTCCCGCTCACGTGCACCCAGGCGACCGCGCCATCCTTGCGCACATACCGCTTTTGACTCTCCCATGTATCAAGCCCATTCAAGGCGCGCCTGAAATTCTCCACATCGCGGTCGACGTCTTCAGGATGAGTGATATCGGCAAAGGTCATGGCCGTCAGCTCCTCGGCACTGTAGCCGGTGATATCGCGGAACCTCCGGTTTACACGCATGAACCTGCCGCTCAATGGCTCCGCCTGTGTCAATCCGACCGTGGACACCTCAAACAGCGCACGAAACTCCTGCTCACCCCTGCGCAAGGCCTGCTGAGCCTGAATGTGCTCCGTGATGTCCATGATCGCCACGGCGCTGCCTTCGACTTCCCCCTGGTGGTCAAACGCTCCATGGTGGAAGAAGCCGTGAGGACGGCACAGGGCGTCGGGCACATCCTGTCGGTCAAGCCCCTGCGCAAGCCGAGGGCAGGAATCGTCATCACGGGCAACGAGGTCTATTATGGGAGAATTCAGGATGCTTTCGCTCCCGTGATCCAGGAAAAGCTTCAGCCCTTTGGTGGCGAGATCGTGGGAGTGCACTACGTCCCGGATGACGAGCACGTCATCGTGGACAGGATGCGGGCGCTCATCGACGCCGGCGCGGGCCTGCTCATCACGACCGGAGGCATGTCCGTCGACCCGGACGACGTGACCCGGTTCGCCATCCGAAGCCTGGGGGCATCGGATTGGACCTACGGCTCCCC
>JALOPI010000095.1 GCA_025453975.1 Syntrophobacteraceae bacterium
CGGCCCGCTCCAGGAAGCGGTAGAGCGTGGCACGGCCGACCCCCAGGATCCTGGCGGCCCTGGCCTTGTTGCCGCCCGTCTGGAGGAGCGCCTCCCGGACCGAGCGGGGCTCGAGCTTCAGCCCATGGCCCTCGCCCGTTCGTCCGGCCTTGGCGGCTCGGACTTCCGGGGGCAGGTCCCTGAGCTGGAGCACCCGGCCCTTTCCCTTGACCAGGGCGAAATGGATGGCGTTCTGAAGCTCTCTCACATTCCCCGGCCAGCCGTACTCCATCATGGCCGAAAGCCCCTCGCTGGAAAACCCCGTGGCCCTCGCGCCCCGCTTGCGGGCCTGCTCGAGGAAGTGGGACGCGAGGAGGGGAATGTCGTTGCGCCGCTCCCTCAAGGGGGGGAGATGGATGGGGAACACGCAGAGCCGGTAATAGAGGTCGTCCCTGAAGTGCTGCTTTTCCGTTTCCCGCCGCAGGTCCAGGTTGGTGGCGCTGATGATGCGCACATCGCACCGGATCGTTCTCTCGCCGCCGACGGGCTCCAGGGCTCCCGACTGCAGCACCCGGAGGAGCTTCACCTGCATGGATCTGGGAAGCTCCCCGACCTCATCCAGGAAGATCGTTCCGCCATCGGCCAGCTCGAACCGTCCCTTCTTGTCCCGCACGGCGCCGGAGAAGGCGCCCTTGACGTGCCCGAAGAGCTCGCTTTCCAGAAGCCCCTCGGGCAGCGCCCCGCAGTTCACGGGCACGAAGGGGCGGCCTCCCCGCCGGCTTTCGCTGTGAATGGCCGCGGCCACCAGCTCCTTGCCGGTGCCGGTTTCGCCGCTGATGTGGACGGGATAGTCGTTGGTGGCCAGCTCCCGGATCTGCTCGTAGATCTGGAGCATCTGGTGGTCCCGGCCGATGATGCCGGCAAAGGAGCTCAGCTCTCCCAGGCGGGTCTTCAGGCCGATGAGGTCCGTCATGTCCCTGAAGGCGGCCAGGACCCCCACGAAACAGCCCGACTCGTCCGTCATTCCCGTCACGGACATCTCGATGTGCCTGGGCTCGCCGCCCTTGGTGATGATGTTGAGGGGATACGACAGGTGCTCCAGGGAATCGGGGGCCGATCCGCAGAAGGAGCAGCGCTCGCCGCAGAAGGGCGAGGCGAAGGCGGAGTGGCAGTCCCTACCCATGACCTCCGCCCGGGAATACCCCGTGATCTCCTCGGCGGCCCGGTTGAAGAAGAGAATCCGGCGGTCCCGGTCGTGGGCGATGATTCCCTCCATGAGGTTGTCGAGAATCTGCTCGAGGTTCCGCTTGTCTCTCAGGAGATCGTCCAGGGCCGACATGGTGGTCATGGGGTGGACCCGTTCACGCGTTCACAGTCCGTTCACGAGGCGGATGGTGTGGATCGCGGTGTGCGGCGCGGGGACAGGGCTCATCCCCACCCCACGGTGCGTTCGAGCCAACTCCCCGGCGGGCTTCCATGCCCCGTCCCAATCCGGCCTCCCGCACCCATCTCCAGCCGGTGTGCCTTCCCGGCCCCATCCTCTAATTGGAGCTCTTACCGGGCATCATGGGCATCGTCATCTTCTCGTAGCCGGCGGGGATGTCGAATTGGGAATCCGGCACGGCTCCCTCCTTGATGTTCTTGTATTCCATGATGGATTCGGAATCTTCGATTTTCACGGGGAAGCTGAGCTTCTTGGATATCCAGTAGGTCACCTTCTCGCCATCCTCCAGGACTTCGAACTTCCTGGTGGCATGACCGTTGACGGACTCTTCCCCGATGAGCTTGGCCTCCTTCTCCCGCTCGGCGGACCACGGCTCCACGGCCTGGCTTTCGGATTCGTAGGGGATCTCCATGTACATCTTCTCTTCGGGCGTGATCATCCAGGTGACGTTCTTGTCCGGGCGAATGATCATGATCTGGATCTCGCCCTCCTCCGTCACCTCCTGCCGAAGCTTGTTGCCCTTGACATGGATCTTGCCCAGGACTTCTTCCTCTCCCCTGGTCTTCACGGAAAAATCCGCCGAGAACTCCGCGGCCATCGACCAGTCGCACAGGGCCATCACCACCGCCAGCACGATGCCCGCCCGAAACACACCACCTCCCCAGGAACGCCTCTTCATCGCACTTACCCCCTTGAATGCTGTGAGCACCAGTGTCCAGCGGGTATCTAGCGCGCGTCAAAGGAACTTGTCAATTGGATATTCCAGGGGAAATCCAGCGGGCACGGGGTCGAGAACGGAACGGTGGCAGCGCATGGCACCCGCCGGCTCGCGGGCATCGCGGCGCCCGGCGACTTCCCGCTCTCTCCCGCGTGACGGAACGGTCCCCGGGGCGCGGATCCCGCCCCCTTCTCCCGGTGCCATAACGTTGAAGCTCGCCGGTGGAGGCCGGATCACCGGAAACCGGTACAGCACTGCAAAAATTCGCCCCTATCATCAAGGTAAGTCTTCGTAGAACCGCTGAAGGACTTCCGCCCGGCCGTGCTAGCGCGCGGCAGTACCGGAGGGGGCGCCTCTTGCGTGCAGCGCGGCCCCCAGAGCCCCCAGCATGTCCGGGTCGTCGGGGACGATGAGCGACTGCCCCAGCTGCTCCTCGAGGAGATTCCGCACGCAGGGGTTGTGGGCCACCCCGCCGGCGAACACCACGGGGTGATTCACTCCCACGCGCCGGAGCATGGACAGTGTGCGCTGCACGATGGCCAGATGAAGCCCCATGGCGATGTTCTCCGCCCGCTCCCCCCGGGCCATGAGCGACGTGGCCTCGCTTTCGGCAAAAACGGTGCACATGCTGCTGATCTGGATGCGCTTGTTGGACCCCAGGGAATACTCCCCGAAGTCCTCGAGGGGTACCTGGAGGGCGGCGGCCATGAGCTCCAGGAATTTCCCCGTCCCGGCGGCACAGCGGTCGTTCATCTCGAACTTGGATACCTTGCCGTTTCCCTGGAGTGAGATGACCTTGGTGTCCTGGCCTCCGATGTCGAGGACGGTCCCCGCCTCCGGGAACAGGCAGGTCGCCCCCAGGGCATAGGCCTGGATCTCGGTGATGGTCACGACATTCCTTTGGGCGAAAGCTTCCGCGAAGAGCTTGCGGCCATAGCCCGTGGCGACGATCCTCTCCGCATCCACTCCCCGCAGGATCTTCCCGCACTGGCCCAGGGGATCGAAGGTCGTGGCGACCTTGACCTGGTGCACGGGGCCGCCCCCATTGAGCAGGACCAGCTCGATGGAACGGGAGCCGATGTCGATTCCGGCGAACCTTCCCTCATGTACCATGACGCTCACCACCCCGATGCCTCAGCGGATCATCTCGACGAAGGCCTCGACCCTCGTCTTGAGCTGCTCCACATCCTCCATGCCGTAGTCGGTCTCGATGGCCAGCATGGGGATGCCCTCGGACTTGAGGGCCTTTTCGACCTTGAACGCTTCCATGGCGTAGGGTGTACAGAAGGAGAGTCCGTAGTGAACCACCCCGTCCGCCTTGAGATCCCTCGCCATCCCCACGATATTGTCCATCCGCTCGGTGTTGGGCGTGAAGCAGGCGCAGTCGATACGCATGTAGCGGTCCACGAGGGCGTTCAGAAGCTCGTCCATGCTCTGGCCGTTCTCGTCCACGAGGTCCCGGGTGTTCCGGGTCCCGATGCAGGACTCCTCTCCGACGATGACCGCTCCCGAGGATTCGATGACGTAGGGGAGCTTCCAGTTGGGAACCGCCATGGGGCAGCCGGAAAGCATGAGCCGCGGCGCGTCCCTGGAGGCGACGCCCTTTCCCGCCCTCACCTGCTCTTCCAGCTCATCGCAGAGCTGGCCGATCTTTTCCGTGAACCTCACGGGATCGTCGTAAAAGCTGATCTGATTCACGAGGAGTGCATCCCGGCCCGAAATGGGTGCGGGGCTCGCCGCTCTCAAGGCGCTCAGCCGCTGAAGCACCCGGCGTCGGTCATTCACCAGTCGAATCGACTCGCGCAGCCTGGACGCCGTGATGGCATTCCCCGTGACCTCCTCGATGCGATCCTTGAACCGCATCAGCTCGGCCCGCCAGAGATCACGGTCACAGGCATTCTTCATCTGGGGGATTTCCATCACGTAGACGGGGGCATAGTCGGCGAAAATCTCGTAAGCCTTCTTCTTGCCGTCGCAGGTCGTCTCCCCCACCACCAGATCGCAGGACTCGATATAGGGACAGAGCCTGGACAGCTTGAAGCCCACGAAGGACTTGATGAGGGCACAGGTGCCTCGGGGAAGGATCTTCTCCGCGGCATCCGTTCCGGCCTCGGCCCCGGCGCAGAGTCCCACCTGAACGCCGCCGGCCGCCAGGACGATCTCCTCCGGCACGAAAACGCAGAACGTGCCGATCACCTTCTTCCCCCTGGCCTTGGCATCCTGAAGCTCCTGGATCCTGAGCCCGTGCACTTCCGAAAGGACGAAATCGAGGTATTCCATCCCCCTGAGCCTCCCCTGCTGGCTCATGTAGATGTCGCCGTAAAACTTGCCGAGAACCTGGAGCAGCCCCGCATGAGCGTCCAGGTCCAGGTTGAGCTTTTCCCACATTTCATCATAACGTGTTGACATGACCGAGTCTCCTCTCCTCATGGAATGGTCGTTGACCTCTAGGTCACCTTGTCCTGGATTACCAATTGGAAGTTTCGATGGACCCACGCATCATCCATCGTCAGGATTGATCATTGGATGCGTCCGCGGACCCGGAACCGGCGCTCCAGGAATGACGACAATCGCGATGCCGTGTGAGTCATGATGAGGTAGAGAGCGCCCACGGCCAGATAGACCTCGAAGGCACGGAAGGCTCGCGTGTAGACGAGCTGGCTCACGCGGGTGAGCCCGGGACACGGCAGCTGGACCAGCCCCACCCCGGCATCCAGGTATTCCCTAAGGCCCGTTTTCCACGGGAGCTGTCCTTGTTGTCCATGAGTCACCTCCGCGAGCCAGGGTCCATGAAGCCATCCGCGAGCCCCGAGGGGCTCCCGGGCGGTACGGAGCAGATAGCACGTGGGAGAGGGTCGGTCTAATCGGTAATATCCCCGGCAGGATGTCGGTTGGGATCGGAATTTTCGATTTTACAGCCTTCGGTTTACTCCCTACTTTTGCGGCTTTAAAATCCTGGCTCACTGGCAAGCATGCATGATGATATGGAGAGGTTCAGGAGATGGCGGATCAAACACTCGACTGTCGGGGGCTCGCCTGCCCTCGGCCCGTGCTCCAGGTGAAGGAGATCCTCGATGGCGGAAACGTGGGTCGTCTGACGGTGCTGCTGGACAACGAGGCGGCCCGGGAGAACGTGAGCCGTTTCATGGCCCGGATGGGCTACGAGGTCCGGGCACGGGCCGTTGAGGATGGCCTTGAAGTGACGGGGGAGAAGGTCACCCATGCCGGAGCCTGTGAAACCGCTCTTCCTCTTCCGGAGGCTGCCGAAGCGAGGAAGATCGCCGTCCTGGTGGGGACGGATCGCATGGGAAGCGGGGACGACGTCCTCGGCGCGAAGCTCCTGTTCAACTTCCTGGCGACGCTCAGGGAAATGGGAAGTGACCTCTGGCGGCTGATCTTCCTCAATGCCGGGGTGAAGCTCGCCATCGACGGGTCGGATTCACTTCAGGCCCTGCTGGAGCTGGAGTCCAACGGTGTTCACATCCTGGTGTGCGGAACCTGCCTGGGCCATTTCAACATCCTCGAGCGGAAGCGGGTGGGCGAGACCACGAACATGCTGGACATCGTGACCGCCCTGCAGCTGGCCATCGTGACCGCCCTGCAGCTGGCTGACAAGGTCGTCAGCGTGACCTGACATGGATCGAAGGCTGGCGTCGGAGGAGACCCACGCCTCTTCCCGGCCCATATCCCAGCCCAGATTCACCGAGGCGCCCAGAGCGGCCTCGTCAGTCGGACCTTCGAACAAGGAGCGAGCACCATGACATCGAGCCGCATCGAGCTGACCAGGACGGTGAAGGCCGCGGGGTGAGCGGCC
>JALOPI010000029.1 GCA_025453975.1 Syntrophobacteraceae bacterium
GCTTCCCATGGCGTCGGTGCCCGAGGGGGGCGGTCCCGGGAGTGCGCTTTTCTCGGCTGTTGTTCCGAGGCGGAGGACGATGCGGAGCGGGACCGCCGGGGTCCCGGTGGCGAGGGCCATCCGGGACGACCAGCCGGTGCTTCGGATCCCCGCGACACCAGGGCAATACGGCTCAGGCCTGGAGCGAGCAGCCCGCGATATCGTCCCGGGAGAAGAGCGTCTCGTGGATGCTGTCCCCACGCCCGGCGGTGGAGGACCCGGAGAGGCGCCGACAATCCCTGTCCCGCCGCCCGCCGCGTCGGTGGATCGCATGGAAGCCGCCTCGGCCCCCGTCCGTGCCGCTCCCTGGATGAGGGGCGGGTCTTCTTCGGTCGGCACGGGGTGGGCAGCCATGGGATTGTCCCTGCCGCGCCTCCCCAGGGGGGCCTGGTCTGGGCTGGAGGCTCAGGCCCGTTCAGATCCCGGCGAGTTTCGGCTCATGTCCGCCGGTTCCGCGGGTGGGCGCGACGATCCCGGAGCTGCCCTTGGTCCTGGAGACTACGGGGGGCGGAGAAGCTCGGGATGGAAGCATCCCGCGGGGCCCGGGTCCTCGGCGCGCCGTTGGGGTAACCAGCCGTCCTTGAGCTACGGGACAAGTGGCTCATGGGGTGAGACGGGGGGATCCGCCCTTTGGAGCCGGATCCTCCAGCCCGCGGCTATGCCCACCCCGGCATCCGGGGCAGGAGGGGATACAGCTCCCGAAGGTGCTGGTGGGATCCTGACCGGAGCCATGCCGATGATGCGGTCTGAAACGGTCGTCCGGTCTCCGGCGGTCGCCGGAATGGCGAATAACGGCTTTACCGGGCCGGCCCGGTCAATGGTCCGTCGAGCTGCGACGCTCACCCGGACAGCCTTCATCACGCCGGCGCCTGCCGGGCTTCCGCCCTCGGGTGGCCGATCCGGATGGGTACAGGCTCCCGCCCCGACGGCATTGAGGGGATCCACCCTGGACATGCCCCTTGTCGCCTCCTCCGCCGGGGAAAGGCGGGCAGCCGATGGCGGCAGTCGGTCCCGGAGTGACGTGCCCATCCAGGCCGGCCCTGCGGCGGCGACGGATCAGACCGTTGCACCCGGGGCGGCTCCGCGCGGCGGGGGCGAAGAGCCTCGTGGGGGCGAGGCCGAAGCCCAGGGCCCCCAGTCTTCCATGGACCTGGATGCATGGGTGGAGAAGGTCTGGCCCAGGCTCATGCGTAAACTGGCTATAGAACGTGAGCGCAGGGGATACGCGGGATGGCCCTGGAAAAACTGAAAATCATACCCGAGAGGACAGGGGCGGTGCTGGCCTTCGATGAGGGGAGCGCACTCGTCGCCCTGTTCAATCCCAGCAAGCTGGTTTTCAGCAAGAGCGTGAACTGGCAGAGGCAGAACGCGTCGGGGCGTGATGTGCCGGAGCTCCAGTTCACCAATGCGGAGCCGCGGACCTTGAATCTGGATCTGATCTTCGACACGTACGACACCCCGTCCGTTACCAAGGAGGACGTGCGAGTCTACACGGAGAAGCTCTTTCATCTCACCACGGTGGAGCAGCACGGGGACAAGCACCGGCCACCGGTTTGCCGGCTGTCGTGGGGCTCGGTGGGCGTATTCTTCCAGGGCGTGCTTCAGCAGCTGGAGCAGCAGTTCACCCTGTTCATGGAGGACGGTACGCCGGTTAGGGTCACGGCTCGCTGCACCTTCAAGGAATGGCGTACGAACTACGACGACCTCAACCGGCAGCAGACGACCTCGAAGGATATCGCCAAGACCAGGGTGGTCAGGAGGGGGGAGACCCTGAGCAGCATTGCGGCCGAGGAATACTGGGACCCAGGTCTCTGGCGGCCCATCGCCGATGAGAACGGCATCGACGATCCGCGCGGGCTGACGGTCGGGATGGTCCTGCTGATTCCGACGGTGTCAGGCGAGGGTGTGAACGGCAGGAAGCGGCAATGACCGATCGGCGCGGCTTCGACACCCTGACCCCGGACTTCCGTCTCTCCATCAACGGCGCCGAGCTTCCCCAGGCGGCGCGGGCGGACATGGTCTCTGTCCGTGTCCTGAGCGATGTTGGCGCGGCCGGCATGTTCGCCTTCACCCTGAGCTGCTGGGACGGCCAGCGCATGCAGGTCAAGTGGATCGACGACGACCTGTTCCAGGAGGGCGGAACCGTTGAGATTCGCATGGGTTACCGCGACAGGCTGGAGAAGGTGATGGAAGGCGACATCACGGGGCTGGAGCCGGAGTTCCCCCAGGGGGAGCCCCCCAGGCTGACGGTGCGCGGCTACGATCGTCGCCATCGCCTGATGGGCCGGCGCAAAACGAGGACCTTTCTGAAAATGAAGGACAGTGACATCGCAAGCCAGATCGCAGGAGACTGGAGCCTGCAGCCCGACGTGGAGGACACCAGGGTGAATCTGGAGTATGTGCTTCAGCACAACCAGACGGACTTTGAATTCCTTCAGGAGCGGGCGAGGCGCATCGGCTTCGAGATGGTCGTATCGGAGCGGTCTTTGCGATTCGGCCGGCGAAGGAATGAGGGGAGCGCCGTCCTGACCTTGAACCGGGAAGTGGAGCTCCTCGAATTCAATGTCCGGTCCACCACCATGGGTCAGCTGGGGGAGGTGCTTGTCCAGGGATGGGATCCCAGGGCCAAGGAGGAAGTGGTGGCCCGCGCCGGCATCGGAGACGAGAGGCCCATGGGCGGCTCGGCTTCGGGGCCCGCGGCGGCCCGGAGGGCGTTTGGCGGGATGGGCGCCGCCCGTGTGAGCCTTCCCCTGCTCAGCCGGGAAGAGGCGGATCAGCTTGCGGGGGGCTGGTTTGGCGAGATGGCCCTGAATCATGTGGAGGGGGAGGGGCTCTGCATCGGCCGTCCGGAGCTGCGGCCGGGAGCGCTGATCGAGCTCCAGGGGCTGGGGCGGCGCTTCAGCGGCGTCTATTACGTCATCAGCACCGAGCACAGCTTCACGCCGGCCGCGGGGTATCGCACGGCCTTTACGGTCAGGAGGAACGCGACGTGACAGCTTCCGATGCCCTGCGGGCGCTCTTTGAGCCGACAGTCCATGGGGACCGGTTCTACGGGGTGGTGGTGGGAGTGGTCTCCAACAACCAGGATCCCGAAAACCTGCATCGTGTCAAGGTGCGCTTCCCCTGGCTCAGCGGAGACGTCGAGAGCAACTGGGCGCGGGTTGCGGCCACCATGGCGGGAAACGGCCGGGGCGCCTACTTCCTGCCGGAAGTGGACGATGAGGTTCTGGTGGCCTTCGAGCACGGCCAGGTGGACCACCCGTTCGTGATCGGGTCCCTGTGGAATGGCAGGGATGAAGCCCCCGAGTCCAACGCCGACGGGGAGAACAACCACCGCGCCATCCGGTCCAGAAGCGGGCATGTGGTGCGCCTCAACGACCGGTCGGGGAGCGAGACCATCGAGATCATCGACAGGAGCGGGAAAAACAAGGTCATCATCGAATCGGCCAGCAACCGCATCACCATCGAGGCGGACTCGGACATCACCATCCAGTCGTCCACCGGCAAGCTGACCCTGCAGGCCAACGGCATTGAAATGAAATCCCAGGCCGGCATCAGCGCCCAGGCCGCCCAGGGCATCGATCTCAAGGCGAGCGCCCAGGTCACGGTCAAAGGCGCCGTCATCCAGCTCAACTGAAACGGAGGGGAGAGGATCATGCCAGGAAGGCCGGCTGCCAGAATAGCGGACAATGTGGCACACCCGCTCCCGCCGATGCTTGGGCCGGGGCCGGGGAGCCCCAACGTCTTCATCGGCTCCCTGCCGGCGTGGCGAGGCGTGCCCGCTGCCGCGGCGGCAGCGCTCCAGGCGGCGAAGCAGGTCTCCGACGCGGCCATCAAGGTCGCCGAGTCGGCGACGCTGGCAGCGGCCGGCACTCCGGGAGCGCCGGCGGCCAAGGCGGCCGAGGAAGCCACCAAGGCGGCGGCCGCCGCGCAAATGGGGAGCATGATCACCGGCATGGCGGGGGGCGCGGACATCCACGCCTGCACCACCCCGCTCCCGGCTCCTCCCCATGGGCCCGGCGTGGTGATCGATGGTTCGCGGACGGTCCTCATCAACGGTCTCCAGGCATGCCGCCAGGGGGACACCGTGCTGGAGGCCGTGGGGCCGCCCAACAAGATCGTCAAGGGTGAGACGACCGTTCTCATCGGCGGCTAGGATAGGGTGGGGGTGGAAAAATGCCGAGATTCCTGGGGGTTGGATGGAGCTTTCCGGTGGAGAGGGACGAGAGCGGGCGTCGGTTCGTGCGGGCGGAGCACGAAGAGAGCGTCAGACAGTCCATCCGGATCATCCTCTCGACGGCGAAGGGTGAGCGGGTCATGCGCCCCGATTTCGGCTGCTCCATTCACGAGCTGGCTTTTGCTCCGAACAACGCCGCCACGCGCGGGCTGGCGGAATCTTACGTGAGCGAGGCGCTGCGGTTGTGGGAGCCTCGCATCGAGGTGCTCAAGGTCAGGGCGGCGGCTGCGGGGGGCCAGGGAGAAGAGCTGCGCGTCAGCATAGACTACCGTGTGCGGGCCACCGACAGTCGGTTCAACCTGGTTTACCCGTTTTATCTGGAGAGGGGCGTATTGTGACGATGCGGCAGGCGCCCAGACTGGACAGTCGATCGGAAGAGAGGGTCTTTCAGGACGTCGCCGACGGCCTGGAAGGGCGGCTCAAGGCTGACGGTCTGCGAGAGGACCCCCTGGCGGCAGGTCTCCTGCGGGTTTTCGCGCGATTCAGTCGCCACATCATCGATCGGCTCAACAGGGCCCCGGACAAGAACCGGCTGGCTTTTTTGGATATCCTGAATGTCTCCCGCACTCCACCGGTCTCGGCCCGGGCTCCCCTGACCTTCACCCCCGTCAAGCGGCTTCCCGCCGCCCAGGCAGTCATCATCGTCCCATCCGGCACCAGGGTTGCCGCGGCGCCCGGGGAGGGAGAGAGCGAGCCCGCTGTTTTTGAAACGATGCGCGATCTGTATCTGACCAATTCCAGGCTGGTGAAAGTGGTGGCCCATGATCCGGGGTCGGACTCGTGGGGGGACAAGAGCTGGCTGGGGGACCCCGAGGCCGGGTCCGAGGGGGAGTTCGCCTTCGCCACGGGGCAGCCGGTGGATCACGAGCTCTATATTGGCAGCGGCTCTGTTTTCGGACGGGCAGGCATTTCGCGCCTGGCCATCCGTTTCGAGATGGACGAGGCAGGACGCGGTGGCTTGGAGGAGCGGAGGGTCGAGTGGTGGATTCCGACACCCCGGGAAAGAGTGCTCCTCGTGCCCGTGCGTGATGAGACCGCCGGCCTCGTCCGGAGCGGGGAAGTGGTTTTCGAAAGCCTGCCCGAGTGGCCGGCCGCCACTGTTTTCGGCTGCGAGATGCCATGGCTTGCGTGCCGGCTCCTGCCCCATGGGCCGTCGCCGGGTGGCTTGGTTGACGGGGGAATGTCCCACGCGCCCCGGATCCGGAAGATATCCATCTCCGCGTCGTGGACTCAATCGGATGCAGTGCTGGAGGGTGTTTGTCTCAACCACCAGCCCGTCGACGCGAGCCGGGATTTTTTCGCCCTGGGAGAGCGGCCGCGGTTCGGGGACTCCCTGTACGTGAGCAGCGCCGCGTTCTCCAACGAGCAGGCCCGGATCACCCTGCGGATCCGTCTCACGAATCCGGCGACGGGCGGAAAGGACCTGCCTCTCCCCCCCCTCAACCCCCATGGCCGGGCCAGGGTGCAATGGGAGTATTGGGACGGCCGTCGGTGGTCTCTCCTGGAATGCGAGGACGGAGCCCGGGCCTTCACGGAGCATGGTGAAGTTGCCTTTCAGGGTCCGCCGAGCTGGCAAAGGACGACGGTCAACGGTCTGGAAGGCTTTTGGATACGAGGGCGCCTCGTATCCGGCGGCTACGGCGAGGAAGAGCGGGTCGAATACTCGGAGGGAGGGCAGATCACGGGCCGCGTTCCGTCCACGCTTTCGCCGCCGTGCATCCAGTCGGTGTCGGTATCGTCCTCCCTGTGGGTGGGGGCCGAGATCCCGGAGCGGGTCGTCACCCGGGACAACCTGTCCTTCGGCGAGGGGGCGGCCGGGGATGCTTTCCGGCTGTTTCCGCGGGCACGGGATTCCCGCAAGGCTTTGTACCTGGGATTCGAGGTGCCTGCCGGAGATCTGCGTCGATGGGCGGAGGGCACGGCGGACCTTCAGCTCTATTTCCACGTGCATGGGGCCACCACTCGGCCCGTGGTCAGGACGCCCGTGGAGGAGGGCGCTCCCGTGCTGACCTGGGAGTATTGGAGTGGCTCGCGATGGGTGGAGACCCTGGTGGCGGATGGAACGGCCTCCCTGACGGTCTCGGGCCTGGTTGATATCCGGCTGGGGTCGGACCTGGCTCTCTGGCGCGAGTGTGCCATGGGCGATGGCCTTCATGAGCAGGACCCGGTGCTCCATTGGGTCAGAGTGGTGTGGAAGGCTGGTGAATACCCTTGCCTCCCCCGGCTGCGTCGGGTCCTTCTCAACACCGTGCCGGCCCTTCAGACCCTCACCCTGCTCGATGAGATCCTGGGGGCAGGCAGCGGTCTGCCGGGGCAGGTCCTCCATGCGGCCCGATCGCCTGTTCTCCACGGTCTTCGGCTCGAAGTCCGGGAGCCCGTCATGCCTTCCCAAAGCGAGCTCGCACGGATCCGTCGAGAGGAAGGCCCGGATGCCGTCCGTGAAATCAGGAGGGCCAGTGGGGAGGTGGACGAGGTCTGGGTGCGGTGGCACGCCGTGAGCGACTTTCTGAATTCGGGCCATGGAGACCGGCACTACGTGGTCCATCACCAGACGGGAGAAGTCCGATTCGGGGACGGTGTGAAAGGCATGATTCCCCCCCGGGGGGTCAACAACATCCGCCTGGCGAGATACCGGACCGGAGGTGGAGCCCTCGGCAACAAGCCGCGCCTTGCCGTGAGCCAGCTTCGGTCGGCGGTTCCCTACGTGGATTCCGTCGTCAATCTGGAGCCGGCATCAGGGGGGCTGGACCTTGAAAGCTGGAGCTCGGTGCGGGAAAGGGGCGCCTCCTGCCTCCGGCACAGGGAGCGCGCCGTGACCCTCGAGGACTATGAGGACCTGGCCAGGCTGGCGGTGCCCTCCCTGGCGAAGGTCCGGTGCTATCCAAACCGGGATCTGGCGCGGGACCCCTCGGGCGAAATCCCTCGGGCCGGCGTCGTCAGCCTGGTGGTTGTCCCCCACGGGTCGGAGCCCATGCCCATGCCGGATCTGGAGATGCTCGACCGCCTCCGGGAGGCCCTGGCTCGACGGTCCCCGCCGGGTATCGCTCTCGTTCTTCTGGCGCCGGAGTACGTCCGAGTTTCCGTCCAGGCGCTGTTGGAGCCGGCGAGGGACGGGGGGGGCTCGGGTGTCGTGGGCCGCTGCCTCGAAACCGTGGAGAGGTACTGTCATCCCCTCAGGGGAGGTCCGGACGGTCGGGGGTGGGATTTTGGCCAGGTCCCGAGCCCGTCGGATTTTTACGCCTGTCTCGAGTCGGTGCCGGGTGTGGACCATGTGGTGGCTCTTCGCCTGAGGATGGAGGAGGGACGCGAGGGGCTCCTGCGGAGCGGGAGCTTCCTCATCACCCCCGGGGATCTTCGCATTGGACCGGGAAGCCCGGGCTGGTCCCAAGGGCATGCCGGAAGCTGAATCGGGCCGTTTCCTGGAACCTTCAAGCCAGCGGCCTGAGCTGTGTGTTTCCTTGACGGAAGAGAAGCCATGCCCCTCGAGGTACCCAACCTGGATGATCGCGGCTACGCGGACCTGGTGGCAGAGGCCATTGCGATGCTGCCTCGCCACGCCCCGGAGTGGACGAATCACAACGCCTCGGATCCGGGGATCACGCTCGTCGAGCTGCTGGCGTACTTCACGGAGCTCCTGATCTACCGGCTGAACCGGGTCACGAGGGAGTCCAAGCTCAGGTTTCTTCAGCTGCTGCGGCCCGTCGACGCGATTGAGAGAGGCCGTCTGGCCGACCCCGCCATACCCGTGCGGGAGCTGGATGACGCCCTGAGCCGCGCCGTGTCCGATCTGAAGCGGCGACAGCGTGCCGTGACTCGCGAGGATTACGAGTGGCTCGCGACGGCCCTGACGGCCGACAGCCCGCCCGGACGACGGATCGTGCGCGCGGCCTGCTTCGACGGGGTGAATCTGGAGTCGCCGGAGGATACCGTGCTCACCATACCCTCACCGGGCCATGTCAGTGTGGTGATCGTGCCGGATAGCGGACCTGGAGGAGATGGCACGGCTGGGCTGGTGGATGAAGTGCGGCGTCGGCTGGAGCCGATGCGACTCCTGGGGACCCGTCTGCACGTCGTGGAGCCCCGATATCTGCGGCTGGCCGTGGGGGCGCTCCTGGGCCTGAAGCCGGGGTTTGAGCCCGGGTCCGTCCGGGTGGCGGCCCTTCAGGAGCTGGAGGCCTACTTCGATCCCCTCCCGGGGGGCGGGCCGGACCAGACGGGATGGCCTTTTGGTCGCGCCCTGTATGTTTCGGAGATCTATGAGCGCCTGGAGCGGGTCGTGGGAGTCGATTCCGTGGAGGATGTCCGGGTCCTGAGGCTGAGCGCGGCGGACCAGGCCCTCAGTGACGATCGGGCTGCCGTCGGCATACAGATTGGCTTCCGATCGACGCTGGGCGTGGACACGCGCCTCGGAGGCGATGATGCGACCGGGCCGGAGCGTTTGATCCGGGACCCATGGGGCAGGCTTCTGGCGGTGTGCCTCAGGCCCCATGAGCTTCTGCTCATGGACGTGCAGACGGATGATATCACGGAGAGGGCTCCGTGAAGCGGCGAAAGCCTGCCATGGAAAGGATGGAGAAGCGGAATGCCTGATGCGCCCGGCCCCATGCTCCGTCATCTGCCGTCCATCTACTGGAAGTCGCGGGATCTCGGGGAGCTTCTGGCGCTGTTCGAGAGCTTCTGGCTCGAGCCCGGCCAGGAACCGCCCGCCGGGGGACCGGCGACTGCCTGGGAGGGTGGAGCGCCCCTGGAGGCGAGGATTGCCCGGATCGCTTCGCTTTTCGACGCCATGGAGACGCCCGCCGAGTTCCTGCCCTGGCTGGCCCGATGGGTCGCGGCCTCCCAGCTCGACCTTTTCACACCCGAGAGACAGCGGCGGCTCATCGCCGGCATCGTGCCCCTGTACGCCCGGCGGGGCACCCAGGGATACCTGACCGCGGTCCTGGAGCTTCTCGTTCCGGACGGTACCACGGTGTCGGTCCAGGATGAAGGGCTGCGGGGTTTTGTCCTGGGCACTTCGAGGGTCGGCGTCGATACCCTGTTGGACCGCGAAAAACCGTTCTGGTTCAAGGTGACCATCGAGGTTCCCACCGATGTGTCGGACCCCGCCGAGGGGGAGCGGCGGCTGGCGAAATTTCGGGATCGCTGGGGAAAGCCCATCCGGCAGGTGATCGAGCTGGCGAAGCCCGCCCATGCGCTGTACGAACTGGACTACCTGACGAGGACCGTGGATGGAGAGGTTATGCCTTACCCGTCCGTCTGATGATCGGCTCCATGACTTCCGTGGGAGAGGCGAGCTATGAAAAAGATGGTTTCGGTGATGGAGCAGCGTCCCCACTATTACCGGGGGCAGCTGCTGCTCGAAGGAGATTTCCTGGCGGAGCAGGATTTTCACGTCAGGGCGCGTCTTCGTCATAATCTCCATCTCCACGGCTGGGGAGTGGCTCATGGTCTCAAGGTCTCCCGCGCTTCGGCCCGTGGAATCAGCATCGCCCCAGGTTTCGCCCTGGACAAGGCGGGTCGGGAGATCGTGGTCACGGACGCGGTGGGGGTTGAATTGACGGATTTCGGCCCCAGCGCGTCCCTTGAAGTGGTCCTGAGCTACGAGGAAGTGACGGATACGGAATCGGGCGGCGCAAGGCGGGGGAGCGCGGACTGCTGCGCGGCCATCGTTGTGGCTGAGGCGTCCGAATCCGCAAAGGGTGTGCTTCTGGCCGTGGTGAGCCTCGATGGAAAGGGGGAGGTGGCGGAAGGCGCCATCGACGATTCAGCGGTCCGTCGAGTGAGGGTGTGGGCGCCGGAGTCCATCACGGCGGGCGACCTGCACCCCGATCTGAAGCGGGGCTGGCTGCGGCTCCCCTTTCGGCCGCATCCGCTGGTCAACATCCCCAGGGGAGAAAAGGAGATCCCCCCCGCCTTCAGAATAGGCGCCACCGAATGCTTGTCTCCCGACCCCCACGAGGCTGAGGGCAAGGACAGGGGAGCGGCCGGGACCATGTCCATCCCCATCCCACCTCATGCCACCCATGTCACCCGCATGCGAATCGCGGGCTCCGTGAACGAGGGTGAGCTCCTGATCAACCTCCTCAAGGGGGGGTGGGATCCGGACAAGGTGGAGCATGTCAAGGAGGCCATTGTCGAGGCCAGAATTCAGGGAAAGGCGGCGGGCGAGAAGAGCGCGTTCCTGGAGACCTTCGAGATCGCGGACACCAGCCTGAATCCCGAGTATCAGACGCTCTCCGTCTGGCTCAGGGGAACGCGCAGGACGGCCCTTTCGCTCATTGCCGTGGAATTCGTGTACTGGTGATCCATGGCGGGCGGTGGAGCGTCGTCGGCCGCGGTGTCTGCAATGGCTCAGTCCACCCGGTCCAGCGAATGAGAGTGGCGGATCAGCATGAGTCTCAGGGCGGGAAAGCAGATCAGAAGCTATGTCGTCGACGAAGTGCTGGCGAGGGGCGGCATGGGGGTCGTCTGGCGGGCCAGGGACACGGTTCGGAATCGGCCGGTGGCCATCAAGGTCATCGCCAATGATCTGCTCCTGAATCCCGAATTCAGGGCCAGGATTCGTGACGAGGCGGAGCGGCACGGCAGATTGAATCATCCCGGCATCGTACCCATCCTGGATGTCTTCGAGGCGGAAAACGACACCTGCATCGTCATGGCCCTGATCGAGGGCACGTCACTGGACCGCCTTCTGGACAGCCGGGAAAACGGCAGGCTGGAGGTGCCGGAGGCGCTCCGCATCGCCGGTGACATCCTGGAATCCCTGGATTACGCTCACCAGCAGGGCATCATTCACCGGGACGTCAAACCGTCCAACGTGCTGCTGGACCGGTCGGGGAAGGCCATGCTCATAGATTTCGGGATCGCTCTGGCGGTGGGCGAGGAGCGAAGAACCCGCACCGGTCAGATGATCGGGACGCCGCACTACATGAGCCCCGAGCAGATCACCCATCCCAGGAAGCTGGACCACCGGAGCGACGTCTACAGTGTCGGGTGCGTGGTGTACGAGATGTTGACAGGGCACCCGCCTTTCGTCAAGGGGCGCAACGGCGTGGGGAATACGGATTTCTCCATCCATGAAGCCCATGTGAAGCTTTCGCCGGTCAGTGCCCTGAAAGAGGTTCCGTCCCTGCCCGTGGCTCTGGACGATATCCTCATGGCGGCTCTGGAGAAAGACCCCTCCAGGCGAATTCCCGGCTGTGGGGAGTTTCTCCGGCAGTTGAAGCGGGTGAATGAAGTGCCGCGTCGGGACGCCGTGCAGCCACCGCGGTTCAACATCCGGCATCCGCTGGTCAAGTGGGCCTTCATCATCCTGATCCTGACCCTCCTGGTGGCGGCACTGATCTGGCTGTGAGGACGAAATCCATCATCGCATCTCCGACGGGTCGGAATCCGGCGGGGCCGGTGCCATTCCCGGGCAGAAATCGAGGGAAGTCCGGCTGGGCCTGGTTCTCCATGGGGGCGTGTCCCTTGCCGTTTACATCAATGGGGTGGCATCCCAGTTTTTCGATGCCGTCATGGGGCGGGGGTTCTTCAGACGGGTCAAGACCCTGACGGATTCGGACACTGTCGTGGGCATCATCAGCGGTGGGCTTTGACGCCCTGGTCCAGGTCTCCAGGCGCAGCTCCAGGTTGGGTTTTGCCTTCTGGCCGCCCTTCTGTGCGACTGTCTCCTGCTGATGGTCCTGGGGCCGTCCTTTTCAGCGATCTCTTCCCGGCCGACGAAGAGTCCGTCATCTGGCGGGGCATGATCTTCCTCGGTGTCCCCCTGGTCGTCCTGTCCCTTCTCTTCTGCTGGACCCGGTTCGCTCGTAGGCTGAAAAGCTGAGCCGCCGACGTCATCCTCACGGCCAGACCGTGGGGCAAGGAACAGCGAGAACATCCGACTCCGGTCGTCCCGGATCCTTCACCACGTGAATGCGTGTCGCCTTGTGCGTCATCCCTGCCTCGTTTCCGCCGTGAGCCACATTTGGTCCGTCTCCTCGTAGAGCTGCCGGAGCCGGTCTTCGATGGCGTGCCTCAGGGCCTCGAAACCGGCCTCGTCCAGTTTCCTGGGTACGTGGACGGGCTCGTCGAACCGGATGAGGATCCTGGAAAAAGGCTTGGGAATCATGAAGCGATCCCAGCTTCTGAAGGTCCATTTGGACTGGGGCGAGATCACCATGGGGACGATGGGCATGCCGGACAGCTGGGCCAGGGTCAGGAGACCGGGCTTCACCTGTCCAAAGGGGCCCCGGGGGCCATCAACGATGTGGCCCACCGCCACGCCCTGCCGAATGTACCCCAGGAGCTCCCGGAGAGCCTTCATGCCGCCCCGGGAGGAGGATCCCCTGGCCACACGCCATCCAAGGCCCATAATCATTTCGGAGATGAAATCCCCATCCTGGCTCTGGCTCACCATGATGGAGATGGGGCCTCTCCGGGGCATGAGCGTGATCCCGGCGTACCACCTTTGATGCCAGGAGCAGTAAATGGGGATTTCTCCGCGCTGGTAGACCGCGGCATCGATGTGGCCGTTCATGAATTCGTAACGGTAGGAACGGCCCATGGCCTTGAGGAGGGCGACTCCCGGCCGCGTGAGCTTTTGAAATAACTTGGCCATCGGTTTCCTTGTCCATCGGGGTGCTCTGCCGCTCCGCCCGGGCGATCTCGTGTCTTTCCCCGGGAGACTTCCGTGCACGGGGCCTTCCATGGCGGTTGGGGACGGTCGAGGAAACGCCGACAGCGGCCCCATGGCGCGCTCCGGCGCTTTGCCAGGCAGGCGCTGAAACTATAGGGGCTGGCTGTCGCGGGGGCAAGGGCTAATCAACGGGGTGGAAGGCCCGCCCGCCGCTCACCGCCATGCCGTCGCGGATCGGATTACCGTGATCCAGTCTCCGCGCTGCTCTCATCGCACAAAGCACCTGGATGTGATAAGTATCCAGGGTCGCTTCGGCGTTCGTAGCCCGAGGCTTGAGACTCGGGGCTTCTTGAACCCTACCCTACCCTGCACGAAAGGAATCTCGACGCCATGGTGGAGATGCAATCGACGACAGCCGCCCCGGAGAAGGACCCGTCGGCCCGGAAGCGGCCCAGCCTGAGGATCCCGGCGGGCCTGGCGGTCGTGGTCGTTGTCCTGCTCGCTCTCTACTACGGGCTGTTCGTCAGGGGGAGGGTGGCCACGGACAATGCCTACGTGGTAGCCGACAGCGCCACCGTCAGCGCGCGGGTCGCGGGCAACATCCTGACCGTTCGCGTGAGGAATGACGATGCGGTGCAGGCGGGAGATCTTCTGCTGGAGCTGGATGATCGGGACCTCCGGGCCGTGGCGGACAAGCACCGCGCGGCATTGGCCCGCACCGAGGCGGAGATCGAGGTGGCGGAAGTCACGGTGAAGCTCACGGAGAGCCAGACCCTGGCCCAGGCTCAGGCGGCGGAAGCCATGCTCAAGGCCGCCGTGGACCGGGAAAAGGAGTCCCGGCATCGGCTGGAGGAGCAACAGCAGGTTCGGACAGCGGCGGAGGCCGATTCCAGTCATGCCCGCCGGGACATGGAGCGCTACAGCGCCCTGCTCCAATCGGGTGCCGGTTCGGAGCAGCAGCGGGACCGGACGAGCACGGCCTTCAAAAAGTCCAAGGCCCAGCTGGATGCGGCCCAGGCTCAGATCGCCGCCGCCCGCGCCGCCCTGGATGCGGCTTTGCAGGATGTGGACCGTGCCCGGGCTCAGCTCGACAGCGCCCGGGCGGACGAGCTGCGGGTCGAGATCGAGAAGAGCCGGCTTGCAGCCCTGCGGGCCAAATGGGGCGAGATCGAGGCTGAGCTTCGCCTCGCCGAGCTCAACCTTTCCTACTCCGCCATCAAGGCCCCCATTGCGGGGTACATTGCCCAGTCGCACATCCAGGTGGGGGACCGGGTCCTCCCCGGACAAGCCCTCTTCGCCATCATCCCCCTGGACGAGGTTTACGTGGAGGCCAACCTCAAGGAAACCCAGCTGGAGAATGTCCGCATCGGGCAAAAAGTACGGATCGAGGCCGACATTTACCCCGGTCACGCCTATGGGGGCTCCGTGGTGGGAATCCGGGCGGGAACCGGAGCCGCCTTTTCGCTCCTGCCACCCGAAAACGCCACCGGCAACTGGATCAAGGTGGTGCAGCGGGTCCCCGTCAAGATCCGGCTGGAGTCTCCGCCGCCCCCCGAATACCCCCTGCGCGTGGGATCCTCCCTCAAGGTGTCCATCGACACGGGAGACCGGAGCGGTGCCCGGCTGGCTTCGACAGGGGGGCGGGGAGGCGCACGGCCTCCGGGGGATCGAAAGGTCGAGGGACGCTGAAGCTGGCTCTCGGGCTCATCGAGTCCAGGGGTCGGAATCCATGAGACTCCCCTCGCGCTCCCCTTCCAGTGCGGGCTCGCCCCGGGCTTCATCGAGCCAGCAGAGGGCGCACCCTTTCCGCGCGTCGGCCATCACGTGGGCAAGGCGGTTTCCTGACGCGAGGGGAACGTCGATGACCTTGACGAAGGCCTCGAATTTCTCCGCCCCCGCCAGGATCCTCCCCAGTGCGTTGGGTGAGCTCTCGAAGAACCTGAATTTGAAGTCAGCCCGGGGATCGTCGGGGTAAAGCGGCAGGTAGATGAGGGTAGTCCACCTCTTCCAGCACATCCATGAGGGGCAGCGTCCTGAGATCGTTTTCCGCGAGGTCCAGCAGGTCCACCTGCCGCTGGGAGTAGGATGCGATCCTGGAGGCGACCTCGGGGCGAAGCATGGGTGGCTCAGGGCGACGATCCTGGGGTAGTCGCCGCCGATCCGGCCCGAGCCGATGAGCCGATTCCTCGCCTGGAAAATGTCATCCGGTGTCACATGGCGGTCGGCGAGGCGCCTGAGGTCCGGGTGGCTCCCGATGATCATCTGGGAGAGCTCCTGCTTCATTGCCTGGATTTCGGGAGTATGCTCCAGCTCCCGAAGCTCCTCCTCGGCGAACTGCATGAGCCCGCGGCACACGCTGTCCCAGGGTGCCATGGGGTCCGCCCTGACCCTGAGGGGACTCCTGCTGGAGCCGAGGAGGATGCTCGAGGCATCGCAGCCCTGGAAGATGGGCTCCAGATCGCCGCCGGTGTAGCGGTGGGGCAGAAACATCTGGGAGGAATAGCGGTCCCACACCTTGAGCGGGTGGATGTAGAGCACGGCCTGAATGGGGTAGAGGTCGATGAGGACCCGGGTGGTATCCCGGATGCGAGCCACTGCGCCATGGAGATGCCGCCCTCCCGCCCGTGGCGGACCCCTTCCACGGGGATGACCTGGATGTCGTCGTAGACCCGGTAGGCGGCTCTCACTTGGTGGAGAAGATGCCCACGGCGCAGACGGGAGCCAGGGCAAGAAGGAGAAAGAGCAGCATGAGCTTGCTGCGGATGGTGAGCACGGTGCTTCCAGTTTTCGATCCAGGCCGACCTCGGGGACGGCTTGGGGAAGCTGCGGTTCTAGATCCCGGGGCTTCAGGTCGGTAACCGGATGCCTTGAACCGGACCATGATCGTCCTGCCCGAGGCCCCATGGAGCCTCGGAATGTCCAGCCCTTCCACCCCGCAAGCGCCACGGAACACCAATGAGCCGACAAGCCCCGCGGGTCCTCGGCCTGAAGCCTTGAGCCTCGAAGGCTTCACCTCCGCATCACCCACCGTCCGTGGCGGCCCGGCAGGCTCCGAACGGCGGGTGGCTTCAGATGGACTCGCGGTGGCTTCGGGAAAAACCGTCTGGAGTCTCCCTCATTGGACAGACAGGGCCCGGGCTTCCACCTCGCTCAGCTGCAGCCTGGCCTTGGCCAGTCGTTTGAAATACTTCAAGGCCTTTTCATGGTTTCCGGCGCCCATGGCCTTGAGCAGATCCCCTTCCAGCTCGGCCACTTCCAGCCGGTCGTAATAGTCCAGGGTCTCCTTCAGGTGAGCCAGGACGATCTTCCCGGTGAGAATGGGGTGGTTATTGGTGACGTTGGCGTCCTTGAACCGGGTTCCATGCTCCAGCTCCACCTCGAGACCCACCCGAAAGCTGTCGAGGTCGATGTCCATTCCCTCCACGTTGACTTCACCGAGGATGATCCGGGCCTCCTCGGGCAGAACGTCGGGCTCGGTGAGGGACGACCAGTCCCTGATCTTCAATGCCTGGCAAACTCGCTTGACTTCTTCCACGGTGATGTAAACCGGCAGTTCCATGAGTTCCCTCCTGTGAGTGTAATGGGTTCGTGGAGCAGAAATTAACCATGCGGGGCAAAGGTATCCAGGCGGTGCTCGCGCGGAATGCGATTTTCATGGCTTATCGACGGTGCGGCTGCTGACCACGCTCTGCTTCTGGTCGATGACCTTGAGTCCGGTGCGGGTCCTCTGGACCTTCCACGTGTTGTCCGTCGTCCCGGCGACGGTCCTTTTGGCGTTCTCCACCTCATAGGAGGACTGAAACCGCACCACCTTGATGTCCGGCCGGGAGGTTTCGATCAGCTGGATATCACCCTCCAGGGAGCTTCGGATCCGGTCCCAGTTTTTGAAGTAATAGCCGAGATCCCGACGGATGTAATCCTTGGGAACGTCGCCCCGGGCATAGTAATTGACGGTGTCCCCATAGTAGTACAGGATCGAATCCAGGGCTTTTTTCCCGGTAAGATGGAGGATGTGCTCGACGAGCATGAGCGCATCCCGCTTCTGGATGGGAAGCGACTGGGCGGATGTCTGGGCTGTGGCCTCCAGATCATCGTCGGTGGCCGATGGGTGATCCTCGAGGTCAGGGCCTTCCGTACCATGGACTTTCGGGGAATCGATATCCCGGGCCGGATATGGGTCGGAAGCGCTGGCGCCGTCCACCTGGGAATCAGATCCGCCGCTGATGGTCACGTGGGTGTCATAGGGTTGAGCCGGCTCCTGGTGGGGAGCGATATCGACGACCAGGGGGCGCCGGTCCGTCGTTGGACTCCCTTCGGCCGAATAGGTCAGGATGGCGCGCTTGTTGCGCAGCTTCTCCGCCGCGGCGGTCAGCGTGGCGAGCTTCTGCTTGCCCATGCCGGTATCCCAGTAGAACACGATGTTGGGCACGTAGATGCCAAGCCGGTCCACATGGATCACCGTCACGTCGAGCTGCCCCTGGGCCCTCTGGGGCCTGGCCTCGGCACATTCGGCCCTTCCCGCGGCCAGCATCCCGGCCAGGATCGAGAAGCACAGCCAGAGCCCCAAAACATGGAAGCGCCTGGAGCTGGCCACGAAACCCGTCGATGGGAAAGAATTCCTGTCTCTCATGCATCCATGTTTAGGGCGAGGGTCCCTTCAGCGGGCCGCGCCAGTGCGGTCGGGCCCAAGGGACCCATCGCTTCCTCGAATCCCCCGTGAAGGAGACGGGGGTGTGGGCTTTGGTTTCGGCAACGGTGCTCGAGAAGGCCGCAAAGCTTCATTTCCGCGACTTCTTACAGGCTGCCCCATTTTGCCGCAAACAGTATACATCACCATCTCACCCGAGGGGGTATGGGGACTTCAGCCTGATTCCCGCCGGATCGGCCCGCCTTCCCCGGGGAGCGGTCCCTCGCCTCGCTACTTCAGGATGGGGTGTACCTTCCGGAATGCGTCCGTATTGGAACGGTGGATCCACTGGAACATGACGATCTCCGTGGTGGTGATCACCGCCCCCGCCTGCCGCAGAAGCTCGATGCCCGTGTCGCGATTGAACGGTGCGCGGGAGGCCACCGCATCGGCCGCGACCTGAACCTGGAGCCCCGCCTGGAGAAGATCCAGGCCGGTCTGAAGAACGCAGACATGGGCCTCGACCCCCACGAGCACCACACGCGGTCGCTGGAGCGACCGGAGCATGTCCAGAAACCCGGGCTCCTGGCAGGCGCTGAAGTGCTCCTTCTCGTATACCCTGGGAGACTGGACGGCCTGGAGCACTTGCGGGATGGTTCTGCCCAGTCCCCTGGGGTATTGCTCGGTGAGAACCACCGGAATGCCCAGGATGTCAGCGGCCCGGGTGAGCTGATTCACCTTCCCTGTGACATTCTCCCAGCTGTCGATGACCTTGAGCATGGCCTGCTGGATGTCGATCACCAGGAGCAGACTGTCCTCTCGACGTGCCGCCAATGGATGCCGGTCCAATCCTTCCTCCCCGTCGCAATGCCCTCTTCGGCCGGCGACATCAATGACTTGGGCGCCCCCGCGAGCTTGCGAGATGAATCCGACGCCGTATCAATATCTCAAAACCCTTCAAAACCCTGCGAGAGCTTTCTGCAGCCTCCTGGCACCCTTGGGGGCTTTCACCCGCCCGTTCAGGATGTCCCCTGCGGAGACAGGCTTGCCGTAGTAGCTGGCGTTGGCGTCCTCGCGGGTCACGATGACGGTTCCTTCGAGGGAAACGCCCGCGAAGAGCCCCTGGCTGCGGCTGTAAGTGTAGACGGCCGCCATGGGGGTGATACCAGCGGCAGCGCTTCGGCCCACGGGGCCGGCCGCCACGCTGAGGTCGGCGCCCAATGAAACGTTGCCGCCTCGCGAGAAGGCCCTCACGGCCTCATCGGTGTTGAGCACGATGACGAATTCCGTGACCTGGGCCCCGATCTGGAGTCCGAACCCGGCCCCGCCCGTTCCGATGGCCGATGGGCCGCTCCAGCCCTTGCCGGCTCGCGCCACGACGACACCCGTGCCTCCCCGGCCACTGAAGATGAAGCCGGCCTTGAGCACCGTCAGAATGGCCAGGCCCCTGGCATCTCTCAAAACCGCGGGAGGGACGGACGTTTCAGGGATTTCCTGGAACCGTTGAATGATCGTCACCGCCTGGTCTACATCGTCCTGCATGCCGCCGAAGGACTCTCCACCGTGAGCTGTCCACAGGACTATTGCCAGTGTCAAAAAGATCCACTTCCTCGTTTTCATCTGGGTCCATCCTTCCTCGGGCGGGATTCGGGGGCGGGGACCGCCGTGTGTCGCTTCCATCCAAGCCACGCCCAGATATTCGACCTGCTCTTCAACATGCCCGGCTTTCAACTTATCCCCGTGCGACGACGGGCGCAAGGGTTTGGAGCCGGGGTGGGTCGAATTATTCCAAACGTGGCGTCCTTCGGGGTCAATCCAAAACGATTGGAATCAAGCAGTCCACAGGAGGTGTGAGCTCCAGTACACATCCCAGGCATTGTTGACTCTGAGAACCCCCTTTGTGCCAGCATGGAGCTGGCGTTTTTGATTTTCCACCAAACGCCGGGACGCTTGATGCGTTCTTGAATCTCATCAGCGGTTCGGGACCTCTGTAGAGCGGCCCCCGGCGTCAAGCTATCGCCAAGTATTTCGTATTATGAGCTCGGTGATCTTTCGCGCCTTCCTGTGTCAAGCCCAGCAGACAAACATCTCGAGGACATTCTCCTGCCGCCAGGGTGTTCTCACTCGCTCCTTCAGGCAACAAAGTCCTCACCAGGAAAGATCAACGGCCTCTCCGTACCTCTTGCTCACGTTCGATATCCAGATAGTCCGCGTTATCCGCTTGTCCTTCCTTCACGTTCCACCCTTGGCAAGTTGCAGGTCCTTTTTCATGGACATTGAGGCCTTGGCAGGCTGAAGGGCATAGTATTGAAAAAAGGGCTCTGGAGCAGCAATACGATGCCTTTTCAGATCGGGAATGGTTGATTCATTTTGTGTTTTGCAGAGACCACTACTTACACTATAATTGTAGAATACCGACCAGCTTGGGTATTGGCCTGCTGCTGTTCCGGGCGGTGTCACGTGTTCATCGGCATGGACCATTTGGACCTTTTTGATCGAGTGCCCCCAAAGCGTTGATTGCGGTGACTGACAGTTTGAATTGGTTTTAAGGCCTTGAGATCGCATCAAAAACCTGATCGGATTGGCTGTCAGTATGAGCGAAATAAGAAGTGGCTCCGGGGACTATCGGGCAGCAGGTGTTGAAAGCCACGTCCCCGGAGGACGCAGCGAGCGTGAGCTATCCCGGTTCGGGCACTCCGTGGGTATCCTTGAATCGTCGAGCGTCCCCCACTTTATCGCTGACGAGACCGGTTTCCTGTATACAAATCCTGCCTTCAAAGCACTCACCGGTTACTCAACCGAGGAGCTCAACTCAATCGATCACTACCGGAGCTTGTGGCCAAGCCCGGGGAAGATCGGCCTGGACGGCAGTGAGCCATCGCCTTGTCGTCTCGAGACCAGGATCATGGCGAAGGATGGCGAGGAGAGATGGATTGCTCTTTCGAGAGCAACAATCGATTCCCTTCCGGAACCGGCGGTTCTTGGGACAATCATAGATCTTTCAGACTGCAAACAGGAATTACAGACTCTCAAGAAGTCCGAAATGCGGTACAGGACTGTCCTTGAATTCGCCCCTGACATGGTCATCATTTATGATCTGGAAGGAAAAATTGTCGATGTGAGTCCTGTGGGAGCGAAAATCTTAGGCGTCACAAGAGAGGAAGCCATAGGCCTGAACGCGCCCGAAAGGTTCTGGGCCGAGGAGGATAGGGCCAGGTTTCCGGAGATACTGAAGGAAACCCTTACGAGTGGGGAATTCTTCAGAGATATTGAGGGAGTCCACGCCGATGGCCGACATTGGTTTGCGGAGAGTAACGCGAAAGTCGCCGAACTGGGGGAGGAGAAGTACGTCATTGTCATCGTGCGCGATGTAACGGAACGTAGACAATTGGAAGAACAGCTGCGGGCGGCTCTCAAGGAGAAAGAGCTGCTTCTTCGAGAGATCCATCACCGAGTGAAGAACAACATGCAGATCATCTCAAGCCTGCTCGCTCTTCAGCTCCGCAACACGCCGAGCGAGAAGATGCGGGCCCTCTTTCGTGAAAGCCAGAACCGAATTCTCTCCATGGCAATGATCCATGAGAAGCTCTACCAGGCGGAAGGGATTCATAAGATCAACATCAGGGACTACGTCACTGATTTGGTCCACGAAGTTCTCGGCTCCTTCGGGAAGAGCTCCAATCCCATATCCGTAAGGATTGATGTCGATGATATCGCTTTAGGGATGAATACCGCGATCCCGTGCGGTCTCATTGTCATCGAGTCGGTCACCAATGCCCTGAAACACGCATTTCCGCATGGTCGCCGCGGAGAGATTACGGTCGCGCTCCATGATGACGGGGATCGCGGACTGAATCTCATGGTGCAAGACAATGGCGCAGGTATTCCGCCGGGGTTGAAAATTGATGAGCTGAGCTCGTTGGGGCTGAGGCTTGTTTGGGATCTGGCGAAATACCAGCTCCGAGGTCAGATAGGGCTCTTGCGAGAAAATGGGACAACGGTTCATGTCGTATTTGAAGAGTCATCAGGGCGTTCAAGGCACGATGGCTTCTAGGAAGCCACGTATTTTCATTGTGGAGGACGAGATCGTCATCGTGAGGGGGCTGGAGGATGCCCTGAACGGTCTCGGCTACGCGGTGTGCGGCTTTGCATTCTCGGGGAAAGAGGCCTCTGAGAAGATAATAGAGCTGAACCCGGACCTTGTCCTGGCGGACGTCCGCCTCTCTGGGGAAATGGATGGGATCGAGCTTGCCGATGAAATCATTGCACGCCTTAACATTCCGGTGATTTACATCACGGCCTACTCTGACCGTGAAGTTCTTGAGCGAGCGAAAGTCACGGATCCGTGCGGGTACATCGTCAAGCCAGTCAGGCATAGCCAGCTCAAGGTGAACATTGAGCTGGCCCTGGAGCGGTTCAGAAAAGAGCGGGAAAAAGACCGCATGATAGAAGCTTACAGAACCACGATCGAAGAACTACGTACGGAGTTGACAGATAGCAGGCAAGAGCTCCGGAATCATCAGGAGCGTCTGCAGGCTGCAACCTCAGAGCTTGAGCGAAAGAGCGCGAAGATCGATGAGCTCAGGCATGAACTGCAGGATGTCAACAGATCCCTGCTCTCACTCACATCCCACTTGACTAGATTGAGAGGGGAGCTGGAGATGGAGGTGGCTGCAGCATTGAATAAGCGGGTATTACCCATCTTGCGGGAGCTTCGGAGCGATCCGGCCCTTCTGGGGCACTATCGGATCCAATTAGACATGCTGGCCATGCAAATGGACCATTTATCGATGAATATCATCAAGAAAAACCAAATGAGCGAAGTGCTGACAATGACCGAGTTGCGCATTGCGGCCCTCATTAAGAACTCGATGAGCAGCAGTCAAATTGCTGACCAATTGTGTCTATCCCCCGATACCGTCAAAACCCACCGCCGCAATATCAGAAGAAAACTGGGCCTCCAGAAGACTGGGGCCCGCCTTTCTTTGCATTTAAAAGGCCAACTGGTGTGAAGCTGCGTTAAGAAGCGGTGGTGTAATGCAGGTACTGATCGCAGCTCATCAACAGAACACGAGTCTCCACATGTAAGAGAATACTGTAATGGGTAATTGAGTACCCATTTTGCTACCCAGTTTAAACCATCCTTGAAGATTTCGTCTTTTGCATGTAAAAATAACTCAATTCTACGGTATTCTGAACACATCCGACAGTTGAACTATATCATACAGGGTCGTCCGCTGGTTAGGATTGCGTCTGTCCCATCTGAGCTGGAGTCATATGGCCCTGGCTTTAAAGAATCCAGATATGGTTGATTTGGCCTTGAACGCACGAATAACCGGTTCTGCTTCCCCTTTTCTGCACGTATGATTGGCCACCTCCTTAATTGGGTGGCTTATGAAACTTCGGACCAGGACAGCAACCCCAACCCACAATGGACGGAGAAAGGAGATCGTCAATGTATTCAATGTACAAGAAGGTGAAGCTTAAGGGGACAAGTCGTATTGTGGGAACGGGGTGGTTGCCTCCATTGCCGGACCTTCGCGACTATACTGTCGAGCATCCAGAAATCGCTGACATGGGTGTGAAACTGGGTGTGCCCAAGGGCAAGAGGGCTGCACCACCACCGCTGCCTGCATTGGTGGACCTTCGGGAGTGGTGCTCACCCATCGAAGACCAGGGGAATCTGGGGTCGTGCTCGGCCCATGCGGCGGTGGGCATCGTCGAGCTGATGCAGCGCCGTGCTTTTGGAAAGCACATAGACGGCTCGCGATTGTTTGTCTACAAAACGACACGCAACCTGGATCGAGTGACTGGTGATACCGGAGCCTGGCTAAGAAGCGCCATGGCGGCCCTGGTACTCTGTGGGGTTCCCGACGAGAAGTTCTGGCCTTACACCGATGTCATTCCGGATTTCGACAGGGAGCCGGAGCCATTCGTTTACTCTGTGGCGGATAACTTCGAAGCTCTGCAATATTTCACCCATGATCCCTCGGGATCCAATCTCCCGGGCGAAACGATTCTCGCCAGCGTCAAGAGCTACCTGGCTGCCGGAATCCCATCCATGTTCGCCTTCTGGGGCTTTCCATCCTTCGAAGCCTGTGATGTTACTGGCGGCATTCCATACCCATGTTCTGGCGAACAAGCTGAATGGGGGCATGCGATTTCGGCGGTAGGGTACGACGACGCCAAAAAAATCAGGAATACTATCTCAAAGAAGTCGACCACCGGCGCGTTGTTGATTCGCAATTCGTGGGGTACGGAGTGGGGCGATGAGGGTTATGGCTGGCTGCCCTACGAGTACGTGCTCAGGAAGTTGGCCCTGGATTTCTGGTCTTTACTGAGCATGAAGTGGGTAGATACCGGGAAATTCGGCATTTGAGAACGCACGTGGGAAGCTGGGCGCGGTCAGCACGAAAGATGGATTGTCAGCTCAGCAGCTGTCCCCCTCACTATGAGCCGAAAGGATTGGGAATATGGCGAGACGCCGTGTGACGCCAAAGATGAGCGTGCACCCATTGGGAGAAGTTCTGCGCTGGCTCTTTCAAACTGCCGGACCACGCAACGACGCGGGAACTGTACACGAGCCGTGCGGGATCCACGCCTCTAATGCCTGGAGTGAGGATTGATGTCGATGCGATGTCGCATTTCACTCGCTCTTCCAGCTGTGCTGATATGGGGGTTCCTGGCATGCCAGAGCTGCGCCGTCCACTACTTCGACCCGGCTACAGGCACTGAGCACATCTGGGGCATCGGTCACTTGGCGGTGAAGCACGGCTCGCCCACCGAAGGAGTCAAAGCCGTGGGTCGTCGTACGGACACCGTGGGCGTCCTTATCGGGCAGCTCGACAAGGAGGCTCACTTCGGGGTGGGCTGGAACGCTCGCCAGGAGATTGAAGTCGTGGACGAGAACGTCCAGCTCAAGCTCGACTGGCCGAGCGGATCGTTCTATGACATTCGGGTGGGTTCCTGGGTTCCACCCAATTCAGATCATTCCAAAGAAGACTTGTCTGAGGAGGGGGGGCAATGAATTCCACTGGATTGAAACTCGCGTCAATGGTTCTCCTGCTGCTCACGGCGGGCTGCGGGGTCGGTTACAACTCGGCACTTTTCGTGACAAAGACCAATGTCGGACTGGATGTGGACAGTACGCCACCCACTGCGGAAATTTCGTTAGCCCGCCGTGAAGTGGTGATCGCTCCCGTATTCGAGGGCGGCCAGACTCCACCTGTTATGGCAAGTTTCAGAGCGAGCTCGATGCCTTTCAGCCGCCTTTTCTTCGGGGTGCAATCGACTTTCGCCGGCGGAGATGCGGCAGTTGCGCTTTCACAAACTGGGAGCCCGTCATCCTCTCCCGAAAACAAGGACAGCCATTGGCCGCCTGAGATTCCAAAACCGCCCCCTGGGACTGGTGCCTCGCGAATGTGTCTCAGCCAAAAAGAGCTGGATGTATCCATTCCCGGCAAGGGGCAGGTGAGGCCCTTCATGTTTGGGACGGATACGACCCTGGGGATGAAGATCGCCTGGTCCGGGATGACCGCGCAGATGCCGGATACCGTGCGTCTCGGCTTCAATCGCAAGGAGTTCGCCCTGGCCCCGCTCTTTGTTTCCGAATCGTTGCCTTGCGTCCTCCCTGGATCAAATCAGCACAGCTCCTATTCTGTTGACATATCATCCTTCGTGGCCGTCCTGGACAACGAGAACTCCCTGGGCCTTCCCCGCGATACGGGTTTCAAATGGCGTCAGTACATCGCGACGGGAGCATCCGCAACCAGCCTGGCGAGCCAGAAGGAGTTCCGAGATCTCTTCATGGAGCGCGTGGATCCCGATGCTTTTCCGGAGGTTATTTACGATATCAATGACCCGAAAGCCGTTTGTCTTGATGAGTGGCTGAAAGACGCAGGGCACAGAAAAGAGCTCGCTGATTGGTGGAGGGAAAAAGGATACCGGGGGACGGCGGGAATCCAGATTACGGGCTCCTCACAAACGCAAAGAGAAAGAAGGAAAGCATTCATCGAAAAGAAAGAAATCTGTACTAACAAATGAACGAAAGGAATTGCCATGGCTCCGGAACCAATTAGAACCACTGTCCCATCCACCTCGGTGTCGACGAAAGTCCAAATCCTCATCGAGGGAGATTACACAAAAATTGAATGCGTTAAACAAGATGACGGCAAATGGACCATCAAAGCGTCCTGAGTGGAGCGGACATTCACCTCCTTGAGCGGCGTCCCCCATTACACAGAGCCTTTATACGATATTTATCCTGGATCATGCTGTGCTGGTCGGAACATAGCTATGCCCAAGAAGTCCCTGGATCTTCGAGTGTCCTCATTCATCCGAAGTGGTTGACTGGAGGAGCGAGTCTGCCAACATTGGCGTAGCAGACGATTGGCCATTGGGAAACGTGCGTAATTCAATTTTACTTCCAACTTAAGGAGGCAACGAGATGACAAGGGTGGATTTCATTGAATACTGTAAAGAACACCTCGGGAAGCCCTACATCTGGGGCTCGAATGGTCCTGACAGTTTCGACTGTTCAGGATTCGCCCAGGTGGTACTCGCAAGACTAGGCTTGGATCCTCCGGGAGATCAGACGGCAAACGACATCTTCCGCCACTTCTCCAGGCCTGATGTTGGCGAACCGGTATCGACCCCCGAATGTGCCTGTTTGGTGTTCTATGGAAAGCCCGCAAGAGTCGGCCATGTTGCGATCTGCCTCAATGACAGCGAAATGATCGAAGCAGGGGGGGGCGGACCGGAGACAACCACCGTCGAAAAAGCACGGAAGGAGGGGGCCGAGGTCAGAATCCGCCCCATACGCCGGCGCAGCGACATCGTGGCCGTAATTCGCCCGCGTAACCTGCCGTGGTCTCGTTCCCCACAACCTGTCGCTTGCCATGCATTGTCGCCCTCCCGGGAGAGCAAGCAGCTTCTGTATAACACCATAGACATTTCACATTGGCAAACGGTTCAAGATTTCCAGAAGGTCAAAGACAATGGTATCGATTTGGTGTTTCACAAAGCCACCCAGGGTTTTAAGTACATTGACCCCGTTTATAGTTCGAACAGGGATGGATTTATGGCGGTCGGTATGGCATGGGGTTCTTATCATTTTGGCACTGGCGGCGATGGTTCCGACCAGGCAGATCACTTTCTCAGCGTGGCCGACCGCAATGGCCTTCTGGTCCTTGACCTCGAGGGGAATCCGCAGGGTAAGTCCATAAAGTTGGAGGAGGCCGAGGAGTTTGTCCAGTACCTCCGAGACGTAACAGGACGTTATCCCGGTCTCTATTCAGGACACACAGTCCGAGAGATGCTGGGGAAACATACGGACACGCCACTCGCAAGATGCTGGCTTTGGACCGCTAGGTACAGCAGCAACGCCCCCGTTATTCCCGAGGCTTGGGAAAAATGGACATTTTGGCAGTACACGGACGGTAAGCATGGAGGGGGGCCGCATTCGGTGGACGGCATAGGTATATGTGACCGGAACATTTTCAATGGAGACAAACAAGAGTTTGAGGAGTTTCTGAAATTGAATACAACTGCTTCCTAGAGGTTGAACGCGCGGCATCTTGTTGTTATTATTTGCTATTTCTGTGAGTGAGTACAATGTCTGATGACAAAACCTGCCAACTCTTCGTGCTGAAGGTGCGTTTGCGGAGGGATAGCCGCCGCAAGAGGCCAACCTTTCGGGGCCTGAGTGAGGAATGCGGGCCTTTATGAGAGTGAAGGTGGCGAGTCGCCGGAAGATTTGTCTCTGGCCGGGATATTACCGAACAAAAGTGTTTGTCGCCGCCCGGAGACGGTGCAAGCAGTGGGAGTAATGCTCAAGCTGAATCGGATCCGGTATGCTTCGATAACACGCCGCCCGTAGGGTCAGACGACATCAACCTTGTCGTTAAGCGAGTAGACAACGATGAGATGGTGATAGCGGACAATCAGGCAAAGACGACTCACAAGCGGTTTGCCAGCGGCAAGGGCGGAAAGACTCCGACCGACTACTTCCTGCGTGCTCCAAATGCTGGCATGCGCGCATTTGCAGCGGTGCTGGATGTGGTCGCAGCGCATCCCGCACCGGAAATCGAGCAGATCATCCGGGTAGCCTCGGATTCGAGCATCATGCAGTACCACTGGAACAATCGCGGCCGCGCTCCTGCGGGATACATCAAAGGCATGGCGGTGACGTATGCTCGGGCCTACTGCAAGCTCAAGGCTGGCGATGTCGTAGCCAGAGAAATGGCCAAGCCGGTCACCGGCGACAACGACCGGGATGCCCTTGCCTGGTACAACCAGAAGTTTCTCGATGCCGGTCTTCACAACGACTGCGCCAGCGATGAATTATTGCGCCGTCTTTTCGTCCTCATGATCGGGCTCGGCATGCGAGAGAGCTCGGGAAGGTACTGCGAAGGTCGCGACCGCTCCGCCTCGAACACCAACTCGAGCACTGCGGAGGCCGGACTGTTTCAGACGAGCTACAATGCCAAGGCCGGAAGCCCACTGATGCCGCAACTTTTCACGCAGTATGCGGGACGCGCCGATTTTCTCGATATTTTCAAGGAAGGTGTCAAAGCCAGGGATTTGGATCTTGAAAACTACGGGAGCGGCGAAGGACGGGAGTTTCAGAGACTATCGAAGGTATGTCCCGCCTTTGCAGTCGAGTTTGCCGCAGTCGGCCTGCGGAACATCCGCAAGCACTGGGGACCAATTAAGAGGAGGGAGGCAGAGGTCAGGCAGGAGTGTGACGATATGCTCCTTCGGGTACAGAAGGCGGTGGATACATTCAATCTCTGCACTGCCTTGGTATAACCCGTCGGTTCTCGAAAGGGAGAAACCTGTTGCAGGCCCGCCATGCTGAGAGAACGGGTGTCCTGGCGGTGCTGGAGAGGCTAAGGCTATAACAGGAATTCAAGCTTTGGCCGTGTAAACAAAGGTCAGACTTTCGATGTGGCCAACCTGGAGCGGGTGAGCAAGATATACCATGCATGAGAGGTTAATCAATTATGAGCATAAAACCCATCACAAAAGACCCTACGGAAGATGATTGGAACTTCTTGGATCTCATAGAAAGATTTCAGGGGGATACGAAGGTAGATACTACTGAGCAAAATATAGTTGATACGATAAATGCTGAAATGAGGTCGGGCAAGAAAAAAATCGAGAAAAAAATGATTTATGAATTCACACGTCGACTAATTGGCGTGGCCTATGAAGAGTTCATCAGTAGAATGGAGCCTATTGGATGGGGTATAAACCTGGTAAACCACCGTGGAGGTCAAATAAAGCCTGGTCCGAAGCCTGAGACTGGAGATTGGGATACAGAGGTCAGGCAGATCGAGAGAATGTCTTTGGGAACTTTCAACATTGAGCCATCTAGGTGTGTAATCAATAATCTGCTTGTTGATCCTGCTTTGAAGTTTGTAGAAAGTCTATTGCCTTATGAGATGGATATGACCAAGACTGAAATCATTAGGTCGTGGAATTCAAGTCGCCTATCAAAGGTGTATTGGCGTGTGTACTATTCAAATGACAAAAGTGTAGTAGATGATATTGGCACTGTTGAATTTATGAAATTCAATGATAAGACAATGGTAACTTTTCATTCTGTTCATGATCTAAAATTCAGTAAAATCATGGGAGTAGATATTGATAAAACTAACAAACTTTACGACAAAATTAAGCATATGGTTGGAGACTATTTCCTTGAGTGTATCAAACACTACGAGAAAATTGCCAAGGGTGTGGTGGATGCAACTCCTTATGGGGATTATTTGAAACGTTGATTCACTACCGGGCAATTTTGAGCCCTTACTTCAGCGTATCAAGTTAAGTTAAGCGCGGATGGGCAAGTTTTCCTCCAGCAGATGGTCGAGGATTTGTAATCCCAGCTTATACCGCGAACGGCTACGAGCTAGACTTTCTAGGGGGAGGGCCATGGGGATTGCATGGTCTGACAGCCCCCCTCTGCATTCCAGGTTGACGATGCCTGTCCGTTGGTCTAATAGTTTTGGGGTAGCGCAAAACCATGGAGTCTCGTCAGGTACGAGCTGTTTAAAAGGGAATCCCGTGAGAACCGGGAGCGGTCCCGCCGCTGTGAACGGGGACGAAATCCGGGAATGCCACTGCTTCGGTGACGCGAGGCGGGAAGGTCCGGAAAGTAGAGTGATCCGTGAGCCAGAAGACCTGCCTGAGGGAGAAAGGTGATCCGGTACGTGGAGATGCCGGGCGAGCCGATTGAGGATGAAGCAAAACTTGGGTGCAATCCTTGGGGTCTCGATCCCCAGGGATTTTTTTTTGCCCTGGGTCTGGGGCATGCTGGTCGAGCGCTTTCTTCTCCACGCATTCACCATCGGACCGGGGAGCCTGAGCTCGCCGGGCTGACTCACCACAGGGGGTGTCGAATGAAACAGGGATTGATCGTGTACGTGACGGAAGGCAAGGATGAGGTCGCGCTGCAGGACGCACAGGATCTGAAGGGGGCTTGCCGGTCCCTGGGAGCTTCGGCGGTTCGCGTGGCCACAACCGAGGATGACCTGGCCTACGGCTGGTGGCAGCTCATCGGTCGGGGCATGCACCAGGTGTCCTGCGTCTCGGCCGCCTACGATGCCGCGGAGGGAACCTTCAAGCCCCACGGAGCGGTCATGAGACTCTGGGGCTGAGCCATCGGGGGAGGTGTTGGCACGGAGACAGGGGGATGCCGTGGCGGGGGAAGGAAAGGCGGAGCCACACGGAATCCCATGCCGGGCAAACCCCTGTCTCCGCAGGCGCGAAGCCTCGAGGCGACAGCCCCCACGGCTACGTTGGACGGCGCCCGACGGAGTGGGCTGATTGCCCGGGGGGGGTCTCGAGCCAGAAGCCCGAAAACTCGAGCTTGAAGCTCACCTTTTTTGACAGGTGAGGAAGGAGGACGCGGTGAAGAAGCTTTGTCTCATAGTGTGGGCCGGGCTGCTGGGTCTGGTGATTTCAGGCACGCTGGCGCATGCGGGTCGCGGAGAAAACCGGCCTGAGCGGCGTGCCATCGTGCTGGCGGCTTTCGGGACGACGGTTCCAGAGGCTCAGCGCGCGCTGAGCCAGGTGGAGCAAAGGGTCCGGGAGACTTTCCCCGGGGTGGAGGTTCGGTGGGGGTACACCTCGCGAATGGTGAGGAGCAAGCTGGCCGGGGACGGGAAGCTCCTGGATTCACCCGAGATGGCTCTGGCCCGGCTCATGGACGAGGGCTTCACCCACGTGGCCGTTTTGTCCCTCCACACCATTCCGGGCCGGGAGTTCCACGAGCTGGCTCAAAATGCCCGACTGTTCCAACAGATGTCGGGAGGATTCGAGAAGGTGGTGGTGGCCTTGCCCTTGCTCTCCTCCCGCGAGGACCAGGCGCGGGTGGCCAGGGCGATCCTGCGGAACGTCCCATCGACCCGGAAGCCCCAGGATGGGGTGCTGCTCATGGGACACGGCAGCGGGCAGCATCCCTCGGATGCCATTTACGCGGCACTGGGACAGGTTTTGTCCGAACTGGATCCCCATGTCCACGTGGCCACGGTGGACGGGTACCCCAGGCTGGAGGACGTCCTTCCCAGGCTGGAAGCCGCCAGGGTCCGCAAGGTGATCCTGATGCCTTTGATGGCCGTGGCGGGGGACCACGCGCGGAACGACATGGCGGGAAGCGAGCCGGACAGCTGGAAGTCGGTGCTCCAGAGCAAGGGGTACGATTGTGAAGTGGTGCTGAAGGGAACCGCTGAATATCCGGAGATCGTGGACGTGTGGCTGGACCACCTGCGCGACGCCATGGAGCAGTTCCAGTACAGCCCCCGTTGAAATGATGGATATAGTGAATGAAATGAGGGATCCCCATTGCGGAGATCCCTCTCAATCCTCTGTTCCCGACCCCGGGTCATCGGTAAGGGACGGCACATTTTCCTGACCATTAAATTAAATTCGGATTATGCTTCAGGCAAGGAGGGGGGACTCCGTAAGATTGCAAACCCATCGCCGCCCCCGGGGAAGGCACAGACCTCGATGCTCCAGCTGCGGAACAAAATCTCGCACCGATTCTTTCTGGCCATCATGGTCATCGTCGTCATACCCATCGCCATCATGGGTTACGAGAGCACCATCCTGACGAAGCGGACCCTGACCGCTTTCGCCTTTCAGCACATGGCGACCCTGGCCGAGACCCGCGCGAACCATCTGGATTCCTGGCTGGAGGAGCGGCTGGACGATGTGGGGGTGCTGTCGCGGCTGCCCGCCATCCGGGAGGCCTGCGAGCGCTTCCGCGACCAGGCGGTGAAATCGGGGGAGCCGCCTTCGCACTTCATGCGGGACACCCTGAACCTCATCGAGGAGCGATCTCCCTCCTACGAGAACATCTACATTCTGCTTCAGGACGGCCGGGTCCTGGCCTCGACGCACCCCGAGCGGGCCGATGATGCGGTCTTCCGCGATCTGGGGGTCCTCGGCGGGCTCGAGGACAGCCAGGAGCCGATGCTCAGCCCCGTCTACCAGTACGGGGACGCCGCCGGCTGGCACGTGCAGATCGCGGCCAGGATCGACGGCCGGGACGGAAGCCCCCTGGCCTTCATCGTGGCCGTCCTCGACCTCTCCAGGACCATCGACCCCATCATGGTGGAGCGCATCGGCCTGGGAGAGACTGGCGAGACGTACCTCGTGAACCGGGACCGCCGGATCATCTCTCAATCGCGCTTCCTGGCATGGGATGAGATCGTGGATCGGCAGTTCGATACCGCGGGGATTCGAGCCGTCCTGGAGGAGAAGAAGGGTACGGCCATCTACCTGAGCTACACCGGCCAGGAGGTGCTGGGCTCCTATGTGTGGATGCCCCGCTACGAGTGGGGTATCCTGGCCGAAATGGAGACGGACGAGATCCTCTGGCCCCTCCAGTGGATCAAGACCATCGGCATCCTCACCACGCTGATGGTCAGCTTCGTCTGCCTGCTCATGGCTTACGCCGTGAGCCGGCGGGTTTCCATGCCCATCGTGCAGGTGTCGGCGGCAGCCGAGCTCATGGCCCGGGGTGACCTGCTTCAGCGGATTCCCTTTTCGAGCCAGGATGAAGTGGGACGACTGGCCCAGAGCTTCAACACCATGGCCCGGCAGCTCTCCCAGTCCGTGGCGTCCCTCCGGCAGAAGGAGGAATCCCTGCAGAAGGCCTACGATGAGCTCATCGCGACCCAGGAGCAGCTCCTGCGCTCGGAGCGCATGGCGGCCATCGGCGAGCTGGTCGCCTCCGTCGCCCACGAGATGAGGGGCCCCCTTTCCTCCATCCGACTCAACCTGCAGATCATCGGGCGTTCCCTGAGCCCCGACACGGTGCTGCGCGAGCATTACGAAATCGCTTTCGACCAGGTCCTGCAGATGGAGAGGATGTTCTCGGATCTTTTGAATTATAGCAAGCCCCTGGAGATTCAACGGCAGGATGTCCGCGCCGAGGACCTTCTGGAGCGGTGCATGCAAGCACTGGAGGGCGAGCTGGCGACCCGGGCCATCCGGGTGGAGCGGGCCATGGAGCCGGATCTGCCCCCTTTCATCGCCGATCCCGACAAGGTCGAGCAAGTGCTGCTGAATGTGATGAAAAACGCCATCGAGGCCTCGCCCCAGGGGGCATGGATCCAGGTGGCCTGCTCGTCGGAGGAGAGCGCGGCCGGGGGGACTGTCACCATCGCGGTCACCGATCAGGGGACGGGTATCTCGCAACGGAACCTGAAGATGATCTTTCAGCCGTTTTTCACGACCAGAAAAAAGGGAACGGGCCTGGGTCTTTCCATCGTTAAAAAGATCATGGATGCCCACCGGGGCGTGATGCTCGTCGAAAGCGAGGAAGGCCGCGGAACCATCGTGCGTTTGACTTTTCCCGGAGTCCGAGGTGCCGAATGAAACGGATCATGATCGTCGACGACGATCCTTCCCTGACCCGGACCCTCGAGCTGTATTTCCAGGGGCGGGACTATCATGTGTCCGTATTCCGGACGGGCAGGGAGGCCTTCGATTACTGGCAGGCCGAGGAGCCCGACCTGGTGCTCCTGGATGTGCAGCTTCCCGACATGGATGGCCCCGAGGTCCTGGAAAACGCCAAGGGCGAGGGGCTGGGAGGGGATGTGGTCATGATCACCGCCTTTCACGACACCGAGGCGACGCTCAAGGCCATCCGGCTTGGGGCCGTGGACTACCTCTACAAGCCCATCGACCTCGACGCCCTCGATCTCCTTCTGGAAAAGCTCATCAAGCGCAAAGCCCAGCGGGAGGAGATGGCGCGGCTCAGCCACGTCATCTCCCGGTCCTACAAGCCCAACCAGATCATCGGCCGCAGCAAGGCGATGCTCGACGTGATCAAGGCCATTGCCCAGGTGGCCCAGACGCCCGCCAGCGTTCTCCTGGAGGGAGAAACGGGCACGGGCAAGGAGCTGGTGGCCCAGACCATCCACCAGGAATGGGCTCCGGAAGAGCCTTTCGTGGCCATCAACTGCGCGGCCATCGTGGATAATCTCCTGGAAAGCGAGCTCTTCGGCCATGAAAAGGGGGCGTTCACCGGGGCAGTCCATCGCAAGGTCGGCAGGCTGGAAGTGGCGGGGCGGGGAACCGTTTTCCTGGATGAGATCGGCGAGTTTCCCCTGGAGCTCCAGGCGAAGCTCCTTCGAGTTCTCCAGGAGCGGGAGCTCCACCGGGTGGGGGGGATCAAGGCGCTGCCCCTCAACGCCCGCGTCATTGCCGCCTCCAACCGCGATTTGGAGGCCATGGTCGAGTCGGGGGCTTTCCGGGAGGACCTCTACTTTCGACTCAAGGTGTTCTTCATCCGAATTCCTCCCCTGAGGGAGCGGCTGGAGGATATCGTGCCCCTCACCGAGCATTTCGTCCACCGGCTCAACGAGGAGATGGGCCGGAAAGTGCGGCGCATTCCCAACTCCCATCTCGAGGCCCTCCAGAGCTACGATTGGCCGGGAAATGTGCGCGAGCTTCAGAACGTGCTGCGCCGGGCCATGATCCTCTCCGATGGCGACACCCTGGAGCTGGACGAGAACTGGCTTCACCGAAAGGAGTCGCCCCCGGCCGTGAAGCCGCGCCACCCCGAGCCTGTCGGGGCCGTCGAGGACGGGGAGCTGCCGAGTCTCGAGGATGTCGAAAAGGCTCACATCCTCAAGGTGCTGCGGCACACCCGCGGCAACTACGGGGAAGCCTGCAGAATCCTTGGCATCAGCCGACCGACCCTCAGGCGCAAGATCAGCGATCACACCCTTCCCGTGGATCTGAAGGAGTGAGGCTGGAGCGAGGGCGGCTTCGCTCGTGGCCACTCGACGGAGCTCAAAGAAGTGGACACCAGCTCAACAACGAAGGTAAAAGGAGCTGTCGACGTGGTCGACCCCCTTTCCCAGGAGTGACAGCCGATGCACAGATTGCGCCCCAGCTGGCACGAGTACTTCATGCTCATCGCCAAGATCGTCAGCAGCCGGTCCACGTGCAACTCCCGCCCCACGGGAGCCGTCATCGTGAAGAGCAACCACATCCTCGCGACGGGCTACAACGGAGCGATGCCCGGGGCGGATCACTGCATCGATCAGCCCGACGTGGACGGTCATCCCTACTGCTTTCGGCGGTTGAGCGGCGTGCCCGACATCGACAAGTACAACTTCTGCAAAGCCTCCCACGCTGAAGCCAACGCCATAGCCCAGGCCGCCCGCTACGGTATCGGCGTCGAGGGAGCGACCCTCTACACCACCCTGGCTCCCTGTTACGTTTGCCTCAAGCTGGTGGCCACGGCGCGAATCCGGGCGGTGTATTACGAGCACATTTACGAGTCCATGGCGCCGGAGCGGGACCAGTTCTGGAAAGATGCGGTGAAGGAATCGGGGATCCAGATCTTCGAGCGTCTGCTCATCACACCCGGGACGTACGAGTACATCCTTTCGGACATCACGAACATCACGTCGCGCCGGAGAGCCCAGGCCACGGAATTTCTGCCCAGGATCCCCTGATAATGCAACGAGATTTCCACTCGGCGCGCCGAACCGCGGTTGTTCCCTCTATCTCGGGGAAGGGTTGGGGTGAGGGATGATCTGGGTCCGTAGCCCCCTCACCCAGACCCGTTGCCATGAGACCAGTGTTCCTGGAAGTGTGTGCCATCCTGGTCAGGATCTTAGAAGGGTGGGGCTGAGGACATCGGTCTTCCACATGGCATGACCATCACCCCGCGGCCAGAAGCCGGGAAAGGATCCCTACCCTGTGGCGACACTGGCCATCACCGTTTCCGTGGATGCCCGCAATGTCGGAATTTGCCGTATTCCTTGATCTGGGAAACACACTGCTTCGGTCCGGGGCATGGTCTGCCCGCAGGAGGCTCGGGCAGCGCCTGGGCCTTACCGAGAAGGAGGTGAAGCGCGCGGGGCGGCTGTTGATGACGCGCCCCCACGAGACCCCCGAAACGCTGGCCGTGGATCTTTCACAAGTCCTGAGCTCCAGGGAGCCCGGGGAGGTTCTCGATGCGGTCCGCACCGTCTGGCGGGAGCAGCACGATGGGGTGGCGCTTCATCCGGACGCCATGCGTCTCCTCGCCAGCCTCGAAGGCAGATCCTGTCGACTGGGGCTGCTCTCCAACGTCTGGCCCCCCGTGATCCAGGGGCTGGAGGCCAGCCTGCCGTCATTCCTGAAGCGCTTCGATCACCTGATCTTCAGCTGCCGCCTGGGATTCAAGAAGCCATCGGCCGCCATTTTCGAGGCGGCCCTGGCCATGGCGGGCATGCCGGCCCACCGCTGCTGGATGGTCGGGGACAGCTATGAGCTGGACATGGAGCCGGCCATGAAGGCGGGCATGCGCACGCTCTGGGTCCTGAGTCGACCCGAAGCCGAAAAAGGGCTGCTGGCCGCGGTGCTGAGGGGCGATAAGCCCCGTCCCGACGCGGCCGTCGAGGATCTGATGGAACTGTCCCTGATGCTGGAGAGGCTCGTACCCTCCCGGGAGAACTGGTCATGATGGATATCGTGATCCTGCTTCTGTTCACTGCCTTTGGCTTTTCGGTCCTCACTCACGCTTTCTTCTGGTACGAATCGAACGGGGGCCCCCACCGGGAGTACCTCGACCGTTTGTCCCGGGGCCACGCGGTCTGGTGGACCTGCCGGGGAATGCTGTGGGGAGCCGGGTCGATTCTCCTGGTTGCGCTCCTTTTTCCCCTGGGCTTCGTGCGAGCCCTCCGCCGTTTCGAAATCTCCGGCGAGGATTCCCTGCCGCCCGTGATCCTGGTGCACGGCCTCTATCACAATGCCAGCGGTTGGGCTCTCTACCGATGGTGTCTCCCTCGCTCGGGGTTCTCGAGGATTTACGCCCTCAGCTACCCGAGCTTCGGGGCGACATTCTGGGACCATCTGGCCTGCCTGGACGACCTGGTTCGGGAGGTGGCGGCCCGGAGCCCCGGTCGGACCCCCGTCCTGATCGGGCACAGCCTCGGGGGGCTCCTGTGCCGCGCTTTCGCCGATGCACCCGGGAACGCGGGACGGGTCCGGGCCGTGGTCACCCTGGGTGCTCCCCACAGGGGATCCAAGCTGGCGGCCCTGAGCTTCGGTGGCCTGGGACAGAGCCTGCGCTTCGAGGGACCTTTGGTCAAGGAGCTGGAGCGGCGTCGATCTCCGCCGGGCAGTCGTCGCCTGGCCCTCTATTCGCCCATGGACACCATGGTGCTGCCTTGCGATGCCCTCCGGATCGACGACCCCGCCTGGGAGCAGCTCGAGGTGAAGCCCGTGGGCCATGCAGGCATGCTGTTCCACCCTCCCACGGCTCGCAAGGTCATGGAGTATCTGCGGGAGGTGGCCCGCTGAGCGGCTGCGCACCACCTCCACCGAGCAAAGTCATTGCCTTGGCGCTGCGAGGGATGGGGCGGTCAGGCGGCGGGGCGGCAATAGATGATGCCGCGATCGAGGAGGAAGCGAATCACCACATCCACGGATGATTCAAGATCCTGGGCGCTGGTGTCCACCACGAGCTCGGGGTGCTCCGGCTCCTCGTAGGGCGACGAAATCCCGGTCATGTTCAGGATCTCCCCCTGCCGAGCTTTCCGATAGAGGCCCTTGGGGTCGCGCGATTCGCACACCTCGATGGCGCATTTCACATAGCATTCATAGTACGGCCAGCTGGTCATGAGCTTCCGCACGAAGTCACGGCTCTCACGGAACGGGGCGATGAAAGCCGCGAAAACGAGGAGACCCGCGTCCACCATCAGCTTGGCCACTTCGGCGATGCGGCGGATGTTCTCCTTGCGGTCCTCGGGGCTCAATCCCAGATCGGCGTTGAGCCCGGTCCGGATGTTGTCCCCGTCCAGCACGTAGCTCCGAATCCCATGACGATAGAGGCGGGCCTCCACCGCATGAGCCAGGCTGGACTTGCCGCTTCCCGAAAGGCCCGTGAACCAGAGCAGGCCGCTTCGATGCCCGTTGAGCACATGACGGTCGGAGCATTTGATGAGGGACTCGAAGGGGAAGATGTTCTCTGCCTTGTGAGATGTGGTCACGAGATTCCTTTCATGATGATCGGTCGGCGCGAGGCTCCACCCGCTGAATTACCGGCTCTTTCGCGGAGCAGGTCGGTGGGCCGGTCATGGTTTTCATATTCCGACCTTGACTTTAAGCAATTCTCTTGCCAGTGAATGCGTCCACTCAGAGCTGAAGCCTCAGGACCTCGTCCCTGGGGCCGATGCGCTCGATTTTGACGCGGATCATGGTCCCCCGCTGAATGGGGATTTTCTCCGGATTGGGCACATTGGCTTCCATGAGGAAGTCCGGGATGAGCACGTGGACGAACCGATCGTTCTGGTCGAGCACCAGGGCGTCGAGGGATTGCATGTCCTCCTGCTCCATGTATTTCAGGATCCAGTAGCGGGTCCACTTGCGCTGGATCAGGAATACCTTGGACTGGACCGTCGAAAACCGTGTGATGAGCTGGCGCAGGTCCTCTTCCGAATAAGGGCTCTCCTGGCCCCTCACCAGATGCCTCAACTGGCGCTGCACCACCAGGTCGGTGTAGCGGCGGATGGGGGAAGTCGCCATGGTGTAGCTCGAGAGGGCCAGGCTGCAGTGGGGCCGGGGCTGCGTGTCCATCTCGGCTCGCACGAAGAGGCGGCGCTGGCGGTACACGTGGAAGATCTCGTGCTCGCTGGCCACCGGATCCGTTTCGGGCTTGCATTCCGCCTGGCCCCGGTACAGGGAAGGGACGCCCCGCTCGGCCAGAAAGGATGCCGCCAGCGCGTTGGCCGCGATCATCCATTCCGAGACCATGATCTGGCTGGGGCTTTCCTTCTCATGGCGCGACATCTGGATCATGCCGACGGGGTTCACATGCACGTGGATCTCGGGGAGGGGAAGGATGATGGCCCCTCGCTCGATGCGATCCTTCCTCATCCGGATGGCCAGGTCGTACAGCACGGACAGGGCGGAGTCGCGGGAGATGCGCTCGTTCACCTCGTCGTAGGTCAGCTGCTCGCGTATGCGAACCACGCTGGGAGCAATTTCCTGACCCAGGACGACCCCCTCGGGGCTTACCCTCAGAAGAAAGCTCAGGGCGAATCGGTCCTCACCGGCCTTGAGGCTGCACAGATCCTCCGAAAGCACCTGGGGCAGCATGGGTACGCGGCTGTCCGGAAGATAGATGGAGCTGGCCCTGGCTTCGGCCTCGCGGTCCAGCGCTCCCCCCGGCTCGATGAATTCCGCCACGTCCGCGATGTGGATTCCCACCTCGAAGGCCCCGTCCGACAGAGGCCGCAGGCTCAGGGCATCGTCATGGTCCCGTGTCAGACTGCTGTCGATGGTGAAGGCATCGAGCCCCCTGAGGTCCCGCCGCCAGGAGGCTTCCCATCGGGATGCGAGCCCGATTCTGGCCGTGGCCTCGGCTTCCTCGAGAAGACTCGCCGGGAAATCCGGCGTGATGTTCTGCTCGTGCAGGTAGAGATTCTCGTCTTCCTTCCACACCCCCAGTCGAACCAGGAGCCGAAAGGCCGAAGCGGGCACGGGAGCGATGGCGGCCCGCTTGAAAAGCTCTTTCACGAAGACGGCCTCGGGGGAATCCTGACCGAAGAGACAGAAGCTCTTGACGGCGTCGATGAGCCCGAGATGCTCATCGGGAGCTCCGCCGCGGTGCTTTCGGCTCCAGACGGCCTGGACCCATTGGGCACCGCTCTCGATGCGGGCCTCGCGCTCCTCTTCCCGCTCGATCTCGGTCCGTCGCTGCTCCACCTTATCCTGGGGGCGCGCGTGAAACAGTCCGTCCTTGAACTGAAAATACAGCCGGTCCAGGAGGAGGACGCGCTGCACGGCCGCCACATGGTGGTCCGAGAGCGTCTCGCTGAACACGAGCTCCGCAAGCCCCCGGACATCAAATCCCTCGCTTTCCGACTCGAGGAGCGACCACATCTCCTCCACCTGAACGAGGTCCATGAGCTGTTTTCGAATGGCGGTGGCCGAGAGCAGCCGCCTCACCTGGTCGTCCCGGCTCTGTCTGAGATCCATGGGCTGTGATGTCACGTGGAGCACCCGGCTCTGGGCCAGGCTGATCTCCTTGTTCTGCTCCGTGAGAATGGCCAGCCGGCTTCCCTTGACGGCGGTGCAGACTCCGCACAGAACCTGGCGGTTCTCGAAGAATTCCACGATGCTTCCCGGAAGGATCTCCATGGAGGTCGCCGCGCTCATCAGTGGTCCTCCAGGTGAGCCAGGCTCTTCATCTGCCTCACGTAGGCCCCGATCCCCGAAGCCATCCCCTCGGCCATCCACCGCCGGAATTCGCTATCCTTGAGGCGGGACTCCTCCCGTGGGTGGGTGATGAAGGCGGTTTCCACGAGGATGCAGGGCATCTCGGCCCCGAGAAGTACCCAGAACGGGGCCTGCTTCACTCCGAGGTCGCGCACCTCTTCGTACTGGCCCCCCGTTCGAAGCTTCTTGACCATGTGGGTCTGAACGAGCTTGGCCAGCTGCGAGGACTCCTTGAGCTTGGTGTTCATGAGGAGATCGTGGAGGATCTTTTCGAGATCACTGATCTTCTTGGTGGAGGTGGCGTTCTCGAAGGCGGCCACCCGCGCGGACTCCTGGTCCTTGGAGAAATCGAGATAGTAGGTCTCGGTGCCGTAGTATTTCGAGTCGGAATGGGCGTTGGTGTGGATCGATATGAACAGATCCGCCTTCTGGGCATTGGCCATGGCTGCCCGGGCTTCCAGGGGGACGAACTTGTCGCTGGCTCGCGTGAGGGTCACCTGGCAGCCCAGCTGGCCCTCCAGGACCTTCTTCAGCTCCAGGCCCAGGGCCAGGGTGACGGTCTTTTCATACACCCCGCTGGGGCCGATGGCCCCCTTGTCCTTGCCACCATGACCGGGATCGATGACGATGCGCCTGACTTCGAGGCCCAGCTGCCGGGCCAGGCTGGGCATTCTGGCGGTCACGACGGGCTGGGGGACTTCGACCGGGGCGGGGGAGGGGGACGGTGAGGGCGGGGCTGTCGCCCTGACTCCCTGCACGTCAATGATGAGGCGATGGGGGTCCGAGAGGGTGAAGATGCGATACCGATCCAGGGAACGGGCGTCCAGGGTCACCCGTGTCGTGTTGTTCTCGCCCTGTGTGGCCGTGACTCCCTCCAGAAAGGGATCGGTGGCCTTGAGCTGCGTTTCCGTCTTGGGATTCAGGACGCAGCTCCTCAGGGTGAGGACGATCTGGGCCGGCTTTTCGGGGGTGGTGGACTGGGACGCGGCCTGCTCCTCGAAGGTGACCGGCCCACTCGTGTAAAGGGCCACCCGCGTGTAGGACTCCCCGGACCAGGCCTGCATCCGTTGAAGCTCCGCAACCGAGGGGCAGGGAGGCGTAGCCGCCCCCCCTGTGCCCGTGGAGACCGTGGAGGCCAATGGGCGAGCCACGGCCGCGGGTGCTGTCGGTTGAGGGGGGGAGAGTTGCCGCGGGGCGGCGCTTGAGCCGATGTCCCCCTTGGAGACGGCCACCTGGTGCGGGATGTCCGAATCCTTCACGTCCTTGCAGCCGGATTCCCGCCGCAGCTTGTCCATCAGCTGGTTGGCCTTGCTCGTCGAGTCCGACTTGGGGAAAAAGAGGGCCACCTTCCTGAGCTCGATGAACGCCTGCTGGGGGCTCGCCGTCATGAGAACCACGCCTTTCAGGTATTGGGCATCGTCGGCGAGAGGGCTGTTAGGATGCTGATCCACCAGCTTCTGATAATGCTCCAGGGCGGCATGGAAGTCCCGCTGGTCCTTGTTCAGATCGTACAGGTGATGATGGCACTGACCGATGAGGTAAAGGCACCGTTCGGCCACCTTGAGCTGGGCATCGTCCCTCATGATGTCGCCGAGCTGCTGGATGCACTGGCGCAGCAGGTCCGTCCTGCGCTGGGCGTCCTCGATCCCGAAGGTGCTCCGGTAACTGGCACGGACGGCGCCGTAGCGCTCCTCCACGGTCTGGGGGTATCCGGTCCCGGGAAGCAGGCAGGAGAGACAGCAGAGCCACCAAAGGGTCAGGAGGCAGGATCGAGCGCGCCCGTGCCATCGATGGGAGCATGCCTCCATCGGCGGCGGAAGCGGGCGGTTCATGGAGCATCGTGGCTGCATCGACATGATGAGCTGTTGATCACCTTCCCGTGGAGTTTGATCCCCTGGTGGCCGCGGCATCGCCGTGGCCATCCTGCCGCCGGATCTGCTCTCTCAGCGCATAGAGCGTCTGCAGCGCTCCCAGGGGAGTCATCTGGTCCATGTCCAGGCTCAGGAGCTGGTCCCTGAGCCATTCCAGGGAGGGTCCGAACAGTCCCAGCTGGAGGCCGGATTCCTTCCCCTTCTCCCTGCGTCCCCTCCTTTTGGCACTCGACGGAGAGGGCGCCAGGAAGGACTCCCCTCGCTCGATGCGAGCCAGGATGTCCTTGGCCCGCTGAGTGGCCGACGGCGGAAGCCCCGCCAGCTGAGCCACCTGGATGCCGTAGCTGCGGCTCACGCCTCCCGGCACCAGCTTGTGGAAGAACAGGATCTCCCCCTCCCATTCCTTGATGGCCACATTGAAATTCTTGACCCTCGGATGCGTTTTGGCAAGCTCCGTCAGCTCATGATAATGGGTCGCAAAGAGGGTCTTGACGCCCACCCCATCCAGGTCGTGGAGGTGTTCGGCCACGGCCCAGGCGATGCTCATGCCGTCGTGGGTGCTGGTGCCACGCCCGATCTCGTCCAGGATGATCAGGCTGCGGGGAGTGGCCTGGTGCAGGATGTTGGCCGTTTCCTGCATCTCCACCATGAAGGTGGAGCGCCCCCGCGCCAGGTCGTCCGATGCGCCCACCCGCGTGAAAATGCGATCCACCAGCCCGATGCGCGCCTCCGAGGCGGGAACGAAGCTGCCGACCTGGGCCATGAGGACGATGAGGGCGGCCTGCCGCAGGATCGTGGACTTGCCGGCCATGTTCGGGCCGGTGATCATGAGGAGCTGCTGCCGATCGCCATCCAGCTCGAGATCGTTGGGCACGAAGCTGCCGGCGTCCAGAAAGCGCTCGATGACCGGATGGCGCCCGTCCCGGATGAGGATGGCCCCCGAGTCGGCCAGGGCTGGCCGGCAGTAGTCGCGGCGCGCGGCGGTCTCGGCCAGCCCGCAGAGGCAGTCCAGGTCGCCGATGGTGTCGGCCATGATCTGGATGCGGCCGCTTTCCCGGGATACCGCCTGCCGGAGCTCAGAAAAGAGACGCTGCTCCTGTTCCAACCGCTTCTCGTCGGCCTCGAGGACCTGGGTCTCGAAAACCTTCAGCTCCTCGGTGATGAACCGCTCGCCGTTGACCAGGGTCTGCCTGCGCACGTATTCCGGAGGGGCCGAGGCCAGGTTGGCTTTTGAAATCTCTATATAATAACCAAAAACCCGATTGTAGCGCACCTTGAGGGAGCCGATCCCCGTGCGCTGACGCTCCCGGCCCTCGTACTCGGCCATCCAGCCCTTGGCGTCGCGGCTCAGGCGGACGTAGTGGTCCAGCTCGTCGCTCACCCCCGATCGGATCACGCCACCCGATGCCAGGTTGAGAGGTGGCGGATCCGCCAGGATCGTTTCGAGGGTATGGGTGAGGTCCGCCAGATCGTCCCAGCCCTCAAGCATCTCACGCAGGCGGCTTCCATCACTGGAGGATGCGTCGCAGGGGGCCGGCGGCTCCATGGCCCCGGCAAGCCAGCTTTCCAGGGAAGCTCGAATGTCGGGGAGCACCTGCAGCGATCGTTTGAGCCCCACCAGGTCCCGGGGCGTGGAGAGCCCTGTACTGTTGCGACTGTTCAGGCGCTCCAAGTCGCCCATCCTCTTGAGATATCCACGGATTTGAGCGCGCGCGGCCGAATGGTCCACCATCTGGGCTACACCGTCCAGGCGGGCAGCGATGCGGCCGGCATCGAGAAGCGGGTAGCGAAGCCACTGCTGGAGCCTGCGCCCCCCCATGGGTGTGCAGGTCTCGTCCATCACGTCCAGGAGGGATCCCTTGCGCCCCGGGAAGCTCGCGGACTGAAAGATCTCGAGGTTGCGCAGGGTGGCCTCGTCCAGCACCATCGAGTCCGTTCGACGATACGGGGTGAGATGACGGATGTGATCGCAGCTCCCCAGCCGATTGTCGCGGATGTAGGTCAGAATGGCCCCTGCCGCCCCGATGGCCAGGTCCATGCCCTGTAATCCGAGCCCTTCCAGGGAATGAACCCTGAAATGGCGCACCAGCTCTTCCTCGGCCCGGCGTGTGTCGAAATCGCCCGTTTCCACCGGGGTGACCACGAAGTCCTCCCGGCGCCGCGGTCCATCCAGCTCGCGGGGAAGCGATCCTTCGGGAGCCAGCAGCTCCCGGGGTGCCACGCGCTGAATCTCTTCCACCAGGGCTTCGACCGTGTCGAGCTCCACGGCTCGAAAATCGGCCGTGGAGATATCCAGGTAGGCGAGGCCGAACCGCCCGTCGCGGGGCGATGCGGCGATGGCGGCAAGGTAATTGGGCTGGTCGGCCTGCAGGTTCTGGCTGTCCAGAACGAGCCCCGGCGTGATGACCCGGGTCACCTCCCGGCGCACCAGTCCCCTGGCCTTCCTGGGATCCTCCACCTGCTCGCAGATGGCCACCTTTCGGCCGGCCGCCACCAGCCTGGGGATATACGCCTCGGCGGCATGGTAGGGCACGCCGCACATGGGGATGGGGCTCTCGGAATTCCGATCCCGGGAGGTGAGCGTGATCTCGAGGATCCGCGCGGCCTCGATGGCATCCTCCATGAAAAGCTCGTAGAAGTCCCCCATGCGGTACAGGAGCAGGGCCTCGGGCACCTGGGCCTTGATCTCCAGATACTGCTGCATCATGGGGGTGGGCTTGGAGATGGTCAAAAGGGCTCTCCAGGGAACGGTCACCAGTGTATTGGGATTGTCTTGAAGCTCTCGATGGTCCGCCGATCGAGCGCCGTCAAAATACTTATCATATTGTCGCCGGCCAGAGGAATGGATTTCTGGGATTCAAGGGTCGATGTCGGCAGCGTTTCCGTGGTGCGGCGGGGGCACCGGAGCCTTTCATGGCCCCCCCGGGGCCGGGTGATCCTGGAAAAGCGCGGAAGTCGGGTTGGCTCAAAGGTTTGGGATGGAGCAAACTGGTGCAATCCGGGCAGATGGGGGGTGTGTTTTCGATCGGGTCTGGCGCTGGGCATGGAGATCCAGAGGCCACCACCTGCCATTCTCGTCGCGTATGCGCTTGCAGCCGCCGCGGATGGGCAGGAAAGACCTCAGAATCCTGAGCTCCTTGAGCAGTCGGTCTTTCTGGGCCAGGGCTCCGGTGAGCTTCTGAATCAGATCGGTCTGGTTCTCCTCAACGATCTTACCCTCATGGATCCCGCAGCCCACGACGATGATTTTCAAAGTTTCTCCGCCCGCCTTCACGTATTTGGCCTTGATTTCACGCCAGCACCTTTCGCCATCCTTGTTGATGGACTCGACCCCCATGGCTCGGCTCGCTCGATCTCCCCGAGCGCATCGCACCCCCCCTCCTCCTGGAGAACCGCCCAAAACCTGGCGAAGGATTCCGGCGTCAGTCGATCTCGAATGGTGAGCCCCATGATTTCCTCGGCGGTGCAGCCGCTGATGCTTTGGATGGAGGGAGTCATGCATTCGTATCCGAGGGTTTCCACGTTGACCACCCAGACGGCATACGGAAGGTTGTCCGCGATAAGACGATATTTGGCTTCCATGCTTTCAATCTGGTCCTGGAGCTTTCTGGCCACGAGTCACATATCTCCTGTGCTGAAGCACCTGCTCATCCATTGCATGGTCCCCGGTCCCGGCCCTTTGCACGCCAGGCCTGCTCCTTGTCGAGGAAGCCGTAAATAAGGCTTGCCCCTCTCTCGTGAGAGAACAGGCGGCGCTGAATCGGGACTTGACTCAATCGAAGGGATGGCGGCGATGCTTTACCCGTTTGGAGATGACTCGGACCCTGGCTGGCGCGCCGTCTCCAGCCCGCAGGCTGGCGCCAGGCCAGTGGCACCCACGCGTGGGCGGAGAGAACCGGGCTCGCCTCTGGAGTCGACGACTCGCCCCACGGGCACTGACCTGTCCTGCCCGACCAAATGGTCCTTGATTTGACGGGAAAAGGCGTGCTAGAAATCCGGACCGACGAAGCTGGCGTAGCTCAACGGCAGAGCAGCTGATTTGTAATCAGCAGGTTGCGGGTTCAAATCCCATCGCCAGCTCCATCAAGGGGTTACGAGGAATTCTCGTAGCCCCTTTATGGTTTACGCGCACATTACGCGCACGTCTGCAGGCTATGGCCTGTCCAAACACCTGTGGCGTGGCCCCAGCTGAAGGCCGCCTGATGGGTTCCAATGAACCCCCTTTGCGGTATCTGGTGATTCCACCACCGTGAGACAGAATGGCATGATTGCCACGATTCATCTAGTACTACAACGAGAAATTCGACAGACAGCAACCTCACAAAAAAGAGAGGACAAAACACCAACTTTTGTCTATTAGAACATGGGAACCCCAACCCAAA
>JALOPI010000065.1 GCA_025453975.1 Syntrophobacteraceae bacterium
ACAAGGCGGCATACGAAAGCCATCGCAGGCGACGAGTCAAAATACTGGACTCTTTGGGTGACTCGCCATGTGTCCCTGATGTCTCGTTGTAGTACTAGGCCTTCCCGTCCCGGTCCCGGATCTTGCGGTAGGCATCCCGCATCCTGGCCGTCAGCGTCTCCATGTCCACGGGCTTCTCAAGATAGGCGCAGGCGCCAAGCTCCAGGCACTCGCGCTCGACCTCCCTGGACCCATGCCCCGTGAGGACGATGACCTCCACGTTGGGATGCTCGCGTCTCACGCGGCGAAGGACTTCCAATCCGTCGATGCCGGGCATCTTGAGATCCAGCACCATGACCTCGGGCTCCTCCTCGGCCAGGATGGAAAGGGCCTCCTCGCCGTCGTAGGCCACGGCGGAGCCGTAATCCCGCATCTGAAGACGTTCGGACAGGGTCTGGACGAACTCCCGCTCATCGTCCACCAGGAGAACCTTGGAGGGCAGGGGCAGGTCGAAATCGTATTTGCGGTAAATGTCAGTCTTGTAGTATCCCGGTCCCACTTTGGTCTCGACGCTCTGGACGCCGGGAACGGCGCCCGCGATGCGCTTGAGCTCCGCTTCCAAGGATGACAGCATGAGCACCTGCCGGTTGATGGTGATGGTCACCCCGCCGTTTCGGGCCGATACCTGCACGCAGTGTCCGGCACCGGCCAGCTTCAGCTCAACGTGGGCCGCCAGCACGAAATCCTCCACCGCCGACTCGGACTCGGGTGTCACCCGGAGGATATCTCTGCGGATGTTCTCTTCGATGAGCGCCACGCCGTCCGCCACGGGAGTCTTGTCCATGGGGATCACCATGTCGTAGAGCTGGGGGGCCCAGGGGTCCTTCTGGCTGAAGAGGTGCTCGACCCAGAGAACGAGGCTTTCGTCATCCCGGTGGATTTGTTTCTGAGCCTCCTTCTCGGACAGCCCCTCCGCTTCCATGGCCCTTCTCACCCGGTGCTTCATGTCCGCGATGAGGCAGATCTTCAGCACATGGGAGATTTCCCTGGGGATGAGATGGGCGGCGTAGCCGCGCACGAGGAGGGCATCCTGCCTCAGCTTGCCGGCGAGGGCCGCCTTGATGGTGGCGAGGGAGCGCTCTTTTTCGTGGGTGAACTTGTTGAAGACGGAAGCCTTGGACGTCATGGCGCGCATGAGCCTGCCCGCGTCGGCCTCAAAACGGGCGCGGGCTTCCTCCACCAGGTGGGAATCCTCCACGAGCTCGTAGCCCAGCCGCTCGACGAGCCGGCGCGCCACTTCGTCCGCCTCACAATGGGATCCGCTGAAAAGGGCGATCACAGACATGGTTCCATCCTCGCATTGAGTGGGTTTCACGGAGATCCGGCTCCATCCGCATGGGGAGCGCACCTCGGGGCACGCCTCACGGCAGGGCCGCGCAGGGCGCCATGTGGCCGTCGATGAAGCAGACGGAGAGGAGGGGACAGGCCCCCGCCGCGCAATGGGTGTGGGCGCGGACATGGATGGATTCAACGGCCTTGGCCACCGTCGGGAAGATGTTCCGCTCTCCGATCTTTTCCAGAAGGTGGGTTCGCCGCATGACGGCGAGGACCTTTTCGTTGACGCCCGAGAACGAGATGTCGTAGCCCGCGCTGCGAACACGCTCCACGATGAGGGAGAGCATCTCCTCGCCGGATGCATCCATGTCGTTGATGCCGTTGCCGACAATCAGGATATGCCTCAGCTGGGGCTTGGACTCGATGAGATGGTTGATGGAATCCTCGAGAAAGCCCGCATTAGCGTAAAACAGCTGCCCGTCGAAACGCAACACCGCAATGTGCTGGCACTCCTTGAGACCGTGGTCCCGGGCGCTTTGGTAGGATTGGTCCTCGCCCATGGAAAGGAGGGTGACCTTGGGACGCATGCTCTTGTAGAGGAACATCCCCAGGGAGAGCAGCACGCCCATCATGATGCCCTTATCCAGGTGGGGGGCGGTCCAGAGGGTGGCGGCAAAGGTGACCACCGAGAAGATGCCGTCGTACTTCTGGGCCTTCCAGGCATGAATGAAGCCCGAAACGTTGAGGAGCCCGATGACCGCCATCATGATGACCGCGGCCAGAACCGACTGGGGGAGATGATAGAGCAGCGGGGTCATGAACAGGAGCACGAGTCCCACGGTGAAGCTGGTGAAGACGCTGGAAAGGCCCGTTGCCGCCCCCGATTGAAGGTTGACGGCGGAGCGCGAAAAAGAGCCCGACACCGGGAAGCTCTTGCCCAAGGACCCCAGGATGTTGGCGATCCCCTGCCCGATGAGCTCCTGGTTCGGGTCCAGCCGCTGGCCCGTCTTGGCCGCCATGGCCTTGGCGATGGATATGGCCTCCATGAAGCCCAGCAGTGAAATGATGGCTGCCGTGGGCAGCAGGTGGAGGATGATCTTGAGATCCACCTTGGGAAAAGTGAAGGCGGGGAGCCCGGGAGGCACGACACCCACCACGCTGCCGCCTCCCATCATGAACACGGCGGATTCGTCGACGGCCTTGTTGCCCAGCCGCATCTGCCAGGTGCGGCCATCCGTCGCCGCCCCCGGCGGCACTTCGCCGCGGGGATGGAAAGTGAGCTTTCCCTCGGCATCGGGCACGCCGACAAACAGCACCGCGCGCAGCGCCGACCGTTCCTTCCCGATCTCGCCTTTCAGCTGCTCCATGCGCGTCGAGATCACCTGGATGTCATGCCTGAGATCCAGCACCTGCTTGGAAGCCGTGCCCTGCTGCTCTTCCGCCTGTCCCACCTTCACCGTCAGCTCGGCGCGCTCCCGGCCCAGCCGATCCAGCTCGGCCACGGCTCCGTTGAAGGCCCGCAGGGCTTCCCGAGCGCCCTGGGACTGAATCGTCGTCGCGGGGACCTTGGTGTTGTGCTCATATCCGGTGGCCCACGAAATGACCGTCGTGGCCACAACGGCCACGAGGACGTAGGGGATCCGGCGGTCGAGGCGCCGAAGACCGTACATGAGGGCGAAGGCCAGGGCTCCCAGAGCGAAGGTGGGCCAGTGAGTGTGCTTCATGGCGGCCTTGATGACCAGATAGACCGTCTCGTAATGGTGCTCCGCCTCGTCGACGTAAACATTGAACATCTTGGAGAGCTGGGAGGTGGCGATGATGAGGGCGCCGGCGTTGGTGAAGCCGTTCACCACCGGGTGGGACAGGAAATTCACCACGAGACCCAGCCGGAGAACCCCCAGGGCCAGCTGAAAGCACCCCACGATGAGGGCCAGGATGATGGCATACCCGATGAATCCCTCGCTTCCCGCCGTGGCCATGGGGCTCAGAGCCGCCGAGGTCATGAGGGAGACGATGGCCACGGGTCCCGTCGCCAGCTGGCGGCTGGACCCGAAAAGCGCGGCCAGCATGGGGGGCAGCAGTGAAGCGTACAGACCGTAATGAACGGGCATTCCCGCCAGCTGGGCGTAGGCCATGGACTGTGGAATCAGGATCAGGGCCACGGTCAGGCCGGAGATGAAATCCGCTCGAAGCGTGGCGCTGTTCAGATCCTTGATCCACGCCGTGAAAGGAAACAACACCCGGATCATTCCCACTCCTCCTTTGGATGGTTTCATGCCAAGCCCACCGCGCCGCGGAGCTTGTCCAGCAGCTCATCAATGTTCAAGGGCTTCATCAAATAGTCGAAAGCCCCGAGGCGCATCCCCTCCATGCCCTCCCGGGTGGATCCGTGGCCGGTGAGGAGTATCACCTGGATGTCGGGATAACCTTTTCGAATCCGCTGCAGGACCTCCAGGCCGCTCATCCCCGGCATCATGAGATCCAGCAGCACCACCCGGGGATGACTCTCCTCGATGGCCGCCAGCGCCTGCTCGCCGTTGGCGGCGGTGCGGGCCTTGACGCCCCGGAAGGTCAGCCGCTCCGCCAATGCCGATATGAACTCCACCTCGTCGTCCACCAGGAGCACTGTCCAGTCTTCCATGCGCTAACCTCCCATGTCTTCCATGGCCCGCTTGGGCAGAATGACGGTCATCTTGGTGCCCATGTTCTCCTTGCTCTCGACCTCGATTTCCCCGCCGAGCTTTTTGACGATGCCGTAGGTGATGGGAAGTCCGAGCCCCGTTCCGGTTCCTTTCTTGGTGGTGAAGAAGGGCTCGAAAATGTGCTTGATGGTCTCCCCGGACATGCCGCACCCGTTGTCCTCGACGGCCACGGCGTTGTAGTCAGCATCCTTTTCCCAGGAGGATATGTTGATGGTGCCCCCATGGTCCACGGCGGCCAGGGCGTTGTTCAGGATATTCAGGAGCACCTGCTGCAGCTGCCCCCGGTCCGAGGCGATCCTGGGCAGGTCGGGCTGGAGCCGCATCTCGATGGCGACGTTGCGGTACACCGCTTCCCGCTCGAGAAAGCTCGCCGTTTCGGTGATGACTTCGTTCAGGTCCAGGACCTCGATCTGAACCTCCATGCGCTTGGCGAATCCCAGGAGACGGTGGGTGATGGACCGGCACCGCTGAACCGACTGGAGGATGGCCTTGATGAGCCCCAGGAACTTCTCCTTCTCCGGAAAAGAGGCGCCGTATCGGATGAGGTCTTCCATGAGCCCGGCCTTTTCGTTGATGATGGCCATGGGGTTGTTGATCTCGTGGGCCACGCCCGCGGCCAGCCGGCCAATGGAGGAGAGCTTGTGGGAATGCTCCATTTCCCGGAAGGCCGCTTCGCGCCTCTGGTCACATTCCCGCATGCGCTTCACCAGGAGGTCCGTCAGCTTGAACACCACCAGGAAGATGGCGATGACACTGGCCAGAAACAGGAAAAAAAGCTCGCTCTTGAGGGTGTACCAGGCCCGCAGCACTTCCGCGCGCTGCTTGACCACCACGAGATTGTAGGGGTAGTGGGGAAAGGAGGCATAGGCCATGATGACGGCCGTTCCGGCCGAATCCGTCAGCTCCACCACGTTGGCCTCGAAGCTGGCCGGCGGAATGGGCAGGGCCACGTGATCCAGCACGTCCCCATACCAGCGGGACTGGGTCTGCAGGACCCCTTTCTTGTTCATGAGGAAGGCGTCGCTTTTGGGATCGAGCCCCATGGAGGCGATGAGATCGTTGAAGCGCTGGGTGTCTATGGTGGCCCGGAGGGTCCAGCTCCTCCCCCCCGCGGGGTTGGACTGGACGGCGATGACGATGTGGGGAAACTTTCGGTAGCCCAGGAACACATCACTGACGTGGCTGCCCCGTATCTTCGTTTCCTGAAACCACTCCTGGTCCGAGTAATTCTTCCCCTTGAGCTCGTAGGGGCCGACGTAGCTCACCTGGACGCCGGTCTCGTCGATGAGTCCCAGGTCGACGAACCCCCCGAACTCGCTCTTCATCACCCGGAAGATTCGCTGGAGCTCGTTTTCGTCCGCCAGCTGCTCGAAGGTGTAGGCCGAGGCGATGAAGCTGACGGCCGAGAGGCGCTCGGCGATGAAGAGCTCGAAGGAATGCTTGGCCTTGTTGACCAGGATCCGCAGCGGGTTGACGATCTCCTCCCGCAGGGCGGTCTGGTACTGATGATAGTTGACGGCGGCCATGAGGAGCAACGGCACCACGGTCACGAAAATCATGAGGATCATCATGTTCCGCCGCAGCACACTGTAGCGGTGGGGCGAATCGCCCTCGTCGTCGATCTTCAGCAGGCTCAGCCTGGAAAGCCACTCCTTGAGCTTCATTCCTTCAGTCTCCCCCGATCCACGAGAATCTGCCCAGGCTCCAGCGCTCCCTCCCGGTAACGCTGGAGCGCCTCCTCACATCGGCCGATGACCGAGTCGATGACGGTGACCCGCTTCCACGCCAGGTACTGGTAGTACTCCTCCTCGATCCCCCCGCAGATGACGGTCCGCACGTCTTCCGTCAGGATCATGTGACAGAGCTTCTCGGCGGAGGCCTGGGGCAGGACCAGGGTCCGCTCTTCCCGCACCTCGCCGCTTTCACCGATGACCGCGATGAGAACCTCCGTGGTCAGATCGAAGCGCGGCGTCACGTCGTTTCCGTGAAGACAGACGAGTACCTTGCTCATTCCTCGATCCCGTACTGCTTGAGCTTCCTCCACAGCGTGCTGCGCCCCCAGCCGAGGAGAGCCGCGGCCCTGCTGCGCCGGCCCTTGGCCTTGACCATCGCCTCCAGAATCATGCGGCGCTCCACCGTGGACCAGTCCAGCACCGACGTGTCCTCGCCCGCCAGCACCGGCGCACTCTCCGCGGCCTGGCGCGGAGCCTCCCCGGGATCCTTTTCGAAATCCGGTCTCGGATCCAGCAGATAGGCGGGCAGATGCTTCGTGTGGATGTGATCTTCCTGACAGATGGTCAGGGCGTACTCGACGGTGTTTTTCAGCTCCCTCACGTTGCCGGGAAAGGGATAAGCCAGCAGGACCTTGAGAGCCCGGGCCGAAAAGCCCTTGATGGGCCTTTTGAGCTTCCCCGCGAAGGTCTGCAGGAAGTGATCGAGGAGGAGCCGGATGTCGTCCCCGCGCTCCCTGAGGGCCGGGAGTCTCAGGCGGACCACATTGAGACGGAAAAGGAGGTCCTCCCGGAACCTCCCCTCCCGCACCATCCGCTCCAGATCACGATGGGTCGCGGCGATGACCCGCACGTTGACCTGGAATCCCCGGGTACTCCCCAGGGGGTAGACCACGCGGTCGTCCAGAAAGGTGAGCAGCTTCACCTGGAGGGCCAGGGGCAGGTCTCCGATCTCCGTGAGGTAGAGGGTTCCGTTGTGAGCCAGCCGGAAACGGCCGGGCTTGTTCTCGACGGCCCCCGTGAACGCCCCCTTCTGATGACCGAAGAGCTCGCTTTCCAGGAGCGTCTCGGGAAGGGCTCCGCAGTTCACCTTGATGAAGGGGCCCTTGGCCCGTGGGGAGGCCTGATGGATGGCTTCGGCCACGAAGTCCTTGCCCGACCCGGTCTCTCCCGTGATCAGCACCGAGGAGTCCGACTGGGCGATGACCGGAAGGATCTGGTAAATCCGCTCCATCTCGGGGCAGCGGCCGATGATCTGCCCGAAACCGTAGGTCTGCTCCGTTCGGCTGCCGAGGGTGCGAAGCAAGCGAATGTCCTGCACCGTCTCCAGGTATCCCACCAGCTTCCCATGGTGATCCCGGATGGGGGAAAAGGTGAGGCGCACCGGGATCTTCTGACGGTCACGGTTGACGATGTTCCCCTCAACGCTCACGGGATCGGCGATGGGCTTGGCCTGACGAAGCGGGCAGTCCTCGAGGCAGACGTTGCTCCTCAGGATGAACTCGCAGCCGATGCCCTGGGCTTCCTGCCTCGTGTATCCCGTCAGGGCCTCCAGTCCCCGGTTGAGGAGCTGAATCCGCCTTCCTTTGTCGATGACGGCCACGCCCAGTGGGATTTCATCCAGGAGCATGGGGAGGCTGACCGGATTGTCGAAAAGCCCGGCGATCTGTGGGGGGGATCGAAAAGCCATTTGGAGTCGGAAGGCTCCTTGCCCGCTCGCCCAGGCAATGTTTCAGTGTGACACGTTAAGACACAAGCGAAGACTCGCCCGGAACGGCTAAAGCATGGGCGGTCTTCATCCGCATGCAGCGCTCCTCCATCGCATTCCCGGCGACGGGGGGGGGCGCGGCCCGGTCCGCCCCGACGGCTCGATAGCCCGAATCCTCAGGCGCCAGGATGTTAAGTGGATTTTTGGGGGTTGTCAAAACAAAATGTTTCAGAATGATACAATTGGTGATAAATCTGGGGGGAAGCATCGCGAGGCGGGCTCTCGTGGTCGTGTCCCAACCACGAGGATGGTGACGGAAGCCTGCCGCCCCAAGGATCGCAGCCAAGGGAGATTGCCGCCCGTGGGCTCGAAGCTCATGTTTGTGCTGAACATCCGCCAGAAGGTCATCCTGGGCCTCACCATCCTGCTCGTGGCCATCACCTCCGTCGGTCTGCTGTCCTACCATTACCTCAGGGAGATCGAGCGAAAGCAGCACTTCGTGGAAGTGGCCGACGACCTCGGCAACACGATCCTCGAGCTTCGGCGCTACGAAAAGAATTACCTCCTTTACGGGGACACCCAGGATCTGGTCGAGCACCACAAGTACGTCCAGCTCGGCCTTGAGATCCTCAGGGGGGTCTCGCCCGAAGCGCGGGAATTGAAGGCGGGCCCTCTCCTCAAACGGCTGGAAGCCGAGCTCCTGGCCTACAATGCCTTGATGCGTCAGCTGGAAGAGCGAAGCCGGCATCCGGCTCCGGCCGGCGGCACGACGGTGGAGGACCAGCTGCGGGAGCGGGGAAAAAGCCTGGTGGATGTCTCTCAGGAGCTGGTATCCTTCGAGCGCCGGAGGATCCTGAGCATCGTCACCACCCTCAAGGCTCAGCTCCTGGCCTCCCTCGGGGTCTCCCTCGTCGTGGGGGCCTTTTTGATTCCCATCGTGGCCCGAAAGATCATCAAACCGCTGCGGGTCATCGAAAAGACCACCCTGCGCATCGCCCAGGGGGATTTTCGGCCGCTCCCGGTGATGCAGACCCACGACGAGACGCAGCGGGTGGTGGAGGCCTTCAACAGGATGACCGCCGAGCTGGAGAAACGCCAGGACCAGCTGCTCCAGTCCAGGAAGCTCGCCTCCCTCGGGACCCTGACGTCGGGTATCGCGCACCAGCTGAACAACCCCCTCAACAACATCTCCACCTCCTGCCAGATCCTCCTGGAAGAGCTTCAGCAGGCCGAGCCCGAGCTCATGCACCGGATGCTCTCCAATATCGAGCAGGAGGTTCACCGGGCCAGGGACATCGTCAGGGGGCTCCTGGAATTCTCCCGGATCAAGGAATTCTGTCTGGTGCCCACCTCGCTCCGCGAGGTGGTGGACCGCTCGGTGAGCCTCATTTCCAGCCAGGTACCTCCCGGCATCGAGATTGTGAGGGAGATCCCGGCGGATCTCAGCCTGAGCCTGGATGCCCAGCGGATGCAGCAGGTCCTTTTGAACCTCATCGAAAACGCCATCCACGGCATTGGAGACCCTCCGGGCCAGATCCGGATCACGGCCCGGACGGTGGGGGACCCCCCCGGAGTGCGTGTCGTGGTGGAGGACACGGGAAAAGGTATCCCCGAACATCTCCTCGGCAGGATCTTCGACCCCTTCTTCACCACCAAGGAGGTGGGGGCCGGCACCGGGCTGGGGCTCTCCATCGTCTACGGGATCATCCAGAAGCACGGCGGCACCGTATCGGTGGAGAGCCGGCCGGGTGAGGGAGCCCGGTTCACCATCGCCCTGCCCGCGGAGAGCGTATGTTGAAGGGAGAACCGGCCCGCATGGGGACCGCCCGCATCCTGGTCGTCGAAGATGAGCCCATCGCCCGGGGCAATCTGGAGCATGTGCTGCGCCGGGAGGGTTATGATATCGTCGCCGTGGCGAACGGCGAGCTGGCCATCCGGGAGCTGGAAAGAGGCGAGTTCGACCTGGTGCTGACGGACCTGCGGATGCAGCCCGTGGGAGGACTGGAAGTGCTTCAGCGGGCGAGGGAGCTCCACCCCCACACCGAGGTCATCGTCATCACCGGGTTCGCCACGGTCTCCTCGGCGGTGGAGGCCATGCAGTCTGGGGCGTTTTACTATGTGCCCAAGCCCTACAAAATCGACGAGGTGCGGATCCTGGTTCGCCAGGCCCTGGAGAAAAGATCCCTGCGGCGCGAGGTGATCGAGCTCCGGCGGAAGCTCCAGGGCAGAGGGGAGGCGCCCCTGATCATCGGCGGCAGTCCCGCCATGGAAGCCCTCAAGCGCGCCATCCAGCAGGTGGCTCCCGCCGACTGCGGCGTCCTCATTCTGGGGGAGACAGGCACGGGTAAGGAGCTGGTGGCCAGGGCTATCCACCAGCTGAGCGGCCGGGCGGACAAGCGGTTTCTGGCCGTCAACTGCGGAGCCTTCAGCGAGGATCTCCTGGCCAACGAGCTTTTTGGACATGAGCGGGAGGCTTTCACGGGGGCCCGGGGCGTCAAGAAGGGGCTACTGGAGGCGGCCCAGGGCGGGACGGTCCTGCTGGACGAGATAGGGGACATGCCTCTGCCCATGCAGGTGAAGCTGCTGCGGGTCCTCCAGGAGCGGAACCTCATCCGGGTGGGGGGGACCGACGAGGTCCCGGTGGACCTGAGGATACTGGCGGCCACCAACAAGGATCTCAAGCACGAGGCGGAGCAGGGGGCTTTCCGCCGTGATCTCTACTACCGCCTCAACGTCATCTCCCTGCACGTCCCCCGACTGGCGGACCGGAAGGAGGACATCCCGATCCTGAGTCTGCATTTCCTGAGCAGAATCTCCCAGGCCCAGGGGAAGCGCGTGGAGGCCATCTCCGACGAGGTCATGGATGTCCTCATGTCCTATGAATTCCCGGGTAACGTCCGGGAGCTGGAGAACATCATGGAGCGGGCCGTGACTCTGGCCACGGGATCGACCGTCGAGGTGCACCATCTGCCCCAGGACTTGCAGGAAGGGGGCCGCCTGGCTCGACGCTCCGGGAGGGATTTCATGACGCTGGAGCAAAACGAGCGGGAATACATCACGTGGGTTCTGGAGCAGGCGGGCGACAACAAGACGCGGGCGGCCGAAATCCTCGGGATTGACCGGGTTTCCCTCTGGCGAAAGCTCAAGCGCTTCGGGATCCGTTGAGATCTGAATCACCCCGGGGGTATCTTCGGCTTCACTCCCCCAGCACCAGGACAGGACAGCTGACACCCCTCAGGACCGCCTCGATGCCGCGGCCCCTGAGGAGGCTTTTGAGCCCCGTTCTGCCTCGCCATCCCACCATGGCCACCTGTATTCCCAGACGCCTGGTCACGCGGCGGATGGCCCGGAATTCGGGTCCCCCCTCCCGGATCGCGTCGACGGAAACCGATGCGGTCAAGGCTCGTGCCTTCAGCTCTCGCAGGATCATCTCACCAGGCACATCGCCGGATGGAGCCACGATGGAGATGTTTCGGGGCGAGGCTTTCCACCAGCGGTTTTCGATGAAGAGGGCGGTGAGGCCTGAGCCGTAGGAAGCGGCGACCTCGACCGCCCGGTCCATCAGGCTGCCGCCCCCATCGGATTCGTCCATGGCCAGAAGGGCCTGTTCCCAGCCCAAGGAAGCCCCTTCCGGGATGATGAGCACATCCCGCCGGCCGGTCTCGATGAGCCTCGAGACCGCGCTTCCGGTGAAAACCTTCAAGAAGGAATACTCCCGGGAGCATCCCAGGACGATGAGGTCCAGCCCCCTGGAATCAGCATACCCTGAGACCTTGCTGTGAGGCTCCCCTTCCTCGCATGCCACTTCGATCCGGGCCCCCATGGACTCCGCCATCCCCACCGCCCGGTCGAGAATGGCCTCGCAGGACCCAAGGATCGCCGCGCGCACATTTTGGACCCCCACGAGGCTCAGGTCGCCTTCATAAGGGGGAGCGACCACCATGGCCGTGGCCCAGCCCCGACTCCACTGGGCCAGCCTGATGGATTCCGAGAGGGCCCCGAAGCCCGCCTCGGATCCATCCAGCACCACCAGGATGCTTCTATGCCTCCGCATGGCTTTCCATCGGTTGAGGGAGCGATCTTCCGGCCTTCCACATGCTGGAGAGAATGATAGCAGCTCCGACACCCAGCGCAAGGCACATGGTGACGAAGCTGGCTCTGTCCAGAAAGCGGACCAGGGCTGGATCGACGTGGGTCAGGCCCAGCTGGTTCAGGTACTTGGGGATGGCGAGGGCGCGGCTCACCGCCACGATGAGCATGATGGTGGCCATCACGACCTTGATCATGTGCTCCTTCACGTAGGTGGTCCCAATGGCTCCCAGCTGCACCCCCAGGAGGGAGCCGCCCAGGATGATGAGCGTCATGCGGATGTCCACCATGCCGTGCATGGCCCAGTTGATGGTGCCCGCGAGTCCCATGACGAAGGCGATGAGCAGCTCCGTGGCCGAAGCGACCATGCTGGAAGCGCCCAGGACATAGATCATGCCCGGCACCCCGATGAAGCCTCCCACCGCAATGGTGGCGGCCAGCATCCCCGTGGCCAGCCCGACGGGAACGGTGAGCCACACGGAGATTCTGACGTTGGCGGCCTTGAAGTGGATCATGGGCGGCAGATGGATGGCCTGGAGCCTGAGTGCCAGCCCGCATACCTGTTCCATGCCGCAGGATCTGGCTGAATTCACGGCATCTCGGAGGACATATCCGCCCACCACCACCAGTATGGCCACAAAGCTCAGGCTCACGTAGAGGTCTGAGCCCACCTGTCCCCACTTTTCCAGGACCCCTTGCTGAATTCTGATACCCAGCTGGACCCCCACACCGGCGGATGCCGCCATGACGAGTCCCAGCTTGACATCCACCTGTCCGTACTTGAACCGCTTGTAGGCTCCCACCAGGGCCTTGGGGAACTTGTGGCACATGTTGCTGGCGACGGCTATGGCTCCCGGCGCGCCGAGGCTCATCATGCCCGGCGTCAGGACGAAAGCCCCGCCGGACCCGATGAAGCCGCTCACCAGACCGCCAATGAAGCCGACCACAAAGAGGAACAGGATCGATTGGGGGTCCAGGGTGATGAACTGCATCGCCTGACCGGTCACATCGTGCATGGCTTCTCTCCTCCTCGGAATGTTTTGGAAGGGGTTCAGTAGATGGGAACGGGTGAATGCATCAACGGTCGATGCGGTGGAACGGGTTCACATATGCGTAGGCGCGGGGCCTCTTCTGAACGGTTTTCTTCCTCCGCGCCACTTTCTGCTCCGTCTCGCGCAGGACCGGCCGCTGATTGGCCTCGACCCCCAGAAGGGACCAGAGGTTGTGGGCAAAGGCCCCGTGGATGAACGAAAAAAGAAAGACCGTCGCCACCGGGTAAGCCGCGTACCAGCCGCCCCGGGTGAAAGTCTGCATCAAGGTGTCGGCGTTCCAGAAGACGGCGGCGTAAAGGGATGCCGTGAGAGCCCCCAAGCCGATGGTCTTTCCCATGAGCCTCTGTTTCTGAATGATCTGCCGGCTGGCCATGTCCTGGTCTCCTTCTGAATCCAAGGAATGTGAAATGACGCTGAACAAGGGAATGGTCACTTCCCGGGCGACCTCTTCCCTGCTGACTCCGGAGTCCATCACCACGAGCACCATCCGCTTCGCCTCATGGTTGACCTCCTCTACCGCCAGCCCCAGCGGTCCGACCTTGACCACGTGCGCACAGGGAATTCCATGCCGCTCCGCCCGTCGTCTGAGCTCTCGAGTCGCCTGCCGGGCCTGCCTTTCGAGCTCGTCCGCGCTCCAGTGATGTTCTGAGTCGACACACAATGCCAGCAGGGCGTAGTCGAGGCGCGCGGCCAGGTGGATGGAGTAAGCCATCACCTCCTCGGAAAAGGTGCTTCCCCGCCCCACGACCAGGATCTTGCGCCTCTCCTCGCCTTCCATGCCCGAATGCTTTTCGAAGTCGCCGCTGCCCATGGTATGATTCACCTCGTGCCGAAGACCTGAGCGATGCAAAAGGTCCAAACGATTGACTTCAAGGGAATATCAACAGTCGTGCCATGAGCCTCAATTGGCTGATATTGCAGAAAATCAGAGATCTGCCCTTCGGGGGGATCGGCTTGAGGGTGTTGCAGATCTGAAACGAAATCCAGGAGAGAATTGTATAACTATTTGAAAGTTATTAGTTTATTGATGAAGCAACACCGATGGACCGTTTGTTGCGCGATGCAACGGTCGAGAAGGACCCGCTGATGGCTCTGTTCCGGAAATCGACCAAAGCCCAGGAGGAAACGGTGGAGGAAAGCCAGGACCTTTCGGACCTGCGCTCCGCCGTCGCCAAGGCTCGGCTCCCCGAGGCAGCCGCCCAGACCGTGGCCAGGGAGCTGGAGAGGCTCGAGAAGACGGACTCATCCAGTCCCGAGTACACCATAGGGCTCAACTACATCGAATACCTGGTCTCGCTTCCCTGGCATGGCTTCACGGAGGACAATCTGGATCTGGGGCGGGCCGAAGCCATCCTCGAGGCCCAGCACTTCGGTCTCGGCCACGTCAAGGAGCGCATCCTCGAATACCTGGCTGTCCGGACGCTGTGCGGCCTGGGGGATTTCCACATCCTGGTGGTGGACGACGAGCCCATCGCGAGGGCCAATCTCGAGTACATCCTGAGGAAGGAAGGCTACCGGGTGAGCACGGCGGGCAACGGGGCCGAGGCTCTGGAGCGGGTGAAGGAAGAGGGGTTCGAGCTGATCCTGACGGACCTCAAGATGGAGAAGATGGACGGTATCCAGCTCCTCGAGTCGGTCAAGCAGCTGGCGCCGCAGACGGACATTGTCATGATCACCGGCTACGCGACGGTGAGCTCGGCCGTGGACGCCCTCAAGAAGGGCGCCGCCCACTACCTTCCCAAGCCCATCGATCTGGAGGAGCTTCGCGCGACGGTGAGCCAGATCAGGGAGAAGAAACGCTTCATGCAGATGACGCGGAGCCCGATCCTGTGCTTTTCAGGCCCGCCAGGGACGGGGAAGACGTCCATTGGCCGGTCCATTGCCGAAGCCCTGGAAAGGAAGTTCGTGCGGATCTCCCTGGCTGGGGTGCGGGACGAGGCGGACCTGCGGGGGCACCGGCGGACTTACGTGGGCGCCATGGCGGGACGGATCATCAACGAGATCAAGCGGCTGGAGGTGAAGAACCCCGTCTTCATGCTGGACGAGATCGACAAGATCGGGCAGGACTTCCGGGGCGATCCGGCATCGGTGCTTCTCGAGATTCTGGACCCGGAGCAGAACAGCCGGTTCATCGACCACTATCTCGACATTCCCTTCGACCTGTCGGGGGTCATGTTCATCTCCACCGCCAATGTCGTGGAGCGGCTGCCGGCCCCCCTCCTGGACCGCCTGGAGACCATACCGTTTCATGGCTACACGGAGCGGGAAAAGGGCCGCATCGCCAGGAGCTATCTCATTCCCCGGCAGCTTCGGGAGCACGGGCTGACCCATTCGGGCGTGACGTTCACGGAGGGGGCCGTCACACGGATCATCCGGGATTACACCCTCGAGGCCGGCCTGAGAAGCCTGGAGCGGGAGATCGCGAGGGTCTGCCGCAAGCTGGCCCGCCTGATCCTCCAGGCCCCCGGGGGCAAGGACGCGCCCGAGATCGACTCATCCCTGGTGGAGCGCCTCCTGGGCCCCCCCAGGTACAGATATGAGCCGGCGGGCTCGGGGCGGCAGGTGGGGGTCACCACGGGGCTGGTGTGGACGGAATTCGGAGGGGAGATCATCTCGGTGGAGGCAAGCCTCATGAAGGGGAGTCATCAGCTCATCCTGACGGGGTCCCTGGGAACGGTCCTCCAGGAGTCGGCCCAGACGGCCCTGAGCTTCATTCGGAGCCATGCCGAGGAGTTTGGGGTGGATCCGGATTTTTTCCAGGGGCACGATATCCACATTCACATCCCAGCGGGGGCGGTACCCAAGGACGGGCCATCGGCGGGGATCACCATGGCCATGGCGCTGGTCTCGCTCCTCACGGGCCGGCCAGCGCGGCGGGATGTGGCCCTGAGCGGCGAGCTGACCCTCAGCGGGCGCATCCTGCCCGTGGGAGGCATCCGGGAGAAGCTGCTGGCGGCTCAGCGGTCAGGGGCTCGCACCGTGATCTTTCCCGAGGCCAACCGCATCGATGTGGAGGGGCTCGGTGACGACCTGCGGGAAGGCCTGGAGGTGGTGCTGGCGTGCGACATCGCTTCCGTCGCGGACAGGGTGCTGGCTTAGCTTCGCGTACATCAGCTCACCACCCAGACGGTTTGGGCCCGGGCCAGCTGGAGGACCTTGCTGCTCACCCGGCCCATGAAGAACTCCTGGATTTTGGAGAGGCCCCGGCGTCCCACCACGATGGTGTCATGGCCACCCTTTTCGGCCTCGTCCACGATGGCTCCCGCACGGCTGGCCACTCCCTTGACCACCTTTTGCTTCACCCGATCGGGGGAGACTCCGGCCCCAATCAGCTTTTGGCGCGCAATGTCGAAAGCCTGCAGAACTTCCTGCTCGGCCACCTCCAGCTCCTTGTCGACCCGATCGATCCACTCCTGGTCGTGGGTGAGCATGTAGGAGTCGCCGAATCCCTGGAGAAACACGTTCAGGCCGCGAATGGCATGAAACAGGGTGATCTCGAAGGGACCCCGCTCTCCGACCATGGCCGCCACGTGCTCCACGGTTCGCATGGCTTCCTCCGACGTATCCACCGACAGGAGCATCCTGGGTGCGTGGCGGGCTCCGGCCACGACCCAGATGGGCACATGGACGAGCTTTCCGATGAGCTTGCTGGCGACGCTCCCCATGACCAGGTCTTTGAGCTGGCTGAGCCCCATGCGGCCCACCACCACCGCGTCGTATCCCTGGCGGGACTCGGTCAGGATGTCGCGGGCAATGCCCTCCTTGCGGGCCTCGACTCGGGTGGTCACGGCGCCCTGGGGAATTCCCAGCTCGGCCAGGGCGGACCTGGCCCGGTCCATGAAACTCTGGATCATCTGCTCCTGCTGGGCCTCCCAGGCGCCGATATCCGCGAACCTGTAGTGAAAAGCCGGCTCTCTTTCCAGGTCCCAAAACGATTCGGGGACCTTGGTCATGATATGAAGCACGACCACTTCGACGCGATCCGCGGGAACGCTCAAGCCCACATACCGAACAGCCTCCAGGGCCTGATCGGAGCCGTCCACCGCCACCAGAATGCGTTTTCGCTCATCACCCGACATGGTCGCCCTCCTTCTCTGCAGTGGCATGGCCCCGCGGTGCCTCGCCCACCGGCTGATGGTGATGGCTCACGGTCCTCTTGTTCGATCTTCCGCTGTGGATGCCCTGGGAAGCAGGGCTTCGGCGCAGGGCATTGAGCCAGTATCCTGGCGCGTCGTGGAATCACCTTGAGTCACCAATACCCGATGTAGAGCCCGCGCGCAAGGCCGGCCTTGGCCTTCGCCGCTGGGGGCGTTCGCTTCGGCTCCTCCATGCGGGTCTGCCATTCCCAAACAGTCTCCTAGTGAACGAAGGCTGCCCGAAGGCGGCACTCTGTTGCAC
>JALOPI010000030.1 GCA_025453975.1 Syntrophobacteraceae bacterium
CTGCCGGGGCCTGTATGCCTGGCCGGAGCCGCCAGCGGCAGAGCCGGCGCCGGTTCGGCGGGCCTCCGGGCGGCCGTGTGGCTTTCCGCCACTCGGGCTTCCCGGCTTCTTCCACCGTCCACCCCCACCATGGTCACCAGATCGCCGACCATTTCCTTCATGGATTCCGCCTGGGCGTTCATTTCCTCGGAGGCCGAGGCGGACTCCTCCGCGCCCGCCGCATTCTGCTGGGTCACTTTGTCCATTTCGCTCACGGCCCGCGTGATCTGCTCGATTCCCTGGGCCTGCTCGCTGGATGCCGCCGAAATCTCGGCCACAAGCTCGGCGACCTTGCTTCCGCTCAAAGCCACCTGCTGGAAAGACTCGTTGGTTTGCTGCATCAGCTCGGAGCCGTCCTTGACTTTCTTGACCGTCCCCTCGATCAGGTCAGCCGTGATCCTGGCTGCCTCGGCGGCGCGCATGGCGAGGTTTCTCACCTCGTCGGCCACCACGGCGAACCCTGCCCCCGCCTCGCCAGCCCGGGCCGCCTCCACCGCGGCGTTCAAAGCCAGGAGATTGGTCTGGAAGGCGATCTCGTCGATGGTCTTGATGATCTTCGACGTCTCCTCGCTGGCCCTGGAAATGTCGCCCATGGACTCCGTCAGCTGCGCCATGGATGTGTTGGCGCCATGGATGACCTGCCTGGCCTCCACCATGAGCCCGTCAGCCTGTCGGGCGTTGTCGGCATTCTGCCGGGTCATGGATGTGATCTCCTCCAGGGATGATGACGTTTCCTCGATGGCCGCGGCCTGCTGACTGGCGCCTTCGGCCAGGGACTGGCTCGCCGAGGAGACCTGGGTGGAGGCCGAAGCCACCTGCTCGGCCCCATCGGTGAGACCCGCGATGACCCGGCGGATGGGGACCGTGATGGAACGTGTGAGGAAAACGGCGATGAGCAGCCCCGCGACCCCCATGATTCCCAGGCCGACCATCGTGGTCGTGGCCGATGCGCTCAGGGAGTGCTCGGCATCGAGGGCGATCCTGGATGTGTGCTCCGTGGCTGCCGATGCCAGGCCTCGAGAGATCTCCAGGGCTTTCTCGCCCATGGACACCCGCTTTGCGCTGATCTGCTCCAGGTCCTTGGAGATGGTCAGCACCTGCTGCATGGCCTCTCGATAGGAGGTCGCATCGGCCTGGATCGCCTTGAGCTTGTCCTGATTCTCCTTCTTGTGAACGAGGGGCTCCATCGACTGGACCTTTTGCTCCATGGCGGGAAACAGGGTCCGAATGGCCTCCTCCATGCCCTGGACTTCCCGGAGGGCCTGGGATCGCCAGTTGGCGATGCGCGCCTGGTTGCCCAGATGGATCAGCTCATTCGCCAAAACGATCTTGGCCTGTCGCTCCTTGAGCTTCTCCGGGCTCGCTCCGTCCGCCATCTCCTGCTGCATGGCCTGATTTTGGGCATCGAGAAAACCCTCGGCATGCTCCAGGAAGCTCCTGCCCCTGGCCGTCATCTCCTGCTGGATTTTCAGTCGCTCGGAAAGGTTCCTCCGGGTCTCTTCGGCCAGCTTTTCGTAGTCGCTCATGGCCTGCCTGGCTTCCCCCAGCGTTTCCTTCAGCTTGGTCAGGCTGTGGGATGCGGCGGACAGCTCATCCAGCTTGCCGAAGCTCTCCTTGACCTGACCCATGGCTGCCAGCGCCTGATCCAGGAACTTTTGATCGCCGGTATAGTGGTACCCGCGCATGGCATACATGGTGCGGTAGACGCGCCGCTCCAGCTGACCGGCCAGGCCCGTCTCGGGCACATACTCCCGGGCCAGCTTGATGGCATCCCCCTCAACCCCTTTCATTCGATACACAGCCATTGCCCCCAGCGCCATGGCCATGGCGATGAGGACACAGTACCCCAGCATGACTTTGGTCCCCAGCTTCGCTTTCCGCAGCATCGCATTCTCCTTTCGAGCCATCGCTCGATCTTGACATCATCCCTGGCAGGACCCCCCGGGGAGCAGGTCCCAAGGTCCCGCCAGCCTGGAGCTGCGTGGCTCGTGGGATCCGTGGCACCGTTCCGCTTCCGTGGGGAGCCTTTGGGCAATTGGCATGCCATGCCGGAATAGTGCAATATTGTGTAGTGAAATCCAATTATTATGGTTGGATATGGAGAGGCCGTGCCATGGGATGGAAGGGATTTTGATGTCTCATTTTCAGGAATCGTCTCAAAAAGAGGACGTCGGCAAAGCCCCGATGTCGACTGGGGGAAGTCATCAATCCCCTGGGTATGATGCTGAATACCGGATGCTCCATGAACCTTCCGTTCACGAGCTTCTGACGATGCGGTGGGCTTTGAGAAGACCGTAGAGGCGGGACCGGGAGAGCCCCGACAGGGTGCAGGCCTCCTGAATATTTCCCCTGGCGTGGGCCATCAGGCGAGTCAGGTACTGCCGGTCCGCCTCCTCGCGGTGCTGCCGGTAGGATGGAGGGAGTGGCTCCCCGCTGGCATGCTCCCCTTTGGACCCGTTGGGGGTGGTCTGAGCCGGGAACGATTCCCGGGCCAGGGCGATGCGCATATCGCGTGGCAGGTGCTTCACGTGCAGGGTCGGCTCGTGGAGGGCGGCGGCGACGGCGCGATCCAGCGCATTGAAAAGCTCGCGGACATTGCCGGGCCAGCGGTAGGTCCTCATGGCCTCGAGGAATTCGGGGGCCATTCCCTTGAGGCCGATCGCGAGGCGCTGGCACACGCGCGCCAGGTGATGCATGGCCAGCTCCTGGATGTCCCCGCTTCGATCTCGCAGGGGCGGAAGCTCGATGGTGAAAGACCGGAGCCGAAACAGGAGGTCCTCGCGGAAGGCTCCATCGCGGGCCATCCGGGTCAGGTCCCGGTTCGTGGCGGCGACCAGCCTGAAATCACTGGCGATCTCCCTTCGGCTTCCCAGGGGGCGAAAATGCCGCTCCTGGAGCACACGGAGGAAGGTCTTCTGGACGTTGAGGGGCAGCTCGCCGACTTCGTCCAGGAAGAGGGTTCCACCGTCGGCCTGCCGGACCAGTCCTTCCTGGGGGCGGTCGGCGCTGGTGAAGGCCCCTTTGGCGTGGCCGAAGAGCAGGCTTTCCACCAGGGTCTCCGGAAGGGCCGAGCAATCCAGCACCACGAAGGGTCCCTCCTGGCGGGGGCTGTTCTGGTGGACGGCGTGGGCGAAGAGCTCCTTTCCCGTTCCGGTCTCGCCGGTGATGAGGATGGGGGCGTCGGTGCAGGCGACCCTCGCCACTTGCTCGAAGCAGGCCAGCATCGGACCACTGCTTCCCACGATGCCCGCCCGCTTGATGGCCATGATGTTCGTGGCCTGAGTCCGGGCCAGCTTTTCCTCGCGATACTGGATCGCCCGGAGAAGCGGCAGCATCATCCCCTGGAGGGATGAGGGCTTTTGAACATAATCCCATGCTCCGCACCGGATGGCCAGCTCAGCTCCGTCGGCGTCTCCCGCTCCGGTGATGATGATGACCTCGGGTCGGCCCGGGGATTCAGTGAAGAGCGGCAAAGCGCTCAGCCCGCTGCCGTCGGGCAGGTGCACATCGAGGAAGACGACATCCCATTCATGACCGGCTCCCTCATCGATGCCTTCCTTGAGACTGAAAGCACAGCGGGCCTCGTGCCCCGCCTTCTGGACCATGCGAGCCAGCATGCCGCAAATGCCACGGTCGTCGTCGACGATGAGGATCCTGCCCATGGACCTGTATACTCTTTCTTGAAAGTCTTCCGCCCGGGCGGCCACTACGCGGGGTCCGGTGAGCCCCACCGGGTCAAAACCTCCTCCGCCGTCTCCCGCAGATCGTCCGTTGGATTGGAGGCCAGGAACGTTTTGAGGGGGCCCGCCCAGGTCCCGGGGGAGCCCGCCAGGCCTGTGACGTAGAGGATATCGCCCTGGACGGTGACATCCGCCGCCGCAAATCTCTCCCAGAGCGGCGGCAGGATGGCGCCCGCCAGCCCGGGATCCTTTTCTGCGATCTCCTCGGCGACGACCAAGGCCCCGAGCCTCACGGACCACTCGGGGTGAGTCAGCAGATCCGCGAAGGCCGGGAAGATCTCGCCGCGATCCAGCATCAGCGCCGCCAGTCGATGCGCCTGGCCATCCTTCAGAAGCGCCTTGAGGGATGAGGCCGGCAGCTGGGTCCCGTCGCGATGGATCAGCGTGTCCAGAAGCTCCCCCATCTCCACGGTGCCGGTCCAGCGGAAGGCGCTGTCCAGCACCACGGTCGGCACGGAGCGTATACCGAGGGGCTCCGAAAGCTCGGGGAAAAGAATTGCGTCCACGATGGTGATGTGGATCCATGGCTGGACAAGAGCCAGCGGGCCGATCCTCCTCACGGCTTCCGGACAGTGGGGGCATCCCGGCGCGATGAAGACTCTGAGCTCCGCCGGCCAGACGATCTGATCCAGCCGCATCCTCAAGGCGGCTTCCGGAGCCTCCTTCCGTTCCTCGTCAGGGGAGAGGAGGTGAAGGAATGGCTCCAGCTCGGCCTCGAGGGGCAGGGCTTGATAGGTGAGGGACTCTGAAACGAAGATCGCGGGCAGCTCGCCGGGCTCGCCTTCTTCCCGTACGATCCGCACCTTGCCGGTGCACCGCGCCATATCCTCCAGAAAGCGGTCGAGCTCCTTGGTTCGGGGGTCCGGTGTCGTCCTCAGCCGGATCGGAATCGGCCGGGAGAGGGTGTCGCCCCACTGGCGGATCCGGACCGCCTCCTCCTCAACGATGGCCATGCACCCCTCCGGGTCCGCTCACTGGGAATCCACGAGGCAGAGGATCGCTCCCTTGACGGCCTGCAGCACCTTGTTGGCGTGGGAGCCCAGGAGAAAGGGCTTGCGCTCGTGGAAGCTCTTTTTCCCCATGAGGACGATCTGATACTCCGCCGACGTGATGTCGTTGAGGAGGTCCCGGGCAACCCCTTCCCGCGTGGTTTCCACGCGTGTTTCGATGTGCCTCTCGGGGACACCCCGCTCCTTGAGCATGTCTTTGGCGTCACTCATGAATCCCTCGACCTTGCGGATCCATTCCGTCGCCCAGCGCTCGATGCGTGACTGCCGGTCCTTCTGCTCCGTGGGGCCCAGGATGTGTCCGTCATCCCAGAAGGTCGGCGGGACGGGAGGCATGAGGTGCAGGAAGGTGTACTTGAGGCCCTCTATGGGTGCGATGTGGTCCGCGGCGTATTGCGCCAGTGTGCGCGAGTCCGGGCCGCCTTCCAGGGCGACGAGGACGCGGCGGGTTCTGTGAACCGGTGTGTCCACGATCCAGACCGTCCGGTCCTTGGCGTATTGGGCCACCTTGCTGGATACGCTCCCGATGAGCAGCCCCTCGAGGGTGTTGCGGCCCTTTCGGCCGAGGGCGATGCTGCGTATGCCCGACTCCCTGGCCTCGGCCATGATGTCCTGCCCGGGGTCCATGCTGTCGAGCTTTGCCTTGAGCTGGATACGGTTCTCGGGAAAGCCGACATCCAGAAGCCGGCGGCGCGTCTCGTCCAGGACGGCATGACCCACCTTCTGCTGCTGATCATAGGGCAGCCGGCAGGTCTCCTCCACTTCCCCACACAGCTCACCCGGCAGCAGGCTCGCCAGCTGCTGAACGCAGTGCAGAACCGTCAAGACCAATTCCTTGTCGTGCTTCAGGATATCGCCCAGAACGGATACCGCCTCCAAGCCCCGCTCCGAGCCGTCCACCGCCAGCAAAAGCTTCTTTTCCATGGCGCTCCTCCTTCGCAATCGAGTCGCTTGTCCCCGGGACTCCCCGACCTGAAACGCAACGAGGCCGCTCATGGCCAGTCGCGTGTGCTCATCTCGACCCTGATTCGCCCGGGAATTTGACCTGTGATAACTCAGTCCGTCTTATACTCTTATAATCACTCGCATCCATCATGGAAAACTCAGGCTTCCAGGAACTTTTCAACGGCGTCCGTCGAATCGATCATCCGGAATTCGGGAAGGCTCTGGATAAAAAGCCGCCCATAGCTCTTGGCTCTCAGGCGCATATCCATGATGGCCACGATGCCCCGGTCGTGGGACGAGCGGATGAGGCGTCCGACGCCCTGTTTGAGCTGAATGACGGCCCGGGGAACCTGGTACTGGTAAAATGAGCTTCCACCCCGGGATGCGGTCCACTCCATGCGCGCCGCCGTGATGGGGTCGTCGGGAGCTTCGAAGGGCAGCTTGTCAATGAGGAGGCAGGAGAGGGCTTCCCCCGGGACGTCGATCCCCTGCCAGAAGGAGCTGGTGGCGAAGAGCACCGAGTCGACCTTCTCCCTGAACTCGGCCAGCAGCGCTCGCTTGGCCTTCTGCCCCTGCACCAGCAGGGGATAGGGGAGCCTGTCCCGCAGCTGGCGATAGCACTCGTGGAGGTTCCGGTAGCTGGTGAAGAGAAAGAGCGCCCGCCCCCTGGTCTTCAGGAGGATCTTCAGGGATTCCTCCACCAGGGCGGAGCAGAAGGTCGGCTCGTGGGGCAGCGGGAACCTGGCGGGTATGTAGAGAAGCGCCTGGTCCTCATAGGAGAATGGCGACTCCAGGATCATCTCCCGGCGGTCATCGGGAATCCCCAGGGCCGATCGAAAGTAGTCGAAGGAGCCGCCCACGCTGAGCGTTGCCGAGGTCATCACCACCGAGGGGATTCTGGCGAAGAGCTGCTCGTGGACGATGCCGGAGACCTCGATGGGGGTGGCGTGAAGGGATGCGCTCTGGGGAGTGAGCTCGACCCAGTACACCAGGGAAGCGTCCTTCTGCTCCAGGATGCACTGAAGGCATTGCGCCAGCTCGAGGCTCCAGCGGTGGCAGCTCTCCAGGGCGGGCCTTTCCTCCTTGAACGGCGACAGGGCGCTGGCCACATGCTTGAGGGCGTCGATGATCGTTCGACAAGTGGTGGCGAATGCCGTTCCAGCTTTTTCGAGATCCAGCCGGAACCGGGTCTGCTGCCCGGCTGATTTCCTGAGCTGAACCGGAAGCAGCCGCTCCATGACTTCCAGCTGCTGAGCCGTGGACTGAAGCCCCTGGAGATCGCCGGTCTTCCCAGCGTCCTTCCTGATCTCCCGGAGCAGGTCCCGCCTCAGGTCGCCCAGGGTACGCAGGCCGAACCGGAGGCCGAAGTGGGCCCCGATGACATCCTCCAGCTGATGTGCCTCATCGAGGACGACCGCCTGGCATTCGGGAAGCACCTCGCCGTATCCCGAGCGGCGCACCGCCAGGTCGGCCACGAAGAGGTGATGGTTGACGATGACCATCCCAGCCTGGGCCGCCTCGGCCCTCGCCCGCATGAGAAAGCACCGGCTCAGCTCCGCGCAGTCCTGCCCCAGGCATTGCTCACGGCTGGAGCTCACTTCATCCCAGGTGTGGAAGTGATCGGGGATCCAGCCGGCTTCCGAGCGGTCTCCGGTGCGCGTCCGGCTGGCCCACGCCTGGAGCTTCCTGAAGAGTCCGGCTTCCTCGGGGTTCCAGAAAGTGGGCTGATAGGCGAACTCACGGAACCGCCGCCGGCAGAGATAGTTCTTTCTGCCCTTGAGGCAGACTGCCTTGAGCCGGGGAAACAGGTGCTCTTTCATGAAAGGGATGTCTTGGTCCAGAATCTGGTCCTGGAGGGTCTTGGTGCCCGTGGAGACGATCACCTTTTTGCCGCTTTCAATGGCGGCGATGAGATACGCCCAGGTCTTGCCGGTTCCCGTTCCGGCCTCCATCAGGAGGGGCCGCTCCTCCCGCAGGCACGCGCTCACGGCGCGAGCCATCTCCAGCTGCGCCGACCGGAGCTCGAAGCCTGGCAGCTTTCGGGCGAGGATCCCCTCGGATCCGAAATAGCGAGCCATGTCCGCATTCGGCATCAGAACAGGTCCGACTTGAAATAGGAGTCGGCGGGAGCGGGATGCCGGGAGGGCGACGAGGGGCGAGGCGGGGAATCCTCGTGCGTCGTGCTCTCGACCTCCGAATGACCGTCATCGACTTCCACGGCCTCATCGTCCTGCGACGACGATCGGGCTGTCCGCCGGTTGGCCGGAGGCTCGCCGTCGAAGGCCGCGTACACCCCGCCGCTTTCGTTGGACCGGTAGATGTAGCCGGATCCCGGATCCATCTTGGCCAACACCACCCCAGCGGGTATCTTGAAAGCCTGGATGGGCTCGTCCTTGAGGGCCTGCTCCATGAAATAGAGCCAGATGGGGCAGGCGGCGCGCCCCCCCGTCTCACCCTTTCCCAGGGAGAGGTTGTGATCGTCGTAACCGATCCATACGCCAGCCAGCAGATTCGGTGTGAAGCCCACGAACCAGGCGTCCTTCAGCTCATTGGTCGTGCCCGTCTTTCCAGCGGCGGGGCGCCCCAGCTGCTTGGCTTTGGTGCCCGTTCCCTCCTCGATGACCCCCTGCAGGAGGTGGGTCATGATATAGGCCGTTTGAGGGGAGATGACCTTTTCGCGTTTGGGGCGGTGGTCTTCGAGAAGGTTCCCCTTGCGGTCGTAAACCTTTTCAATGAGGTAGGGATCCGCCCGCTCACCGAGGTTGGCGAAAGGGGTATAGGCCGTGATGAGCTCGGAAAGGGTCACTCCCGAGGCACCCAGTGCCAGGGCCAGCGTCGGTGTGAGGGGCGAGCTGATGCCCAGGCGACGGGCGTAGCTGATGGCATAGCTGGTCCCGATGTCATCCAGGAGCTTCACCGTGACGACGTTTCGCGAATGAACCAGGGCCTTCCTCAGGGTGATGGGCCCCCAGAACTGTCGATCGTAGTTCGCAGGTTTCCAGGGACCACGGAGGCTGTGGTCGTCCCGCACGAAGGGCGAATCGATGAGGATGGACGCTTCGTTATAGCCCCGGTCCAGGGCCGCCGCATAGATGATCGGCTTGAAGGAAGAGCCTGGCTGGCGGACAGCCTGGGTGGCCCTGTTGAACTGGCTCTTCTGGAAATCCCTTCCTCCCACCATGCACACCACCTGGCCCGTTTCCGGAACGACGGCCATGAGCGCGCCCTCCATGCCGGGGTCCTGCTCCAGGACCGTCGACCAGGAGCTCTCGTCCTCCTTCTTGTCCAGCCTCACCCGAATGATGTCTCCCACCCGGAACATGCGGCCGGCGCGTGCCGCGGACACTTTGGCCCATTCCCATCCCGAAGGCGAAAGCTTGCCATAGGCCGATCCCAGGTGCAGCAGGCATGAGCTGGTCCTGGAGTCGAAGCTCATGACCAGGGCCCCGGCAGTGTTCCCGGGTGCCAGGCTTCCGTTGCGCTCGGACAGGATTTTGACCGTGCTGTTCCATTCCTCCCGCGGGACGTTGGCATGGAGCCCCCTGTAACGCCGGTGGCGCTTGTCCAGCTCGCGGAGCCCCTGGTCCAGGGCCTTTTGGGCAATGACCTGGATTTTCGGGCTCAACGTCGTGTATACCGAGAGTCCTTCCTTGTAGAGGCCGTCCTTCCCATAGCGGCTTTCGAGCTGGCGGCGCACTTCCTCCGTGAAGTGATCCAGCTCCTTGAGGGTCCATTGCCTGGGGCGGGCGAGCTTGATGGGCTCCGCCTGGGCTTTCTGCACATCTCCTGATGTGGCGAAGCCCGATTCGAGCATGCGCTGAAGCACATAACGCTGGCGTTCCTGAGCCGCAGGCATGTTGTGAGTCGGGGAAAAACGGCTGGGTGCCTTGGGCAGACCGGCCAGGAGCGAGGATTCCGCCAGAGTCAGGTCGCGGGCGTGCTTCTCGAAATAAGTGCGGGCGGCTGCCTCCACCCCGTAGGCGCCCGACCCGAAGTAAATCTGGTTCAGGTAGAGATAGAGGATCTCGTCCTTGCTCAGGGAGCGGTCGATGCGGTAGGCCAGGATGGCTTCCTTGATCTTGCGGATCCAGGTTCGCTCGGGGGTGAGGAGCAGGGACTTGACGACCTGCTGGGTGATGGTGCTCCCCCCCTGCACGATCTCCCCCGCCTGGATGTTCTTAAAGAGCGCCCGGACGACGCCCAGAAAGTCCACCCCGCCGTGCTCGTAGAAGCGGACATCCTCGGCCGCCAGGAAAGACTTGATGAGATGCGGCGGGAGCTCGGAGAGGGGAACGACGTATCGGCGCTCAATGAAAAACTCGCCCTGCAGGGACCCGTCCGACGCATAGACCCGCGTCACCAGCGGGGGACGATAGCTCTTGAGCGATTGGGTGCTGGGGAGCGATCGGTCCAGCTGAATGAAAAAAGCCAGCATGGACAGCCCGCCCACCAGAATGACGCTCACCGCGGAAGCGAGCATCACGAGAGTCACCCAGCGGGCGCCGCTTCTTTTTCTCTCCCGTCTTGGGTTGGTCTTTTTCAGCATGTGGTATATCCTCATCCGCATGGTCCGAAGCTCAGGCCCTTGTACGAAGTGTATTTATAACGATCAAATTTACATTGTAATCTAAAGTCACTCCCGGAGCACGCAAATCCGACCTCACCGAAGCGAGCCGCCACCTCGAATCAAAGGGAGAGCCAAATGACGGACCTCGTCGTCTATCATCCCATCGGGATCATCCATTCGCCTTACCAGACCCTGGAGGACATGCCGATTCAGCCGGCGGGAGCCGAGGGAGCGGAAGGCACGGTTCTCATTCACCCGGAGTATTCAACAGGCCTGCGCGACATTGAGGGTTTCTCACATCTTTACCTCATCTATCATTTCCATCAGGTGAAAAAGACGAGACTGGAGGTGACGCCTTTCCTGGACTGCAGATCCCACGGAGTCTTTGCGACCCGGGCCCCGGTGAGGCCCAACCCCATCGGAATCTCGGTGGTACGACTGAGGGGCCGACGGGAGAATGAGCTTCAGATCCTGAACGTGGATGTGCTGGATGGAACGCCGCTCCTGGATATCAAGCCCTACGTGCCGGATTTCGATGTCTTCAGGACCGAATCCATTGGATGGCTCGAGCACACCAGCCATGGCGTGGGCCGACACCGGTCCGACGACCGCTTCAGCGGAGATTGATTTGATTTGTAGGGTCGGACCCGGCTAAGGGCCTGGTTCTTCAAGGGAAATGATTCGCCAGAGACCGAATTGGGCCCTTAGCGGCTCGTTTCCCCTGGAGAAAAGCTGCGAATAACGATACCACTTCAGCCCCGATTCCTGACCGTCGGCTCAGACAGGCCTACCCCTGCAGGCTCTCCGGCAGCTCTCCATCCAGCGTCCCCTCGGGCAAGGGAAAAACAACCTGGAACGATGCCCCCCTGCCACAGTCCTGCCTGACGAGGAACTGGCCATTCAACTGACTGGCGAGTCTGGAGACCAGTCTCAGGCCTAGGGTGGATGCCATGCTCGGTTCAAGGCCGGGAGGCAGGCCCGTGCCGTCATCCCAGACAGCCAGGATCAGCATCCCCTTGCCGTCGGGTACCAGGTCCAGGGAGACCGTTCCAGGGCCTCCATCCGGGAAGCCATGCTTGAGGGCATTGGATACCAGCTCGTTGATGATCAGCCCGCAGGGGACCGATTGATCCAAAGGGAGCCTGATGCGCCCAATGCGGTTCTCCAGCCTCACCTGCGGTATAGAGGAGCCGAGAGCCAACCTGAGGTATCCACAGAGCTCCTGGGAGTACACCGCGAAGTCAATGCGAGAGAGATTCTCTGACCGATACAAGACTTCGTGCAGGAGGGCCATGGATCGTATCCTGTTCTTGGTATCCTGTAGAACCTTGAGTACAGGAGGGTCGTGGATGCGGCTGGATTGGAGGCTCAGCAGGCTGGCCACGATCTGAAGATTGTTCTTTACCCGGTGATGCACCTCCTTAAGAAGCGACACTTTCTCCTCCAGTGAATTGCGCAGCGCCAGCATGGAATGGTGACGCTCGGTGACATCTTGAACCATGCCGACGGACCGGACCACCTCATCGTCTTCCTCGCGCGCATGGACACACTTTCCCTGGACATGTCTGACCTCCCCGCTCCGTTTGCGCACGATCCGGTGCTCCATTTCGAAGTCACTCCATCCTTCCCGCATGGAGCTTGAATAGGCGGCGGCTACCTCGCCCCGGTCTTCCGGGTGCACCGCGTCCATGAAGGATTCAAAGGTGGCTTCGATTTCCTGCGGCTCAAGCCCGAAGATGCGATAGAGCTCATCGGACCAGGAAGCCTTGTTATTGCGCCGATCCAGGCTCCAACTGCCGAGATGGGCGATCTGCTGGGATTGGGAGAGCAGCGATTCGCTCTCGCGCAGCATTTGCTCCGTGTGCTTCCGCTCGGTGATGACCTCCGTGTAAATGATGATGCCTCCGATGGTGCCGTCGACCTCGTGCCATGGCCTGCACTCCCAGCGTGTCCATTCGACGGTGCCATCCTCGCGTACGAAAGGATCTTCCTCGGCGCTGGAGACCTCCCCGGCCAGCGCCTTCTGGTGCACATCCCTCCACTTCTGAGGCAGATCTGGAAAAACTTCATAATGATGCTTTCCGATCACATCCTGTTCCTTGACTTTGTAGTCCTGGAGGTAACGCCTGCTCACATAGATATATTTAAGATCGCGGTCGTGGACCGCGACGCCACTTCGGTTGTGCTCGATGATGTAGCGCATGAGATCGTGAGAGTGGGCCAGGTCCGCCTCGACGGCCTTGCGCTCCGTGATGTCGCGAATGATGCTGATCCGGATCCGCGTCCCTTGAATCACCGCGACCCTGGAGCTCACTTCGACGGGAAAGGTGCTGCCATCCTTGCGCCGGTGGGTGGTTTCAAAGAGGACGTCCATGGCCTCGGCCTTTTCCGACAGTGTGTCGGGGACTCCAGCGGCTTCGGGCGATTGAAGCTCCTGGATTCGCATCGCGAGAAGCTCGTCACGCGGGTAGCCGTAGGCATGGCTGGCAGCCAGATTGGCCTCGAGAATCCGCCCGTCATCACAGCGCGTGAGCATGATGATGTCTCGACCGTGGCGGGCCAGCAGCTCATAGTGACGCAGCATTTCCTCTGTCTGTTTGCGCTCGGTGATGTCCTGAACAATGCCCGATATCCTGCGGAGCTGGCCTGCCTCGTCGGTGAGATGGCGCCCCGTCGCCCATATCCATCGGACATCGCCGCCGACCTGTCGGATACGGCACTCGAAGCTCCAATCGCTCTGAGAGTCAATGGCCTGGCGGAACCTGGAGTCCACGAGCTCGCGATCCTCCGGGATCACGTGCTCGAGAAACATTTCGTAGGTCCACCGGGGTAGCATCTCCTCATAGCCGAAGATACGGTCGTGCTCGATGGAACGATGGGCGGTGCGGGTCTGAAGATCCAGTTCCCACGTACCGGTATGGCTGATTTCGAGGGTGAACCTGAGGCGCTCATCGCTTTCGAGTCTTGCCCTCTGTGCCCGCGGGCGGGCTGCCTCCTTTTCTTCCATGGCTGCGACCAGGCGACGCATTTCCAGGAGCTCGGCCAGGAGCTGTTCATTGGTCTTCTCCTCATCCCGCATCCCCATTCCTCGCATTCAGTCGGGTCCATTCAGTCGATTCAGTCGGGTCGCGATTCAGTCGGGTCGGACAAGATTATGTTATTGATTCTTCATCAAAAAAACGCCATGGGAGGAGATTCGTGGCGCTTAAAGCCTCATTTCTGGGGTCAAAATGATTCCCATAGGCATGATGATCTTCTCTGAGCTCGTGGCCATGGGCTCCGGGCACGATCTTCCTTCCCAATCCCCGTCCTCCAAGCTCCACCTTGACCCGGCCGACGAAAGCCCGACTGCCCACGGCAACACTTTCGGACCAGAGGCTTTCCCGCAGTGTCCGCCTGGCTTCGATCGCTTCCTCCACCCATCGCCGATGGGATCGGCTGAGCTGTTCGCTGTCAGACATTCCGAACAGCAGCATCAAGGCTATTCTGTCGATTAAGGCATATCGTTTCGGTGGTGTTTGGATTTCTCGATAGCCGCTGTGCGGCCAAAGGGAAGGGTGGGTGACCGCTCCGGCCCGGACCATGTTCAGATCCATGTAAACAATGCATTGGGCGAGGTGCTGGTCCGTCTGCACGGCCGTGGCATGATAGCGGTCCTCCCAGAACGCCCCCTTTCGATCCTTTCTTTGGTTGAACGCCTGAGCCGTGCGTCCGGCGGCCAGCTGAAGGCTCCTGGGAATGGCGTCTCCACCTTCCTTGTCATGGACGAGGAGATGGATGTGATTGGAAGTGACCATATAGTTGAGGATGACGAGGCCATAACGCTTCCTGGCCTCGAAGAGCCATCGAAGCCAGTTGAGACGGTCCTTGCCGTATTTCAGCAGGAAATCTCGGTTGTGACAACGATGGGTGATGTGCCAAGCGTGGCCTGGCACATAATAACGGTTGGCTCGTGGCATGGCGCGGGCCTCATCCATGATGCGGCAGGTGTTTTCGGCTGCATTTAGAGCTTCTAAAGTAATATATAGCCCATCATTTTGGCTCTTTCATCATAAAAATCCGTTGGTTGGTCCGGTCCGACCCCAGGCCAGTTTCGGTGTAGTCATTACTTGCCAATTTCATTAGGATAAGTAGCACCAAGACTTCATGATCATGGCTCGAGCCTTAAAGCGTGAACTCGATCGACGGGGAAGCCGAGGCGTATGGGGCGCGACGGTTTATGGAAACGTTTCTTTTTTGACCGGAAGGACTACGAGCTCCTGGGTATCGTCAATGACGTACTGGGCTACGAGGACCCCCGGCGACTGAAGAAACTGCTGATTCCTTATCTGCACCCACACGGGATCAAGGAAATGGCAGCCACCACCGGCCTGCGCATTGCGTACGCCGTGGTCAAGCTGTTCCGCTCCCTGGAGCGGGACAGTGCCGAGGACCGTTTGCGCACCCTCCGTGCGCTGCGAGACGAAGTGTCCGCCAGTTCAGGAACGGAGTTGCGCAAGAACAGGGCCAGGGTCCTCCTTCAGATCATGAAGGACCTGGTTCGGGCCAAGCATGAGGAGGATCAGCTTCGACTGGCCCGGGATTTCCGCGAAGCGGCCACGGGCAGGCCCAGGGCCATCGCCCGCCAGCTGATCAAATATCATCTCGTGGAAATGCCCGAGGAATGGAATCAGATCGCCTTCGATGACCATGTCCATGACGCCAACACGAAGGGCCGCAAATCGGCGACGCACCTGATCATGGACGCATGGATCAAGGGAATTCGGCGTCTGCGGGTGATCTATTACAATCATGTGCCTCCGGAAGTGGTTCAGGAACTGTTCGAGGCCGCGGAGATCATGGCCGTCAATGTGCGCGTGGGCATCGAATATTGTGCCCGGTTCAGGGGGCGTTACGTCAGGCTCATCTGGACCCCGCGCGGCTTCAACGACACCAGGGATTTGGTGGAGCTACTCTCCGAGCCCAAGGTCGATGATCTCATGGCCGAAGGCCGTGAAGTGTCTCGTTATCAGCAGGCGTATACTTTCTCCGCGCTCCAGGCATTCAACGACATCCACAGGAAGACCATCAACCGGGAGTTTGGAGTGGAGCTGCCTGTTCTGACCACTTCGGACCTGCTGGCTCTGGTCGGGTCCGGCCAACCCTCCCTGCACCATCTGGCCAAGCTCATTCACGATCATCTGCAGCAGCAGTTCCATGTGAAAGTGTTGGATCTTCGCCGCCGCTGCATGCAGGATGACTTTGAGGGGCATCAGGAAGCCCGGGATCTCGTCCAGCGTATGAACGAGCTGGACATCGAAACCATAGTGGATCGATATCTGCGCCCTGCCAGGAACCCGAACATCCACAATCCGTTCTTGCCCTCGGAGAGCGATGGTGCTCCGCCCCTGCTGCAGCTGACGCCCCGTGCCCTTCTGCAGCGCCTGGAGACCCTACACGTCGGGTTTCGGATCACTCTCAATTTGAGCGGATTGAAGGCTGAGGATGTACTGGAGCTGCTCTACGACTGCCGTGGCGGCATTACGCGCCTGGAGATTTTCAATTTCAAGGATGAGATATTCGGGAACTGCCAGGATACGCCTCGCATCCTGGAACTGCAGGCAGCCATCAACTCAGGCAACGCGGTGCAGCTCAAGCGGTGCGTGAGGGAAATCGTGCTGGATCTGAGAGAGGGCCAGGGCGATCAGAAGGTCAAACTATCTCTCATTCTCAACGGACTCAACGAGCTCCGCGATTATTACCGCAACAAACCGCTCAAATCGAGGATTGGCACGGATTCCACGGGCGGGTCGTCCAAGGTGCCAGGCATGGGCCTCGTGGTGGTGGACAGTTTGCCGGCGAGATGCCGCAGGCAAATGGGCAGGATCCCATCGTTCCCCACGGGAATACCCGTGCGGGTTCAGGTCTTTCGCCGGAGGACCTATTGCGGGAAGTGGATGCGCGGTCTCAACGGCGGTGAGTCGTGGGCCGGTCGCCGAGGACTTTTCTTTCGCGGCTACAAGGAAGATTGGGTGGTCGGTGAATATCAGGCTGTGTCATCGCCGATCAGCAATCTCAGGGTCCTGGGAGGGGTATCCGGCCAGGCTGGGAGCGACCTTCATCTCGCCTGCGAGGAAGAGTCAGTCGCCCGGAGTATTCCCCATTTGCGTTATGTGAGCACCCATATCAAAAACTGTCTGAAGATCATGCTCGGCTTCGGCCCGGCTTTCGCTACCTTTGCTCTGACCAAGGACTGGTGGGTTCTGGCTTATCTGGGAGCCTTCATGTGGTTCGGCATCACGGGGCTGAGAAACATCATCCAGTCGGTGCTTGGAGCCGGAGGATTTCGGCGCTCCCCATTGATGCGCTGGACCGAATACGTCAGTTGGAACAGGCTGGCGGACTCGCTCATGTACACAGGTTTTTCCGTCCCCCTGCTGGATTACCTGGTCAAGTCCCTGCTTCTGGAGCAAACACTCGGTGTGACCGTTCAGACAAGTCCCCTTGAGCTTTACAGCACCATGGCCGTTGTCAATGGTCTTTATCTGGCAAGCCATAACCTCTTTCGAGGCTTACCCAGGGCCGCGGCTGTTGGAAACCTTTGCCGGACGTTGCTTTCCATTCCCCTGGCCCTGCTGCTCAGTTCCTCCATGGAAGCACTGCTCCATGCGGCGGGGGTTCCCGACGTGGCCCTGGTACTGCAGAAGTGGGCGGCTATCATCTCCAAGCTGGCGTCGGACACTGTGGCCGCGTTCATCGAGGGACTTGCCGACAGAGGGGTGAACTTCAGGGAGCGTCGCCTGGACTATTTTGCCAAGATCAAGCAGGTATTCGACACGTATGCACAGCTGGAGCTTCTGCATCCTCAGGAAGAGATCCTTGGTGTTCTGGAATCGTCCGAAAGGCTGGTTTGTGCTGTTTCTCGCAAGGAAGAGGGCCTCAACCAGGCCGTGATCGTCAATGCGCTGGATTTGATGTACTTCTGGATGTACCAGCCTCGCGCCCGATATACTCTCAGGCGAATGATGCGGCAGATGAGCCCTGAGGAGCGCAAGGTCTTCCTGCTCTCCCAAGCCGTGCTGCAAAGGGAGCGTGAGATCTCGCAGCTTTTTCTAGATGGCCTGGTCGGTAAAAACTTTGCCAAAGCGCTGGCATTCTATCTGGCTCGGTGGCGGAGCTATCTGGACGACCTCCACGGAATGTCGTCGCGCTTCGCCGATGCGGAGGCGAGCCCATCCCTGACGTCCGACAAGCATCTCAGGGATCGAGATCGGAGCGATCGGGGTCGGACCTAGATATGCTATTGAGTTTTATTATAAAAAGCTCGAATACATGCTTCATTCAGCCCTTGGAGCCTGTTTTTTGAGCCCGGTGGATGCCTTTAAGAGCCAGAAGGAACACCTTCAGCTCGCCAACAGGGGAATGGCATGGAGACCATCCAAGACTTTGTTATGCCGTGTCTTTCAGGCACCAAAATGGCTGCTCTAAGCTGCCATGAGTGTATCAGATGCGACGATTGCATAGCGATATCAGTTAGTTTGCCTGGTACGACCCCAGTAATCACTTGTTTCTGAAGTTCGCGCTGCTCGAGATGCGGAACTTGATCTCGGTCCGCGCCGGCTCTTCGGAGTCGACGGCATAAGGCTCCCGGACCCACCGCTTTTCGCGCGGCCCAAGATCCCCAATGGCCAGGCTCTTGCGCCACAGGATCCTGGTCTCCGCCTTGTTGGTTGTCCACATGTCGATCTGGATCCCTTTCCGAGCCCTCCCGGAGGCATTGACGATGTACCCCGTGATGTGCCCATCCTCGGTGATCTGGAAATCCTCGTACCTGAGATCCCTGTCGGGCAGGCCCGTGGACGAGCCGATCTCGCCGCTTTTGGGGGGCGCACCGGCCCCCGCCGTACCCGTGGCCATCAATAAAGTGAGCACCAGTGCAACGACGACGGTCTTTCGCATCAAACTCCCCCTTGCATCCCCAATTGAAAGGATCGTCGGCCATCAACGCCCGGGAGCCGTCCCCTGGCGTGGCCGCCTGTCACCCAAACCTCCGCGGTCTCCGAAAGCACGGTCAAGGCACTCCCCGTAACCGGCCAGACCCTGCCCAGTGGACACCGTGGACTTCAGCCGCTCATCGAAACTGCCCTCGCAGCCGCCATAAGCCCACTCCGTGCAGCAATCCTCCCAGCAATGCGATCCCCATGACGGAATCCCACAGCAGGCTCAGCCCGGCCCCCTTCAGCAGCACGCCGAAACTGGCATCGATATAGTAGTAAAGGGGCGAAAGCCGCATCATCAGCCGCAGAGCCTCCGGCATGGCCTCGGGTGGCGTCCAGGCTCCCGAGAGGAAGATCATGGGACCGTAGGTGATGATGGTCAGCATGCCGGCCTGAGCCAGGTTGCGGGCCACGGTCGAGATGACCACCCCCAGGCCGGCGACGGCGAAGATATACAGGAGTGTGATCATGAAATACAGATGAAGACTTCCCTTGACGGGTACGCCGAAGCAGCCTTTCAGGATTCCAAAGAGGCTCACTCCCGTCCCCGCCAGGATGACCACGGCCATGGAGAGCACCTTGGGGAAGATCACCTGAAAAGGGTTGAGGGGCGACACCAGCAGCTGCTCCAGGGTTCCCCGCTCCTTTTCCCGCACCATGGCGGAAGCAGGGAGCAGCATGGCAAACAATGTGACGATGTTCAGCAGCTCGGCGATGGACATGAACCAGCGGTTGTCATGGGTCGGGTTGAACCAGACGCGGGGCTCCACCATCACCCCCGGCATGCCCTCCCTTCGGCTCCCGCCCGCTCCGAGCCGCTCCAGAGCGGTCTCGAGTCCGAACCGGCTGACGATCTGGGTACTGTAACTGGAGGCGAAGGAGCCGAGGACCGAGTTGGATGCGTCCAGCCGCACCTGCACCGACGTGGGGCTTCCCTTCCTCAGCGATTCCTCGAAGCGGGGCGGGATGTCGATGACCACCATGGCTTCCCCGCGATCCAGCAGGCCGCTGCCTTCACTTCCATCCCGGAGCTTCCCCACGACCTCGAAGGATGGAGGCCCGAATCGCGCCGTGAGCTCCCGCGACGAGAAGCTCCGGTCATCGTCGAGGACCACCGTGACGGCGCGGCTCAGCTCCAGCCTCACTCCGGAGCCCGCCAGGTAGATATCCAGCGTGAAGGCATAGATCATGAACAGGATGAGGGCCCCGTCCCGCGAGAACTGCAGCAGCTCCTTGACGGTCATGACGCGTATCCGCTCGAGCCAGACGGCCGCGCGTCCCCCGATGATGCGGCCCCCGGCGCCATTCACACGACGCATCCCGCCCCCGCCCCCCTTTCCGCTCATGCCGCCGGCCTCTTGCGAAACATGGCGTAGCCGATGGCGGAGAGGGCCGTTGCATACGCTGCCAGCACCAGGACTTCCTGCCACAGCACCTCGAGCCCTATCCCCTTCAGGAAACAGCCCGCCACGATGTCCGTGTAGTACATGGCCGGCAGCAGATGGGCCACCATTCTGGCTCCACTCCCAAGGGAGGGGATGGGGACAAAAATGCCCGAGTAAAAGACCGAGGGGACCACGGTCACAATGAAAGTGATGAGGATGGCCGCCACCTGGGTCCGCACCATCACCGAAACGATGAGCCCCATTCCCGTGGTGCAGATGACGTAAAGGACCGAAGCCAGAAAAAAGAACACCGGACCGCCCTTGAACGGAGCCCCGAACACCCCGACGGCGATGGCCCACAGGACTCCGATGTTCAGAATGGAGATCCCGATGTAAGGAGCCAGCTTGCCCAGGAGGTACTCCCCCCGGGTGATGGTGGATGAGTAGATGTTGTAAATGGCCCCCGTCTCCTTCTCCCGCACGACCCCCATGGCCGTCAGAAGGGGAGGACAGATCATGAGGACCATCATCATGAGCCTGGGAACCAGGGACCAGTCGCTCTCGAGACTCGGGTTGTACAGGCAGCGGACCTCGGTCCTTATGGGCTCGAGCAGGCTTCGCGCTCTCCCCGGGGCCATGCCGGATGTCCGGGCCAGGTGCTCCGCCAGCCGATGGCTGCTGAAGGCCTCATTGACTCCCACCACGTAGGCCTTGGTCGTCTGAGCCCGGAAGGGGAACGTCCCATCAATGAGGGCCTGCACGGTCACGGGCCTGCCGGCCAGGAGCCGCTCCTCGAAGTGCTCGGGGACAATCAGCACCACCCGCGCCTTTCCACTGGCCAACAACTCGTAAACCTCCCCCTCCCTGTCCAGGTAACCCTGGAAGCCGAATTGACCCGAGGCGATGAATCCGTGAAGGTAGTCCCGGCTCAGGAATGTCCGGTCGCGATCCACCGCGGCAAGGGGGGTGTTCTCGACGTCCAGCGAGAGACCGTAGCCGAAGGTCAAAAGGAGCACCGGCGGCACGATGAAGGCCAGTCCGAAAAAGAGCCGGTCGCGCATCACCTCGCGCCGTTCCCTGACCGCCACGGCAAGGATACGCCGAAGATTCATGGGGTGCGCCTCCCGGCCCTTTCCAGGGCGGATACCCGATAGACGAACACGTCCTCCATGGTGACTGGCTGCTCCCCCATGCCGAGCACGCTGACGCCCGATCCATCCAGTGCCTTCCGGACCCGGACCTCCGCTGCCCGCAGGTCGAGTGCCGGCAGGTGGATCCCCCGGCCGTGCAGTGCCGCCTCCTCGAAGCCGGCCGCCCGCAGCAGATCCAGGGCCTCGATGGGCCGGTCGGTGGTTACTTCGAGGATCCGTCCCATCTCGGACTCGAGCTGCCGCTTCAACACGCCCGGCGACGCATCCGCCACCAGCTTCCCCGCATGCATGAGGGCCAGCCGGTCGCAATGCTCCGCTTCGCTCATGGCGTGGGTGGTGATCAGGATGGCCACTCCCTCATGTCGGGAGAGATGAAACAGAATATCCCAGAATCGTCTTCGCCCCACGGGATCGACTCCCGAGGTGGGCTCATCGAGAAACAGGATCCGTGGTCGATGCACCAGGGCGCAGCCCAGTGCCAGCCTTTGACGCAAGCCCACGGGCAGCGCGCTCGTCCGATGGTCCTCGAGCCCCGTGAGCCCGGCCATTTCCAGGATCCACCCCGCCCGCCCGCGCGCCTTCGAACGGTCGAGTCCGTAGATCCCGGCATAGAGCCCGATGTTCTCAGCCACGGTCAGGTCTCCATAAAGGGAGAAAACCTGCGACATATACCCGATCCGACAACGGATCTCGCGGGAGGCGTGGAGCATCTCCTGGCCCGCCACGTGGCCGGAGCCCGCGGACGGCTTCACAAGCCCCACAAGCATCTTGATCACCGTGGTCTTTCCGGCACCGTTGGCACCGAGGAGACCAAAGATCTCCCCGCCGGCGACCTGGAAGCTCACGCCGTCGACGGCCCGAAAGGTGCCGAAATCCCGCACCAAACTTCTGGCTTCGATGGCGGCACGGCCCGTCCTGGGCTCGCCCTTCTCCCGCGGGCCGGGGTCGGGGGCGGGCATTGCGACGAGCGGCGACGGTGCTTCCCCGAGGAGGCGCTTTTCCCGCAGCAGCGCGATGAAGACATCTTCCAGCTCAGGCCGCGCGGTGCGCAGGGCGGCGGTTTCCTCAAGGGGGCCCAGGGCTTCCCGGACCCATTGCGCCGATTCCTCCTCCCCAGCCCTCCCGACGAAGACCCGCAACCGGGATCCGCGCACGCTCACCTCGGGGCTTAGCTTACGCAAAGACTCCATGGCTTCCGCCTGCCGCCGCGCTTCAAAGGACACGACGGTTCCCGGGGCGAGGGCTGAGATCTCGTCTGGAGTCCCCTGGGCGACGATCTTCCCGTCAAACAAAAGAGAGAGACTGTGAAAACGGGATGCCTCGTCCATGTACGCCGTCGACACGACGGCTGTCGTGCCCCCCTCGCCGAGGAGCTGTGACAGGATCGCCCAGAAATCGCGGCGGGAGATGGGATCGACCCCCGTCGTGGGCTCGTCCAGAATGACGAGCCGGGGATCGTGGATGAGGGTGCAGATGAGCCCCAGCTTCTGCTTCATGCCCCCCGAGAGGTTCTTCATGGGACGATCCCTGAACCGGTCAAGCCGGGTCATCCCCAGGAGCTTCTCCCTGCGCTCGGCCGCAATGCTTCGGGGGACCAGGCGGGACTGGGCGAAGAAGTCGATGTTCTCCTCGATGGAAAGCTCCGGGTAGAGATTCTGGCCCAGACCCTGGGGCATGAACCCAATGCGGTCCTTGATCCTTTCGGCGGCCCTGTCGGAATCGATCTCGATTCCGAACACCTGGAGAGAGCCGGCATCAAAGGTGAGGACACCAGCCATGGCCTTCAGGAGACTGGTCTTTCCGGCGCCGTCGGGTCCGATGAGACCGTGGATCTCCTCCGGAGCGATCTCCAGATCCACGCCACGGACGGCCTGCTGCCCGCCGTAGCCCTTGAGGAGGCCGCGGATGCGCGCCACGGGGTTCTCAGCCCTGCTTGCCTTGGGCATGTCCCTTCGCCTACCAGCGGGGTGCCGTCCACGACACGTCTTCCTTCCATCGAATGACGGCGTCGCAGGGCATGCCGGGTGTCAGGGAATGGTCGGGGTTATGGTCCAGGTAGATCTTGACCGCGAAGACCAGCTTGGTCCGCTCGTCGAGGGTCTGGACTTCCTTGGGTGTGAACTCGGCCCGGGAAGCGATCGTCCGCACCGTGCCCGATAAGGGCCGGTCGGGAAAGGAGTCGGTATGAATGCGTGCCGGCAGTCCCAATCGCACCTTGCCGATCTGGATCTCGGGCACGTAGACCTTGAGATAAAGCCGGTCCAGGTCGACCAGGTCCAGCAGCGGCGCCCCCTGGGTCACCATCTCCCCGAGATTGGCGATCCGCGTCAGGACCACGCCGTCGGCGGGCGCCCGGACCTCCAGATCGGCCAGGACGCTCCGGACTTCGGCCAGCGCCGCCGCCGACTGCTCGAGGAGGGCTTCGACCTCCTTCAGCTCCACCTCCTTCACCCGGATGCGGTCCCATCCCAGCTCGGCCTGGGCCAGTCGCTTCCGCGCGCCATCCACGGCCGTGCGAGACGCGAGCAGCTCATTGAGGGCCACGGTGTGAGCCAGCCCCGTCTGCTCGGACCTCTGGCTCGACGCGGCCCCCTGGGCCGCCAGTCGCTCCATGCGCAGGGATTCCTTCCGCGCCTGCGCTGCCGTGGCCGCGGCCTTGGCCGCCACCGCTTCTCCCCGGGCCACCTCGGCCCGCGCGGCTTCCACCGCCAGGGGGACGTCCCGGCGCAGCAGCTCCAAATCCAACCGCAGGGCCGCCACTTTGGCTTGAAGAGCCTCCATGGCTTTCTCGGCCTGGGTCGCCCGGGTCCGGACCTGGGTGTCGTCGAGGACCGCCAGCTTCTGCCCCGACCGGACGAAATCCCCTTCCCGAGCCAGGATCGACTGGATGCGCCCGGGGAACTTGGTCGACACGGTGATGCGGTCACCCTCCATGCGCCCGTTGGCCTGGATGAGGCCCTCCGGCAGGGATGGTCGGCGGAACAGCTGGCGGTAGGGTGTCACGAAGCCGAGGAGGATCGTGAGACCCAGGAGCAGAAGAATCGGAAATCCCAGACGGAATCGCATGGAGGTGGCCCCTGGCCGACGTGGGTACATGGCCCTCAGCCCTCATCCCGCATCGGAGCCTCCAGGGTGTGCCCGCGCCCCCCTTTCAGCCCGCGCTTTCAAGGCATGGAGACCAGCTTTCGGGTCAGAAAAGCCACGAGAGCGGTGCCCAGGAGCCCGCCGCACCAGAGCACCGCAAACCAGAGCCATTCCCGCTGTCTTTTAGTAAGCGGACTCATGGGAGGCCTTCCCCCGGAAGAGGTAATAGCAGAACCCCGTGTAGGTCAGAACCACCGGCAGCATAACGAGGGTGCCGACCAGCAGGAGGGATTGGGAAGGCGGTGCTGCCGCGGCCTGCCTGAAGGTGACCTCGAAGGGGACCAGCCAGGGCCAGAAGCTGATCCCCAGGCCCAGGTAGCCCGTGAGGAACACTCCCAGGCTCAGGAGAAACGGGCCATACTCACGCCCCCTGTGCAGGTCGCGCCAGATCACGACGAAGCAGGCTGCCGTCGTCAAGGGGATGGGAAGGAGGTAGAAGAAGGTCGGCGTGCTGAACCACAGGGCACGGATCGCCGGGCTCATCATGGGAATGCTGACGCTCACGATCACCAGGAAAAGGCCCACGTACCCCAGAACATAGGCCGCGCACTTCCGGGCCCATTGCTGGGTCACGCCATCGGTCTTCATGACGAGCCAGGTGGCTCCCAGCAGGGCGTATCCGAAGACCAGGGCCATCCCCGTCATGACGCTGTACGCGTTGAGCCAGTCGAAGGGGCCGCCGGCGAAGCTCCGGCCGTCGACTTTCACCCCCTGCACGAAGGCTCCCAGGAGCATGCCTTGCATGAAGGTGGCCAGCAGGGATCCGAAGTGGAAGGCATAGTCCCACACCGGCCGGGACCGATGGGCCTTGAACCGGAGCTCGAAGGCCACCCCTCGGAAGATGAGCCCCAGGAGCATGAAGATGACCGGGATGTAGAAGGCCGGCATCAGGATGGCGTAGGCCAGGGGAAATGCCGCGAAAAGCCCGCCTCCGGCCAGCACGAGCCAGGTCTCGTTCCCGTCCCAGAACGGTGCGATGGAATTCATCATGCGGTCACGGCAGGTGTCCGAGGGGGCGAAGGGAAAGAGGACCCCCACTCCCAGGTCGAAGCCGTCCAGCAGCACGTAGAGGAACATCGCCGTGGCGATGAGCCCGAACCATACGAGGGGCAGATCCACGAAGCCTTCGAAGCTAAACATGGGAGCCTCCTTTCTCCGAGACCAGGCTTGTCATCAGGGGCGGCTCATGCACGCCATGGGAGCCGTAGGCTTCCTCCTCCTCGACTGGAGGCCCCTTGCCTATGAGCCGCACGATGTAATAACTCCCGGCCCCGAACACGAGCCCGTAGGTGATGACGAACGCCGCCAGGGACATGACGATGGGCGGCCCGGAGACGGGTGAGACCGCCTCGGCCGTCCGCATGACGCCATGGATGATGTAAGGCTGCCTGCCGATCTCCGTGACGAACCATCCCGCCAGCACCGCCAGAAATCCGGCCGGAGTCATGGCCATGCACCAGAGCTGAAACCATTTCGTCTCAAAGAGCCGCCCGCGCAGAAAGAGAAGGAGAGCCGCCGCTCCCGTGAAGATCATCAGCACGCCGACGCCCACCATGAGGCGGAAGGACCAGAACACCCACGCCACCGGCGGCCGGTCGTCCGCGGGCCATTCCTTCAATCCCTTCACCTCGCCGTCCAGATCGTGGGTGAGGATGAAACTGGACATCCTGGGGATGCCGATGGCCGACCGGTTGACTTCCTGGGCTTGATCCGGCCAGGCGAAGAGCAGCAGCGGGGCTCCGCGCTGGGTCTCCCAAAGTCCCTCGATGGCGGCGACCTTGGCCGGCTGGTGCTCCAACGTGTTGAGTCCGTGCAGGTCCCCAGCCACCAGCTGCAGGGGGGCCACGAAGATGGCCATGATCATGGCCATCCCCAGCATGACGCGGGCCTGATCCCGGTGGCGGCCGCGCCACAGGTAGAAGGCGCCGACGCCGCCCACGACGAAAGCCGTCGTCAGGTAGGCCGCCGTGACCATATGAACGAACCGGTATGGAAACGAGGGGTTGAAGATCACCTGGAGCCAGCTGGTGGGGTAAAGCAGTCCGTCGCTCCCCGCCTCAAAGCCCTGGGGCGTTTGCATCCAGCTGTTGGCCGACAGAATCCAGAAGGCCGAAATGAGAGTACCCACAGCCACGATGACCGTGGAAGCGAAATGCATCCGGGGGCTCACGCGTTTCCAGCCGAAGAGCATGACGCCGAGGAACGATGCCTCAAGGAAGAACGCCGTCAGTACCTCGTAGCCCAGGAGGGGGCCGAGAACATTGCCCGCCCGGTCCGAGAAGGCTGACCAGTTGGTGCCGAACTGAAAAGACATGACCACGCCCGACACCACGCCCATGCCGAATGTCACGGCGAAGATCTTGACCCACATGCGGTAAACTTCGGCGTAGACTGGCTTTCCCGTCGCGAGCCAGCGCCACTCCAGGACCGCCAGCCAGCTGGCCAGCCCGATGGTGAAGGCCGGAAAGATGATGTGGAACGAAATGGTGAAGGCAAACTGGATGCGGGCCAGGATGACCGTATCGAAAAACTCGGGCATGACGCTAACCTCCAGCGCAAAAAGGGGCGGGGAAGGCTATTCCAGGCTACGGCTGGCTTCCAAGCGAAACCGCCGCCAAGCCCACGGAATAGCCGGGGGGAATCGGCCCTGGCTGGGGCCAAGTCGAAAGACGAGCCTACATGATTCGCTCTGGTTTTCAAAGCAAGATCGCGCTGGAGCGGGCGCTGAAATAGGGTGGCGTCCAGGTTGGCCCCAGGGCTCAAGGCTCCTCCCCAGGACCCATGGGCCTGAATGGGAAGGCATCCAGATGGCCGGAGGGAAGGGGGGCGGGCGAGTCGCTCCCGGCGCCCCGCCCATGATCGTGTTTCCGGATGACGCTCACTCCTCTCCCAGTTGGACCTTCACCCTCGTGGGATTGGAAATGGTGTTGAACACCGGGGAATACTTCCATGCCGCCTGGATCAGCTCTTCTTTTTCCTCACGCGACAGGTCGGCATCGATGTCGAAAAAGACCCGGATCTCCTGGTAGCCCACGGGAACATCCTGGGACAGGCCCAGAAACCCGCGCAGGTCCAGGTCACCCTCGAGACGCGATTGAACGCCCTTCACATGGATCCCTTTGGCCGCCGCGTGATAAACGAGGGAAGATGTGAGACAGCCCGCAAGGGCCGTGAGCAGGTATTCGACGGGGTTGGGACCCTGATCCAGCCCCAGGAGAGGCTCGGGCTCATCCGCATCGAGGATGAAGGGGTCGGCGTGGGGGTGGTCCTGCCTGGCGCCATAAAAGTCGCTCACCGTCGAGCGATTGTGCCCCCCGTCCATCCACTGGTTGCTGATGCGAAATCTGAATTTCGCGATGCCGGGCTCGACCTTGATGGCATCGATCGTCTCGAAAAGCCGACTCACGTCGACTCCGTTCACCTTATCCGAAACCATGATTTTAGCTGCTTGGGTGCTCATGATGCCACACCTCCTTTCTCAGCCTAAATTAAGCACGAAGGAGGGAGGCTCCAAGGGCGCCATGTTCCCGGGTCCATTTTTCGGCGTTGACGATCGAGGTGCAAAGTCAGGAGGTGCCAGCTCATCCTGGAGCAGCGAGCAAGACATCAGGCGAGGGCGGTGAAGAGGGGGAGGGGGCTCCGGGACGGCCCTATCCGCCCCCCACCGGCGGAAAGAGGGCCACGCGCTCGTCGCCCTCGAGGGGGGTGGCGAGCCTGGCGCCCACACCGTTCACCATGACGATCTTGACCTCCTCCGGGGGGATGCCGAGTCTAGAGGCTACGTCCAGCACGGTGGCCCCCTGGGGGACCTCCATGGAGTGCCCGGTGCCCGCGTCGTAGCCGGGCAGATACTTGCGCAGGGTTGCGGCCAGGAAAACCTGCAGCGCCATGGCGGATGATCCTAAATGCTCTGGGTCATCGGCTTGCGGTACAGCCGCTTGACTTGAACGTTGGACACCAGGGCAACGAAATCCTTGCCCTGCTCCATTTCCACGCGGATGCTCTGGTCGTCGATCTCCATGTAGCGCGACAGGACAGCCAGGATGTCGTTCTTCAGCGCTTCCATGACGTCGGGCGTCAGGTCCATGCGGTCATGCATGAGCACCACCTGCATCCGCTGGCGGGCCAACTGTCCACTCGGTTTTTCGCCAAAGAAACGGCGGATCGCCTTCAGCATGAGAGTAACCTCCTGTTCAGCTCTTGAAAAACCGCTTCATCCGGCCCAGCAGACCATCCCCCTGATCGTCGTCCAGGGGCACGCTCTCACCGTTCAGACGAGCGGCGATTTTCCGAAAGGCCTGACCAGCCCGACTCCCACGCTCGTGCACCAAAGGTGTCCCGCGGTTCGTCGAAATGACCACCTCCTCGCTCTCGGGGATGACCCCCAGGAGAGGGACCGAGAGCAGGGAGACGATGTCCGCCGTGGACATCATGTCCCCTCTTTTGACCATCTTGTAGTTCATGCGATTGATGATCAAGTGGATGTCCTTGAGCATGTTGGCTTCCAGCAGACCGATCACCCGGTCGGCGTCGCGGATGGCCGAAACCTCGGGGGTGGTGACCACGATGGCCGTCTGCGCCCCCGCGATGGCGTTTCGAAATCCCCGCTCGATGCCCGCCGGGCAGTCCACGATGACGTAGTCGAACTCCTCCGCCAGCTCGGCGCAAAGGGCCTTCATCTGCTCCGGCTGCACGGCATCCTTCTCCCGGGTCTGGGCCGCCGGGATGATGCAGAGGTTGTTCAGCTTCCGGTCCCGGATCATCGCCTGGGCGATGCGGCACCGCTCCTCGATGATGTCCACCAGGTTGTAGACGATCCGGTTTTCCAGTCCCATCACCACATCAAGATTGCGCAGCCCGATGTCTCCGTCAATCATGACCACACTGTGCTGCTTTTTGGCCAGAACCGTTCCCAGGTTGGCCACGGTGGTCGTCTTGCCGACCCCGCCCTTGCCCGATGTTACGACCAGTGTTTTCCCGGCCATGGCTGCTCCACCCCGTCACCTGTTTGATATGCGTTGAAATCCATGTGAAATGTCGACTGCATCGTCTTTTCCCCCTCAGAGGGTGACGAGCTCGATATGATCCCCCCGAACTTCGGCGACTTCATAACGCCTGGATGTGGACTTGTCCCCCTTGGGAGGAATGGCCACGAGATCGGCGATGCGGATCTGGCTCGGCTCGATGCTGAAGGCCCAGATCCTGGCTGACCGGTCCCCCAGGGCCCCGGCATGGGCGATGCCCCGCAGATTGCCGAAAACGATGATGTCCCCCACCGCCAGAATCTCGGCCCCGGGATTCACGTCTCCCAGGATGACGCAGTCACTGGGGGATTCGACATGGGTGCCCGACCGGCAGGTGCTTCGAATGATCACGGGCCCATGGTCGCGCGCATCGCGGCTCACCGGCCTGGGTGACGGTGCCGGCTGGGGACGCGGGGACGGGCGATCCACGGTCAAAATGAGATCATCCGCAAGCTGCACTTCCACGACCTTGACCCGCCCCTTCTCCTTGAGGAACTGGTGCAGCTCAGCGATCTGGGCCGTTTCAAGGGATCGATCCCGGAGATCCAGGAGCATTTCAGCCCGTGAGAAGAAGTCCCTGGAGCCCTCCAGCCTATCTTTCAGCTCCCGCAGGATCGCTTCGAAGGGTGCCGTGGGATGGGGAACCAGCAAAAAGCCATCCTTGTTGGCCTTGATCCGGATCAGCGTCTCTTGGGTTGCTCCCATATGGATCCCTCACTCCCCCCCGTTTCCCTGGAAGACCCACTCCCCAAACTGGTCCCAGCTCACGATTCTCGGAAACTCCTCCACGTCCGACGACCGGTTCCAGGGCTGGTCGAAAAGGAAGGGCTGGATGCCGCCGCGGACCAGGTGGCGGCACGTCTCCAGCCGGTCCTCCAGGAAGAACCGAATGCCGAGGTCGTTGAGGACCTGGCGCTTGGCCTCGGGGGCTCCCGTGGCGATGACCTGGATCCGATGCGCGGGAACCTGGTGCAGCGTGAGGTGCAGCCACTGGGTAATGGACTCGGGCCAGATCCGTGCCGTCACGAACCGGAGCGGCCCCTGCTCGGCCAGCCTGGTCAGGACTTGGGGCGCCCCCTCCATGGCGGGCACCTGGAGTGTGTGCTCGTCGTCCAGGGTGAGGCAGATGAGATCGTTCAGGACTTCCCGGTCCATATCCAGGCAGTGGTGCAGCTCGTAGCACCGAAGATCGTCCTTGGACAGCTGGCTCAGGCCGTATCGCTCCCGGGCCAGCTGAACGAAGACGGCCATGGTGTCGGCCACCACCCCGTCGATGTCGAATGCGAGCCGCATCGGGTCGATGGGCTCCTGCCATGTGCCGTTCATGCGCAATCCGTCATGCACACCTGAGCCGGCTCGTCGAAGCGAAAGGAAATCTCGTAGACCCCCTCCTCCAGGTGAGTGTGGACGACGTAGCCCACCCGGAAAAAGACGGCCAGCATGCCGCGGTTGGCTGCGAGCACGTAGGCCGTGAGGCCGCTGATTCCCTTGCTCCTGGCGATCTGACAAAGGTACTGCAAAAGAAACGAGGCGATGCCCCGCCGCTGGTAATTGTCCCGCACGGCGAAGTCCACCTCGGCCATGTTGGTCTTCTGGTCCAGAATGTAGCGCCCCAGGGCCACCACCGTCTCGTTTCCCACCTCGCCCGTCACGCCCACGATGGCCATCTCGTGCTCGTAGTCGATGTTGCACATGGCCTGGGTGTTCCGGTGCGGAAAGGCTCTCATGGCGGACAGGAAACGATAATAGATGTCCTGGTCGGGCATGGCGTAAAAGAACTCCTGCACCGCCCGCTCGTCCGTGGGCTTGATGGGCCGGAAGAAAACCTTCTGCTCTCCGGGAAAGAGCTGATAAGCCTCCCACTGACCGGGATAGAGCGGCTCGAAGACCGGCGGGAGGATCTGGTCCTGGTAAACGAACCGGAGGGTCTTGGCCTCGGCCAGCAGCCGCTCCCGGAACTTGGGGTGCGCGATGTTGATGAGCGCCAGAGCCCGCTCGCGAATGGTCCTGCCATGCAGCTGGGCAATGCCGAACTCCGTCACCACGTAGCGGACCGTGCTGCGGGAGGTCACCACCCCCGCTCCGTCGGCCAGGTGCGTGACGATGCGGGACCTGCGGCCGTCCACGCTGGTGGAGGGCATCACGATAATCGTCCTGCCCCGATGAGCCCGGGACGCTCCATGCATGAAATCGACGTAGCCCCCGATGCCGCTGTGCACCCGGGACCCCATGGAGTCGGCACAGACCTGGCCCGTGAGGTCGATCTCCAGGGCCGAGTTGATGGCGATCATCCCTTCGTGCCGGCTGATGAGGCGCCGGTCGTTCACGTATTCCGTGGGATGGAGCTCCACCTCGGGGTTGTTGTGGACGAAGTCGTAGAGCTCCCGGCTCCCCATGGCGAGACTGGCCACGATCTTGCCCGGGTGGACCGTCTTGCGGCGACCGGTGATCATGCCCCTCTTGATGAGGTGCAGGTGAGCGTCGGTGATCATCCCGGTGTGGATGCCCAGGTCTTCCCGGTAATCCAGGTGGCTCAGGACAGCGTTGGCGATGAGCCCGAGTCCCGCCTGGAGGGTGGCCCCGTCCTCGATGAGGGAGGACACGTACTTGGCGATTCGCTCGGCCACCGCACTGGGCGTTTTGAGGCTCACCTCCAGGAGGGGCTCCTCATGCTCGACGAAGTGGTCGATGTCGGTCACGTGCAGAAAGCTGTCGCCGAGAGTCCTGGGCATGCGGGGGTTGATCTGGGCCACCACGACGTGGGAGGCATCGGCGGCCGACTTGTTGATGTCCACCCCGATGCCGAGGGAGCAGAACCCGTGCTCGTCGGGAGGCGAGACCTGGATCAGGCAGATATCCAGGGCGCAGGAGGCCTCCTCGTGGAACAGGCGTGGGATGGAGGAATAATATGCGGGGATGTAATCCGCCAACCCCTCGTTGACAGCCGCCCTCGATCGCGGGCCGACGAAAAACGTCTTGAAGCGGCAATGGTCGGCGAGCCTCGTCCAGTTCTCCGGGAGCTTTCCCATGGAGAAGTTCTGCACCAGCTCCAGGTCTCGGTGCCTCGGGATGGAATAGGCCAGGGTGTGCGTCAGGTGCTGGGGCTCCGAACAGCCCGATCCAATGTAGATGCGGTGGCCGTTCTCCACGACGCGCCGCAGCACCAGGTCGGCGGCGCTCAGCCGCTCCCTGTAATACGCTTTCCACCCCTGCCCGAAAAACATCCGGCTCTCGATCCCCCGACTTCGACCTTCAGGCTATTTCGCCCTGCCTGCCATCCTGGTCCCGTCCTGGCTCACCCGTGTCCACTTCCTGCCCTGCCCGACCGATCAGCGCCGCCACGGGTCCAGCGAAGGGGAGCTTGAAACACTTGGAAAAGACGACCCAGGCATGAATGATATTGCGTCCCTATATACTCCAAAGCCGGCGCTCCCAACAATGCTAAACTGGGTCTCGAGTCTCGGCATCCGGCTCACGGCGCCCATACACGATGGGGGAAGGCGAGGGGGGCTGCCTCCACCCGGCCCGCTGGGCCAGCAGATCCAGGTGCAGGGTGGTCATCTCCTCCAGGGCCGTGAGCGGGGTGTAGAGCCTCTCACGAACATCGATCTGCTTGAAATACATGCCGCAGGATTCACAGTACTGCACGTGGCAGTGGGGCTCGGCCTCGACGTAGAGGTAACCGAGGGACGCGTGATCCCGGCTGTCGCACGCGGGACACATGAGCCTGGGGATGGGCCACGTGGAAGCGCACCAGGAGCAGGACGCCTTTCGCGCCCCCTCTCCCTCCACCAGGAGCAGGGAGGGCAGGGACCCGCACACGGGGCAGTATCCCCGGTCCCAATCCTTCTCCAGGGGAAAGCGGCTCAGGAGATCCTCGGCCCCCTTTTCCAGCGATGGCTTCAGGCAGCTCCGAGCCAGAAAGATCAGGGTTGCCGGGTCCAGGTCCTCGGGGTCCGCCCATTGGGTCCATGACTCCCCTTCGTCCCGAAGAAAGCCGCTCCACACCTCGGCCCGCTCATCCCCCCCGGCCCTGGCGGCCCGAGTCAGCTCGCGATGAGCCGCTTTCAGGAGAGCGTTGTCTGCGGGGATGTGCCGCTCCACTCCCTCGAGGACGGTCTCGGCCGCGTCCAGGTCCACGGGGAGCTCCCAGCGCTGGACCATCGGGAATCCAGCCTGGCGCCCGGCGCGGACCGTCACCGGGTCCAGGGTGGGCGCAGGCAGCCGCAGCGTAGCCTTCACCGCGGCCTGGAGGAGATAGAGTCCTTCCAGGAGCTGCAAGAGCCCCGAATAGGCGGGCTTGTCGTCCCTGGCCCATGCGATGGCCTGTTGAATACGATCCCTGTCTCGAGTCGATGGGGTCACCAAGGAACATCCTCCCGTTCGTTGTCCGTGAGGAACGCAAAGGGGAAGCCACGCAACGTGGCTTCCCCTGCAACATCCGAGTCGATCTGCCTCATCCCGTCAGGCTTCGGCGACCCCCTTGAGGAACGCCTTGGCCGGCTTGAACAGGCTGCGCAGCGCCAGCTGGCGCGTCACTCCCTGACGGGCGCTGGCGATGGCGTTCTTGTGGTACTTCCTCGGATCGTCCACCACCAGGTAAACGACCCGCACCTCGTTGGCATCGATCAGCTGAGCCTTGGGATGCCTGGCCTTGACCTTTTCCAGGTGCTCGCCGGCCAGCTTGAGCATCTCGTCACGCTCGCCGAAGCTCATGGCTCCCGTCGGGCAGACCTTGACGCACGCCGGCTTGAGTCCGTTGCTGATGCGGTCGATGCACATGGTGCACTTGACGATGCGACCATCGGCAGCCTTGCGCGGAATGTCGTAAGGGCAGGCCGACTGGACCTCCTCGAAGGGTACCGTCCTGGTCTTTTCATTGAACACGACCGCCCCCGTGGCCTCATCCTGCACGGCCGCATCGGGCAGATGTCCCTCCAGGGCGTCCTTGCAGGGGGGAATCAGGCAGTGGCGGCACTGATCCGCGAAAAAGTACCAGGCCAGCCTGCCGTCGGTCTCCACCTCGCTGAAGCGCACGAGCTTGAAGGTCGTTCCGTCCAGGTCCGGCGGGTTCTGATGCGAGCCGGTGTTCCTGGTGGGCACGGTCCCGTTGCGGTTCCAGTTCTTGCAAGCCACCTGGCATCCGCGGCAGGCCGTGCAGAGCGTCGTGTCGATGAAAAACGATTTTCCGGCCATGGCTTATGCTCCCTTCTTGCGAACGTTCACCATAAAGGCTTTGGTTTCGGGAATCCGGGTGTTGGGATCGCCGGCCGCGGGCGTGAGCAGGTTGGCGCTGTCCCCGCCGTTTTTGGGCCAGATCCAGCCATAATGCCACGGCAGTCCCACCTGGTGTACCTCCTGACCATGAACCTTCATGGGCTGGAACCGCTTGGTCACAATGGCCACCGCATCGAGAGCGCCCCGCGGCGACTCCACGGTGACCATTTCGCCGTTCTTGATCTGCTTGAGATGAGCCAGCTGCTCGCTCATCTCCACGAAATTTTGGGGCTCGGCCTCGATGAGCCACGGCAGCCAGCGGGTGAGCACGCCCGTCTGCCAGTGCTCGGTCACGCGATAGGTCGTCCCGACGAAGGGAAATCGCGGATCGCAGGTCTTGAGAGCGTCTTTCTCCGTGGCATACAAAGCCGCCACGGGGTTGGTGAGCCGCGGGCCCAGGAGGTTTTTCTCCACCGGGCACTCCATGGGCTCGTAATGCTCGGGGAAAGGGCCGTCCTTCATGCCTGGGCCGAAGATCGCCCCGTAGCCGTCCGTCCTCATGATGAAGGGCAGCTTGCCGTCCTCCCTCACCGAACCGTCGGGGTTCCTCAAGGGAAACCAGGGGCCGTCGGGGACATCCCCCGTCCACTTCATGGTGGTCCACTTGCCGTCGCTCACGTCGCCGGCGAACTCCACCACCACCCGCTTGGGATTCCAGGGCTTTCCGCTGGGATCGCAGGAGGCGCGGTTGTAAATGATGCGGCGGTTGACGGGCCATGCCCAGGCCCACTTCGAATAGAGCCCGATGCCGCTCGTGTCCTTGTTGTCCCTTCGGGCCATGTTGTTGCCGTCGGCATTGTAGCTCTGGCAGTAAATCCAGTTGCCGCACGATGTGGACCCGTCGTCCTTGAGCATGGCGAAGGCGGGCACCGGGTCGCCCTTCTTGTACTGCTTGTCCTGAATGGTCACATCCCTGGTGAAGAACCCGTTGATGGCCTTGGCCACCAGGTGAGGGTCGAATCTGTCCTTGGTCGTGTAATCCCATTTGAGCTTCGCGATGGGGTCCGAAAAGGCCGACTTCTTGTCGGGCTTCTGGTAGAGCTTGCGAATGGCGAGGAAGAGCTCCGCGATGATATCCCCGTCGGGAAGCGCATCTCCGGGCGGCTCCTGGGCCTTGTAGCGCCACTGGGCCCACCGGCCGCTGTTGCTGATGGAGCCTTCCTTCTCCACGGAGGCCGCGCAGGGCAGGAAGAAGACCTCGGTCTTGACCTTCCTGGGGTCCATTCCCGGCCCTTTCCAGAAGGATGCCGTCTCGTTGTCGAAGAGGTTGACCACCACCATCCAGTCGAGAGTGGCCAGGGCGGCCCGGGTCTTGTTGGAGTTGGCGCCGCTGCACGCCGGATTCTGCCCCCAGGAGAAAAAGCCCGTGAATTCCTTTTTGTACATGACATCGAAGAGGTCGAGCCAGCTGTAGGACTTCCCATCCTCGATCTTGGGCAGCCAGGCATAGCCGAATTCGTTCTCGGGCGTGGCCGCGTCCCCGTAAAGAGACTTGAGAAAGCTCGCGACGTACTTGGGGCGGTTCTGCCACCAGTTGGCGCTCAACGGATCCTTGGAGACCGGCGTGTACTTCTTGTTGTAGTCGGCCAGGGTCGCCAGGGAGGCCGACGGTGTGGGCAAGTACCCGGGCAGGATGTGGAACAGCAGCCCCTGGTCCGTCGATCCCTGCACGTTGGACTCGCCCCGCAGCGCGTTGACGCCGCCTCCGGCGATTCCCATATTTCCCAGGAGGAGCTGAATGATGGACATGGTGCGGATGTTCTGAACTCCCACGGTGTGCTGGGTCCATCCCATGGCATAAAGGATGGTTCCGGCCTTGTCGGGGACGCCCGTGGCCGCGTAGGCCTCGTAGACCTTCAGAAGGTCTTCCTTGGGGGTGCCCGTGATGGAGGAGACCGTGTCCAGGTCGTAGCGCGAGTAGTGCGCCTTCATCAGCTGAAAAACACACCGGGGGTCCTGCAGCGTCGGGTCTTTTCTGGGAACGCCCTTGTCGTCCATCTCGAAGACCCACTGCGACGCGTCATAGGCCCGCTTTTCGGTGTCGTAGCCCGAAAAGAGCCCGTCCTGGAACCCGTACTTCTCGCCGACGATGAAGCTGGCGTTGGTGTAGGGAACCACATAGTCCTGAAAAACCTTGTTGTTCTCCACGATGTACTTGATCATGCCGCCCAGGAAGGCGATGTCCGTGCCCGAGCGAAGGGCGGCGTAAATGTCGGCCTTGGTGGAGGTGCGCGTGAACCGCGGATCCACGTTGACGACGACGGCCCCTTTTTCCTTGGCCTTCAGGATCCATCGGAAGGAAACGGGGTGATTCTCGGCGGGGTTGCTCCCCATGATGAGGATGCAGTCGCTGTTGGCGAAATCGATCCAGTGGTTCGTCATGGCGCCGCGTCCGAACGACTCTGCCAGAGCCGCTACCGTGGCGCTGTGTCAGATACGCGCCTGGTGCTCGATATACACCAGTCCCAGGGCACGCAGCATGGCCTGGTAAGCCCAGCATTCCTCGTTGTCCAGGGCGGCGCTGCCCACCGAGGCGATGCCGTTGCAGCGGTTGACCACCTGACCCTTCTCGTTGGTCGTCACGAAGCTCTTGTCACGGCTCGCCTTGACACGCTTGGCGATCTCCTGAAGAGCCCAGTCCCACTTCTTGACCTGCCACTTGTCGCTGTTGGGCGCCCGGTAGAGGACCTTGGTGATGCGCCTGTCGTTCTGGGCGATCTGGTAGGACGCTGCCCCCTTGGCGCAGAGGGACCCGCCGTTGATGGGATGGTCCGCGTCGCCTTCGGTGTAGATGACCTTGCCCGTCTTCTTGTCCGTATGGCAGATGATGCCGCACCCCACGGAGCAATAGCAGCAGATGGTCGGCGTCTCCTTGGCATCCTTGGTGCGCAGCTCCCAGGCGTAGGCCTGAACCGGACCGAGATCGAATCCCAGCCCGCTCAGCGCCAGCCCCGCCGTGGCCGCCCCCGAGACCTTCATGAAATCCCTGCGTGTCAGCTTCATCGGATCCTCCCTCCCTGAGAGCCCAAACGGCCCCCTCTCATGACGGCCCAGAGCCACCCCCTCGACTATCGACCCGCTTGCCGGCGAGCCCTGGGCTGAGGGGCGTCGGCGGGGATCCCTTGTCCCCCCCGAATGACACTCCCGGGCACGAGCCACTGAATGGCGGTGCCTCCAGGGTCCACCCTCCGTCCCTCACCTCCAGCCTGTCTTTCCCGGATCGCTTGATGCATTATGTTAGGAATAGCACAATTAGCACAGTACGCCGTTCCACCCCATTATTCAACCAAAACCCGAGGTGCCGGCGGCTCGGAATCGGTGGGCGGGATCAGGGGGCTTCCCGGTCCGCTTCCAGGTAGCGAGCCAGGGCTTGCGCGGTGGCGGAATTCGAAGTCGAAGCCTCGGACGCGAGCCGGGCCGGTGGACCCTCCGCCACCAGGCGCCCGCCCGCTTCCCCGCTTCCGGGGCCGAGGTCGATGACATAGTCGCTGGCCCAGACGAGGTCGAGGTTGTGCTCGATGACCAGGACCGTGTGGTCCTGCCCCGTCAGGGCGTGGAGCACGGAGATGAGCCTGACCACGTCGGCCCGGTGAAGTCCCGTGGTGGGCTCGTCGAGGATGTAGAGGGTGGGGATTCGATTGGATCCCAGCTCGCTGGCGAGCTTGATCCGCTGGGCTTCGCCTCCCGAAAGGGTCGGGCTGGGCTGCCCGAGCCTGAGATAGCCCAGGCCCAGGTCGCAGAGGATGCGCAGGGGCCTGGAAATCCGCGAATAGGCTTCGAAGAGGTCGGCGGCCTCCTCGATGGTCATGGCCAGCACGTCGGCAATGGACCGCCCGCGATACCGGACGGCCAGGGTCTCCTCGCTGAAGCGTTTTCCCCCGCAGGTCTCGCAGGAAACCCGTACGTCGGGGAGAAAGCTCATCTCCACGCGCGTTTCCCCCTGGCCTTTGCAGGCCTCGCAGCGCCCCCCCGTGACATTGAAGGAGAAGCGGCCCGCGGCGTAGCCCCTCGCCCGGGCTTCGGGGAGCATGGCGAAGAGCTTCCGGATCTCGTCCCAGACGCCGACGTAGGTGGCGGGGATGGATCTCGGTGTTCTCCCGATGGGGTTGTGGTCCACCTGCAGCACCCGCCGGATCGGCTCCCATCCCCGGATGGCGGCCAAGGGAACCGCCGGTCCCCCGTACCGCCTTCCCAGCTTGTCCAGCAGTCCCTCGAAAACCACTTCGTCCACCAGGGTGGATTTTCCGGCGCCCGAAACCCCCGTGACACAGGTCAGGGCTCCGAGGGGAATCCGCACGTCGATCCCGTGGAGATTCCGGGCCGACGCCCCCTCGAAGGTCAGCCAGCCCATGCGGCCGGGATCCCGGCGGCCGTTGGCTCCCAGCAGCGCATCGAGGGAGGGGGCGAGCCACCGGCTGGTGAGGCTTTGGGGGTCCCGACTCAGCTCTTCGTAGGTGCCGCGGGCCACCACCCCTCCGCCGTCCCGTCCTCCTCCCGGTCCCAGCTCGATGAGCGTGTCGGCACGCCTCATGGTGTCGGCGTCGTGCTCCACCACGACGACGGTGTTCCCCTTTTCCTGGAGCCTCCTCAGGCAGACCAGCAGTCGCTCGTTGTCGGTGGGATGGAGGCCGATGGTGGGCTCGTCCAGGACGTAGCAGATCCCGCGGAGATTGGAGCCCAGCTGGGCCGCCAGGCGGATCCGCTGGGTCTCCCCGCCGGAAAGGGTATCCCCGGCTCGGTCCAGGGCCAGGTACTCCAGGCCTACCTCGCGGAGGAACGCGAGCCGCCCTGACACTTCCTTCAGGATCGGCTCGGCAATCGGGAGCTCTCCCGTCGCAAACCGCAGACCCTGCCAGGCCCGTTGAAAGTCGCTCACATTCAGATGTATCAGATCTCCGATGGTCCATCCCTGGAGAATGACGCTCCGAGCCTGCTCGTTGAGGCGCTGCCCGGAGCAGTCGGGGCATGGAGCCTCCTGGTAAAGCGCCTGTACATCCCCCCAGGCCCTGTCGTCTTCCCCCACCTTCTCCAGAATGGCAAGCAGACCGGGATGCTCGCGACGGGTGCCGTGGAGCAAGGCCTCCCGCTGGTCACCCGTGAGCTGGGCCGGGGAGCTTTGGGGCCGGATACCCAGATCCCCCAGCCAGTGCTCCTCCAGACGCCTGCCCACGCTTTTGAGCCCCCCCTGCCACAGGGTCCCCCGCAGGAAGCGCAGGAGGCCGTCCTGAAGCGGCACGCGGGGTGCTCCCAGGACCCGCTCGGGATCGAGCACCCGCCGGGTCCCGAGCCCCATGCAGGTGGGGCACCAGCCCTGGCGGCTGTTGAACGAGAAAAGCCGCGGATCCAGAGGTGCCAGCCCTCTCTGGCAGTCGTGGCAGTACAGGTGCTGGCTCAGGACCTGCTCCTCCCCGCCGGCCAGGATCAGGGAGCCGTTTCCCAGGGCCAGCCCCTTCCGGACTTTCTGGGCCCATTCCTCGTCCGATGCCTGACAGCTCCCGGCCGGGGGCACCACCGCCTCGATGTCGTGCTCCCGGTGACGGGCCAGGGACGGCACGGGCTCCAGCGCCATGCGCTCCCCGTCCACCCTGACCGTGTCGTAGCCCAGCTTGCGCAGCCTCTGGAAGAGGTCCCGGTAGATGCCCTTTCGCCCCCGCACCAGGGGTGCCAGGATCTCCATGGGGCCGTTCCGGGCGGCTCGCTCCAGCATGGCGAGGATCTGGTCCAGGCTCAGGGCCATGAGCTCCCGTCCGCAGCCGGGGCAGTGCTGCCGGCCCACCCTGGTGAAGAGAAGCCTGACGAAATGATAGATCTCGGTGATGGTCGCCACCGTGGACCGCCTGTTGAGCCGGCTCATGCGCTGCTCGATGGCCACGGTGGGCGGAAGGCCCAGGATCTGGTCCACGTCGGGCTTTTCGAGGATGCGGAAGTACTGGCGCACATAGCTCGAGAGGCACTCCATGTAGCGTCGCTGCCCCTCGGCGAAGAGGACGTCGAAGGCCAGGGTGGACTTGCCCGACCCGCTGAGCCCCGTGATCACCACCATCCGCTCCCGGGGAAGCTCGACCTCCCCGATGTGGAGATTGTGCTCGCGGGCGCCCTTGACCACGATGGCATGGCCCGACGCGGAGTCGCCGGAGGGCTCCCCATGCCTGACGGGATCGTGGCTGCCGTCCCGGTTCGGGACGACACTCCATGGGCGGCGGGCCTCGGCGGCCTCCAGCAGCCCGGGCTCCCCCGTCTCGACGGATCCGCCTTCGGCCCGCCATCCCTCCAAACGTTCCCGCAGGAATCGCCCCGTGTGGCTCTCCACGCACGCGGCGACGGCTTCGGGAGTGCCGGCGGCCACCACCCGGCCTCCCGCCTCCCCGCCCTCGGGCCCTAGGTCCACGATCCAGTCGCAGGCCGCCAGCAGGTCCAGGTTGTGCTCCACCACGACGACCGTGTGTCCCTGCCGCACCAGCGTCCGCAGGACGACCAGCAGTTTGGAGAGGTCATGGGGGTGGAGGCCCGTGGTGGGCTCATCCAGGATGAAGAGCGAAGGGTTTCGCCCCCGCCCCCCCCGTGCCGCAGCCGAGGGGCGCCCCAGGTGATGGACGAGCTTCAGCCGCTGGGCTTCGCCGCCCGAGAGGGTGCTGAGGGGCTGTCCCAGTCGCAGGTAGTCCAGCCCGACGGCGGAAATGGGCTCCAGGGCCTGCACCAGCGGCTCAATATCCCCGAAAGCTCCCAGGAGCTCCTGGGCCGTGCAGTCCAGGATGTCCCCTATGGAAAGTCCGCGGGCTCGGATGTCCAGGACCTCATCCTTGAACCTCCGCCCGCCGCACTGGGGGCAGCGGACGTACACGTCGGCCAGGAACTGCATCTCCACCCGCTCGAAGCCCTCCCCGCGGCACTGCTCGCAGCGCCCTCCCGCCACGTTGAAGGAGAAATGGCGCGTGGAATACCCTCGGGCGATGGCCTCGGGGGTCTGGGCCAGCAGCTTGCGTACGGGGTCCATGGCACGGGTGTACGTGAGGAGGTTGGCCCGCGGCGTGCGGCCGATGGGCTGCTGGTCCACCAGGATCAGGTCCTGGAGGTGCTGGAAGCCCTCCAGCCCGTCGCAGGCGCCGGGGGGCTCGGTCTGGCGGCCGTTCATCCTCAGCCAGGTGAAGTACAGGGTTTTTTCCACCAGGGTGCTCTTGCCGGAGCCCGAGACTCCGCTGATCCCCACCAGGAGCCCCAGGGGGATCGAGACGTCGATCCCCCTGAGGTTGTGCTCGGCGGCCCCGCGCAACGTCAGGGTGCGCCCGGGATCCACCGGGCGTCTGACGGTCTCCCGGTTTACGGAGGAACGCCCCGACAGGTAAGCTCCCGTGAGGCTTCGGGAGCATTCCCCAAGGCCTCGGGGCGGCCCGTTGTACAAAATCTCGCCGCCCCGCTCACCTCCTCCGGGTCCCATGTCCACCACCTGGTCGCAGAATCGGATCATGCCCGGGTCGTGCTCCACCACGATCACCGTGTTGCCGAGGCTCACCAGTCGGTGGAGCTGGTCCATCAGCCGCTTCTGATCCCGGGCGTGCAGGCCGACGCTGGGCTCATCCAGCACATAGAGGACGTTGACGAGGGCCGACCCCAGGGCCCGCGTCAGGTGGACTCTCTGGACCTCGCCCCCGGAAAGGGTGCGGGACTGGCGGTCCAGGGTCAGGTACTCCAGGCCCACGGCCTCGAGAAAACCCAGGCGTGCCCGGATCTCCTCCACCAGCAGGGCCGCGGCCGCATCGCTCTCCAGCTCGGGCCACTCCCCGCGAAAGAACCCGGCGCATCGCTCGATGCTCCATCCGCTCACCGCGTCGATGGAGAACCCGCGGAGCCGATATAGCCTCGTGGCATCCTGAAAGCGGGTCCCTCCGCACCGGGCACAGGGGGTGTAGGCCCGGTAACGGGAGAGGAATACCCGAACGTGCATCTTGTAAACCTTGCTCTCGAGCCACTGGAAAAAGCCCTTGACGCCATAGTAGCGGGATGTGCCCTCGATGATCAGGGACCGGGCTCCATCGCCAAGGCTTTCGAAGGGCGTGTCCGTGGGGATGCCTTCCGCGATGCAGAAGTCCAGGAGCTCCTCGTACTCCTCCCGCCCCGGAGGCCAGGGCTTGATGGCACCCTGGGCGATGGTGAGCTTTGGATTGGGGATGACGAGGTCCAGGTCCACCCCGATGGTGCGCCCGAAGCCCCGGCATTCGGGGCAGGCCCCGATGGGGCTGTTGAAGGAGAAGAGATTGGGGGTTGCGGCGGGTATGCCGGCCGAGGGACGGCACTGGGCACAGGACAATTCGGTGCTGAAACGAAGGAGCCTGTCCGGCAAAACGGCGACGACGGCGTGGCCGTCGCCCATGCGGAAGGCCGTTGCCAGTGAATCCACGGTGCGCTGAAAGGAGGCCTTCCCCCATGAAGCCCGGTCCACCGCCACGAGGATCTCGGTGCCGGCGAGGGCCAGGCGCTCCTTTCGGGACAAGCCCTCGAGATCGACGGTCCTGCCATCGGCATAGATGCGGAGAAACCCTTCGGCCACGAGGGGCTCAACCCAGTCGCTCGAACGGCTTGGAAAGAAAGGGAAGGTGATGACCACGCGACTGGACGGAGGCAGCATCTCCCCCAGTCGCCTGGCGACGCTCTCAGGATTGTCCCGGCTCACGGGCTCATGGCATTGGGGGCAGTGGGGAACGGCCAGCCGGGCGTAAAGCAGCTTCAGGTGGTCGTTGATCTCCGTGATGGTCCCGACGGTGGACCGGGAGCTGCGCACCGCCGTGCCCGACTCGATGACGATGCTCGGTGGAATACCGTCGATGAGGTCCGCCCGGGGCGGGTCCATACGCTCGAGAAACTGACGCGTGTAGGGCGAAAAGGTTTCGATGTAGCGCCGCTGGCCCTCGGCGTAGAGCGTGTGAATGGCCAGGCTTGATTTTCCCGATCCGCTCACTCCGCTGATGGCGATGAGCCGGTTCAGGGGTAGGTCCAGATCCAGACCTTTCAGGTTGTGCTGCGTGACGCCGCGAAGTCGAATCCGTGGGTGCTCGATCAAGTTGAAGTCACTCCGAGGTCATGGGATTGAAGCCATCGCCCGGCTTCCCACCGCGGAGGGATTCCACGGCGCCGGGAATCCGCCCGAGCCGTAAAGGCCTTTTCATGGCCGGAGAGGGCGAAAGCCGAGTCAGCCGACGCCACTGGTCGATGTGAAATGCCGGCACGGTCATTCATGCTATCATGAAAGGCTGTGGCTGGGGAGCACCTCGACGCTTCGGCCTCGCGGGACCGAGCGGGACGGGATCCACGGGCCCGCCCCACCGAGGGGGTGTTGACACCACCGGAGTCACGTCCTATGAATCAACCATTCGGAGTATTCCTGTCACACTAACCGAGAATATGGCCCGAGGAGGAAGGGATGGAGATCATCGCGGCACTTTTGGCGGGGCTGATCATCGGCGCCGTCGCCAAGCTTCTGATGCCGGGCAAGGACCCCGGTGGCTGGATCATGACCATCGTCCTGGGTATCGCCGGATCCTTCGTTGGGAGCTTCATCGCCCGGGGGCTGGGCATGACCAGCCCGGTGGGCTGGATCGGGTCGATCCTCGGTGCCATGCTGCTGCTGGCTGCTTTCCGACTGCTGAAAAAGAGCTGACGGCAGCGGGACCGTGCTGGAATGGAAGCTCGGCGCGGAAAGGCCCAGGTGCGACTTTTGCTTGTCATGTCGTTGCAGGGTGCTAGAATGTTTGGGCATTGCGTCAGTCTGCCCGGTTGGCCTGGCGTGAACGATGACCCCGCTGTTGAATTCCATTTAGGGGAGCAGTCGCTGACGCCCAGGCGCCCATTCCCTTGACAGGTTCCTGACCTGCGACTCGTCACTGATCTGGCGCGAGGAGGAGATCGACGGATGAAATCGAAAGAGGTGTGCTGCTTTCTGGCTCTGGTGATGCTTACGTGGTTTGCCTTTGTGACGCCCGTTCATGCCGGGGAGCCCGACGAAGGCACGATGTGGTCGGAAGGCACCACCACCACCGCGGTGGCTGATGATTACGAGGACGAGGACCCTTTTAGGGTGGAGTCCCAGAAGGCAGCCGATCCCCTGGAGAAGTTCAACCGTGCCATGTTCACGTTCAACGACCGTCTGTACTTCTGGTTTTTGAAGCCCGTGGCCCGCGTTTACCAGGCCTTCATCCCCCAGGGCGTTCGGATGTGCATCCGCAACGCCTACCATAACGCCATGATGCCCGTCCGCTTCCTGAATTGTACGTTCCAGGGCAAATTCAGGGCCGCCGGCACGGAGCTCTCGCGCTTCGCCATCAATACGACACTGGGCGCCGGGGGACTTTTCGATTTTGCCGCCACGGAGTACCAGCTCAAACGGCATGACGAAGACTTCGGTCAAACCCTCGGGTACCACGGGATGCAGCCCAAGGCCTTCATCACCTGGCCGTTCGTGGGACCGTCCAGCGTGCGCGACACCTTCGGGACCGTCGTGGACGCCTTCCTGAACCCCCTCACCTATGTCTATCCCGAATTCTGGGTAGGAGCCGCCGTCCGCGGGGGCCGGGTCGTCAACAACACCTCCCTGACCCTGGGCGAATACGAAGACTTCAAGGAATCAGCCCTGGATCCTTATGTCTCCATGCGGGATGCCTTCCTTCAGAACCGCTCGAGAGCCATACGGGAGTAGGAGAAGGCTTCAAGCTTCATGCTTCGAGCCGAGGGCCGCCCGATGGGTGGCCCCTCGTGGCTCAAAGGGCGGCGTAATGGTCGCGGATGGCCTCGGCCAGGGCCTTGATGGTGTAATCGCGGGGCTGTATGTCGATCTTGAGTCCGTGCTCCTCGATCGTCCGGGAGGTGATGGGCCCGATGCTGGCGATGGCGACGCGCTCCAGGAGTGAAAGGATCTCCTCGCGGTCGAAAAGGCTGAAGAAATTGCTGACCGTCGAGGACGACGTGAAGGTCACGCAGTCGATGGAGCCCGAGCGCAGCCGGTCCACGATGTCGCCGCTCATGGCCGAGGGCAGGATGGTCTGATAGGCGGGAGTCACATCCACCCGCGCCCCCCACCGGCGGAGTGTATCCGGCAGCACCTCGCGGGCCACCATGGCCCGGGGCATCAGGAAATGCATTCCCGTCAGGTCGGCCTCCGAGAGTCCCTCCAGAACCGCCTCGGCTTTGTACTCCGCCGGCACGAGGTCGGGCTTCAATCCTTGCTTCGCCAAGGCTTCCGCCGTGGCGGGGCCGATGGCCGCCAGCCGGATCCCCTTGAGACCCCTCACATCCATCCCCGCCAGCATCAGCCGGTCCATGAAACAGCGAACCCCGTTGACACTGGTGAAGATGATCCAGTCGTAGCTGGACAGCCTGCCGATGGCCCCGTCCAGGGGCTCCCACGAGGGGGGAGGGGCGATCTCGATGGTCGGGAATTCGATGCACTGGGCGCCGAGACCGGAGAGGAGGGTCTTGAAGTCGCTGGCCTGCTCCCGGGCCCGGGTGACCACGATGCATCGACCGAAAAGCGGGCGGGCCTCGAACCAGTTCAGCTCGGAACGGAGGCGCACCACTTCCCCGACGACGGTGATGGCCGGAGGCTTGAGCATGGCCTTCCGGACCCGCTCACCGATGTCTTCCAGGGTCCCCACCACCGTCTTCTGCTCCGGTGTGGTGCCCCAGCGAATGACAGCCACGGGTGTCTCGGGGGAACGGCCATGGGTGATGAGGTTCTCGCAGATCTCCGGCAGGTTCTTGACGCCCATGAAGAAGACCAGCGTGCCCACCGCCGTGGCGAGCTTGTCCCACTGGATCTTGGAATCGGCCGAATCCTC
>JALOPI010000096.1 GCA_025453975.1 Syntrophobacteraceae bacterium
CCTCCTCGGGCTGGGCTTCGCATCGGGACTGCCGCTGGCTTTGACGGGAACCACCCTCCAGGCGTGGATGTCGAGCGAGCAGGTGGACCTGCGGGTCATCGGCCTCTTCTCCCTGGTAGGGCTGCCCTACAGCCTGAAGGTCCTTTGGGCCCCGTTCATGGATCGCTTCCGGCTGCCCTGGCTGGGGCGGAGGCGCGGCTGGATCGTTCTCGCCCAGCTGCTGCTGGGGGGCTCGGTCACGGCGATGGGGTTCTTATCCCCCCGGAGCGCCCCCCTGGCCCTGGCCTGTCTGGCCCTGCTGGTCGCCTATCTCAGCGCCAGCCAGGACATCGTGGTGGATGCCTACCGGGCGGATGTCCTGGAGCCCAGGGAACTGGGGGCTGGAGCGGCCACGACGGTGGTGGGGTATCGGGTGGCCCTCCTGGTCTCGGGAGCCCTGGCTCTCATCCTGTCGGACTTCCTTCCGTGGACCACCGTCTATCTCTCCATGGGACTGCTCATGGCGGGCTGCGCGATCTTCACTCTCCTGGCGCCCGAGCCGGGGCAGGCGGTGGATGCGCCGCGCTCTCTCCGGGAAGCGGTCATCGATCCCCTGGCCTCCTATTTCCGCCGGGACGGGGCCGTCGCGATGCTGGCTTTCATCATGGTCTACAAGCTGGGAGATGCCCTGGCGGGTGTCATGACGACTCCCTTTCTCCTGGACCTTGGCTTCACCCGGACGGATGTGGGCACCGTCAACAAGGCCTTCGGCCTCATCAGCACCATCGTCGGGACCCTGGCGGGGGGGGGCATCGTTGCACACGTTGGCGTGAACCGCTCCCTCTGGGTGTTCGGCTTTCTTCAGGCCGTCTCCAATCTGGCCTTCGCGCTTCTCGCCATGGTGGGGAAGCACTATGGCCTCATGGTGCTGTCCATCGGGGTGGAGAACCTCTGCGGCGGAATGGGCAACGCCGCCTTCATCGCCTTCATGATGAGCCTCTGCGACAAGCGCTACACGGCCACCCAGTACGCTCTCCTCACGAGCTTCATGGCGGTGACGCGTATTCTCGCGGGCGTGCCCGCCGGCTTCATGGCACACGAAATGGGCTGGGCGGCTTTCTACGGGGCCACGGTGGCGGGTGCGGTGCCGGGAATCCTGCTGCTGCCCCGTTTCGCGCCATGGAGATCGAGGGCGGGATCTCCCCCGGCCTTGGATGGGCGGCGTTAGGCTCGTGCCTCGAGGAGATGCTGGTTCCCCACGCGCACGCGACGCAGTCCGGCCTTGCGCGCGGCATCGAGGCACTCCTCGGCCTGACGGCAGGATGTGGTGGGAAAGTCCTCGAGGCAGAATTCGGGTGCGAAAGCCAGGAGAGTGTAGGGAATCTCGGGATTGAGCCGGGCGATGAACGAGGCGATCTGCGAGATCTCCTCGGCCTCGACGTAGCCCGGAACCATGAGGGTGCTGGCGACCAGCAGAGGCGGCTCGGGGCGCAGGGGGGTCCACCGGGCGAGGGTCGCGAAATTCTCGAGCACGACCCGATTGTCGCAGCCGCAGATGGCCCGGTGGATGTGGGGGCTCCAGGCCTTGATGTCCACCTTGATGCAGCCCCCCGTGTCGAAGGAGAGGCGGGCCATGTGCCGGAGCAGTTCGGGGTGCATGCTGCCGTTGGTCTCCCAGCAGATGCGGAGGAGCTGGTCCGGATGTTCCCGCAGCATCTTTTCGGAGACGGCCAGGGCGTAAGGGAGCTGGGGGGTCGGGTCTCCGCCGAAATAGCAGACACAGCTGGTTTTCGGGCTGACGGCGGCGACCAGGGTGTCGAGAGTGCACCAGCTCGGGAGGGCGAGCTGGGTCTTCCTGAAGGACCAGTTCTGGCAGAACAGGCAGTTGAAATTGCAGGCCTCGTAGTAAACGGCCAGGTTGAAAAAGCCCACCTCCGTCCCCGGGTCGTGGGCATAACGCGGGAACCCGCTTCCCGTGCCCGCGGCGCAAACCCAGTCGGCCACGCAATTGGTGGGAATGGGATCATAGTAGTAGGACAGCCTGGCCCTGAGATGACCGTCCACATGGAAGCTGTCGGGGTGCCCGTGGCGGACGCCGCAGTATCCCTGCTCCGTCATCCCCGTGCTGCAGTGGTGCAGGCAGATGTTGCATTCGGTTCCCGAGAGCGTTCTCGGCGGAATGAGGGGGAGCTGGAACACGCGGCGGGATTCATGGTGCACGGCCTCGCAGTGAATCCTGCTTTGGCTCCAGCGGTGGCGAATGCAATCGGGACAGGCCCCCACGCCTTTTCCCAGCTCCCGGAAGTGATTCCCGCAAACGGGGCACACCAGGTGGCTCACCCCAGACTCGATCCCGATGTCAGTCCCCATGCCAACCTCTGAATGACGGCTCCCGGCGCCTGACTTCCAAACGTCGACCCGAAGTCCCCGACGAATCGAGAGGGAACGAAACGAGAAGTCACGAGCCAGCAGCCAGAAACGGGCTCCTAACAGATTCTCGGCAGCGGCTCGCCGCGCAGCATATCGATGAGACGATGCCCTCCGATGCGGGTTCGGAGAAACACCCGTCCCGGCTCCTCCGCGACGACGGAGCCGATCCGACAGGCCTTCCTCCCCAGGGGGTGGTCCCGCATGACGGAGAGAACCCCCTCCACGCTGCTTTCGGGCAGGATCACCAGCACTTTGCCCTCGTTGGCGATGTAAAGAGGGTCCAGACCGAGCATCTCGCAGGCTCCCGCCACGTCATCGGCCACGGGGATGGCTTCCTCGCGGAGCTGAATCCCGACACCGGACTGGAGAGCGATCTCGTTCAACGTCGTGGCTACGCCACCCCGTGTGGGATCTCTCAAGACGTGGATGTGGGGGGTGTGATCCAGCATCAGGCCGATGATGCCGTTGAGCGGCGCCGAGTCACTGAGGATCTCGTTTTCAAAGGACAGCCCCTCTCGCTTGCAGAGGACGGCCATGCCATGGTCCCCGATGGTGCCGCTCACCAGGACGGCATCGCCCGGACAGGCATACTGACCGCCGATCCTCAGCCCCCTGGGAACCACTCCGACGCCCGCCGTGTTGATGAAGAGCTGGTCGGCCTTTCCCCGGGGGACGACCTTGGTGTCTCCCGCCACAATGAGGACCCCCGCTGTCCGGGCCGCCTCCCCCATGGAAACCACGACACGCTCCAGGAGATCGAGGGACAGTCCTTCCTCCAGGATGAAGCCGGCGGTGAGATAGAGCGGACGGGCCCCGCGCATGGCGAGATCGTTCACCGTGCCATGGACGGCCAGGCTGCCGATGTCACCCCCTGGGAAGATGACCGGGTCCACGACGTAGGAGTCCGTGGTCATGGCCAGGCGGCAGCCTTCCATCTCCAGCAGGGCGCTGTCGTTGAGCTCCAGCAGATGCTCGTTGGCGAAGGCGCGCACGAACAGGCCGGCCACCAGCTCGTGCATGGCGCGGCCCCCGCTGCCCTGATCCAGTTGAATGGTCTTGGCCATGGTCTCCTCGTTGTCCGTCGCAGGCCGGGGCTCGAACGGCATGCAGGCCCCCCTCGGGTGCCCCCCCCCGAAGCCCGCGGGGTCACGAATGATAGCGGTAATAGGCGCCGCAGGTCCCTTCGCTGGACACCATGCAGGGCCCCCTGGGGCTCTCGGGGTCGCAGCCCTGTCTGAAGAGGCCGCATTCCACGGGGGTGATCACGCCGCGCAGCACCTCTCCGCATTTGCAGCCGGGATGCTCCCGGACATGGATGTCCGGCATGGGGAAACGGCGGGTGGCGTCAAAGGCGGCCCAATCGTCCCGCACCCCGAGACCGCTCAGGGGAATCGTTCCCAGGCCCCGCCAGGTGGTGTCCACAGGGGTGAATATCTCGCCAATCATGGCCCGGGCCACGGGATTGCCTTCCCAGCTCACGGCCCTGAGATACTGGTTTTGCACCTCGGCCTGGCCGCGACTCACCTGTTCCACCAGCATGGAGATCCCCTGGAGGACGTCGAGGGGCTCGAACCCTGTCACGACGCAGGGGACCCGGTATCTGGAAGCCACCTCTTCGTACGAAGCGGCCCCGATGACCGTGCTGACATGCCCTGGGCACAGGAACCCGTCCAGGTGCAGGTCTCCGGCATTCAGCAGGGCGCGCATGGCGGGGGGGAGCAGCTTGTGGGCGGAGAAGACCGTAAAGTTGTCCATTCCTTCCCCGAAAGCCTGCTTGACGGCGGCCGCGACGGTCGGGGCGGTGGTCTCGAAACCGATGCCCAGGAGGACGATGTGCCTCGCCGGGTTGTCGCGTGCGATCTGAAGGGCGTCGAAAGAGGAGTAGACGATGCGGACATCGGCGCCGGCGGCCCGCTCGTTCTGGAGAGACGAGGTGGACCCGGGCACGCGGATCAGGTCTCCGAAGGTGGTGACGATGACACCGGGCTGGCGGGCGAGCCAGATGGCACGGTCGATGTCCTCGTTGGCCGTGACGCAGACGGGGCAGCCCGGGCCGCTGATGAGGTTTATCCAGGGCGGCAGGAGCTGCCGCAGCCCGGCCCTGAAAATGGCCACGGTGTGGGTGCCGCAGATCTCCATGAATCGCAGGGGCCGGCCCGGCTGCCCGCGGGCGCCGAGGGCCTGGAGGATGGCCCGGGCCACCCGCGGATCCCGGTATTCGTCGAGATACTTCAAGACAAGCTCCCCGTTTCAGGATGGTTGAAAGGGCTGACAGGCACGGGCTCACACGGCGCCGGCCCGATATCCTCGAAGCCAGCGGCCCGCGATGGCGGCCTGTCCGAGGGAGATGCAGGCATCGTTGGCGGGAAGCTGGGTATGAACGATCACCTTCAGACCCGCGCCTCCCAGGGCGGCCTCCAGGCGACTGCTCAGGTAGGCGTTCTGAAAGACGCCTCCGCTCAGAGCCACGCAATGATCTCCTGTTTCATCGGCCGCCTTCCGGGCGGCCCGGGCCAGGAGATCCACCATTCCGTTGTGAAACCGGGCCGAGAGGATTCCAGGGGCCGACCCTTTTCGGGCGTCGGCCACGAGGCTCCGAATCATGGGGAGAGCGTCCAGGATCCAGAGATCGCCTTCCCGGCCGATGTCCGCCGCATAAGAGTCCCCGTCGGCGACGATGGCCTGCTCGAGCTCGATGGCCGCCTGGCCCTCGTAGCTGACCCTGGCCCAGCTCCCGAGCCCAGCCAGGGCGGAGGCGGCATCGAAAACGCGGCCGCATGACGAGGTGAGGGGCGAGTTGATCCTCCGCTCCACCATCCGCAGCAGCACTTGAATCTTGTCCCTGGGCAGCCGCTCGAAGAATTCCGGGTAGAGGGATCGGGGATCGGACGGCTCCAGGGCGTGGAGGCAGCTCACGGCCATGCGCCAGGGCTCCCGAATGGCCTGGGCCCCTCCCGGCAGGGGGATCTGGCGAAATCGCCCCAGCCTGCGATAACCTTCATGGTCGACGCGAAGGATCTCCCCGCCCCAGACGGTTCCGTCGGGTCCGTACCCCGTTCCGTCCATGGCGAGGCCGATCACGGGTTCCTCCACCTGATTCTCGGTCATGACGGCCGCGATGTGGGCGTGGTGGTGCTGCACGGCCAGCCGGGGGATCCCTTCCCGCCCGAGGGCCCACTGCGTGCTCAGATAGTCGGGATGCAG
>JALOPI010000066.1 GCA_025453975.1 Syntrophobacteraceae bacterium
GCCGCCAGGAGCACGGCGACCAGGCTGGCCGCCAGGGTGAAGCGCCAGACGATCTTCCGCGCATGGGCTCCATCGAAGAGACCGGCTCTTCGCTTCTCCCAGTCTTCGCGAACATGCGCCATGATCCTGGGCACCAGCAGAGGGGAAGCTTCGGGCGGCCCGGTGCTTCGGTGATGCCGAACGAGAGCGTCCTCGATCTTTCGCACGTCTCGATATTGATCCTTCATGGCTCGATTCTCCTGGGCTCCAGAAGATTCTGGATGGCCTTGCGAAGCCTAACTCTCGATCTGTGGGCGTGGACCTTGACCGAGATCACCGTCCATCCCAGCAGATCGGCTGCCTCCCGAGCCGTGTGCCCATCCAGGTGCACCAGGGTCAGGACCATCCGGTCCCTTGGAGAAAGCCCCCGCATGGCGTGGGAGAGGATCTCCGCCGCCTCGCTTCTCCGGGACTCGGCTTCGAACGCCTCGCGGGATCGAGTGGCCAGGATGCGGCTCATCCATTCCTCCGAATCATCGGAAAAATCGCTGACGGGAATCTCGGCGTATTGCCGACGGGCCCGCCAGAAGCCATAACAGCAGCGGACCGCGATGCGCGACAGCCAGTGACCGAAGGGGGCTTTGCCGGCATAGGAGCCCAGGGAGCGGAAGGCTTCCACGAAAGCGTCCTGTGCCACCTCCTCGATGCTGTCCCTGGGGACATGCCGTGATGCGATTCTGAGCACCATGGGCGAGTAGCGGTGCACGATGGCTTCGAACGCATCGACCTTTCCCCCCCGCACCCGGGTGATGATCTCCGAGTCCGTGGGTCCATCCTTCACGGCTTCCACCATTTCAACGTCCATTGTATCAATTTAACATGGACTGTTTCCTTCGGGTACACAAAGGGGCGGCTGCCGGATCCCGAAATCCCGTTGACTTCAGGTCAAACGTTGGCGCCCTCCCCCCCGATTCCGGGGCGAGGGCTGGGGTGAGGGTGATATCAGAGCCGTTCTTCCCCCACCCCGCCCCCCTGATGGAGAGGAAGCCTCAAATCGGCAGCATTGGGCCCCCCGGGTCACACTGCCTATTGGCTGTGGTCTGCAATCCAGCGGTCGAGGGTGGCGAGTCTCGAATCCATCCGACCCTCCATTCCCCGTCCCCCGCGACGACCTCCGAAATCCTGGAAGTCCCGGTTTTGCTCCGGGGTGAGCACCGAGCGAACCTCGCTCATGATCTTTCCCTTGAGGAGGATCATGGCTTCGTGCTGGGCTGCCATGTCGGCTGCGGCTTCCTTGACTCTGGGCTCGGAATACTCCGTTGCGTGCATGGCCTGCCTCAGCGCGGAGCGGGCATCGGATGCGGCCGTCATGGTCCTGGCGATCTCGTCGCGGTGAGACTTGAGGATGCCGGCGATCCGGTGCTCCTGATCCTTGGACAGGCTCATGCGATCCAGCACCCTGGTGAAGCCAGGTCCCATGCACGGGCCATCCCCGCCCATGGTGCCATGGCGATTACCCCTTGCCAGCGCATTGGCGCTGCCCAGGGATGCGAAAGCAAGGGCGATCAGTACGGCCAGAACGGTATTGCGCTTCATTCTCGATTCCTTTCACGTTTGGGGTCGCGAAGTTGAATCGGCCCTCTGGAGGAGCATGCGGCGGACAACCCGTCGACAGGGCCGCTCATCCGTTAAGTGGCGTGAAGGCGGTAAAAGGTTACAGGCACGCGTGACCGCTGGTCGGTTCCCGACGAGACCATGATTCGCGAGGGACGAGGAGCCCCTGAAAAACAGGTTGACGAGGTTTTGCATGGGTCTTAGGCTAGGGCCTACCGAGCTTGCGGCCGATCCCGTCGGGGTTGGCATGAGCAGTAATAACCACCATCAGACGTCAGCACGCGTCACCATCTTTTAGAAAGAGCCGCGATCACCCGGCGGTCGCCATGAAGGCGATGCGTGGTGCTCATGGCTCCCGCCCGTGGTTTTTGCATCGTGGTACCATGGTGGACCTCAGGATGAAGGGGATGACATGGAAGGGCATGCCAGATGTCTTTTCGCTTTCACACACGTCTGCAAGGCATTGAACACCGCTCTGTCCCTGGAGGAAAGGCTGAAGATCATGGTCCAGGGCATGGTCGTGGCCCTCGAGGTCAAGGGATGCACCATTCGGCTCCTGGACGAAAGCCGGGGCACCCTGGAGCTGGTGGCCTCCTGCGGCCTGAGTGACCGGTATTTCGAAAAGGGAGCGGTGCTGGCGAGCAAAAGCGTGTCGGATGCGATGATGGGGGAGATCGCTTATGTCCGCGATGCCGGGACGGATCCGCGCATTCAGTATCCCGAGGCGGTTCGAAGCGAGGGGATCGTCTCCATCCTCATCCTGCCCATCCGCGTGAGGGGAAAGGTGATCGGGGTCCTGAAGCTGCATACGTCAAGGGAGCGCGTGTTCGAGCAGCACGAGATCGAATTCGCCGCCTCCCTGGCCGAGCAGGGAGGGCTGGCCATCGAGAACGCCAGACTCCTCGAGGATAAGTCGCGGGAGGCCCTGTACCTGCAGGCGGTCACGGAGGTGGCCAGGGCAGTGGGGGGGACCCTCGACACCGAGGAGATCCTGGGGCTCATCGTCGGCAGGGCCATCGATGTCCTGGGCCTCAAGGCCAGTGCCCTGCTGCTCCTCAATCTTGCCACCCGTGAGCTGGATCTTGCCAGCGCCAAGGGACTCAGCTCAGAATATCTGGTCAAGGGTCCCCTGAGCCTGGACCGCAGCATCGCCCGCGGTATGATGGGTGAAGTGGTCTGGATCGAGGACGCGTCGACGGACCCGAGGCTGCAGTATCCCGACCGGGCCAGGGAGGAGGGCATCGCATCCATCCTTTCCGTTCCCATGACGGTGAAGGATCAGACCATTGGTGCCTTGCGCTTCTATACCTCCCATCCACGGGAGTTTTCGACGCTGGAGGTGGAATTCGGCAAATCCCTGGCCGAGTTTGGAGCCCTGGCCCTGCAAAATGCCAGGCTCCATCAGACCCTTCGCGAGGACTACCGGGCTGCCGTCGAGGGATCCCGTCCTCATTGAAAATGGTGCTTCACCGTGGCTCGGATGAGTACTCCGAACGGGCTGGGTCCGGCCTTTGGCCACCCCGAACGAGCGTGAGGGATCTTCGCGGAGTCTCTTTGGCAATAGCTCATCCTTCCCCGTCGCAGGTGGGGATAAGCCCCGTCGGCAGCGGCTCTTCCCTGCCGGCGTGCCATTCCCAGCCAGGCTATGAGTCGGACCGGGTGGGCGTGCTCCTTGCCGGGCAGGCATGATCCCGCGTTTTGCACTGAGGGGGCGCAAACGGGGCTTCCATGAGTATTCGGGATCTTTCGCGCATGATGCGGCCGACTTCCGTGGCCTTGATCGGCCGAGCGGATGTGGGAGTGACGCGACTCGCCGAGGCCGTGGTCCGCAATCTGCGCGGCGCGGGCTATGGGGGGCCCGTCATTGCGGTGGGGACCTCCATGGGTGTCATGGACGGCATCGACCGCCAGGTCCTGTCCCTGGCCGACGTCCCCTCTCCCCCGGATTTTTCCATCCTGCTGAGTCCCCCCGGCTCCCTCGTGGCCGATGTCGCCCATCTTGCCAGCCTGGGCTGCAAGGTCGCGGTGGCTCTCACAGGCAGGCCGGCCGAGGGGGGACCCCCGCCCCTGTGCTCCCTGCACGAGGCGGTCCGGAAGGCCGCCAGGCCCCATGGCATGAGAATCATCGGGCTGAACAGCCTCGGCGTCGCGGTGCCGGGCGCATCCCTCAATGCCAGTCTCTCCCATGTTCAGCCCCTCAAGGGAAAGCTGGCCCTGGTGGCTCAGTCGGGTGCGGTGACCTCGGCGGTTCTGGACTGGGCTACCGCGCGGGGCATCGGTTTTTCAGCCGTGATGGCCCTCGGCACCATGGTCGACGTGGACTTCGGGGACGTCCTGGACCTCCTGGCGGCTGACATGAGCACCCAGGCCATTCTCCTTTGTACCGAGGGGATCACGCGGGTCCGGAAGTTCATGTCGGCAGCCCGTCAGGTGGCGCGGATGAAACCGGTCATCGTCCTCAAGTCCGCCCGATTTCCCGAGTGCGTGCGGAGTGTGGCCACGCAGGGTGCGCACGAGCTGGGGTCCGACGAGGTCTATGACGCGGCATTCCTTCGCGCGGGGCTCCTGCGCGTCTTCGACATCCAGAGCCTCTTCGGCGCCGCCGAGACCCTGGCCAGGGCCCGGGCGATTCCCGGCGATCGCCTGGCCATCCTCGCCAATGGTGGCGGCATGGGGGTCCTGGCGGCGGACCGCCTGAGATCGGGGGGCGGGCAGCTGCCCCGGCTCTCGGTCGAGACCGTCGATCGTTTGTCCGCCCTGCTGCCCCGGGGCTGCCCGGTCGGCATGCCCCTGGACATTCAAGCCGACGCTGCCCCCGAGCTTTATGCCGATGCCCTGGATGCGCTTCTCGATGACGGGGGGGTGGATGTCGTGCTGGTCCTGAGCAGCCCGAGTGCCCTGACGTCCAATGTCGAGGCCGCGGAGGCTGTCGTCGGGGCCTCGCGGCGGCATGACTCGAGACCCAGGGCGAACCGGATCCTCACGTGCTGGCTGGGAGACAGATCGGCCGAGAGCGCCCGCAGGAAGCTCATCGACGCCTCCATCCCCACCTACGATACCCCCGAGGCCGCCGTGCAGGGGCACCTGCAGATCCGCCGCTATCGCCGGGTCCAGGATATGCTGATGGAGACTCCCCCCAGCATTCCCGAAGCGTTCCAGCCCGATGTGGAAGCGGCGGGGCTGACGGTGAGGGGAGCCCTGCGGCAGGGCAGGGGCGAGCTGACGGCTGCGGAGGTTCGATCGATCCTGGAGTCCTACGGCATTTCCATGGAAGCTTCAGCCCGGGATGCGGGATCCTGTCTTCCTGAGCTCATGATCCGCGTTTTCGTGGATGTTCAGTTCGGTCCCGTCATCGTTTTCGGTCACGGGGGGCGGGCTGCCGACCTGATCCGGGACAAGGCCTGCGCGCTGCCCCCACTCAACCTGCATCTGGCCCGGGAAGTCATGTCCCGGACGAGGATTGTCCAGCTGCTCCGGGCAAAGCCCGGCGTCCCCGAGACGGTCCTCGACGCCGCTGCCATCATCCTGACCAGGGTGTCCCAGCTCATCTGCGACATTCCCGAGATCTCAAGGCTGGAGATCAACCCGCTGTGGGTCCACGACAGCCGGGCATGGGTGGGGGATGCCCTCATCCAGGCCGAAGCGGTTGCCAACGGAGGGCGGCATCGCATGGTCATTCGGCCCTACCCGAAGGAGCTGGAGGCGATCATCACCCTGCCCGACGGCCAGAAGCTGCTGCTGCGGCCCATAAGGCCCGAGGATGAGCCCGCCTATCACCGGCTTTTCGCCACGCTGCCTCCCGAGGATATCCTCATGCGGTTCATGAATCCCATGAGAATGCTGCCTCACAGCCTGGCCGCCAGGCTCACCCAGATCGACTACGACCGCGAGATGGCCCTTGTCCTGGCCGACACGGCGAGCACCGGGGAAACGGAGCTTTACGGCGGCGTGCGTATCTCGGCGGATGCCGACAATGCGGAAGGGGAATTCGCGATACTCCTGCGCCGGGACATGACCGGGCTGGGGCTCGGTCCCATGATGATGCGCCGTATCATCGACTATGCCCGGCGAAATGGACTGGGGGAGATTTATGGAGAGGTGCTGAGCGAGAACCTGCCCATGCTCAAGCTCTGCAAGGCGCTGGGATTCAACGTCAGGAGGACGCTCGACGACCCGGGTGTCATGACGGTCACCCTGGCCCTGCGGGATCGGGGTCTGGAGCAGCACTGAGGCTGCGGGCAACGGCGTGGACGCGGCCTTGGGATGAGCGCGGCCCACGGCGCCGCACCCGGAAGCGGCGCACCATGGGAGGATGTCCGCTCCCAGCGCGGCACGGCATGGGCCGCAGCTCTCGTCCCGCCGATCCTTTCCAAACGGGCCGCGGTCTCGGGCTGTCAAGGCGGGGGGGCCGTATCTCGCCGCTGCCCCAGGTAACGGAGACAGCCCGCCAGGGTGCCCAGGGCAGGGAAGTCCTCCTCGGGGATCGATATCCCCAGGCGCTCCTGAAGGCTCAGAGCGAAATTGAGGAAGTCGACGGAGTCGAAATCGAGCTGATCCCGGAAACGACGCTCAGGATCCAGGCTTCCAAAATCCGCTTCCGGCGCGACCTGCATGAGAGCCTGCCTCAACACTTCGCGAAGCTCTTCCACACTCATCACCTTTCCCCGGCCCCTTGCTTCCCCAAACCATGAGGAGTGGCTCTCAACGACCCGTCCCGTCAATATCGCCGATACTGCCGCCTGCTGCCTTCCCCGCGACACGGAACGCGTCACTCGTCACCCGGCTTCAAAACGGAGTGTCAGCTCATCCGGTTCAGGGAATTCCTGAACCAAGGCGGATTGAATATGATGACGTAAGCGAGGAAAAGTCCCGAGAGGGGGACGAAAAAGACAAGGAAATCCACAACCAGCACAGACACCGCGAGAAGGATTCGTGCCATCATGCCCATACGCTCCCCCCTGAGATGAGGTGTTGCCACATGAAAATAGTCACTGGACGCTCAAGACCTGGATGGTCACCTCCTGACTGGCATCGGGGGTGAGGTCCGTTTCGACGGTGAGCACCGTCTGCTGCCTGGCGCCCTTGGGTAGATTCTCGAGTTTTGGTGTGATTTCAATTCGGTAGCCGTTTTTGTCCGTGAGAGGATGCTGGGAGAGGCTCATGAGCTTCTCATCATGGGTGAGCCTGGTGATTTTGAATGGTTTTCCGCTGTTACCGATCACCAGCACGCTGCCCGACTTTATCGGCTGCTGAGACGAGGTCCTTCCGATGAGCAATGTCTTGGGGCTGATACTGATCTCCCCTTCCATGGCGCCCGTGACCCGGATCATGACGTAGGGCTTCCGTTCCAGGTCCGTATGAACCCACAATGCACCATTGTAGTCGCCCTGTTTCACGAGATTGGATACCTTGAGTCGATATCTCCTGCCTTCCTCGACGGTCTCCACTTCGTGGGCGACCCGACCGTCCAGATTGCTCTGGACGTGCTTTATGTGAAACGGGACATCATTGCCCACCAGCTCGACGGTCTTCGGCTGCAGTTTTTCGGCCCTTCCTCGAAAGGCGATGCTGTTCAGGGGGCGAACCTCGATGAAGCTCCTCACGGTCCCGGACAGGGACAGCTGCACCATGCGCTGGCCGGGATCATTGCATTCGATCATGGCCGTCTTTTTGACTTTACCTTTGTAGCCGGTCAGGTTGACCACCAAACGGACCTTTCCCCTTCCGCCGGGAGGGATCAGCCGATCATAATCGGCAACGGCGCATCCTCAGCCGGGGGTCACCTTGGAGATTGCAAGGTCCGCATTGCCCTTGTTCTCCACGATGAATTCGTGAGCCACCTCCACCCCCTCGTCCACTTCACCGAAATCATGGGTGATCTCGGCCATGAAGAGGGATGGTCCCGCCAGAACATTGGCCGTGGCGGGAGGGGGGCTCTGGGCGAGACCTGTCGAAGCCATTGCCCAAAAAAGACCCGTGGCGAACAGGCCCACGACCAGGAGTCCCTTACGCCGTTCGTGGATGACAAGACCGCGGTGCATTCGCTGATTCTCCCGGGCTGCGCGCCCCCGATGTCGGTTGATGATCTCGTGCTGCTGGCTCTGGCCAAAGTAACGGATGGAGCTTCCGCCGGGCATCGCTGCTCGGAAAGCGTCCGCAAGCGGGCCTCGGGGAAAGATGGAGCGTTTTCCGCCCTTTCCCTTGATCTTCTTCGCCTTCACCTGAGGCATCCGAAGCGCACGGGGGCACCACCGCATCTCTTTATCAAACAGGCGATGGTGGCAGCAACCCCGAACTGAAGCCGGAAGCCCCATTCACACGATCCGTGGATACGGTGCCCGGCTCCCGGGCGGGAACAGGGGACCGATCTCAAGGCCCTCGCCGATGGAAGCGCATGGAATGCTGTTGTGTCACACTCCACGGCCCGTTATACTCGCATCCTGCCGTGTGTTTTTGTTGCGCGGCGCGAGATTGCTGGGCGCCCGGGTGCGTCGGATTGAGCATTTCCCTGGGCTTGCTCTTCCCGGTCTGGCGGCGGGAGCTTCAGGTCACCATCGTTGCATATTGGTCGAATGGGCTGATGAGCTTGATTCATTCATGCCGGGTCTTGCAGACCGCCCGTGCTTCGCGGCAGCCGTCCGCAGGGACAGACAACCTTTCGCCACCGCGATTGGCGGGAACGAAGGTTTTGCCCCTCAAGGCAGATACGGCTATTCCCCATGGTTGCGATGACAGAATCCACTCATTCGGCAGCATTGGGGATTCGGCCGGACGCTTCGCCGTATTGAAAGGAGAACAGCATGCAGTTTGAGAACCTCATCATCGAGACAGGTGAAGATCACGTGGCATCCCTGACCCTCAATCGTCCCCAGCAGCTCAACACCTTCACGACGCCCCTGGCTCTGGAGCTGGATCGTGCTCTAGCGATGCTGGATGAGGACGCCGGGGTGCGCGTCATCCTGTTGAAAGGAGCCGGGAAGAACTTTTGTGCGGGGATCGACGTGGGCGAGCTCGAGGGCAAGACGGCCATGGAGCTGAGGGCCTGGATACAGCGAATGGAAAATCCGCTCATCACCATCAGCCGGATGAATAAGCCGGTCATTGCTCAGGTTCAGGGCGTGGCGGCCGCCAATGGGGCCGGCCTGGTGGCCGCGGCCGATCTGGCCATAATGGCGGACAATGCGCGCATGGGCCTCACGGCCATCAATGTGGGCCTGAACTGTGTCGGCCCCGTGATTCCCGTTGCCCGATCCGTTGGGAGGAAGGTGGCCATGGAAATGCTCCTTTATGGGGATTTGATCGGGGCCCAGGATGCCCTGAGCAAAGGTTTGGTGAACCGGGTGGTTCCCCTGGGCGACCTGGAGAAGGAAGCCCGGGATTGGGCGGCTCTTCTGGCCTCCAAGAGCCCCATCGCCGTCCAGATCGCCAAAAGGGGTCTCTACGAGGCGGCCGACCTCGAATATTCTAAAAGCTTCGAGCACATGAACGAGCTTTTCGCGAGGCTCTGCACGACTTGTGATGCCAGGGAGGGTGTGAAAGCCTTTCAGGAGAAGCGAAAACCGGTGTGGAAGGGATGCTGACGGGAGGCTGCCCTCGGGCCGGGCCCGGGTGCTGTCCGCCCAGGCCCGCTGGGTCGCCGGGTTCCCCTGAAAAGTCCCTGGCTTTGGGGGGGAAGGCTGGAGCTTCAACGGTGCTTCCGCGCTTCGAGCCTTTCTATTCCAGGCATCTGGCGATCAGGGCCAGAAGCTCGGAGCGCTCGAAAGGCTTTGGCAGCACGTGATCCGCTCCGAGCTTTTCCGCGAGAGGCAGGGGGGAAAACCCCTCCGCCTTGGGCGAGCCGCCCGAAATGGCTATGATCTTGATGTGCGGATAAACTTTTCGAAGCTCCCTGATGGTCTCCAGTCCCTCCTTGTCCGGCATGAAAATGTCCGTGATGACAAGGTCAACGCCCCCTTCCCGCACCAGCTGCAATCCCCGGTTGCCGTCTTCCGCCTCCAGCACTCCGAAGCCCTCGCGCTCGAGCATGCTCCTGAGCATATTCAAGAGAAGCTTTTCATCGTCGATCAAAAGGATGGTTTTCATGGGCACTCCCGTCACACGGCAATTCTGAAAGCCCTCTCCAGGGGGACACCCGCTCCGGGTTGCAGGGCTCCCGGATGGAGGGAAGTAAGCGCAAGGCGGATCGGTAATGGTTTCGGTCTGCTGTCTCCATCATTCAGGATAGATTCTGCCGTGAAACCATGCCAGTTTCAAGCGCCAGGTTTGCCGGCGCGGGTCCTCGGGGGGGCCATCGCTGGATTCCATGTCTGGCCGGAGTGGCGAGCCCATGTCTCGAATCCAGTCCATAGGGTCTTGTGGAGATCTCCGCGATGAGGGATACTGGAATGGCTCCCAGCAAGAGATGCGGGGGCGGTGCCGGAGGAGAGATGGTGGCCTTCGCCTCCGTGGCGGGGAGAGCCCATTTCATCGGGTGAGAGTCGGAGATGTCCGGAAGCCATGCCGTGGAGTGGGGAGCCATGTTCCTCCCCGAGTCGTCAACAGCGACGATCTGGCCGAATGATGACCACCAGCGACGAATGGGCCCGTACCCCAACGGGGTCTGTGGAGCGTCGCCATGCCGGCGAGGGAGCTCAGTGCTCGGACCTGGCACCGGGGGCTTCCCGGTAGGCCAGCGAGGATGCGAAGATCGCCCCTGAAGATCTGGATTTCCTCATTTTGGCGAGCCCCAGACCTGACCATCACTGAAGGAGACCTGAATGCCCAAGCTCTGGGGCCGTTTTCCCGCTCCCCTCCGTGGAGTGCTCTCTCTTGGATTCATCCTCGTCAACACGATCGTCTGGTCTGTCCTGCTGTTTCTCATCGCCCTCCTCAAGGCACTGGTCCCTCACCAAGGATGGCGCGGCTTCTGGGGCAGAGCGGCCAACGATGTCGCCCAGCGCTGGGTGGGTGGGAACGGGATGGGACTGGACCTCACCAAGGATATTCGCTGGGATGTGGAAGGGATCGAGGGACTGAGCGCGGATCGCTGGTACCTGCTTGTGTGCAACCACCAGACCATGGTCGATATCGTCGTCCTGCAGAAGGTCTTTCACCGCAAGATCCCGTTCCTGAAGTTCTTCCTCAAACAGGAGCTTTTCTGGGTTCCCGTTCTGGGTCTCGCCTGGTGGGCGCTGGATTATCCCTTCATGAAGCGGTCGTCCTCCGGACGCAGGGACCTCGAGACGGCTCGCCAGGCCTGCGAGAAGTTCAAGCTGAGTCCGGTCACCGTCATGAACTTCGTGGAAGGGACACGGTTCACGCCAGCGAAGCATCAGGAGCAATCCTCGCCCTACAAACATCTGTTGAAGCCCAAGGTAGGGGGAATCGCCGTGACCCTGGGAACCATGGGGGGGCTGCTGGACAAGATCCTGGACGTGACCATCGTCTACCCCAGGGGGGTGGTGGGGCTGTGGACGTTTCTCTGCGGCAGTTCCTGCGACATCACGGTGCGTGTAAGACAGCTGCCCGTGACGGCCGACCTTCAGGGCGATTTCTTATCGGACCGCGGCTTCCGGCGCCGATTCGTCGACTGGCTCAACGGCGTATGGGAGGAAAAGGACAGGACCATTGGAGCGATCCTGGAGCGAGCTCGAGCCGAGTCCACGGAGCCCCTCTGATGGGGCTTCGGCCGCGGGGAAGAACGATGGTGCCAGAACCATCCTGTCGACGTTCGCCGGGCCGGCCTCGCTTCAGCTCTTCGGCTGGGGAGACTGCCGGGACGGGAGGGTAGTCCCGCCCGGCGCACCTCCGGTCACGCACCCCTCGCCCGGTCCAGCTCGGATTTCATGATGCGGCCCAGGTCCCGGGTCATGAAAAGCACGCGCTCGGCCATCGATTCACTGAGGCTTCCACAGCCGCAGCTCGGTGTGAAGAGGGAATGCTCCAGCAGGGTGCCCAGGGAGCCCTCCCCCGTGAGCAAAGGCTGAACCTCCTGGAGCCACCTGGCGGCCAGAGCCTCAGCCGTTTCTTTCTCTATGACCGATGGGTCCGAAGTGGGTACCACGCCCCATGCAATGATCCCCCCCCGTTTGATGAAGTCGAGAATCTCCTCTCGATAGAGCAGGAATCTTTCCATATAGCTGTGGGCATCCAGGTTCACGATGTCAAAACCGGATTTGAAGGCCAAATTCCAGTCGGTGTTGGCGCAGACGTGGATCCCCGCCAGGGCATCCTCATGGTGGACGTGGTCGGTCATTTCCCGCAGAAGTCCCAGGACCAGTTCTTCCGAGACGCTGATGAAGGCGGACGAGCCGTAGCCCGCCAGGGCCGGCTCATCCACAAAAATGATCACGGGCGCCCCGAGGGCCTTCAGCCGCCGCGCCTGCCACCGGGCTTTGAGAGCGAGATGCCTGGGCACCAGGTCCTGCAGCCGCTCATCGTAGAGGATGGCCCGGCCCCTCTGGTCCTTCAATCCTGCCAGCAGCGTGAAAGGGCCCACCACATGGCCCTTGATCCCGCGGATGTGGTCCTTATGACGGGCCGCGGTCTCGAGAAACTCGAGGAGCGTCCTTCCCGTCTCGGCTCCCATTTGGAATCGCGACGCTTCGAGGATGGCGTCACTTTCCTCGATCTGCATGGCTTCCTCGTAGTGTCCCAATACCTCCTGGTCGAAGGCTGGATCTCCCGTGTCCACCCAGATGCGCCCCTCATCCCCTTTGAGGGAGGGCAGCCCTTCCAGGTATTGCGTCATCATCTGCTCACCGGGATAAGCGACCAGCTGGGGCCAGATCGGTATCTCGGGACAGACGTTCAAAACGAGCTCGATGGCCCGGGAGCGGTCTTTGTGGGGCAGACTGCCGATGAGGGTGGTGGAAGCCATTGCTTTCCAGGTTTGCATGGCGACTCTCCTTGGTGTTTTCAGCCAACGATGGACAGAGTCATGTGTCAGGTGCGGTTGAGGGACCGTACGGCCCCGCATGGGGGGCATCCCCCATCCCTTCGAGCCTCCGCGATCCCGCATGGCTCGCGGAGGACGTTAGTCCATGGGATCCTGACTCGTCAAGGCACGAGAGGGAGCGCGGAGCCCGCCGTCCATGAGCCGCTAAATTCACCGTGGCCCGGGATGAGGTGGAGGAATCCTTGCCTTGTCGAGCCCGGATCCTGCGTCAGGTGATCACCACGGCGGGTTTCGGTGCAGCCGCATGATGGGCGGTGAAGCCTGATGGCCCATCATAATATTCTTTACAGGTTGTGCGCACTTTTGGTAGTGGCTTTCGTGATGCCTTTCACGATTCTGCTGCATTTTATGAAATGAGTGCAAGGGGGAGACCGATGGAGCGGGGCGGGTGCCCTCGTCGAGGGGCTGGCGGGGGATGGATGCCGAGGATGCCCGCCCATGTCCTGTGAATGAGATCAGGGACGCAAGATCCGGGGCGCGGTGCTTCGGGTGCGGGGAGACCTTCGTGGGAGGAAGGAAGGTCTGGAGCAGGTTTCTGAGGATTCAAACCGGAGCGGAGGGGGAAGATGAGGAGGATGGGGCTGTTCGCGGTTCTGGTGGTGGGGGGAGTGTTTCTTTCTTCCTGGGCTTCCATGTCATACGGCGCCGGGTTCGCGCTCTATGAGGGGAGCGCCCGGGCCAACGCCATGGGTGGGGCGATGGTGGGAAAGGCCGACGATCCCTCGGCCATCTTCTACAATCCGGCGGGCATCACCCAGCTGCCGGGGACTCAGTTCATGGTGGGTGCGACGGCCATCGCTCCGACGACCGATGTCACGACCACCAACCCGCTGACGAGACGCGAGCAGACCACTTCCATGGAGACCAATGTCTGGCTGCCCCCGCACATCTATGTGACGCACCAGCTGTCCGACCGGTTCACCCTGGGCGTGGGTCTCTTCAGCCCCTTCGGACTGGGAACGGAGTTCGATCCTGACTGGCCGGGGCGCTTCAACAGCTACAAGGCCGTGATCCAGACCCTGAATTTCAACCCCAACATCGCCTGGAAGATCACGGACCAGCTGTCCGTCGCGGCTGGATTGGACGTCATGTGGTTCGACCTGGAGCTCCGAAACAAGATCAACCTGGCACGCTTTCAGCTAGGCGAGGCGGACCAGCGCCTGGAGGGGGACTCCTTCGGCTACGGCGGCAATGTCGCCATCCACTATCGTCCCTGCCAGTGGGCGGCGCTGGGCGTGTCCTATCGGAGCCAGATGGATCAGGACGTGAAGGGGCGCGCGAAATTCGACCGGGTCATCGGGGACACCGATGCCGAGGGCTCCATCACGCTGCCCGACGAGATCTACATGGGGCTGGCCATCTATCCCATGCCTAAACTGAGCCTGGAGGTCGGCGCCGTCTGGACCAACTGGAGCACCTACGACAAACTGGTGATCGATTATGATGATGCGCTGCTGGGTAGAACCAGCACGGTCGAGCGTGTGAAGAATTGGGAGGACACGTGGCGGATCTTTTTCGGGGCGGAGTACAAGGTCAACGACATGCTGGATCTTCGAGTCGGTTATGTTTTCGATCAGGAGCCCAGCCCCGATGAGCATGTGGACTACCTGGTTCCCGCCAACGACCGCCACCTGTTCAGCTTCGGCCCCGGCATTCACTGGCGCGGATGGACCCTCGACCTGTCGTACACCTATCTCCTGGTCATGGATCGAACGGTGGATTCCGACGGCAGGTTTCTCACCGAAGGCTTCTTCGATTCGAAGTTCGAGGATGGACACGCCCACCTCATCGGTTTGAGCGTGAGTCACAACTTCTAGCGGTGATGCACGCGTGCCGCGTTTGAGGCGGACCCACCTGGTCCCGGGCTGGAGTGGCGGGATTCGGGACGAAGGGACGCCGGGCGCGGCTCTGCCCTGAAACCATGCTGTGCGGAAAAACAGGCAAGGAGCGGCCATGGCTGAAGATCTGAAGAAGATGTATCGAACCGTCATGGAGGACCACTTTCCGGACTCCATGAGGATATCCTTTGGAGACCAGGAGCTGGTTTATCGCAAGCGGTCCTGGAAGTTCCCCGACTCCAGGACGGGGGAGCTCATTGAGAAAGGGCTGCGCTACGGCGAGAATCCTGGGCAGGAGTCCGCGCTCTATGAGCTGGTGGGGGGGAGCCTGTCCCTGGGCGGGTGCCGGTTCATCGATCCCGGCAGCGGCCTGGTGAGCGCCATCGGCGAAGCCGACATGCTCCAGGAAGGGAAGCACCCCGGCAAGATCAACCTCACCGATCTCGACAACGGTTTGAATATTCTGAAGTATCTCATGTCCAAGCCCGCGGCCGTCATTCTCAAGCACAACAACCCGTGCGGCGCGGCCCATGGTGGATCGCTGTCCGAGGCCTATCACCGGGCCAACCGGGCCGATCGCATCGCGGCCTTCGGCGGCTGCCTGGTGGTCAATCGCGCCCTGGACAGGGACACGGCGGCCCTCATCGCCGAGAACTATCTGGAGGTGGTGGCGGCGCCGGATTACGAGGCGGGCACCCTGGATATTCTCAAGGGCCGGCCTAATCTACGGATCATCCAGGTCCCCCGGATCGACCGGCTGGCGGACTATGTGGGCCGGCGCTTCGTGGACTTCAAGTCCCTGGTGGACGGGGGCATCATCGTCCAGCAGTCCCCGCTGAACCAGGTGCTGGGTGCCGGGGACCTGAAACTGGCCGAGGCCAGTCACGACGGGAAGGTCTACCGGGTGAGCAGGGAGCCCACCGAACAGGAGATGAGCGATCTTCTTTTCGGCTGGTTCGTGGAGCAGGGGGTCACCTCCAATTCGGTGCTTTACGTGAAGGATGAGTGCACCGTGGGCATCGGAACGGGTGAGCAGGACCGGGTGGGCGTGGCGGAGATCGCCGTCTTCAAGGCTTACCAGAAATATGCCGACGCCCTCTGTTTCGACCGGTATGGCATTCCGTACAAGGACCTGGAGCTGGCCGTCGAAAAAGGGCTGCGCCCCGCCGAGGAAAAGGAGGCCATCGATGGGGAGGCCCGGGAGGCCAATGCGGGGCTTCGGGGTGCCGTCATGGTGTCCGATGCCTTCTTCCCCTTCAGGGACGGCATCGATGTGGGGCTTCGCCAGGGCGTCACGGCGGTGGTGCAGCCCGGCGGGTCCATGCGGGACTGGGAAGTGATCGAAGCCTGCAACGAGGCCGGCGCCACCATGGTTCTCACGGGTCAGCGAGCCTTCAAGCACTGAGGAGTCGCCAGGAGCGGAGTCGACTGGAAGCCCCAGCGCCCCGACCGCCGGAAACGGCGGCCGGGGCGCTGGCTTTGTGGCCCTCCAGGGGCTACCCCCTCCACGCCGGGAGGAGGAGAGGGAGCTTCCCGGTGGTTATCGCGCTCTGCTGAAGGTATGGCAGACGGAGCAGTCGTATCCCTTGCTGGCGCGGCGCGGGTGGAAACGGTGTTGATGCATGATCTGAAGCGGCTTCGGAGGGGTCCTCTCACGAGGACATGAGGGTGCCGGCTCGACTTCCGGCTCTAATCGCGGCCCCTCGTCATTTCCCAGGCATCCCCCGGACTCAGCCCCTGGTGAACCATGCGGCTCACGGCGCGGAGCAGCCGGACGGGCTCCTGGCGCTGGAACACATTGCGGCCGATGGCGACGCCCCGAATGCCCTGATGAAGGGCTCTTCCCACCCGCTCGAGGAAGGCCAGGGGCTCGTCCTGTTTGCTGCCGCCCGCCAGCACCACGGGCACCGGAATGCTGCTC
>JALOPI010000097.1 GCA_025453975.1 Syntrophobacteraceae bacterium
TGGTGGAGGCGGCGGGAGTTGAACCCGCGTCCGAAAGCATTCCACTTAAACCTCTACATGCTTATCCCGGGTTCTGAAGTCTCGCCGTTGAGGACTCCCCTCGGGCAGGATCCCTCGCCAGCCAGCCTGCTGGATGTCATTTTCGGAAGCGCAGGCGCTCTTCCGAGAACCATCCCACTGAGTCGACGCTCCAGTTGGCCCCGTGGGAGAGAGCCAGTGGAACGGCAGCCGCTTAAGCGGCTACGGCGTACGCGTAGTCGTCTGCGTTTGTGTTTATTCCCGACCGTTTAACGAGCAGCCAGGACCTCGGCATGCAGCTTAAGCTTCTCTACCCCCGTCGAACCCGTTTCGCCCCCATTGTTGAATGTTAGTGAGTTAGCCCTCTAAAAATAATGCTTTCTGCGGCGCAGTCAAGACGAATCCATGCTCCAACCAGATTTATCCAGATTCATCAATTCATCAGCGGGGCTCCGCATCCGAGGCGTGGGGCTCCGAACCGCATGCCGCAGGGGGACTCGCCGGGAGCCAGGCAACTCAAAGACGCTGCGATCGGGCAGGGGGCGCACCGTGGCGGGATCGGTTCCTGCGTTTATCGCACGGCTTCCGGAATGCCCACTCAGGGTCTTTGCTTGTTGGTGCGTAAAGGATTATATGAAATGGAGCGCGGCCCGAAGAATCCCATGCGCTCGGTTCCCGCGCGGCGGAGGGTGTTTTCACCCGACCTCCGGGTGGCCCTCCGCGACTGCCGCGGGCTTGGGATCGAGGGACGGGCCATCGCTCGCCCGAGCCGTCCACGTGAACCTCGGAGAGCCCCCCAATGAACAGCGCCAGGACCATTGCGCTCAAGCTCCTTTTCGTCGTGCTCGTCTTCCTGGTCCTTCTCGGAGCCCTGGAGCTCATCCTGCCCAGGGTGATCAACCTGGAATCCGTGCAGCGAACGGTCTTTGGCGAGCTCAGGGATCGGCTCCACTGCGAGACCGAATACCGGAAGATCGACTTCACCCTGTTTCCGAGTCCGCACCTGGTGGCCCGGGACGTCAGGATCTGGAGGTCGGAGGTTTTCGACCTGTCCCTGAAGTCCATGACGCTGTTTCCGGAGCTCGGGCCCCTTTTTTCAGGGGAGATTCGCATCCGGGAAGTTGTCTTTCTGAATCCCGACATCCAGCTCTCGTTGCCCCCCTCGCCGGCCGAAGGCCCCGGTGCCGATGAGTCGGCAGGGTCCGTTCTGGATCGACGCCTGGCGGAGCTTTCGAGTCTCGACCAGCGCATGCCCGCACACCTCGAATTCCTCAGGCTGACCCCCATTGCGCCAACCCTCGAGATCCGGAATGGTCGCCTGGCTTTGATCCGGGAAGGGGAACGGTTCCTGGACTTCGACCAGGTGCAGGTCCACGGAGAGCGTCGCTCGGGACGCCTCGATCTTACCCTCGGAAGCGAGGCAAGCTTCTGCGACAGGATATCCATGCAGATCGCCCTGGACCTGGATGACGGATTCGGCAGCGGCCAGCTCATCGTGACCGGTCTGAACCTGGAAGCCCTGGGCTCCCGCTTCCTCGCCGACGCCCCGATCCGCATGGGACCGTCCACGTCGAGCATTGCCGTCGAATTCGCGTATCACCAGCACAAGGGTATCGATATGACCTTCGATGTCGAGGTCCCGGAGCTTACCCTGGAGAGAGGGGATCGAACGGTCCGGCTGGCGGGGGCTCGGTTCGACGCGGAGCTCTCCCTGCAGGGGCAGACGGCGCGCTTCAGCCTGTCCTCCCTGCGCATGGACCTGCCCGGGCTCCAGGCCACCGGCTCCGCCACCTGCGAGGGCAGGGGGCGCGACATCCTGGTGGAGGTTGCGGGCACGCAGGTCGACGCGGCCGGGGTCCGGGAAGTGGCGCTGGGGCTTTGGGAACAGGACAAGGGCGTGCGCGAGACCTTCGAGGTCGTCCTCGGCGGCCACGTGCCCCGCATCCTGTACCGGGCTCGAGGGCGCACCCTGAGGGACCTCAAGAAGCTGGAGAATACCGTCATCGAGGGAGCCATGGAGGGGGGCAGGATTTTCATCCCGCCGGCCAACCTCCTGGTCGAAGGCGCTCGGGGCGAGGTCGAGATCGCCGGCGGCGTGCTCACGGCCAGGAATATCGAGGGGCGCATAGGAGAATCCTTGGCCAGGGACGGGCTGCTGACGCTGGCTCTCAAGAAGGACGCCAACAGGGACGGCCCCTTTCACCTGGACCTCCGGCTGGATGCGGACCTGAGCGGCGTTCCGCCCGTCCTCTGGTCCACGGTCAAGGATTCGGACTTCCTCGGGGAATTGGCGCTCATGGAGGAAATCAAGGGACGGGCCAGCGGCCGGCTGGTTCTCGGCGAAAGGCTGAAGGCCGTGAAGACCCTCGTCGAGGCTGCGTCCTTCGATCTCAGCGGGCGTTACGGGCGTGTGCCCTACCCGGTTCATCTGAAGGGTACCGGGCTGAGATATGAGGGCAGGACCCTTTCGGCACAGAACCTGGAAGGCGCGGTGGGCCGAAGCGTCTTCGAGCCGCTCTCCATCAGCCTGGACTGGGGGAATCCTTCCCGCATCGAAATTCAGAATCACAATGCGATGCGGCTCGACCTCGATGAGGTCTATCCCTGGCTGCTCACTTACCCCCGGATTCAGCGGGCCCTCGAGAGCATGGAGTCGCTGAAGGGAGCCGTGACTCCAGGCCGGCTGGTGCTGAATGGGTGCGAGAGCACTTTTCTGGATGCGGCGGTGAGCGTCTCGGGCAGCCTCGGCCTTCCGAAGGGGGGGCTCGCGTCGACGGATCTCCAGATCCGAGGCAGCGTGGCCTCCAGGGCCATGGAGTGGGTTTTCGACCGCGCCGAGCTGCCGAATGATTTCAGAATCCGGGGTCCGGTCACTCTTTCCAATGGCCGCTTCAGCTGGAACAGAGACCGCCGCGTCGCCTTTTCGGGAGGGGTGGCCCAGGATGGGGGCCCGCGAATCGATCTGAGCCTCCGGTCCCAGCCGGGCGAGCTCAGCATCCCCAGCCTGGTGGTGACGGATCGGGAGGCCAGGGGCACATTCTCCGTCGTCAGGAGGGACGGCGCCGTGGACCTCACCTTCGACGGCATGCTGGCCGGCTCCACCCTGGATCGGCTCCTCCTCGAGAATCGGCTCCTGGAAGGGACCGTCAGGGGGAGCTTTCAGAGCACCATCCTCCCGGACCGGCCCAGGGCCTCGACGGCGAAGGGGGCTGTGGAGGTCCAGGGGCTCAGGAAGGTCTGGAAGACGAGGGTCCCCCTGGAAGTGCGGCAGGCTGTGCTCCAGGCCGAGGGAAACCGGCTCGACGTCCAGTCGGCGCGATTCAATCTCGACGGGAGTGAGCTGAGCTTCAAGGGCGTCGTCGACGTCTTCCCCGAAGGCTATGTCCTGAACATGGACGTGGAGGCGGATTCTCTCGTGTGGGAAAAGATCAAGGATTTCAAGGAAAGGGAGCTGACCGGAAGGGGAGGGGACGGCGGCCCGGAGCGGGCGTCGGCAAAGGACGGCAGCAGCTCCGTGACGGGGTCGCTCCGGGTGAAGTCGGATCACCTGCACTTCGGAAGTTACCATTTCGCGCCGGTGAAGCTCCGGGTGGACTTTCGCCCGGAAGGAGCGGCCATCGAGGTTTCCGAAGCCTTGCTCTGTGGAATCTCCTGCCCCGGCCGGATCGAGATTCTGCCCCGGGGAATCAGGCTGTCCGCGGACATGGTGGCCCGGGGCGCACCGCTCGACGAGTCGCTCCGGTGCCTTTGGGGAACGGAGGGACTCATCGATGGGGCCTTTCACCTCGAGGGAGCCCTTTCGGCCGATGGGCCTGCGGACGATCTCACTTCCTCGCTCCAGGGGAAGCTCGAGCTCAAGGCCGGGGACGGGAGGATCTTTCCCATCGGATTCATCGGCAAGGTGTTCTCGGTGCTGAACATCACGGAGATTTACAGGGGACAGCTCCCGGATCTCACGAGCAGGGGGTGTGCCTACGACTCCATCACGGCCACGGGCGCCATCGAGGACGGGATCCTCTCCCTCGACAACGCCATCGTGGATGCTCACTGTATGAAGATGGTGTGGAGAGGGACCGTGGATCTCAGGGCCCGGACGGCCGACCTGATCCTGGTTGTGGCCCCCTTGAGAACCGTGGACAGGATCGTGGACAAGGTGCCGCTCCTGGGAGATATTCTCGGTGGGAGCCTGATTTCCTTTCCCGTCAGGGTCTCGGGTGACCTGCGCGATCCCGACGTGGTTCCTCTCTCGCCGACGGCGCTGGGGTCGGGCTTCATCGATTTCCTCAAGCGCACGATCCGGGCTCCCTTCCGGCTGATGGAGCCGCTCCGTTGAGACGGTCATCCCCGTTGGCGTCCCCGGGCGCCCCGGGGCAAGGTGGTGGTTGACGATGCAGAAGATGGTCTTTCGAATCCGAGGCATGTGCTGCGCCCAGGAAATCGGTCTGCTCAAGGACCGGGTGGGACCCCTGGTCGGGGGCGAGCTGAACCTGCACTTTGACCTCCTGGCCGGTAAAATGACGGTGCTGGCCGTGGAGGGCTCCGTCACGGAATCCGATGTTGTAAAAGCCGTATCGTCCGCGGGGATGGAGGCCACTCCCTGGGAGGACGCCTGCCTTGCGGCCACCTGTCCCGTGGGGGAAACGGTATGGCAGCGCCGGGGTCTCCTCGTGCTCTGCGCGCTGAGCGGTCTCGCCATGATGGCGGGCATTGGCGTTCAGGCTTTTCATGCGGGGAGCCTCCTGGAGGCCCTGGCTGAGGGCTCCCAGGATGAAGTGGGGCTGCACGCCGCGGCTGCGGCGTTGTATGCGGGGGCCATTCTTCTGGGCGGATGGCGCATCGCCCCCAGGGCGTTCGCCGCGGCAAAATCCCTGCGGCCGGACATGAACCTCCTCATGGCGTTGGCCGTCCTCGGGGCGGTGGGAATCGGCGAATGGCTCGAGGCGGCTTCGGTGACTTTCCTGTTCGCCCTGGCGCTGCTCCTGGAGTCCTGGAGCATCGGGCGGGCCCGGAACGCCATCAAGGCGCTCATCGACATTTCCCCCGCCACGGCCCGGTATGTCTGCCCGACGGACGGCGACATCGAGGAGGCTCCGGTGGAAAAGGTGCCGGTGGGCGCCACGGTGCTGGTGCGCCCCGGTGAGAAGCTCCCCCTGGACGGGGTCGTCACCCGGGGCTTCACCTCGGTGGACCAGTCCTCCATCACGGGGGAGTCCCTGCCCGTCGCCAGGGGGGTGGGAGATGAAGTCTATGCGGGGACCATCAACCTCGAGGGGACCATCGAATTCCGTTCGACCCGGCCGGCTTCGGACACGACCCTGGCCCGGATCATCCAGATGGTGGAGGCAGCCCAGTCGCGTCGGGCTCCCATGGAGCAGTTCGTGGAGAAGTTCGCCCGGATTTACACGCCCATCATGCTGGGGGTGGCCTGCCTGATCGCCGTGGCTCCCCCGCTCATCCTGGGCGGCGGCTGGGTCTCCTGGTTCTACCAGGCCCTGGTGGTCCTGGTCATCGCCTGCCCGTGCTCCCTGGTGATCTCGACCCCCGTCAGCATCGTGGCCGGACTGACCACGGCGGCGCGCAACGGCGTGCTCATCAAGGGCGGCGTGTACCTCGAGGCGCCGGCGCGCCTGAGGGCCGTGGCCTTCGACAAGACGGGCACGCTGACCCGCGGCCATCCGGTGGTCCAGCAGATCATCCCGCTGAACGATCACACCGAGGAGGAGCTGCTCGTCCGCGCGGCGGCCCTCGAGACCCACAGCACCCATCCCGTCGCCGGGGCCATTCTGCGGCTGGCCGAAGCGAGGAGCCTTTCCTACGTCCCCGCCGAGCACCTTTCGATTCTGCCGGGCCAGGGGGCACAGGGAGTGATCGACTCGCGGACCTACTGGATCGGGAGCCATCGCCTTCTCGAGGAGTGGGGTCACGAAACGCCTGAAGCTCACCGCATTGCCGAGGAGCTCGAGAACGCCGGGAATTCCGTCATCATGATGTGGACCGATGATCATGTCTGCGGCATCATGAGCCTCACCGATGAAATCCGGCCTGAAGCCCCGGCGGTGGTGCAGTCCCTCAGGGAAATGGGAATCGAGCGGGTGATCATGATCACCGGGGACAATGAGCGCACGGGGGAGGCCGTCGCGGCGGCCACGGGCGTCGACCGTTACCAGGCCGAGCTGCTGCCCCAGGACAAGGTGGAAGTGGTGACGCGCCTGAACGAGAAGTACGGGCGGGTCGCCATGGTGGGAGACGGCGTCAATGACGCACCGGCTCTCGCGGCCTCAAGCCTGGGGATCGCCATGGGAGCCATCGGGGCCGATGCGGCCATAGAAACCGCCGACGTGGCCCTGATGTCGGACGACCTCTCCAGGCTCCCCTGGCTCATCGCTCATTCGCGCAGGACCCTCGGCGTCATCAAGCAGAACATCTTCTTCTCCCTCGCCGTCAAGCTGCTTTTCCTGGGGATGGCGGCCGGGGGGATCGCCACGTTGTGGAGCGCCATTGCGGCGGACATGGGAGCCTCTCTCCTGGTCATCTTCAACGGGCTTCGCCTTTTGAGCAGCGGGCCGGACCGCGCCGGATGAGCCGACCACGCCTCGCTTTTGGCCAGAGGCAGCCCCCCACGTCCCTCGTGTCCCCCGGAGCCATGAGAACGCCCGCGCCTCGCTGAGGGTTTGTTCTCTTTCATGGATTGGCGGGAACGCACGATCATTATGCTGTTGATTCCTGCATTCAGAAAGGTTTGCCGATGAGTGAATCCCCAAAAGGAAGCGCCTGTGGAAGCCTGAGGCCGGCGGAGCTCCCGCGCGGGCTCAAGGGCATCATCCTGGCCGGAGGCTCCGGGACCCGGCTCTACCCCATCACACGGGTGGTGAGCAAGCAACTGCTGCCGGTCTACGACAAGCCCATGATCTACTACCCGCTCTCGGTGCTCATGCTGGCGGGAATCCGGGACATCCTGGTCATTTCCACGCCCACGGACCTTCCCCGTTTCCAGACCCTTCTCGATGACGGAAGCCAGTGGGGGCTGAGCTTCTCCTACGCCGAGCAGCCCCACCCGGGGGGACTGGCCCAGGCTTTCATCATCGGGGAGCCCTTCATCGGCCGGGATCGCGTGTGCCTGATCCTCGGGGACAACATCTTCTACGGTCACGGTTTCCAGCAGACCCTCCGGCATGCGGCGTCCTTCGAGGGCGGGGCGGTCATTTTCGGCTACTGGGTGCGGGACCCCGAGCGTTACGGCGTCGTCGAATTCGACAGCGAGTGCCGGGTCGTCAGCATCGAGGAGAAGCCCGCGCGGCCCAGGTCCCCTTATGCCGTCCCCGGGCTCTACTTCTACGACAACCGGGTCGTCGACATCGCCTCGAACCTGAAGCCGTCGCCCCGGGGCGAGCTCGAGATCACCGACGTGAACCTCGAGTACCTGAGGCGCGGTGAGCTGCGGGTAGAGCTCCTGGGGAGGGGATTCGCCTGGCTCGACACGGGGACCCACGATTCCCTCATGGAGGCCGGGGCCTTCGTGGAAACCCTCGAGAAGCGGCAGGGGCTCAAGGTTTCCTGCGTGGAAGAGGTGGCCTACCGCATGGGCTACATCGATGCGGACCAGCTCACAAAGCTCGCCGAGCCCATGCTCAAGAACGGCTACGGCCAGTACCTCATGAATCTTCTGAGTGACGGGTGGTGAGTGAGAACGGGGCAGACCTTGCATTCAAGCATTTTGAAGGCATTGTGCCGCTTTGCAGCACCCGACCCCGTTGCGCTACTATTCCTTGGGGCCGAAGAGCTCGAGGGGCCCGGCCGGGGGGGCGGGTTGTGGAGCCGGCCTTGGCCGGGCTTCCTTGCGGGGGGAAGGCTTGGGATTT
>JALOPI010000067.1 GCA_025453975.1 Syntrophobacteraceae bacterium
CCCCTGGTGGCGCTGCCTTTTTTTCTGGGGGGCGTTCGACCCTGGGTCTGGAGCGGTGTGACGGGGATCTTCGTCCTCGGGATGGTCTTCTGGATCTGGATGGTCCCCTCGGGGTCGGCCGGCGCCGTGCGGGTGTCAAAGTCGTGGCTCCTCCTCGTGCCACTCGTGCTCTATGCCCTCCTGCAGGCCATCCCCATTCCCCTGCCCTGGCTCTCGGTCCTGTCTCCCGAGCGGGCCCTCTGGATTGAAAGGGCGAGCACGGCTCTTGGCGTGCCGGTCCAGGGCGCCACCCTCAGCCATGAGCCCGTGCGGACGCTCCTCTTCACCGCCCGCTTTATCTTTCTGGCTCTCCACGCCTGGATGCTGCACGCGATCCTGGCCCGGGACAAGGACGCCGGGTGGCTTTTCGCCCTGCTTTTCATCGTGGCGGCGATGGAAGCTTCCTACGGCATTCTCCAGGCCCTCATTCCATCCCTCGGGGTTTTCGGCCAGGCCACGGGGAACGGGGCCGCATCCGGCACGTTCTTCAACCGCAATCACTATGCGGCCTTCCTGGGGATGCTCTGGCCGCTGCTCCTGGCCCGCCTTTTGATCCTTCGTGACGAATCCACAGGGAGGGTCCGGGGGGTGGCTCCCGGTTCTTCCTTCGACCAGGCCGTCCGGCACAAGCAAATCTTTCTCACCCTTGTGACGGGACTGGTCCTGCTCGCTCTCTTCTTCTCTCAGTCGCGGGCCGGCATCGTGAGCTCGCTGGTGGCCCTGAGCGTATTCGTGATCCTCGGCGGCGGCGAGCGACGGCGGATGCTCCCCTTTGTGGCCGGCTGCTGGATGGTCATGCTGGTGTACGGAAGCGCCATCGGATTCGAGGAAATCATCGAGCGGTTCAATGCGGTGGAGGAGTCCGCGCCGGGGCGCTTCAACATCTGGCAGGATGCGTGGCGCATGGTCCTGGATCATCCATGGACCGGCGTGGGACTTGGAGCATTCAGCAGGACCATCATGGTCTACCAGTCCCACCTTCCGGACACCCTCGATATCGTTCACGCACACTGCGATTACCTGGAGTGGGCGGCCGAGCTGGGCCTGCCCGCGGCCGGGGTCCTGATGGCGGCGTTGTGGGCTTACTGGTGGCGCTCGGCATGGCGGGTCAATCATCTTGCGAGACCCTCCGGCAGGCTCCAGCCCGTCGATTCCCTCTACCGCGCGAGGCGCCTGATTCGCATCGGGGCACTCTCGGGAGCCGCCGCCTTTCTTTGCCACGAGTGGGTGGAATTCGGCGGACAGGTTCCCGCCAACCAGGTCCTGTTCGTCACGCTGCTCGTTCTCATGCGCATGGGGCTTCACCCGGCCCCATATACTTCGACCAACGACTTGCCCACCGGGAAGTCCGGTTCCAAGGGAGTCACTCAGGAATGATCGACCTTCACAGCCATATCCTGCCCGGCATGGATGACGGGGCGCCGGACTGGAATCATGCCCTGGAAATGGCGAGAATGGCGGCGGCCGACGGCATCCGGGCCATGGTCTGCACGCCCCACTGCGTCGCGGGAATCTTCGAAAACCGGCGCGAGGCCGTCCTCGAGGCGGTGGAGCAACTGAGGACGAGGCTCGGGGACGCCCGAATCCCCCTGGAAGTCCACGCGGGATCCGAACTGCGAATGGACCCGGACCTCGGGGAGCGCATCGAGTCGGGCCAGTTCCTGACCCTGAACGATACCGGCCGCTATGCGCTCATCGAGCTCCCGCCCGAGATGATCCCGCCCCATCTTGAGAACGTCTTCTGGGACCTGGGCTCCCGGGGGGTTACTCCCATCATCGCCCATCCCGAGCGTCACCCCAGACTCATGCACGACCCCGAGCCCCTTTACCGATGGGTGGAATCGGGGGCACTCACGCAAATCACGGCCGCCAGCCTGACGGGCCGATTCGGCAGCAGGGTGCGCAGGTTTTCCGTCCGGCTCCTCGAACATCGCCTGGCGCATATCCTGGCAACGGACTCCCACGGCCCCCACGCGCGGACCCCGAACCTTTCCTCGGCCTACATGGAAGCTCGGGCCATCCTGGGTGAAACGGCGGCCATGGAAATGATTGAATCGATTCCGCGGCAGGTCCTCGAGGGAAAACTGGCTTCCCTCCCCCGCCCCATCCCCTTCAGGGAGCGCGCAAGGCGCCGATCGTTCTTCGGAAGGCTCTCTTCCCTGTTTTGCGGGACCTGCGGCTGAGAGGGTACTCAGTAGTGCACCCGCTTCAGGCTCAAGCCGTCCAGCCAGTAGTCGCCCGATATCTTGCTGTCGAACTTCAGACTCTCTTTTCTGACGATGCGGATGACGGCGGCCTCGCAGCCTTCCGGAACGGAAAACAGCAGTTCTTCCTTCTGCCAGGGCGAGCTCCCGAGAACCGGCTCGGACCGCTGATTCAAACCTTTGCAGCCGTAGCCGTTCACTTCGAGGGCAACCCCCTGGTCCGTCGTGAGATTCCGGCTTCTCCGCGCGAAGCTCAGGATGTAGTCTCCGCCCCCGTCCACGGGAACGATCTGATGGACGTGGTGGAAAGCGACGTTCCTGGTCCCCTTGAAGCGCAGGTGCATGCAAGTGCTCCCCTCGTGGGGCGCCTCCATGGATCGCTCCACCGCGACGTCGGCCTGGCGCGTCCATCTCCATCCGAAGGACTGGCCCAGGGGCGGTCCTTCGAACCCGCCGTCGAAAACCCCGAACGCCTCCCCCCCCAGGGTGCCTCCCCAGACCTCCTTTGCCTCCCGCAGCCTCTTCTGACTCAGCAGGAATTCACTGAAACGCAGATGCAGATCCTGAGAAGGGCCTCCAGCTTGAGCCACTAGCTCATACCACAGGCTCAAAGCCACCTCGACCTCCTTGGCCCTCATGAGCTCTTTCAGGAAGACCTCGCGATTCTCCGCCGCGACATGGGGCAGCGTACCGGCCCACCCGTTCCAAAGGCTCCCGGCCAGGTAGCAGGCCTCGCGAGCGCGGTTCGGCAGCCGATGCAGGACGAAATTGAAGCACCGCTCGAAGTAGGCCTCGTCTCGAATCTCGAAGGCCAGCAGGAGCTCCTTCCATTTCCAGGTGCTGACGCGATCCAGGAAAGGAGCGAGTGTCTCCAGGACCCGTCGCCCCTCGGGCTCCCGGCCCGTCACCATTTCGATTTCGGCCAGCGCGAGCCAGGCCCTGATCAGCAGCGGGTTGGACAGTATGGCGCCGCGGTAGAAGTCGGAAGCGGCATCGGCATCAAGATCCACGTAATACCTGCGATGCCCTTCCTGGGCCCATGCCTCGGGATGTAAAGAGGCGGGAAGCCGGCCCGCATCCGGGGCCGGGTCGTTCCGGCTGAATTGGAGCGACATGACGGCGTAGGCCAGGAAAATCCCCCCCAGCCCGAGAAGTGCAACGCTTGCCGTCATCCGCCCGAGAATGCTCCTCATCCTCACCCCTTTACCCTTCAGGTTCCGGGATGGCGGCTCAGGCCACCCGGGCTTCATCCGCTTGCTTCAGGTTCGGCGGAAGCTCCGGGAGAGCGTCCGAAGGCTGGGGTTGGACGGGGGACGTCTGGTAGTACTGGCTGTAATACTTGTAGTATTTGTAATAATAATAATTTCCGAAATGGCCGTGGGTGCTCAGCCTGTTCACCATGCATCCCAGGAGGTTGCCCCTGACGCCGTAGATGCTGCGGCGGAACACACGGAGCGCTTCGCGGTGGGTGAGCCCCAGGGTGCTCACCAGTATGACCCCGTCGGCGCAGTTGCTCAGGACCAGGACATCGGCAAAACCAGCGGCCGGCGGGGCGTCAATGATGATACGGTCGAATTCCCGCGACAGCGTGTCGAGGACTTTCCTCATGCGGCTCGATGCCAGGAGCTCGGCGGGATTGGGCGGAGTCGGCCCCGCGGAGATGAAGGATAGATTGGGAACGTCGGTGGACTGGAGGACGTCCTCGATCTCACAGATGCCGCTCAGCAGCTGGCTGAGCCCCTTGCGACGGTTGCTCCCGCTGGAGCCGTTGCCATTCATGCCCGTCCCAAAGACACGATGGAGCCGCGGCTTGCGCAGGTCCGCGTCGATGATGACCACCCTTTCCTCGGCGGACACGAATGCCTGGGCCAGGTTGCATGCGATGGTGCTCTTGCCCTCGCCGGCCGTGGTGCTCGTGATGACGAGGGATTTAGGGGGCGCATCCATGGCGCTCGAAAGCTGAATCGATACCTTGGCGGTCCGGATGGACTCGGAGAAACTGGCCCTGGGCTTGACACGCACCAGCCTGTCCAGGTCCTTCTGCTCTTCCTGCTCCGCCATGGGCAGGACTCCCAGGATGGGAAGCTGAAAGCGGTCCGAGAACTCGTCGATTCGCTTGACGGTGTTGTCCATGTACTCCAGGAAAAAGGCGAGCCCGACGCCGCCCATCAACCCGACGACCAGCGCCAGGAGGAGGTTGAGGGGGATGTTGGGGCGGTAGGGTTTCAGCGGACGCGAGGCATAGTCCACCACCTGGATGTTTCCGAGCTCGGTGCCCACCTTGGCGTCGATTTCCTTGCTCCTTTCGAGCAGGCTCTGGTGGATGCTCTTGCTCGTTTCCACTTCCCGTTCGAGAATCTTGTACTGGGTCGCCTGGTTGTTCAGGGCCAGGGCCGATGCCTTCTTTTCATCGGCTTCCCTTCTGAGTGAGTCTTCCCTCCTCAGGGCTGTCTGGTAGGAGCTCTTGAGGGATTCGGCGATTCGGTTCTCTTCGCCGGCGATCTTCTTTTCGAGGTCGTTCAGCCTGGCCTTGAGGTTCTTGACGGCTGGGTAGTCATCCTTGAAGGTGGCGTAGAGCTCCTGGTACTGCGCCATGATTTTGACATACTCTTCCCGCAGCTTCTGGATCAGCTCATTTTCGAGGACATTGGGGAGAGCGCTCACGTTGCCCATGAGAGCCTGGTTGTGGAGGGCTTCCTTTCCGATACGGTCCGACTCGGCCGATGCCAGGCCGTTGTTCATCTCCTCCAGCTGCCGGTAGATGAGGTTCAGATTGGAGTTGAGGGAGACGATGCCGGCCTTCTGGGAGAAGGCGTTGAGATTGCTCTCGGCCTTTTCAAGCTGGATGCGCGCGACGTCCAGCTGCTTTTCGAGCTGCTGCTTGGCGTTGACGGCTGCGTCGATCTTCTTGTCCATCTGCCAGGCAGTGAATTCCTGGATGAGGGCGTTGATGACATCCTTGCCGAGGAGCGGGTCCACGCACTTGAAACCGAGGGAGATGATGGTGGTGTCGCGTTCGGCCTGGACTTCCAGGCTCTTGGCGAACTTGGCCTCGACGGCTTTCTGAACGGCCAGCTCGGCCAGAGCCGGGTCTTCCGTTTCACTTCCCGGGCCGAACGCCAGCCAGCCCTTGACCGTCTTTCTGAAGCGTGTGAGCCATTTTTCGCCGCCCTGCCGTTCCTCGACGGCGGGGTTGAACACCGGGTTTCGATCAAGCCCCAGTCTGCCAACGACCCTGCGGGCGAGGGATTCACTCTGGAGCAGCTTGACCTGTGTCTGCATGAACTCCCTGGTCTGCATCTGGGAGGCGACCATGTCCTCGAACTTGGTCACCTTGGGGGCATGGATACTGAGCTCGAGGCGACCGGTCGCCCTGTAGACGGGCTTCATGACCAGACTCACAACGAGCACCGCCGTGAAGACAACCGCCAGAAATGTGACGACCAGCCACTTGCGTCGAAAGACGACCTCCAGGTAATCACGAAGGTCCGCCGAGTCCTCGAATTCCGGCACGGGCTCGTATACTTCGGTGGATGGCGCCTGAGATCTCGGGATCGAAGCGGGGAGATTGGAGAAGGCGGACTTGTCCGAATGGTGAATCATGAAAAGCTCCTCTGAGAGGGTATGGAATTTTCAAACGAAACCGCCAATAAGCAACTTTTGAACCAATATGACCCGGTCAAACGGGATTGCGCGACAGCGGTTGACATGTGGCGACCATCCGGAGTACGGGGGCTTCCGTGGATCGAATGGCTGAGTTTTCAGGAACAAGGGAAGGCGTGGTGAGGGATCCGGGGAATCCATCGAAGCCGGTCCCGTCCGTCACGGCTCGCGGCACGGGTACGAAATCATGAACAGCAGCCTCAAGGGATTTCTCTGCGCCCTGTCGGCCTTTCTCATCTGGGGGCTGAGCCCCGTTTACTGGAAGACCCTGACCGGCGTTCCCGCCTTCGAGATCGTGCTGCACCGGGTGGTCTGGTCCTTCCTCTTCCTACTCCCGCTCCTGCCCATCCAGAAGCGCACCGGCGAATTCCTGTCCGTCATGAAACATCCCCGGACCCTGGCCACCCTTCTCGCCACGACCCTCCTGGTGGCCGTCAACTGGCTGCTCTTCATCTGGTCTGTGAACAACGGGCTCGTCCTGCAGGCGAGCCTCGGATACTACATCAACCCGCTCTTCAGCGTGCTGCTGGGGGTGGTCATCCTGGGGGAGCGCCTGCGGCGGGCCCAGGTGATCGCCGTTCTTCTGGCGGCAGCCGGAGTTCTCCATCTCACCATCGGGCTGGGCCGGTTTCCCTGGATCGCCCTCTCGCTGGCTTTCACGTTCGGACTCTACGGCCTGGTGCGCAAGATCGCACCCGTGAGCGCCCTGGTGGGACTCGCGGTGGAGACGCTGCTCATGCTGCCGCCTTCCCTGGGCTACCTCACCTATCTCTACCTCGACGGCCGCGGGGCCTTCCTCCACAGCGGAACGAGCATCGACCTGCTGCTCATGGCCTCGGCCCTCGCCACAGCCCTGCCCCTTCTGCTTTTCAACCTGGGGACGCGGATCCTCCACCTCTCCACCATCGGCTTCATGCAGTACATCGTCCCCAGCTGCTTCTTCCTCTTCGCCGTCTTCGTCTTCGGCGAGTCCATCTCCTCGGTGCAGCTCTGGACCTTCGCACTGATCTGGGCGGCCCTCGCCCTCTATACCGCCGACTCGATGCTTCTCCACGGAAAGACCCTCGCCCCCCTGGCCTCGAAACCGGAGTAGCTCCATCGGGCGGAAATGAACGCCCGGATCAGCTGGCTCCCAGGCTCAAGCTTGGGAGCCAGCCACCGGTTGAGGACTTCCCCCCGGCAGTACTGGTCCCCAACTTCATCGATGCAGGGCCCAAACTCCCTTGAGATTGTTGACTTCTGATCACCTTTTCCTATAATGACCACCTGGTCATCATGAGTAACGCAGGAAACGGGATGCGGTGGATGGAGCCACGCGAGGTTTTTCGAAAGCTCGAGATCGACAAACAGCAGCGCATTTTCGACGCCGCCATCGAGGAGTTCGCCGACCAGGGCTACAAGCAGGCCAGCGTGAACCGCATGGTGCAGAAGATCGGGATCGCCAAAGGGTCCATTTTCCAGTATTTCGGCACCAAGGAAGGCCTGTTCGGCTTCATCTTCGACCAGGCCGTCGAGCTGGTGCGCCGTTCCCTGAGACAGGTGAAGCGGGAGACGGCCGAGGCCGACTTTTTCGAGCGCATCCGCCGCAGCCTGATCCAGGGTATTCGTTTCATCGACGAGCATCCCCGTGTCTACCAGGTCTATCTCAAGATGATTTTCCAGGAGGATTTTCCGTTGCGGGCCCAGTTCCTGCAAAAGGTCCACCTTTTCTCGGCGGAGTATCTGCAGCCCATGGTGGAGTCGGGCATGGCCCGGGGTGAGCTGCGGGGGGACCTGGATGTCAAGACCACGGTTTTCTTCCTGGATGCGCTCATGGACCGCTTTCTCCAGGCATATTCCGTGTCGTTTCTGGATGCGGGAGCCGGCTTTTACCGGGCTTCATCCCGGGAGATCGAGCGCCGCGTGGACGAACTGGTGAACCTGCTCCGCCATGGGCTCGCCAGTGGACATCAGCCTTGAACGTTTCAAGCGAAAGTCATCGAAACCACATGCTGGACGCCAACCTATACAGCGAATTGGGCCTGGATGACATCCGGGCCAGGATCGAGACCGGAAAACGCCTCAGCATCGAGGATGGCGAGCGCCTCTTCGCCTGCCCCAACGTCCTGGCCGTCGGGGCCCTGGCCCACCAGGTGAGGCGCGGGATGCACGGCGATGCGGCCTATTACGTCGTGAACCAGCACATCAACTACTCGAACCTCTGCGTGAACGGATGCCGCTTCTGCGCTTTCGGCCGCAAGAAGGGAGATCCCCTGGCCTTCGAGCTGAGCCTGGAAGACATTTTGAACAAGGTCAGGGCCCGCTCGGACGATCCCATCACCGAAGTGCACATGGTGGGGGGCTGCCACCCGACCCTCCCCTTCGGGTTTTACGAAGAAGCCCTGAGAGGGATCAAAGCGCTTCGGCCCGAGCTGCGCATCAAGGCATTCACGGCCGTCGAGATCGCTCACTTCGCCACGCTGGAAGGCATCCCCACGCGCCAGGTGCTGGAGCGGCTGAAGGATGCCGGCCTGGACATGCTCCCGGGCGGGGGAGCCGAGGTCTTCAGCCCCCGCATCCGCAGCCTTCTCTGCCCCGAGAAGCTGAGCGGGGAAGGATGGCTCGACATCGTCCGCGAAGCCCACGAGCTGGGGATCAGGACCAACGCCACCATGCTCTACGGCCACATGGAAACCGAGCGGGAGCGGCTCGAGCACCTGGACGGACTGCGCCGCCTCCAGGACGAAACCGGAGGGCTGGTCTGCTTCATCCCCCTGCCCTTCCAGCCGGCGAACACCGGGATTCGGGATGTCCGGCCCACGACGGGCGTCGAGGATCTCAAGACCATGGCCGTAAGCCGGCTCATGCTGGACAACGTCCCCCACATCAAGGCCTACTGGGTGATGCTCACGGTAAAGCTGGCCCAGGTGGCCCTCTATTTCGGGGCAGACGACTTCGACGGCACGGTGGTGGAGGAGAAGATCGGCCACATGGCCGGGGCTGAGTCGGAGCAGGCCCTGACCCGTAGCGAGCTCGAGCGCGTCATCCGCGAGGGGGGCTTCAGGCCGGTGGAGCGGGATTGTTTTTTCGACGAGGTGGGGCGGGGTGGGAACGACAAGACGGCTGTTCTCACCACGAAGGGCACGAAGAGCGCGAAGGAATGATGGAAGCGGAGAGCATACTGCGGAGGGCGGCGCTGGGGGAGCGGCTGAGCATGGAAGAGGCGGCGGCCCTTTATACCGAGGCTGACTTTTTCGGGCTCGGCCGGGCGGCCCATTCGGTGCGGCTCGGGAAGCATCCCGATCCCGTCGTCACCTATGTGGTGGACCGGAACATCAACACCTCCAACATCTGCGTGTGCGGATGCCGCTTCTGTGCATTCTTCCGGGCCCCGGACCAGGAAGGGGGCTATGTGCTCACGCGGGAGGAGCTGACCCGCAAGATCGAGGAGACCCTGGAGCTCGGCGGGACCCAGATCCTGATGCAGGGGGGGCACCATCCGACGCTTCCTCTGTCGTTCTACGAGGACATGCTCCGGTACATCAAGGAACGATACCCCATTCACATCCATGCGTTCTCGCCCCCCGAGATCGTCCACTTCGCCGGACTGGAAGGGCTGGACGTGGGGAGGGTCATCGCACGTTTGAGGGCGGCCGGTCTCGACTCCATCCCGGGAGGCGGGGCCGAGATCCTGGTGGATTCCGTCCGGAAGGCCGTTTCCCCCAACAAGTGCTCGGCGGCGGAATGGCTGGGGGTCATGGAGGAAGCCCACGGCCAGGGCATGCGCACCACGGCCACCATGATGTTCGGGCACGAGGAGGAGCCGCGCCACCGCCTGGAGCATCTCATGGCCCTGCGCGAGCTCCAGGACCGGACGGGCGGCTTCACGGCCTTCATTCCCTGGGCATTCCAGCCGGCCAACACCGCCATCCGAAAGCCGCCCGAGACGGCCGTTTCCTACCTGCGCCTCCTGGCCGTGTCACGCCTGGTTCTCGACAACTTCGACAATGTCCAGGCTTCCTGGGTCACCATGGGGCCGAAGGTGGCTCAACTGGCCCTCCAGTTCGGCGCAAACGACTTCGGGTCCACTATGATCGAGGAAAATGTCGTGGCGGCGGCGGGGGTCCATTTCCGACTGTCGGTCCAGGAGATTCGCGGAATCATCGAGGCCGCCGGGTTCAGGCCTCGGCAGCGTACCATGGCCTACCGGCTGGTGGAGGAGTCCGATGATGACAACCCGTGAGCCGACGATTCTGCACCGGGCTTCCTGGCTGGTCCCCGTGAGCAGCCCCCCCATCGAGGACGGAGCCGTGCTCGTTCATGGAGAGCGCATTGTCTCCGCCGGGGACTACGGGACTGTCAGGAGCCAGGCCCCGGCCGGCACGTGCGAGCACGACCATGGGTCCGCAGCCCTCGTTCCCGGCCTGGTGAACGCCCACACACACCTCGAGCTCACCGGCTTCGCAGGCCTCATCCCGCTGCCTCAGCCGGGTTTTCCCGCGTGGCTCGGGAAGGTTTTCGAGCACCGGTCCGCCTTCAGCATCGAATCCATGCGAAGGAGCATCGATCAGGGCCTGCACCAGCTCACGGCCTCCGGAACGGCCATCTGCGGAGACATCAACAACGGCTCATGCCTGGAGCCCGCCCCGAAAACCTCGGGAGCATCCCGCCACGTGTTTTTCGAGGTCCTGGGATTCGACCGGCAGGGACTCACCGACGCCGTCGGCCTGGATATGCTCAACGCCTTCGCCGCGTCGGCCCGAAGGAGCCCGGCCATGAGCCTTGCCGCCCACGCGGCGTATTCGACCTCCCCCGAGGTCATCCGGGACGCCAAGGGGTGGTGCCGGAGGACCGGGCGCGTATTCAGCATCCATGCGGCGGAGCACGCGGAAGAGGTCGAATTCCTCCGAAGTGGAAGAGGATTCTGCCGCGAGCTTCTCCAGGGGCTCGGGCGCTGGGCCGCCCGCTGGAGCCCGCCGGGCATGAGCGCCCTGGCCTACCTGGACCGCCTGGGCGTGCTGGACCGCCAGACCCTGGTGGTCCACGCCGTTCATTTCGATGGAGAAGACTGGGAGATCGCCCGGCGACGAGGAATCTCCGTCTGCTTCTGCCCGCGGAGCAACCACAACCTGAGCGCCGGACCACCCGATATTCCCAGGGCCCTGGGGCTCGGGCTGGTCGCGGCTCTCGGGACCGACAGCCTCGCCAGCAACACCGATCTCGATCTTTTTCGGGAGGCCGTCTTCACCCTGGACCAGTATCCCGGGCTTTCGCCCGAAGCCGTCCTCGCCATGATCACGCTGGGAGGAGCCACGGCCATCGGCCAGGCGCAATCCTTCGGCGCCATCGAAGCCGGCAAGTCGTCCCGTCTCCTTGCGGTGGCCATTCCTGAATCGGCTTCACACAACCATCTTGCTGAATCAATCCTCCTTCAGGGGAAACGAGGAGCATGGAAATGGGTCAGCTCATGCACGAACGTTTGAGGCTGGGAAAGATCGGATACCTGAACGTTCTCCCCATCTATTACCCCCTGGAATCGGGCATCATCGCTCATCCCTTCGAGATCATCTCCGGGACTCCGGCACAGCTGAACCGGCTCATGGCCCTGGGGGATCTCGAGGTGAGCGTGGTCTCATCCATCGAGTACGCCCGGAACCCCGGCCGCTACTTCGTGCTCCCCGACCTTTCCATCAGCTGCCGGGGTCCGGTACGAAGCGTCGTGCTGTTCAGCCGGGTGCCCATCGAGCGCCTCGACGGCGAGACCGTCCTGGCAAGCACCCAGTCCCACACCTCGGTAGCCCTGCTCCAGGTACTCTTCCAGCTCCACCTCAACATCGAGGCACGGGTGGTCCCCGGAAACTGCACGGAGGTCCTCCGCGGCGAGAGCCCGCCCACCGCCTTCCTGGCCATAGGGGATGAGGCCCTGCGGCTCCAGGATCGCGGGGATTTCCCCTTCCGGCTGGACCTTGGAGAGGCCTGGCGTTCCTGGACGGGGGTCCCCTTCGTTTTCGCCCTGTGGGTGATTCAGCGCTCGGCCATCGAACGCTGGAACGGCGTCCTCCTGGATGCCATTCGCGTGCTGGGCGCGGCCAGGGATTGGGGCCTTCGAAACCGGGGGCTCATCACTTCCCTTGCAGCCCAGAGGGGCCCCCTCACGAGGGATGAAGCCGAGGAATACTACGAGGGGTTGCACTTCGACCTGGACGGTGACGAAAGGGAGGGCCTCATGCTGTTCTTTCGGCTCCTGAGCCAGATCGGGGAAATCTTGAAAGTCCCTCCCCTGGAACTGTGCTCACCTTTCGAGTCCGTTGCATGAGGGGTGATTGTCATTGGGTTCACGGTTTCCGGTTCCTGGCTCGAGGGACTTCCACATCGATCAGGCGCCCCGGAGGGACATGGAGGGCTCCTTCAGGAGACAACGGTCATGAACGGTAAGAACCTTCGCTTGAAGCGTTTCATGCGCTCGCCGTCCGGCAGGATCGTCATATTCCCCCTGGACCACGGGGTGAGCTGCGGGATCATCCCGGGGCTGGAGGACATGGACCGGGTCATCCGGCTGGGCATCGGGGGCGGCGCCGACGGGTTCGTTCTCCACAAGGGCATGATGCGCTTCCTCGATCCCATGATCGGAACACTCCCGGGGGTTTTCATGCATCTTTCGGCCAGCACCCAGCTTGGGCCGGCCTTCCATCGCAAGGTGCTCGTCGGAACCGTTGAGGAAGCCATTCGACGGGGGGCAGACGGGGTGTCGCTGCACATCAACCTCGGGGACGCCCACGAACCGGAAATGCTCAAGGATTTCGGGAGAATCGGCGCGGCCTGCTCGGAGTGGCAGATGCCGCTCCTGACGATGATCTACGTTCGCGGAGCCGCCGTGCCTTCACCCCTGCCGGATTCGGCCATCGCGCACTGCACCCGGCTTGCCGCGGAGTTGGGGGCTGACCTGATCAAAATCCCATCCCCTCAGGATGAAGAAGCGCTGGAAGGGATCGTGAAGAGCGTACCGGTACCCGTGGTTGTGGCCGGCGGAAGCAGGAAGGACGATCCCCTCACGTTTCTCGAGCGCATGGGGAAGACGCTTCAGACGGGGATTGGCGGTGTCGCCATCGGACGCAACATTTTTCAGAGCGAGGACCCGGGGCGGTTGATGCGCGCCGTGAGCCGAATGGTGCATGAGAACGCCGGCGCCGCCGAAGCATGGGAATCCGGAAAGGCCCCGGACTAGCGCCGAATCCCACCCCCGGAAGAACGTCCTTCAGCTGGCTCTCAGGCTCGAGCTTGGGAGCCGGCGAACGCGGAGCGCCCCCTCAGGTCTCCCTGGTCCCTCAAACTCCTCTCTTCCCTTACGTCCCCCGGGTCCCTTCAGTCCCTGTTGTCCCTTTCGTCTCTTTTATTCCATCAAGCACCCTGCCGCCCCCCGCACCCTCCATCAATGCTTGAAAGCCCGCTGCCCCGTCAGCACCATGGTGGCATTGGCTTCATTGCAGGCTTCGATGACCTCCCAGTCCCTCATGGAGCCCCCGGGCTGAACCACGGCGGTGACGCCCTGCCGCAGCCCCACGTCGACACCGTCCCGGAACGGGAAAAAGGCATCCGACACCATGGCGGCCCCCCTCAGCCCCGCGTTGGCCTCGCGGGTCTCCGCGTCGATCGCTTCCTTCTCCTCGGCGGGCCGCTGCCCCTTTTCGATGGCCAGCTCCAGGTCCTTGTAAGGGATTCCGTGGCGGTCGAAGCAGAGCGCGTCGGCAAACTTCTGGTAGGCTTTGAAGACGGCGATTTCGGCCACTCCCACCCGGTCCTGCTCACCCGTCCCGATGCCCACGGTGCATTCATCCTTCACATAGAGCACCGAATTGGACGTGACCCCCTGTTCGACGAACCAGCCGAAAAGCAGGTCGTTCATCTCGCGCTCGGTGGGCACCCTCCCGATGCGGTAAACCTTTCCTTCATGGGTGGTCTCGGCCGGCTTGAGATCCCGGGCCCCCAGCACTCTGTTCAGGGGAGACTGCTGGACGATGATTCCCCCGTCCACCAGGGACTTGAAGTCCACAAAGCGCCTGCTGATGTAATCCGCCAATCGGTCGATCCTCGACACCTGTATGATCCGTAGATTGGGACGGCCCTTGAGAATGTCGAGGGTCCCTTCCTCGTACTCCGGGGCCGCCACCACTTCGAGGTAATTCTCGGCAATGAGGGCCGCCGTGGCCTTGTCCACCGCACGGTTCACCACCAGGCAGCCGCCGAATGCGGCGATGCGGTCGGCCCGGTTGGCCCGGTGATATGCATCGGCCAGTGACTTGCCGTAGGCCGCACCGCACGGATTATTGTGCTTGAGGATCACCGCAGCGGGCCTGGCCATGAGATATTTCAAAATATTCAACCCGTTGTCGAGGTCCGTCAGATTGATCTTGCCGGGGTGCTTCCCTTCTTGAAGCATATCCTCTTCGGCAATGGCGCTCACCAAACCGTTTCCGGGATCGATGAACCCGCAGCCGCCGAGGGTCAGGTTGCCGCCCACCAGCTCATACAGCGCGGATTCCTGCCCGGGGTTCTCACCGTACCTGAGCCCCTTCTCGATGAGCTCCCCCGTCTTCGAGTCGGGGAATTTCCACGAGCGCTTTCGATAGACCAGATCCTGGTCCCCGAAAGATATCTTCATGGACTCGGGAAAATGGTCCTCCATGACGGTCCGATACATCTTCTTCAGATCTTCAGCCATGCCTGCTCCTGCCACGAAAAGTCTCAAGTTTAAGGTTTCAAGTCTAAAGTTGAAAACCAGCCCGGATGCGGGCCTCTTCATTGTTTGGGTGGCCCAGGGGGGCCATGGGGAACTGCTGCGATAAGTCTCGGGTTTCGAGCTCGCGGGGGCGAAGGATTCTCGCCCCCGCGATTCGTGGAAACGAGGATTCGGATCCTCAAGGAGTATAAGAGCCGGCCCGGGAGCCTTATCATCGTTCAGGGTGGCACCGAGGCTCATGATGAGGGGCTGCTCTGAATCGCGATTTCCCGCAAACTCTAGAATTTGTGGCTCACGCTGAGGCCGATCAAATGGGCGTGGCCGCCTTCAAACTCCGAATCCAGAACCCCTTCGGTGAAGAACCTGCCGTTGGAATCCACCGTTCGATCCGCGACCATGAGGTAGGTGTAGGAAAGATCCAGGGTCCAGCCGCGCCAGTGGATGCCGGGTCCGAAGCTGAACAGGTGACGATCGTTGGCGGGCACGAGGTAGTCCACATGCTCGTCAGGGCTCGGCTCCTGGTCGTAGACATAACCGAATCGCAGGTCCAGCATGTCGTTGACCTTATATTCAGCCCCGAAGAAGATGCGCCATGTATCCTCCCATTTCTTCTCCCGCTCCACGCGGCTGGTCCTGCCCGCGAGAGGTTCATCGTAGTCGATCACCAGCTTGTCGAAAGTGCTCCAGTTGGTCCAGATGGCGCCGACCTCAAGGCTCAGTTTGGGCATGGGATAGATGGCCAGGCCCATGTAGACCTCATCAGGGAGCGTGATGGAGCCATCGGCATCCGTATCGTTGAGGAAGCCGTCAAACTTTGCCCGGCCCTCCACGTCCTGGTCCATGCGGCTGCGGTAGGAAACACCCAGGGATGCCCACTGACAGGGACGATAGTGGATGGCAACGTTGCCGCCGTAGCCGAAGGAATCTCCCTCCAGGCGCTGATCGGTCTCGATGGTCCGCCCCTGCTGGTTGAAGCCGAGGAGGATCTTGTTCCGAAGCTCCAGATCGAACCACATGACGTTGAACCCGGCGGCAATGGAGAGCTGGTCATTGATCTTGAAGGCGATGTTCGGGTTGAAATTGAGGGTCTGGATCACGGCCTTGTAGCTGTTGAAACGGCCGGGCCAATTGGGGTCGAACTCGGTCCCCAGTCCGAAAAGGCTGAACAGGCCGACACCCAGGTAAAACTGATCGGTCAGCTGATGGGTCAGATAAACATGTGGCGGCAGCCAGACATTCTCCTCGGTTGGCGTTGTTTGCTCTCGTCGGGACAGGGGATCATTGCTGGTTTTGACTTTTGTCCTGGGTATAATGGCGGTCCCACCGGTCATGAACTGAGTCCCGGGCAACTGGGTGATGCCCGCCGGGTTGTAAAAGATGGCCGAAGGATCATCCGCCTTTCCCACCATGGCTCCGCCCATTGCGTTGGCCCTGGCACTGCCCTCGTAGAGAGCAAAACCGGCTCCATGAGACATGGAAACGAAGTAGAACAGCCCCAAAAACAGCCCCGATAG
>JALOPI010000068.1 GCA_025453975.1 Syntrophobacteraceae bacterium
ATGTAGCGGCTCAGATCCTCGTCCTTGATGATCTCCTGGAGCGTCTCACGCACATACTCCCTGGTGATGGGGATCATCTGGCCCTTGAGATCCGGGGCATTGAACGAGATCTCCGACAACAGCTTCTCCATGATGGTGTGCAGCCTCCGGGCCCCGATGTTCTCCGTTCTGGAGTTGACTTGAAACGCCAGCTCCGCGATCTCCTCGATGGCCGAGTCTTCGAAGGCGATGCGCACCTCCTCCGTCTCCATGAGCGCGGTGTACTGGACGATCAAGGCGTTTTCAGGCTCCTTCAGGATGCGCACGAAGTCCTCCCGGGTGAGGGAGGTCAGCTCCACCCGGATGGGGAAACGTCCCTGGAGCTCGGGAATGAGATCCGAGGGCTTGGCGATGTGAAAGGCCCCCGAGGCGATGAAGAGGATGTGGTCCGTTCTCACCATGCCGTACTTGGTGGTGACCGTGGAGCCTTCCACGATGGGCAGCAGATCCCGCTGGACGCCTTCCCGGGACACGTCGGGACCCCGCCCCCCAGACTCCCGCCCCGCGATCTTGTCGATCTCGTCCAGGAAGATGATCCCCGAATGCTCCACGCGCTCCATGGCCAGCTTGATGACCTTGTCCATGTCGATGAGCTTCTGGGACTCCTCCGCCACCAGCAGCTCCCGGGCCTCGGGGATCTTCACCTTGCGCCGCTTGGTCCTGCGGGGCATCATGGATCCCAGCATCTCGCGCAGGTTGTAGTCCATGTCCTCCATGCCGGCGCCCGCGAAGATCTCGATCATGGGCACATTCCGGTCGGGGACGTCGATCTCCACGTAACGGTCGTCGAGCTTCCCCTTTTTGAGGAGCTTCCGCAACTTCTCCCGGGTCGAGTCGGCCTGCCGGGATTCCTCCTGGGCGGCGCCCATGACTTCGGGCTCGGGCAGCGCGGGCTCCTTACCCGCCTGCTGGCGCCTGGGGGGCAGCAGGATGTCCAGGAGCTTCTCCTCGGCGATCTCCTCCGCCTTGAGCTTGACCGCTTCCAGCTCTTCGCTCCGGACCATGCTCACGGCCAGCTCGGTGAGATCGCGCACCATGGACTCCACATCCCGCCCGACGTAGCCGACCTCGGTGAACTTGCTGGCCTCGATCTTGAGAAAGGGCGACTGGGCCAGCCTGGCCAGCCGGCGCGCGATCTCCGTCTTTCCCACGCCCGTCGGACCGATCATGATGATGTTCTTGGGGGCGATCTCGTCCCGGAGGTGCTCAGGGACCTGCTGACGCCTCCAGCGGTTCCGCAGGGCGATGGCCACCATGCGCTTGGCTTCGCGCTGGCCGACGACGTATTTGTCCAGCTCGCGGACGATCTCGGCTGGAGTCAGGGGCTGCTGCATCGATTCAGAGCTCCTCGATGGTGAATTCCGTGTTGGTGAAAACGCACACCGATGCGGCGATCTTCATGGCCTCCTCGGCAATGCGGCGAGCCGGCAGGTCCGTGTGCGCCAGCAGTGCCCGGGCGGCGGAGAGAGCAAAGGGCGCCCCCGATCCGACGGCGGCTAGCCCGTCGTCGGGCTCGATGACGTCCCCCGTACCGCTCAGGATGAAGGTCTCGGTGGCATCGGCGGCGAGGAGCAGTGCCTCGAGGCGCCGGAGAGCGCGGTCCATTCGCCAGTCCTTGGCCAGCTCCACCGCGGCCCGCTTCAAATTGCCATTGTACTGCTCGAGCTTGCCCTCGAGCTTCTCGAAGAGGGTGAAGGCATCCGCCGTGGACCCCGCAAAGCCCGTCAGGATCCGGTCGTGGTAAAGCCTTCGTATCTTGCGGGCATGGTGCTTCACCACGGTCTCCCCCATGGTCACCTGGCCGTCTCCCGCCATCACCACGCGACCCTCACGCCGGACCGCCAGCACCGTTGTGCTCCGAATGACCTCGTTCATCATACCCCTTCAATGCTCGCGATTTAAGCGGCTGGAGCGATCTTGCGCTTCCAGGGGCCGCGGAGCTTCAATCCTTCGTTTTCCTGCTGCGCGGGTGAGCCGCGTCATAGACCTTCATGAGCTGGTCCAGATGGACGTGCGTGTATCGCTGAGTGGTGGAAAGGGACGAATGACCGAGCATCTCCTGGATGGCCCGCAAATCGGCCCCCGAGCTCAAAAGGTGCGTCGCGAAGCTGTGCCTCAGCCCATGGGGGCTCACTCGCTGCCACAGCCCGCAGCGCTCCAGCTCGCTCCTGAGGATCCGATGAACGGACCGCACCGTGAGGCGACCACCGCGGGCATTTCGGTACAGCGCCGCCGCATCTCCCGTCAGCTTCAAGGGCTGCGGGTCCAGCTTCCGGAGATAGGCCTCCACCGCCTGTAAGGCCTGGCTGCCAACGGGCACCACCCTCTCCCTGCCGCCTTTCCCCAGCACCCGCAGCATACCACCCTCCAGATCCAGATCCTGGCGATTCAGGCCCACCAGCTCGCTCACCCGAAGCCCCGAGGAATAAGCCGTCTCGAAGAGCGCCCAGTTGCGCGCCCGCCGCCACGAAGCCCCGGGGGGCTGCGATGACTGGCGCAGAGCATCCAGGAAGTGGAAGACGGCGTCGATGCCCAGAAAATCCGGTAGCCTGGAGCGCATCCTGGGATACGCCACCCCTTCGGCGGGGCTCCCCTCCACCAGACCCTCTTCGTTGAGATAACGGAAAAAGGAGCGCAGCGTAGCGAGCTTCCGCCCCTGGGTCGTCTTCCGCCACCGCTGATGTCCATCGGCAAGAAAGCTCCGAATGACCTGTGGCGTCAGATCTTCAAGGGCAACGGTGCTCCTTTCGAATCGCCCCCGCACGAAGGCCTCCATCTGGGCCAGGTCCACCGCATAGGCGCGGGCGGTCTCGGGGCTCAGGCCGCGGTCCACCCGCAGATGTCGCAGGAAGGCCTCCGACGCATGGCGCAGCGGCATGGGTGCGGATGGCGTCGAGTCCTGCGTTCCGCTCCTCTCCCGCCCGGTCTTGGGATCGGTCCCTTCCTTACCGCTCATGGAGGAAGACATGCCCCATGCTCTCCTGGCCGCCAGGCCATTGCCAGCTTGTCACCCGAAAAGGAAATTCGATAGCACAGCGAGCCCAAAAAACCAACAAAAACCCTTTTCGGCTCATGCCCCGAGAAGACGCCGACCCGCCTCCGGAGTCTGGAGTGGAAGGGTTATTGGATTTGACAAAAAAACCCCTTTTGGATAAATGGGGTTAACCCATTGGATGCAATACTTTTTTCGTCCACAACCGGGTCCATGTCTCAGCCCTCCGGGCCGGGCCGGGCCCAGGGGCGGGAAAAGATCATGACACGCCATCCCGTGGACTGGAGTCTTGAACCCCGTCGTGGAGTGTCCAGGCTTAGTTTTCCCTCAAACCTCGCGAGGCCATGAGTCATGAAGCACATATACGAGCTGAAGGTGATCAGCGATTTTGCCGCCGCGCACAATCTCCGGAACTTCAGGGGGAAGTGCGAGCATCTCCACGGCCACAACTGGAAGATCGAAGTGGTCCTGAGGGGTACCGAGCTGGACGCGAGCGGCGTCGTCGTCGATTTCGGCGAAGTGAAGGAGGCCACCCGACAGCTCCTTTCCGACATCGATCACAAGTACTTGAACGACCTCCCCTATTTTGCCATTCACAACCCATCCTCCGAAAACATCGCGCGCTACCTCCTCGAAAGGCTGGGGGAGCGGCTCGACAATGGAGACCGCTGGGTCCACAGCGTCACGGCGTGGGAGTCCGGAGATGCCTGCGCCACCTACATGGTGATGGAGCGCTGACGCCCTCGGGCGTCGTTGGCCAACCCTCCCCCGGACCGTTCGTTGCGCCGGAGGGTTTGTCTCGTAACCCTTGGAATCGAGGAGTCTGAATATGGCAGCTCTTGGCAGGGGCGTCGCAAGCCGTCCGCGCGGAATACCGGGCATGCGATGCCGCCCGGTCTGGATCCTCGCGATGTGCATGTTCATGGTGGCCTTTTCCGCCGTTCACGGGGCATGGGCTCTTCAACGGCACACGCTCCTCCCCGAGCGGTCGGGGGAGCAGGCCGCCACGGCTCCCGACGCGGCCCGGCAGCAGACCGCGGCCAGCACCCCCGCCCCCCAGGGAGCGCAGGAGTCCGCGGCGCCAGCAACGGGAGGAGGGGATGCGACATCTCAGCAGCCTCCGGGGCAGCCGTCTTCCGTTCCCAAATCCGCCGAGCCCCATGCCACCCCCGCGCCTTCTCTCAGCCGCCCGGTCCAGCCCACCCAGGAAGCCCCTCACGGCGAAGAAGCCCACGGGGATGCCCACGGCGGACACGGCCCCGTGCTGCCCGAGATCTCTCCAATCCCCGGCGTGACCTTCGTGGAGACCATGATCGAGCTCCTGGACTACGAGCTCAAGGGGCGCTTCCTGGGCTGGCGACCCAACGATATCCTGCTGGGGCGGTTCACGGACAATGTCAACAACTACCAGCTGGGGGTCCTCGAAGCCATCAGGTTCACGACCCTGAGGCTCAAGGACAGCCTGACCCGGATGGGGGACGCCGACACTTACGACCCGGACCTCGAGCTGGCCGTGAACCTGCTCATGAATCGGGCCACCCTCTTCTGGTTCCCCTCGGCCGAAACCTCCTACGGAGAAGCCATCCAGCACCTCCGGCAGTTCGTCCAGAAGCTCGATGGAGGCAAGCGCAACTTTTACTATCGCGTGGACAACCTCCGGCTCCTCATTGCAAGCTACAAGGACCTCCTCGGCAACGTGAACAAGAGCCTCATCGTCTCCCCGGTGAGCATGTTCAAGACGGACGACTATTTCTACTATGCCAAGGGCGTCGCCCACGTTTACTATGAGATCCTCAAGGTGATCCGCGTGGGATTCAGGAACCAGCTGGCTTCGACCATGAACGGTCTTGAGCTGATGGATGAGATCCTGCACGAGCTGCACCGGGTGGAAGAGCTGGATCCATGGCTCATCCTGGACAGCGACCTGGATGGGCTCATGGCCAACCACCGTGCCAACCTGAACGCCCCGCTCAGCGAGGTGACCCACCTCCTGGGAATCCTGAGCACGTTCTGACGCCCCGGGAATCAGCCAAAGCGCCGCGCCCGCCGGCTCGAGCCGGCGGGCGCGGCGCTCCCTTCCCCGCCGTCCCCATCCTCGTCATTCCTCCATCGCTTTCTGGAATCTTTCCTTCTGACGCAGGTAGTGCTCGCGGTTGTCGGTGCCATCCCGAATCGCCTGCTCGATGGCCGCCAGGGCCGCTTCGTGGAGCCCGTTGACGTGGTAGGCCTCGGCCAGTGTGTCCCAGACGAAAGGCTCGGGCTTGAGGCGCACGGCTTCCTCGGCGAGGCGCAGGGCCGCTGTGGAATTGGCCACGGGGGGGGGAGCGGTGGCGTAGAGCCAGGCAAGGTTGTTCAAGAGGACCGGGTCTTCGGGCGCCAGCTCCAGGGCCCGAAGGAGGTGGTCTTCCGCCTCCCCGTACTGCTTCCGCTCCAGCAGGAGTCCGCCGAGCATCATGTGGAAGGCGGGGTTGTCGGGCTCTTTTTGGAGGGCCGAATCGAGGGTTTTCACCCACACCTCCAGGCGCCAGTGGCGAGCCAGGGCACTCTGCTCCAGCAGCGGGCCCGTCCAGGCCAGGAGAGCCGCCAGCCCCAGGAAGAGGGCCGCCGCGCCGTAAAGCTTCCGGTCGTGCCTGGAGGACAGGGCGGGGTTCCGATAGGACTGCCGGAGGAAGTCGATGCGCTCGCCGATGCCGTAGTGATGCCAGCTCGGCAGGTCCCGGATGCTTCCACTGGCGTAGGCGATCTTCTCCAGGGAGGAGATCAGGGTGTGCGGGTGCCCGACGATGCCGAGGGCATGGAGATCCGCCTGGCGCTCGCTGTTCCGCATGAAAAACCCGAACACGTAGCGGAAGAAGAAGACAACGACGACGAGCATGGGGGCCGCATACACGAAAGAGAAAAAGGTCGCCGCGGCGGAGCCGCTGTCCATGGCCATGCCCAGCAGGGCTTCGCTCTGGTAGAGGGCATGGGAGACGAAATCCAGGTAGATGTCGTGGTAGGAGAGGGTCATGGCGAAGAAGCCGAGAAAGAGCAGCATGTAAAAGGGCAGGTGCCACCGCTTGATGTGGCCCATTTCATGGGCCACCACCGCCTCGAGCTCCTCACGGTCCAGGAGGGCGAGGAGACCCCGGGTGACCAGGATATATCTGAGACCGGGCAGAATCCCCATGATGCCGGCCGTCAGCAGCTCCCCCCCGAAAGCCGGCCACAGCTTGAAGTCCGCGATGCTGAAGCGATGCCGCCGGCAGAACGCCTCGAGGGCGGTCCGTAAGGGGCCTTCCGGAAGGGTCTTGCACCCCCAGAGCCTGACCACCAGCGAGGGACCGAGGCTGATGAACACAGCCATCATCAGGGCGGAAAGGAAGATCTGACCCGCATTCGAGCTGAAGAAAGGGGGCTTCTTCACCACCTCCACCAGGTCGGCAAGAATCGAGATGAGAAGCCAGGGAACCAGGATGGCCAGCTGGAAAGAGGCGCTGCCCCACACATGGGCGGCGAGGCTCCGGGTGGAGCCGTGGATCCGCTGGTGGACGGGGTGGCCCATGACCCAGATGACCACGAGGTGGGCCATGTAGAGGACCAGGCCGGCGGCCCCGTACAAGGTCTGGCTCCACTGGAATCCCGGGAGGGTTTGAAGATAAAAATTCACATTGAGAACGAATGCGTGGCAGGCCAGGAAGAGCAGCCCCAAAATGGAAAGCCGTGCCTGCACTCCCTGGAGGCTCCGGGACAGCCACGCCATGGGAGCGCCTTCTTCCAGGGCCAGGCGCAGGGGGTTGAAGGCCCTGCGGCAGAGAGCGACATAGATGCCGAAGAGGGCAAGGAAGGCCAGAGCCGTGGCGCCGGGGGGGAGAAACGGCCTGGAGCCCGGCTGCTGGATCGTGAAGATGAGCAGGGCGACGATGAAGTAGAGCAGCTGATTGTACATGAGCGTTATGCGCCCCGGGTGAATCGGATCCTGCCCTTGCCGAGAAGGTCGTGGAGATGGAGAATGCCCGCCAGCTCCCCGTCCGGGCCGAGGACCGGCAGCACGGTGATGAGGTGTCGCTCCATCAATTCGAGGGCGTCGGCCACGGAGCGATCCCAATCGATGGAGCGGGGCTTCCGGGTCATGACCTCGTCGATACGCCGCCGGTGCAGGTCGGGGAACCTGTTGAGGGATCGTCTCAAGTCGCCGTCGGTGTAAATGCCCTCCACCTCCCCCGAATCGCCCAGGACGAGGGTCGCTCCCATTCCCTTGCGGCTCATCTCCTGGAGAGCATCGGCCACCGGCGTGTCGGAGCCCACCACCGGAATGGCCCCACCCTGGATCATGACATCGCGCAATGGAACCTGGAGCCGCTCGCCCAGGTGACCGCCGGGATGGTACCGCCGGAAATCCCCGGCCTGAAACCCACGCATCCGGATGAGCGCCACCGCCAGGGCATCGCCCATGGCCAGGAGGGCCGTGGTGCTTGACGTGGGCGCCAGGCCCAGGGGGCAGGCCTCCCGCGGGACCCCGGTGTAGATGGCCAGGTCGCTGTGCTGGGAAAGGGTTGAGGGAATCCTGCCCGTGAAGGCGATGATGCGCGCTCCCATCCGCCGCAGGCTGGGAATGATGGCATTGAGCTCATCCGTCTCGCCGCTGTTGGAGAGGGCCAGCACGATATCCTCGTCCCGCACCATTCCCAGGTCGCCGTGCATGCCTTCCACGGGGTGCAGGAAGAAGGAAGCCGTGCCGGTGCTGCTCAGGGTGGCGACGATCTTCCGCCCCACGATCCCCGACTTGCCTATCCCCGTGACGATCACGCGGCCCGTGGATTCGAAGACCCAGCGGGCGGCCGTCGCGAAGGTCCCGTCCACGCGATCCAGCAGGTGCAGTATACCGTCCGCCTCGATCCGCAGGACTTCCCGGGCGATCTCCACCAGGTCCGAATCGCCGTTCACCGCCCGGCTCGCCAGGCAATCGGCTCCATGGGCCGCCGGATCTTCCTTCATGATCCCTGCTCGAAGCAGTGCTTGGAAACGGGCTCTCCAAAAGGCACCGAATACTGGCCCGTGAAGCACGCCAGGCAGAAGGGGTGGTCGCTGCGGCGGGCCTCGGCTCCCTTGAGCAGGCCTTCCAGCGAGAGGTACTTGAGGGAGTCGAGTCCGATGAATTGCCGGATCTCTTCAATGGTGTGTGTCGCGGCGATGAGCTCTCCCTTGGTGGAGAAATCGATGCCGTAAGGGCAGGGGAACCGGTGGGGAGGGCAGCTCACGAACATGTGCACTTCCCGCGCCCCCGCCTCGCGAAGGGTGGTGATCCGCGTGCGCGTCGTCGTGCCCCGGATGATGGAGTCCTCCACGCAGCAGACCCGCTTGCCGTCGAGAAGCTCTCGGACGGGGTTGAGCTTGACGCGGACCCCGAAATCCCGCATGGCCTGGCTGGGCTGGATGAAAGTGCGCCCCACGTAATGGTTTCGGATGATCCCCATCTCGAAGGGGATTCCCGCGGCCTCGGCAAAGCCCAGGGCCGCGTAGTTCCCGGAATCGGGGAACGGTGTCACCATGTCCGCCCGGAGGCTGGGGCTCTCCTCAGCCAGAAGCCTGCCCAGCCGCTTCCGAAAGAGGTAGACGTTCTGGCCGAAGATGCTGCTGTCGGGCCGGGCGAAGTAGATGAACTCGAAGATGCACTGGGCCGGATGCTGGGGAGCGAAGGGGTGCAGCGAATGAAGGCCGTCCCCGTCGATGACGAGGATCTCACCCGGGGCGATGTCCCGCACGTAGGTGGCTTCGATGAGATCCAGGGCGCAGGTTTCCGATGAGAGAACATAGCTGCCGTTGACGCGTCCCAGGCACAGCGGGCGAAACCCTCGGGGATCCCTGATGCCGATGAGCCTGTCCCGGGTGCACATGACCAGGGAGTAGGCTCCCTGGACCCGCCCCAGGGCCCGCACCAGAGCCTCCTCCAGTCCGTGCCTCAGCTCCCGCGCCATGAGGTGCATGATGATCTCGGTGTCCATGGTGGACTGGAAGATGGCGCCGTCGGCCTCCAGCTCCCGCCGCAGCTCCAGGGCGTTCACGATGTTGCCGTTGTGGGCGATGCCGTAGTACTCGTTGTTGATGAACACCACGAAGGGCTGGGCGTTGGCCAGGAGCGACGAGCCCGTGGTCGAGTACCGGACGTGGCCGATGGCGAGGCTGCCCTTGAGGGCCTTGAGGGTCGTCTCCTTGAACACCTCGGGAACGAGCCCCATGTGCTTGTAGTCCCGGACCTGACAGCCGTCGGAAACGGCGATGCCCGCGCTTTCCTGTCCCCGGTGCTGCAGGGCGTAGAGACCGAAATAGGTCACCTTGGCCGCGTCCGGGTTGTCGAATACCCCAAAAATCCCACACATGGCTTATCTCTCGATGTTCTCCCGATGATACTCCTGGATCGTCTTGACCCCCCAGTCGCCGTCCTGGAGAGCGCTCACTGCCTCGGCCAGGGCCCTCGCCCCGGCGACAGTGGTGGTGTACGGGATGTTGTACACCAGGGTCGTTCGCCGGATCTCGTAGGAATCCGACGAGGTCTGCTTCCCCAGGCTCGTGTTGATCACCAGCTGGATCTGGCCGTTCTTGATGTGGTCCACCACGTGGGGCCGGCCTTCCCGGAGCTTGAAAACACTCTCCACGGGCAGGCCGTGCTGTCGCAGGTAGTCCGCCGTGCCCCGGGTGGCGATGAGCCTGAATCCCAGCTCCCAAAACCTTTTCGCCACGGGAAGGACCCCCGGCTTGTCGATGTCCCGCACGCTGACGAACACCGTCCCGCTGGTGGGCAGCTCGTAGCCCACCGCCGCCTGACCCTTGGCGAAGGCGATGCCGAAGCTGTCCCCGATGCCCATGACCTCCCCCGTGGACTTCATCTCGGGCCCCAGGAGGGTGTCCACGTTGGGAAACCGGGAGAAGGGGAAGACGGACTCTTTCACCGACAGGTGCCGGGGCTCGATCTCCCGGGTGAACCCCAGCTCCTTCAAGGACTTGCCGAGCATAACCTTCGTGGCCAGCTTCGCCAAGGGGACCCCGATGGCCTTGCTCACGAAGGGAATGGTCCGCGAAGCCCGGGGATTGACCTCCAGCAGGTAAATCTTCCCTTTCTGGATGGCGTACTGGATGTTCATGAGCCCGACGACGCCCAGCTCCGCCGCCAGGAGCCGCGTCTGGCGGCGCACCTCCTCCTGCAGCTCGGACGGGATGCTGATGGGCGGAAGGACGCAGGCGCTGTCCCCCGAATGGATGCCCGCCTGCTCGATGTGCTCCATGATGCCGGCGATGACCGTCGTTTCACCGTCGCTGATGGCGTCCACATCCAGCTCGATGGCGTCCTCCAGGAACTGGTCGATGAGGATGGGGTGGCCGGGGGACACATGCACGGCCGTTTCCATGAAGCGCCGCAGCATGGCGTCGTCATAGACGATCTCCATGGCCCGGCCGCCCAAAACGTACGACGGGCGCACCACCACGGGGTACCCGATGGCCCCCGCCGCCTCGACGGCCTCCTCCACCGTGAAGGCCGTGGCGTTGCGGGGCTGCTTCAGGCTCAGCTTCCGGAGGAGCCCCTGGAAGCGCTTGCGGTCCTCCGCCAGGTCGATGGCGTCGGGAGAGGTCCCGAGAATCTTCCCGCCGGCTTCTTCCAGGGGCACCGCCAGGTTGAGGGGCGTCTGGCCGCCGAACTGGACGATCATGCCCAGGGGCTTCTCCGTCTCGATGATGTGGAGCACATCCTCCCGGGTGAGGGGCTCGAAGTAGAGCTTGTCCGACGTGTCGTAATCCGTCGACACCGTCTCGGGATTCGAGTTCACCATGATGGACTCCACGTTCTCCTCCCGCAGGGCGAAGGACGCGTGGACGCAGCAGTAGTCGAACTCGATGCCCTGGCCGATGCGGTTGGGCCCACCTCCCAGGATCATGACCTTGGGCCTCGCCGTGGGCCTCGCCTCGTCCTCGGTCTCGTAGGTCGAATAGTAGTAAGGCGTGTAAGCCTCGAACTCGGCGGCGCACGTGTCCACCAGCTTGTAAACGGGCCGGATGCCATGGTCCATGCGCTTGCGGCGGACCGTCTCCTCGTCCGTCCCCGTGAGCTTCCCCAGCTGAACGTCCGAGAACCCCATGGCCTTGGCAGTGGCGAGCTTGCGGGGGTCCTCCAGGAAATCTCCCGCAGCCGCCGCGCTCCGGATGGCCTCCTCCGTGACGACGATCTCGCGGATGTGGTGCAGGAACCAGGGGTCTATGGCCGTAAGGTCGTGGATCTCCTCGACGGACAGTCCCAGCTTCATGGCCTCGCCGATCTGGAAGAGCCGCCGGGAGCTGGGGCGGCGCATCTTCTGGCGAAGCTGCTCGAGATAGGCGGCGTCGGCGGAGTCGGGAGGCTCCTGAAAGCCGAAGCTCCCGATCTCCAGGGAGCGCATGGCCTTCTGCAGGGCTTCCTTGAAAGTGCGCCCGATGGCCATGGTCTCCCCCACGGATTTCATGGAGGTGGTGAGGAGATCCTCGGTCTTGGGGAACTTCTCGAAGGTGAACCTCGGGTATTTCACCACGCAGTAGTCGATGGTGGGCTCGAAGGAGGCTCGCGTCTCCCGGGTGATGTCGTTGGCCAGCTCGTCCAGGGAGTAGCCCACGGCCAGCTTGGCCGCGATCTTGGCGATGGGGAATCCCGTGGCCTTGGAGGCCAGGGCCGAGGAGCGCGACACCCGGGGGTTCATCTCGATGACCACCATCTCCCCCGTGGCGGGGTCGACGGCGAACTGGACGTTGGATCCCCCCGTCTCGACGCCGATCTCCCGCAGGATGGCGATGGAGGCGTCGCGCATCATCTGGTACTCGCGGTCGGTGAGGGTCTGGGCCGGGGCCACGGTGATGGAGTCCCCCGTGTGCACCCCCATGGGGTCCAGGTTCTCGATGGAGCAGATGATGACGACGTTGTCCATGCGGTCCCGCATCACCTCCAGCTCGAACTCCTTCCACCCGAGGACCGACTGCTCCAGCATGACCTGGTGGATGAGGCTGGCATCCAGACCCGCCTGGCAGAGGGCCGTGAGCTCCTCGCGGTTGTAGGCCACGCCCCCCCCCGTCCCGCCCAGGGTGAAGGACGGACGCACGATGACCGGGTAGCCGATCTCGGCCACGATGGACTCCACCTCGTGCATGGAGCTGGCGATGCCGCTGACGGGAACCTTGAGGCCGATCTTGCGCATGGCGTCCCGGAACAGCTCCCGGTCCTCGGCCTTCTGGATGACGTCCACCCGCGCACCGATCATCTCGACTCCACACTCCTCCAGGACGCCCATCTCGGCCACCTTGATGGCCGTGTTGAGGGCCGTCTGGCCGCCCAGGGTCGGAAGGAGCGCGTCGGGCCGCTCCCGCCGGATGACCTTGGCCACCGCCGCCGGCGTGATGGGCTCGATGTAGGTGCGGTGAGCCGTCTCCGGGTCCGTCATGATGGTGGCGGGATTGCTGTTCACCAGCACGATCTCGTACCCCTCCTCCCGGAGGGCCTTGCAGGCCTGCGTCCCCGAATAGTCGAACTCGCAGGCCTGGCTGATGATGATGGGCCCCGAGCCGATGATCAGTATCTTTCGAATATCCGTACGCTTGGGCATGTGATCCTTTCCACGCTGGACTGCTTTCGGAGCGATGAGCCGTGATGCCTGAAACCGGAAACCGGGAGCCTCTCCCCCCCCCCAGCTACAACTCCTTCCGGGCCGTCCCGTGCTTTTGGATGAGCCGGATGAAGCGGTCGAACAGGTAAGAAGCGTCGTGGGGTCCCGGCGAAGCCTCGGGGTGGTATTGCACGCTGAAGGCCGGAAGCTCCAGGTGCTCCATCCCTTCGAGGGTGTTGTCGTTCAGGTTGAAATGGGTGAGGCGAACGGGCGCATCCTTCATGGACTCCAGGTCCACGCAGTACCCGTGGTTCTGGGACGTGATCTCCACTTTCCCCGTGGTGACGTCCTTGACGGGCTGGTTGGCGCCGCGGTGGCCGAACTTGAGCTTGAAGGTGCGGCCGCGCAGGGCCAGCCCCATCATCTGGTGGCCCAGGCATATGCCGAAAAGGGGCCGCCGCCCCATGAGGTCCCGCACCGTTTCAATGACGTAATGGACGGCGGCGGGGTCCCCGGGTCCATTGGAGAGAAAAACCCCGTCGGGCTGGAGATCGAGGATCGCCTGGGGCGAGGTGGCGGCCGGAACCACGAGAACCTGGCAGCCGGCCTCCTCCAGCTTTCGCAGGATGTTGTACTTCACGCCGCAGTCCAGGGTGACCACCCGGTGCCGCGGTTCGTCGGCGTCCCAGGGATGGGCGGGGTCCACGGGGCGGACCCCCTCCTTCCATCGGTATGGCTGGGCGCAGGTGACGTGCCGGACCATGTCGACGTCGTTCAGGCCGGGAAAGGCCTGAACCTGGTCCATCAGCGTCTTCACATCCTCCGTGTCCGTGGCGATGATCCCGCGCATGGCCCCCACGACCCGGATGTGGCGCGTCAACGCCCGGGTGTCGATGCCCTCGATCCCGATCTTTCCGTATTGGTTCAGGAAGTCGGCGAGGGACCGGGTGCTGCGCCAGCTGCTGGGGAAATTCTGGTATTCCTTCACGACGAAGCCCTCCACCTGAATGGCGGCCGACTCCATGTCCTCGTCGTTGATTCCGTAGGTCCCCGCGAGGGGGTAGGTCATGGCGACGATCTGTCCCTTGTAGGACGGATCCGTCAGGACCTCCTGGTAGCCGCTCATGCTGGTGTTGAAGACCACTTCACCCAGAGCCCGCCCGTGGCCGGCAAAGGTGGTGCCGCGAAAAACGGTTCCGTCCTCGAGGACGAGCAGCGCCGGGGTGCGTTCCCATGGAGATGCCATAGATCATCCTTCGTGGTGCCTCGTGCAAAGAAATGCGCCCGCCGCCCGCGTCGTCCACATGGGCCGGTGGGAAGAGCCCGCTCCTCGCGGGTCGAGCCCTCGCCCGGCCGTGCTCCGGCGGCTGCGCGAAACCCTCCTGGATCATAAACCGAGCAATCTTATCGATTCACCGGAGATTGGCAACCGAATTCACGCCCCTGAGTCAAAAATGGAGTCTTCCGACGCCTGCGTGTGAGTGAAGCTAATGGAAACCATGGGACTATAAGAGGCCACGGTCCCGTCCCCCGCAATGCTGTTGGCTTAACGTCGCCCCGGCGAAGGCCGGGGTCCAGGAAACCCGCATAGAACGCTGGATTCCGGCTTTCGCTGGAATGACGGCCAAAGCCAATCATGGGCCTGAGTCAACAGCATTGCCGACTCCCGTCCGTCGGATCTCCGGCTCCAGGAGAGCCCGAGGCGTAACTCCGGCCTGGACACGATGACGCGTGCAACGTCAGGGCGCTTCCGGGGCTGACCGCCCTCACAAAGTGCTTTACATCCGGAGGCTGCTGGTCTTTTCCGAGGCCATCACCCCTGACGAAGGGGGGCCATTCATCGGCAGGTATCTCTCGAGCACGATCGGCAACATTGGATGGAAGGATGGGTGACCGCCTCTATCTCGAGCGCTTCGTCTGGCTCGACAGCCAGGTGCGAAAAGGCCGCTACCCCAACGCCACGGGGCTCGCCCGGGAGTTTGAATGCTCCGTGAAGACGGCTCAGCGCACCATCGAGACGTTCCGGTGGTTCGGAGCGTCCCTGGACTGCGACGCCTCGCGCCGGGGATACCGTTACGGGGACCCGGACTATCGACTGCCGGTGACCCGGCTGAGCGAAACGGAGCTGCTGGCGCTTCTCGTCTCGCGGAAGCTCCTCGCCGATGCCGCGGCCGGGCTCCTCGGCGATGAGCTGGGAAGGGTGGCGAACCGCCCGGGCAGGCTGCTGACAGGGCATGTGCCCGGCCTCCTCGGGGTCAGCTCACGAAACGGAAAAAATCGTACGCTAAGCCGATTTGACTTCCGACAGAAGGTCCGGGTGGCGATCAAGCACTTTGAGGAGTTTCACGAGTGCCAGGGGCGGTTTGGTCTTGCCTTTCTCGTAGCGAGAGAATGCATTGACGCCACCGCCGAAAATCTCCCCGGCTTCGCGCTGGTCAAGAGCAAGTTTTTTGCGCACTCGCGCAATGAATGCCGGGTCAACGATGGAAGCATTCACTTGCTTGTTGAACTCCAGCATCAGCGAACTGACACGCGCCGATTCTTTACTTTCGAGTACGCCTTCGCCGCAAGCCGAGCAGAACCCACCCGATACTTCGGGAATCGTTGTTGATTCGCCTTTGTACGTGTAGGGTATGTCACGAGTGACATGCACCAACTCGGCTCCGCCACAAACTGGACATTTCATGATTACAGCTCCCTGAAGGAAACAACGAGCACTTCGCCGATGACGGTGAGTTTGAGGTAGACTTCTCCCGCGGAGGTGCTCGGTCGGTAAACGTCCTGCCAGATCCGATGGTCAGCGTGCGACGTCTAGCTTTTGAAGAAATCCTTCGTCGTCAGCGCCGTGACCACACCGATGATGCCATCCGCATCAAATCCCAATGCCGCTCCACCCGCAAGAGCTGACAGAGTGATCCGCACCTTGCCGTCTTGGATCAAAGCCTTGACGACCGACAGTCTGCAGTGAGGCGTACGCTTTTCCATGCTCAGAGGAAATAACCTGAGTGGTTATATTTGGCAAGTAGGTTAGTATGATGCCCTCTCGACCTCTTGATGTCAGTCTGGGGTATACCTCCTCCAAACAGGTGGCCGAGTTGCGACAACGGGCCAGTGCCGGCGAGCAAAAATCGAAGCTGGCCCGCGAGCTCGGCATTAGCCGCGAGACCTCATACCAATACCTGCGGACGAATGACTGACCATGCCGCGTCGCAGTCTTCTAACGCCCGCCGAGCGTGCTTCACTGCTCGCCTTCCCTGTCTCTGAGGACGAGCTCATTCAGCATTACACCTTCTCGGAATCCGATCTATCGGTCATTCGCCAACGGCGCGACAAACAGAACCGTCCTGGCTTCGCGGTGCAGCTCTGCTACCTCCGCTATCCCGGCTTTACCCTTCCAACCGACGCGGAGCCGCCGCCGGCATTGCTGGCA
>JALOPI010000069.1 GCA_025453975.1 Syntrophobacteraceae bacterium
AAGTTCGATGGCAAGTGGGTGCTCCAGACCAACGACGACAGCATCACCCTCGAAGACGCTGCAGCGGGCTACAAGGGGTTGCTGGTGATCGAGCGATGCTTCAGGGCTCTCAAGCGAACCCGGATCAAGATGGAGCCGATGCACCACTGGCTCGCCCGTCGCATCGAGGCTCACATCAAGCTCTGCGTCTTCGCCCTTCTCATCGAGCGGGTGGCGGAGCTCCAGTGCAAGCAGCCCTGGCCCCAGATCAGGCGGACCCTCGCGACACTTCAGGCCAGTGAATTCCACACCCCCAATTACCAATTTTTTCAGCGCAACGAGCCTTCACCCGAACTTCTAAGGAGACTCAAATCCCTTGAAATTCCAGCACCTAAGACTGTCCTGAACTTCCAATCAACCACTTCTAACGCGTAGGCACACGCCATTTTTCATCACCCACTCTAACCCACTGGTTTTGCGCCCATTTTTCCTGTGCGTCTGCCTACCCACCCAAAACAAGAGCCTGACGCAGCCCGCCAATCCCAACGAGGCACTGATAAAGAAGTGCAGCTTTGAGGGGACTACTCTTCTTATGCAGCTTCGGTGGGCTCGTACAGACCGCCCTCTCCCCTGGACACCGGCGAAGCAGAGCAGCCCAGAATCCTGAAGCGCGGGCTTCCCGCGCCGCTCGAAGCCTCAGCGTCCCAGGAGCCCCTTGAGTCTGTCCCCCAGCTTGCGTCCGCCTTCGCCCTTCATGTCGTCCACGGCGCGCTCCAGAATCCCTTTCCCGTATTCCAGGGCGAGGCCGCTGTAGTCGATGGTGTACCCGGGGGACTTCAAGGGTCCCTCCACCCGGACCGGAATCGTGACCCCGGAAAGATCGGCCAGGTCGTGCCCTCCCTGCCCCTTGCTCGTCGCCACCACGGTGGGCTTGACCAGGTAGTCGATGCGGTCGCTTCCCAAGTCGATGACTCCCTCGCCCCCAACGCGCAGCAGTGGCGACTTCATGATGAGATCATCATTGCGCGCCACGCCGTTCCGAATGTTGAATGAGGCTCTGAGGTCGCTGAAATCGGTCTTCTCACTCCTGTTTTCAGAGACCTTCCTCCGACCCTTCAGCTCCCGAAGCTTGTTCTTGGCCTCCCGAGCCATCCCCGCCAGATCCATCCCCTGGATGGAGCCGTCGGTGACGTGAAAGGCGACATTTCCGTTGAGCCCCTTCTTGAGGGCGGCCACCGTGTCCCCCTGGGTGGTGACATCGATGACGATGGCTCCCCGCCCTTCCATGCGGTCGCTCCGGGCCGCGTCCCGAAGGAACGGCCCCATGTCCACCCGGTCGAGCTTCAGCTTCACGCTGAACGACGGCACGGGGGCGGCCTGGGCGGAAAAGGCCCCCCCAAGGCTGCCACCGTGGAAGGTGGCGAGGACCGGATTCACATCCAGCCGCCCATCCGCCGCCCTGACCTCCCCTCGCACCTGGCTGCTCCGAACATTGGCCACCTTGAGCTGCCCGACCTGCAAGCGTCCGTCCAGGGTGATCCCCTCGAGCCATGAAAGGTCGACAGGCTTGGCCGATTCCCCCTGAGCGGGCTTGTTGGATGTCTCCTCTGAGCCACGAGGAGGCACACCCCTTCCGGAATCCTCCCCCCTGGCTCCATAGCGATCCGCATCCAGCTGGTCCACCTTCACGTCGAAAGTGAGCGCCGGCTTCTGGAATCGAACGAGCCCCACCCTCCCCTCCAGGCGGCTTTCGTCGACTTGAGCCGTGAGATCCATGTCCACCGTCTCCCTCGACAAATCCGCCCGAGCGGTGCCGTCGATTCGAGCGTCCACCGATCCGCCGGGGATTGAGGCATCCTTGAGGCCGAGGGTCGCTTTCAGCCCGGGGAGCTCGAGGGTCCTCGCCTCCAGATGGCCCGAGAGGGGAGATGAGAGCGTGGACTGGAGGGTGCGACCCTCCTGCTCCATCTGGAGCGACGCATCCACGGGAGGTGTCGAAAACTCGCCACGGGAGGCTTCGATCGCCGGTATCACCACCCTGGCTTCGAGCTTTTGCGTGGCTCTCCGCACCAGTGCTTCGAGGGTGACCTGGCCCCCCGTCAGCTTCTCGGCAGCCAGCGAAAGCCTGGGGATGTCCAGCCTGGCCTGAAAATCGGCATCCCTGTTCCGTCCCCTGGCAGCCACCTGAAGGTTGGAAACACTCAGCTCCGCCATCCCGGCTCGAGCTTCCACATCCGCCTTCAGCGTCGCATCGAGGTCGGTGATGTCGAGGGCACGGCCTTTGACAGCCAGGCCGAAGCCCTCCAGACTCGTTCGCCGCGCCTCCCGCTCCCCGAGGAGGTCGGTCTCCACATCGACCGCAAGGTCCAGCTCCGGCGCCCTGGATTGAAGGGCAAAGGAGAGCTTGACGGGGCTGCGGACCCCGTCGGCGATGGCTCCCGCGCGGAGATTCAGGCTCGAGAGAACGAGGCGGGAACCGTCGGTCTCATCCGTGTAATCGATGGTTGCATCCTCCAGGGCAACTCCGGCGATACGGATGGCGAAATCCTTCCGCTGATCAACGACCGGCCCGGGCGGAGGGGTCTGACCGGTGCTCCCGGGAGCCGAATCCCCACCCGCCGGCCGCGCCCCGCCCACTCCCACCAGGTCCTCGAAATTGAACCTTCCTTGCCTGGAACGGACCACGGTGACCGCCAATCCCTTCAGGCTCACGCTGTCCACTTCAGCCCGCCTGGAAAAGAGGGGGAGCAGCCCGAGAGAAGCCCGGGCCTCACGGGCCCGCATGAAAAGCTGATCGCTGCGCGGCTCGGAAAGGGACACCCCGGAGACGGCCATCCCGATGCTGGGAAAAACCGTCAGTTGGATGCTCCCTTCGATGTGGAGTGTGCGCCCGGTCTTTTCACGAACGCTGTCGACGACCTGCTGCCTGAAGCGGCCGGAATCGAAGGTCGCAAGGACGTACCCGACGGCGGCGGCCAGGGCGACCATGATGAGCCCCGAGGCCATGAGCGATACCTTGATGGCTTTACTCATTTTCATTTTCCCCGCCAACGAATGGCTCCAGTCAATCCTCCTCCGGCGCTGACAGCACGGCGCCATCCTGATCCACCGGGGGACGGGCTTCTATCCGGCCTCACCCCTCTTTGGCTGGAAGGTTCTTGTCCTCAAAGGCCACTCCCTCCAGCGTTTCCCGCAGATTTTGAAACGAAAACGGCTTGGGGATGAAGCCGGCAATGGACGCTCCGGCAAAATGCCGCATCACCTCATTCTCGCTGTAGCCGCTCGTGATGATGACCGGCAGGTCGGGAGCGATGGCCCTCATGGCGTGAAACGCCTCCTCGCCGCTCATGCGTGGCATGGCCAGATCCAGGACCACCAGGTCGATCTCGTCCCGGTTTCGCCGCAGCAGCTCCACTCCTTCGACACCATCGTGGGCCGAAAGCACAGTGAATCCCAGGAGCTCCATCATCTGAGAGGCCACGAGACGAACCGGCTCTTCGTCGTCCACCAGCAGTACCGTCCTGCTCCCCCTCTCGCCCCGATCGGGCGCCAGGGAATCCGCCGCATGGACTCCGCGCGTATCCGCCGCCGCGGGAAGAAAGACCCTGAAGGTCGATCCCTGACCCGGAGCGGTGTGGACCTCGATCGCCCCCTTGTGTCCCCTCACGATACCGAGAACGGCTGCCAGGCCAAGCCCTCTTCCGGTAAACTTCGTCGAGAAGAAGGGATCGAAAACCTTCTGACGGGTCACCTCATCCATGCCGCAGCCCGTGTCCGTCACCTCGATGCACACGTAGAGACCCTCGGGCATGGCGTCGTTGAGGTAAGAGTGGCGGAAGTGCGCGCGGGTACAGTCCACGGCCGCCGTGGAGACCGTGATCTTTCCCTGGCATTCACCTATGGATTCCGATGCGTTGATGATCAGGTTGGTGATGACCTGCCGGAGCTGCGCCGCATCTCCCTCCACGGGGGGAAGATCCCCGGCGGGGGCATAGCTGAGGCTGATCTGCGGCGACAGCGACATCCGGGCCATGGCGATCACCTCGCGGATGAGGTCAGCCGGCTGAACCTGCTCGATGAAGAATTGCGCCCTCCCGGAATACGCCAGCATCTGGCGGCAAAGCTCCGCGGCCCGAACAACGGCCTTTTGTATGGCTTCGAAATGGAGGCTCGCGGGAGCATTCTCCGGCAGAGAGACCAGCCCCAGGTCGGAGCTCCCCAGAATGCCCATGAGCAGGTTATTGAAGTCATGGGCGATCCCGCCCGCCAGGACAGCCAGGCTTTCCAGCTTCTGGACATGCCGGAACTGTTCTTCGATCCTCCGCCTTTCCTCCTCGGCCTGCTTCTTCTCGGTGATGTTCTTCACCGTGCCGATGAACGCAGGCCTGCCCTGGTACTGGGTCATTCCCACGGACAAGTTGACGGCGACCCGAGTCTCTCCATCACGGTGGATCATTCTGAATTCATATTCCCGCGGCACGGGCTCCCCCATGAGCCGGCGATGGTGATGGTCCTGGACCATTGGCAGATCCTCGGGGGCCACCAGCCGGCGAAAATCCATCCCCACCACCTCGTGGGGGCTCCATCCGATCATCTCGGCGAAAGGCCTGTTGGCAAAACGGAGGATCCGCTCCTGAATGAGAAAAACCCCATCCTGGATGCTTTCGACGAGGGTCCGGTATTTTTCCTCGCTCTCCCTCCGGGCCAGCTCGGCCTCGCGCCGCTCGGTAATGTCGCGGCTGCTCACCACGGTACCGAGGGGCTCCCCCCCCTCGCCGAGGATGACGCTTCCCGTCACATCCAGCCAGACGTAGCGCCCGTTTGCATGACGATACCTCAGCTCCACCTGGCCGGGGATCCGCGTGAGGATGCCTTTTTGAAACTCCGACGCGGCGAGCTCCAGGTCATCGGGATGCACACGCTGGAAGATCACCTCGCCCAGGAGATCCTCGGGCGCGTAGCCCAGGATGCGCCGGTAGGAAGGCGTGATATAAAGGTAGCGCCCCTGGAGGTCCGTGTAGCAGAAGAGATCGCACATACTCTCGGTGATGAGGCGGAACCGGTCCTCGCTCACGAGCAGGGCCTCACTCACCCAATCCGCCGTCCGCGGGTGGGACGGGGCTCCAACGGTCGGGGGGCGCTCGGGGCCGCGGTCCCGGGCGCCCTCTTCCCCCAGCCAGCCGGCCAGTGCGAGTGCGGCACAGCTGCCGACGATCTCCAGCCAGGCAAGGGAAGCCCGGAAATCGCGCCGTCCCCGGGCGGTCAGGGCGGCCACCCCCAGGACTCGTCCCCGGTGCACCAGCGGCAGGGAGACGTGGGATCGGACTTCCAGGTCCCCGGCCCCTTGGAGGTCGGCACCTTCCAGCCCTTCCGCGTCCCGGGCAATAACCGGCTCGCGGCTCTTGAGAGCCTGCTCGCTCAAGGTGCGGACGATCCGGTCGACCCGCGGTGGAAGCGGCATCTCCCGGGCAGGGCGGTGGCGGGCTGCCGCTCCTGTGAGACCTTCATCAGTCCTCAGGAACAGCACAAGGTGCTCCAGGCACAAGTCGTCGTAAAGCCAATCCATGAAAGCTTCCACGGTGTCCGACATCGAAGCGCCGGCAGCGAGCTCGCGGGTGAGCTCTTGAAGCGAGGTGATCTCTTGCGCCATGAATCCAGCCATCCTTGAATAGAGTACGGAGGGGCATTCAATACCCGTCCGGATGAAGGTCCCCACCCCCCAGGCCTTGCAGGGTAGAGATCCCACGTCATGCCACCCGGTGGGTACCATAATATAAGACCATATTCAAAGCAGGGCTCATGGATCAACACCTTTTCTCGCCGTGGCCCCCTGCCCCAGTTGACGGAGGTTCTCCTTGACTTTTCCCCGGCCGTTTCCTAGATGATTCAGTTTCTGACAGAATATGAAACTCATGATGAAAGAACTGACGAGGGCTCGATGGAAAGCATTCAGGCCGTCAAAGGCATGAACGACATTCTTCCCGATCAGATCGGCTGGTGGCATTTTGTGGAGATCACCACCCGCAAGGTCTTCGAAAGCTTCGGGTACCGCGAGATGAGAACGCCGGCCCTTGAGAAGCTCGAGCTTTTCGCCCGAAGCATCGGGGAGAGCACGGATATCGTCGAAAAGGAAATGTACACCATTGCGGACAGCAAGGGAGAGTGGCTGGCCCTGAGGCCGGAGGCCACCGCATCCATGGTTCGGGCCTTCATCCAGCACAACCTTCAGGCCGATCCCCTGGCGCGCAAGTTCTACACCATCGGTCCCATGTTCCGGCATGAACGACCGCAGAAGGGCCGATATCGCCAGTTCCATCAGATCGACGCCGAGGCTTTCGGGGTGGACGACCCCATGCTGGACGCGGAGGTCATGTACATGCTCCGGTCGCTGCTCCAGAAGCTTGGTCTCACCCAGGTGGCCCTCCACATCAACACCCTCGGCTGCACCGAGTGCCGCCCGGTCTTCCGTGAAAGGCTGACGAGGTTTCTGGAGCAGAGCGCGAACCGGCTTTGTCCCGACTGCCAGAGGCGCCGCCACGCCAATCCACTGCGCACTTTCGACTGCAAGGTGGACCGGTGCCAGGCCGCCCTCGTCGAGGCTCCGTTGCTCCTAGAATCCGTCTGCGAGCACTGCGCCCTGCACTTCGGCCAGGTGAAGGGCTACCTCGACGACCTGGGAGCCCCCTACGTCGTCGACCCCCGCATGGTTCGCGGGCTGGACTACTACATGCGGACCACGTTCGAAATCATCACCGACCGGCTGGGAGCCCAGAATGCCGTGGGGGGCGGCGGCCGATACGATGGGCTGGTCCGGGACCTCGGCGGACCCGATGTGCCGGGCATCGGCTTCGCCATCGGAATGGAGCGGCTGATCCTCCTTCTCCAGCAAGGGCAGCCCAGCCCGGTGCGCACTCCGCCCGTTTTCATCGCCGTTCTGGGCGACACCGCCCGTCACCGGGGGTTCCTGCTGAGCCAGGAGCTCCGTGACCTGGGGCTGGAAGTGGAAATGGATTATGAGGGGAGGAGCCTCAAGAGTCAGCTGCGGCGGGCCGACAAGCTGGGCTCCCGCCATGTGCTGATCCTGGGTGAGGACGAGATCCAGAGGAATGAGGCTCAGCTCAGGGACATGCGGGAGAAGACCCAGACCCTGCTGCCGTTGAGTGAAGCCGCGGCGGAGCTGAGGAAGGTCGCGACCGTTCCCGTCTGAGGCTTGTGTTCACGAGGATGGGACAGATCGCGGAGCTCGGCCGCTCACCAACGGAGTCGTCTTCCGTAGCATCCAGAGCCATACGCGGATCCACGAGAGCCACGAGCAGCCCAAGCCTGGTTTCCCATCCCGGGGGCCGAAGCAAGCCCGTTTCAATCAACGTCATCGACACAGGAGCGTCAAGCCAGTGGAGACCTACTCAGAAGCACAGCCCGAAGCGCCCCCTCCCGAGAGCACTGCCCTGGATACACTGGGAGAGTGGGAAAAGAGCCACGACTGCAACAGCCTCGGAGCATCGAACATCGGGGACACGGTGGTCCTCATGGGCTGGGTCCAGCGGCGCCGGGACCACGGGGGGCTCATTTTCGTGGATCTCAGGGACCGGATGGGGATGACCCAGGTCGTCTTCGACCCCCAGAGTGACGCCGCGGCCCACGAGCGCGCCCATGCGCTGCGCAGCGAGTTCGTCATCGCCATCGAGGGGACGGTCCGCGCCCGGCCCGAGGGGATGGCCAATCCGAAGCTGAGAACCGGGGAGATCGAGGTCATCGTGGGGGAGCTGAGGATTTTGAACATCTCGGCCACGCCCCCCTTTCCCATCGAAGACGATCTCGAGACCAGCGAGAATGTCCGTTTGCGTTATCGATACCTGGATCTTCGACGGCCGACGATGTTCAAGAACCTTCTCCTGCGGCACCGGGCCACCCAGCTGACACGCGGCTATTTCTCGGAGCACGGGTTCATCGAGGTCGAGACGCCCGTGCTTACCCGAAGCACCCCCGAGGGTGCGCGGGACTACCTGGTTCCCAGCCGCGTGAGCCAGGGCAAGTTTTACGCGCTGCCCCAGTCGCCCCAGCTATTCAAGCAGCTCCTCATGGTGGGGGGGATCGAACGCTATTTCCAGATCGTCAAATGCTTCCGTGACGAAGACCTCCGGGCGGACCGTCAGCCGGAGTTCACTCAGGTGGACCTCGAGCTCTCGTATGTCCGTGAGGAGCAGATCCAATCCCTCATCGAAGGCTGGATTGGTCTCCTGTTCCGCGAGCTGCTGGGGATCGAGCTTTCCCTGCCGTTCCCGCACATGCCCTACACCCAGTCCATCGATCGGTTCGGAACCGATCGACCGGACCTCAGGTACGACTTATATTTGGAGAACGTCACCGACATCGTGTCGGGATCGGATTTCCGGGTCTTCAGGCAGGCGGTGGAGCGTGGAGGCATTGTGAAGTCCATCCGGGTGCCGGGTGGAGCCGGCCTGTCCCGCAAGGAGCTGGATGATCTCATCGAGTACGTGAAGATCTTCGGTGCCCAGGGCATGGCATGGATCAAGATCCAGCCCGACGGCTGGCAGTCACCCGTGACCAAGTTCCTCTCCGGGGAGATTCAGAACCGGCTGACCGAGAGGATGGGGCTGCGTACCGGCGATCTGCTTCTGTTCGTGGCCGACCAGAGCCGAATCGTAAACGACTCTCTGGCCAACCTCAGGGCTCGCCTGGCCCAGCAGATGGGACTGGTGGATCCTGGCCGCTTTGCATTCGTTTGGGTGACTCACTTCCCGCTCCTGGAGTGGGACCTCGAGGAAAAGCGGTTCACGTCGGTTCATCATCCCTTCACGGCACCCCTGGATGAGGACCTGGACTGGCTCGAAAGCGAGCCCGAGCGCGTTCGCAGTCGCGCTTACGACCTGGTTTTGAACGGAACGGAGATTGGCGGCGGGAGCATCCGCATTCATCGACAGGATATTCAGGGTCGAGTGTTCAAGGCCCTGGGCATCGACGAGGAGGCGGCCCGTGAGAAATTCGGGTTCCTGCTGGAAGCCCTGCAGCTCGGAGCCCCGCCCCACGGTGGAATCGCATTTGGGCTCGACAGGCTCATCATGCTGCTGGGCGGTCTGGGCTCCATACGGGAGGTCATTGCCTTCCCCAAGACTCAGAAGGCCACGTGCCTCCTGAGCGGAGCACCGGCGGAGCCCGACATTCGGCAGCTCCTGGAGCTTGGCGTCCGAGTGGAGAAAGAACGGAGGATCTGAAGTCATGGCCCGTTGGAATCCCGAAAAGCGGGTTTTGGAGCACCAGCATTCGAGGCACTGGCGGCATCGTCTGGTCGAGATCAGCGAACCGAACCTCATGCGGGAGATTTTCCCCTACGACGAGGTCCCGCGCATCGACTTCGACCACAAGCTCCAGCCCATCGACCCTGCAGGGGACATCTTCATCACCGACACCACCTTCCGGGACGGCCAGCAGGCCAGGCCCCCGTACTCCGTCAAACAGATCGAGACCCTGTTCGATTTCCTGCACCGGCTTTCCGGGCCCCGGGGAGTGGTGAGGCAGTCCGAATTTTTCCTCTACACGGACAAGGACCGCGAGGCCCTGGACAAGTGTCGGGCCAAAGGGTATCGCTATCCGGAGATCACGGGGTGGATCCGGGCCGTCGAGCAGGACCTGCGGCTGGTGGCCGATGCGGGGCTCGACGAAACGGGCATCCTGACATCCGTGTCCGACTACCACGTCTTCAACAAGCTGAAGCTGGACCGTGCCGGCGCCCTGAAGAAGTATCTCGGCATCGCCCGGGCGGCTCTGGACCTCGGCATCAAGCCCCGCTGCCACTTCGAGGACATCACCCGGGCGGACATCTACGGCCTTTGCATTCCGTTCGCCATCGAGCTCATGAAGCTCCGGGAAGAAAGCGGTGTGGATATCAAGATCCGCCTCTGCGACACCCTGGGGTTCGGGATCTCCTACCCGGGAGCCGCCCTGCCCCGAAGCGTCCCCAAGCTGGTGCGAGCGTTCATAGACGACGCGGGCGTTCCGGGGAGCCTGCTCGAATGGCACGGCCACAATGATTTTCATAAGGTGCTCGTCAATGCGGCCACGGCCTGGCTTTATGGATGCGCCGGGGCCAACGGCACTCTCCTGGGGTTTGGGGAGCGCACCGGGAATGCACCCATCGAGGGTCTGGTCATCGAGTACATCGGGCTGAGGGGCGGGGACCACGGCATCGACACCACCGCCATCACCGACATGGCCCAGTATTTCGAATCGGAGCTGGGCTACCGGGTACCGCCCAACTACCCTTTCGTGGGTGAGGAATTCAATGCCACCCGGGCGGGCATCCATGCCGACGGGATCGTCAAGGACGAGGAGATCTACAACATCTTCGACACGTCCAGGCTGCTCAAGCGGCCCATCAGCATCATCATCACCGACAAGTCGGGTGTGGCCAGCGTCGCCTACTGGGTCAACACGCGGCTGAAGCTCGAGGGGGAGCGCCGCCTCGACAAGCGTAACCCGGGCATCATGAAGATGCACAAGCGGGTGATGCGTGAGTATGAAAAGGGGCGCAACACCTCCATTTCCAACGAGGAGCTGGAGCGCTGGGCACGGAGGTACCTGCCCGAGTATTTCGTGAGCGAGTTCGATCTTCTGAAACAGCGGGCCCACGCCCTGGCCGCCCACCTGGTGGAGGAGGTCGTGGAAAGCGAGATGATCAAGACCATGGACCCGGCACGGCAGGAGCCTCTCCTCCAGACGCTCCTGGAGCTCAACCCTTTCATTCAGTACATTTACATCACCGATCGCGAAGGCCGGAAGACAACGCGGAACATCACGCACATCGTGGACAAGGCCAAATACGAAAGCGCCAAGGTGGGCGAGGACCTTTCGGACCGGCCCTGGTTCATCGAGCCCATGAAGGACGGCAGGGTCCACGTGACGGATTTCTACTCGTCGCGATACACGGGGGCCCTTTGCATCACGGTCTCGGCCCCCATCCGGGACGAGGCCGACGAGATCACTGGCATTCTCGGGATCGACATGCGATTTGAGGATCTGGCCAAGATGGAGCAGAATGGGGAGATTTGAGGCCTGGAAGGCCTGGAGCCCGAGAATGGCGATTCAGCGCTTGCGGGGCACCCTGGGAGCCGGGGTGCTGGCTTGCCTGTTCCTGGCCGGATGTGCCTCGGAGCCGACCCAGCCCCCTGCTTCCTATTCGACCAAGGGGCAGCTTCGGAGCCAGCGTCCTTATCAGGTCAAGGGCACCTGGTACTACCCGATCCCATCCGCCGCGGGCTACGTGGAGGAGGGGCTCGCCAGCTGGTACGGGGCCGATTTTCATGGCAAGCCCACCTCGTGCGGCGAGCCTTACGACATGTGGGCCATGACGGCGGCTCACAAAACGCTACCCCTGGGGACCCACGTCAAGGTCACCAGTCTTCAGACGGGCAATTCGATCATCGTGCGCGTCAACGACCGGGGCCCTTTCGTGTCGGGGCGGATCATCGATCTGTCCTGCCGCGCATCCCAGGAGCTGGGATCTTTCAAGACCGGCCTGGCCCGCGTGCGCGTCGAGGCGGTGCAGGTGGCGACTCAGCAGCTCGTGGGGCGGAGCACCTACTGGAAGGTCGACCCCGTGCCCTCTTTCCGGTACGGATCCTTCACCATTCAGGTCGGCGCCTTCAGGGAGCAGCAGAACGCTCTGCGGCTCAAATCCCAGATGGCCCAGGGCTACAGCCCGATTCAGGTTTCGCCTTCGGCCTATGGAGGGACGACCCTGTATCGAGTCCAGGTCGGTGCTTATCAGGACCTGGTCCTGGCCCAGCAGGAGCTGGAGCGCCTGAGAAACCGCGGTTTCGGCGATGCCTTCGTCGTCGCCATGGAGGTCAGATAGCGTGCTGAACGTTCTACCCTATCCTTCCGAGGAGGCCGAGGCCAGGCTGAAGCAGATCGCCGGGCGCAAGATCGGGGCTGATGTGGACATCGAAAGGCGGGTCCAGGAAATCCTCGAGGCCGTGAGGAGGGAAGGCGACGACGCCCTCCTCCGCTACACGCGCCAGTTCGACGCTCCCGAGATCACCTTGAGCGATCTGACCGTGACCGAGGCCGAAATCGAGAAGTCCTACGCGGCCGTCGGCGAGGACTTCCTCGACATGGTGAGGGCCGCCGCCGCCAACATCGAGGCTTTCCATCGACACCAGCTGAGATCGTCCTATTTCACCACCTGCCCCGACGGGACCTTTCTGGGACAGATGGTGCGGCCGGTAGCCTCGGCCGGCCTGTACGTCCCCGGTGGGAAAGGCGGTGAGACACCCCTCATTTCATCCGTGCTCATGAACGGGCTTCCGGCGCGCATCGCGGGCGTGTCCGACCTGGCCCTCGCCACCCCGCCACGCCGGGATGGCAGCATCAACCCCTGCCTCCTCGTGGCCGCCCGCGAGGTCGGCATTCACCGCATCCACAAGATGGGAAGCGCCTGGGCCATCGGTGCCCTGGCTTTCGGAACCCCCGGCGTGGGCAAGGTGGACGTCATTGTGGGACCCGGGAATATGTACGTGGCCGTGGCCAAGAAGCTGGTGTCGGGGGAAGTGGGGATCGACATGCTCGCCGGCCCCAGCGAGATCCTGGTGGTGGCCGACGGGACGGCCACGCCCGAGTACATCGCGGCGGACCTTCTCAGCCAGGCCGAGCACGATTCCATGGCCAGCGCCGTCCTCATCACCACCGATGCCGCCCTGGCCGAGCGGGTGGATGGTGCGCTCCGGGAGCAGCTGCTCCGGCTTCCTCGCAGGGAAATCGCGGCCCAGGCCCTTGGGAGCTACGGGGCGGCATTCGTGGTCGGGAGTCTCGACGAGGGGATCGAGCTGGCCAACCGGCTTTCTCCCGAGCACCTGGAGCTTCAGGTGCGGGAACCGCTGACGCTGCTGGGAAAGATCCGGAACGCCGGGGCCGTGTTCCTGGGGGAGTTCACGCCCGAAGCCGTCGGAGACTACTTCGCCGGCCCCAACCACGTGCTGCCCACGGCGGGCACCGCCCGGTTCTCATCGGCCCTGGGCGTGGAGAATTTCCTCAAGCGCACCAGCGTCATCGCCTACTCGCGGGAGGCCATGCGGCGGGACGCCTCTTCCATCGTGAAACTGGCCGAGCTGGAAGGGCTCGAGGCTCACGCAGCCTCGGTGCGCATTCGCATGGAACGTCTGGGGGATTGATTTCCAAGGCCGGGCTCAAGCCCGCGCCAGCCGCCACAGGCCCGGAATCGTGCTCATCAGGATGAGCCGTGATCCGTGGTGCTCTCCGCGACCCAGTCGAGATAGGCCGGAAGCCCTTGCTCAACGGGGAATGCAATGATTTCGGGAACCTCGTAGCCGTGAAGCGAAACGATGCGCTCCTGGAGGGCGGGAACGAGGGCGGTGCGTGTCTTCATGATGAGGAGCCACTCCGCATCGTCACGGACCTCGCCTTTCCACCAGTAGATCGAGCGCAATCCGGGAAGCATGCCCACGCAGGCCACCAGCTTCTCCCCAACCAGTGCGCGACTGATCCCCCGAGCTTCCTCCTCCCCGCCGACCGTCACAAAAACCACGGACACTTCAGTCATGGTATCGATCTCCTTCCGTTGGTCGATCGGATCCCCGGCACGGATTGACCTTGCGAAAGCCAATGAGAGGCATTAGTAGGCAAAGGACGAGGTTCTGTAAAGCGTTAAAGCCCCTGGAGGAGGAGCCAAGTGACCGCCCGTCCGCCGGAGCGAGTCGGTGAATATAACCAGGATCAGCACTCCACGGTGCGCTCCGTCCTCGACGTGCTTTCACGGCTCTCGGGCGAGGAAAGGGTGTCCCTCGGAGCTTCCATGGAGCCATACCTGGAATTTCGCCGGAGAGTCTCGGTTTTCTTCGACGGATTTTTCCGGCCGTCGTGCCAGGATCTGTGCTTCAGTACAGGCCTGAGCGGCTGCTGCGGGTTCGAGAGCATCATCACGTTCTTTGCCGACCACGTGATCAATCTGATGGGGTCCTCCCCCGGGCAGGTTCAGGCTCTGACAGCGAGAATCCAGAGTCCCAACTCGAGTCGGAGGTGTGTCTATCTCGGGCCCGAGGGCTGCCTGTGGAGCCTTCCGCCTGTATCCTGCGCCATGTTTCTTTGTGCGAGGGTCAAGGAGATAGTTTTCCAGGCGCGCCCGGAGGCGCAGCCTTTCTGGGCCGAGCTTCTTCAGCGCGAGAAGGACTTCACCCTGCCCGACAAGCCGGTCCTCTTCGATGGACTGGAGGCCTTTTTCATCGAGCGGGGCAGCGACTCCAGCCACCTTTTCTATCATCGAAGCCCGGGACTGCTGCGCATCAAATCCAAGGCCGGTTTATGCCGTGGGGGCAAGCCAGCGGGGGCTCGAGGGGTACGGCTCAGCTGAAGCCGCGAGGGTCCTGTTTCTGGCGCATTCCTCCCTCCGGTGTTTTGACTGCTGCTCATCACTGAATTCTTGAATTTGATGCAGGATGTGATAGATTCTTGACGATCGGGGATTTGGCGACCTCCGCAATCCAATGTTGGAACGTACGATAAAAAACGAGCATTCATGAAACCTGCCCCCAGAATCTTGGTGGTCGATGATGACCCCACAGCCCGAGAGATCATCGCGGAGGGTCTGGCAGACCGAGGTTATTCCATCGATTTGGCGGCCAGCGGCACCGAGGCCATTTCCAAGGCCGAGGACACCAGCTACGACGTCGTCATTACCGATCTGAACATGCCGGGGATGGACGGCATGGAGGTTCTGGATCATTTCAACGAGAACCGCCCCGGGACCATGGTCATCCTCTTGACGGCTTACGGCACCATCGAGACCGCCGTACAGGCGGTCAAGCGCGGCGCCTTCGACTACCTCACCAAGCCTGCCAAGCTGGACGAGATCATGATCATCCTCCAGCGTGCCGAGGAGATCAACGCACTCAAGGAGGAGAACGAGCTTCTCCGGTCGCAGATCCAGCAGCGTTTTGCCAACATCGTGGGCCAGAGCCCCCCGATGCAGAAGCTCTACCGCACCATCCAGAGGGTGTCCAGAACAGCCACCACGGTGCTCATCCTCGGCGAGAGCGGCACGGGAAAGGAGCTCATCGCCAACGCCATTCACTTCAACAGCGACCGCAAGGACAAGCCCTTCGTGCCCATCAACTGCGGCGCCATTCCCGAGGAGCTGCTGGAGAGCGAGCTGTTCGGCCACGAGCGGGGAGCCTTCACCGGAGCCCTGAAGGAGCGGAAAGGCCGGTTCGAGCTGGCTCACCAGGGGACGGTATTCCTGGATGAAATCGGGGAGATGAGCCAGAAGCTGCAGGTCAAGCTCCTCCGCTTCCTGCAGGAAAAGCGGTTCGAGCGAGTGGGGGGCGGGCGGACCATTCAGGTGGACGCCGGGATCATCGCCGCCACCAACAAGGATCTGGAAAAAGCGGTGGAGGAAGGATCCTTCCGGGAAGACCTGTTCTATCGGCTGAATGTCATCCCCATGCACGTGCCGCCGCTGCGGGAGCGGGACGGCGATGTGCCCCTCCTCATTCACCATTTTCTCAAGCGTCACTGCCAGGAAAAGGACATCCCTCTCAAGAGGCTTTCCAAGGCATCCATGGAAACGCTGGACCGCTATCCTTGGCCCGGCAACGTGCGAGAGCTGGAAAACCTGATCGAGCGGCTGGTGATCCTGACGGACGGCGACGAGATCGACCTGGAAGACCTCCCCCCGCGAATCCGGCAGTGCCAGGCCACGCGCCCCAGCTCCCTCCTCGATATCTCGCTGGGCGAGAAGGGCATGGACCTCAAGAAGACCCTGGATGACCTGGAAAACCACCTCATCATGGAAGCCCTTCGCCGGGCCAATGGCGTCAAGAATCGTGCAGCCAACCTACTGGGGCTCAACCGGACCACGCTCATCGAAAAAATGAAAAAGAAGAAAATCGTATATCCTACATAAG
>JALOPI010000031.1 GCA_025453975.1 Syntrophobacteraceae bacterium
CGCTTCATCTCCGCCTTCGCGGTGCCCTCGGATGGGGTGGTCGCCATGCTCGTTGGTGGCGCGCGCTCCAATCCTGCCCTCATGAGAGGGATTCTGACGCATGAGCTCTGCCATCTCCTCCTGCACGAGAACATCGAGGACGGGCGCCTGCCCAGATGGCTGGACGAGGGCGTTTGTCAATGGGTGAGCGGAAGCCTGGGGGAGATCCTTTCGGGGGCTTCCGTGAACCGGATCGATCTGGACGTCGCCGGCCGGGCCATTCCCCTGTCGGAGCTTGCCGTGGACCTGCCCGGCGACGACCGTGAAATGGTCCTGGCTTATGCCGTGAGCCGCGGGTTCGTGGAGTTTCTGGTGGACCGTTTTGGCGTGGATGGCCTTCAGAGGCTTCTGGGCCGTCTCAAGGAAGGAGATGGGCTGGAAGAGGCCATGACCCTGTCTCTCGGATCTTCACTGGCCGATCTCGAAGCGGGATGGCTTCAGACCCTGAGGAGTGGGGGAGCATGGCTTTCATGGGCCAGTCGCCACTTTTACGATCTGCTCTTTTTCACCATGGCGTTTCTCACCATTCTGGCGGCGGTGCGTCTCATGGTCAGAAGAAAGTCGAGATTGGCGGAAATGGAGGAGATGGAAGAGGAGGAATAGCCGGGGGGGCCAGTGAACGGCCCTGCCCCGGCGGTTCTTCGCCTCATGGGCGCGCTTTTACGGCGCGGCTCAGAAGTCCTTGAAGTCTTCCTCAAAGGGTATGACCCGCTCCGGGAGGAGCGGTTTCGGTTTCGACCTCGCGACACGCTCCAGGCTGCCATTGCCGCCATTCCTGCCCGTTCTCGCCGGCGTATGGGCTCTCTGAGCCGGCGCCGGTGTCTGGGGGGGCATGGGAATGGGACACTCCGGATCCCTGGAGGAGTGGCTCGCACTACCCACCAGCCCGGCCAGGCCGACCACAAGGTCTTTCACCAGGCTGCCCTGGGCTTTCATCTCCCCGGTGATGGAAGCGGTCTCCTCGGCGCTGGCGGCATTCTGCTGCACCACCTTGTCCATCTCCTGCACGGCCTGGTTCAGATGCTCAATGCCCTGGGCCTGCTCCTGGGAGGCCACGGCGATCTCCCCCACCAGTTCTCCCGAACGGGTGACCATGCTCGTCACTTCCTGGAAATCGGCGTTGGTCTGCTGAACCAGCCCGGCGCCGACCTGTATCCTCTTGACCGTGCTCTCAATGAGCACTCCCGTGCTGCGGGCGGACTCCGCGGCCCGCATGGCGAGGTTTCTGACTTCGTCGGCCACGACGGCGAAGCCGGCACCGGCCTCTCCCGCGCGGGCTGCCTCGACGGCCGCGTTCAAGGCCAGGAGGTTCGTCTGGAATGCGATTTCATCGATCGTCTTCACGATCTTCTGGGTCTGCTCGCTGGCAACCGAGATCTCACCCATGGACGATGTCAGGCTTTGCATGGAATGGTTGGCTCGGGCCACGATCTCGTTGGTGCTCTTCATGAGCTGATCGGCGGAGCTGGCGTTCTCCGCGTTCTTCCGGGTCGTCGACGCGATCTCCTCGAGGGAGGCCGAAGTCTCCTCGAGGGCGGCCGCCTGCTCGGAGGCGCCTTCGGCGAGCTGCTGGCTGGCCGCGGCAATCTGGACGGCCGCAGCGGCAATGTGCCCGGAGCTTGCCGTGAGCCCCTCCACCGCGCCCACGATGGGGCGTGCCGTGCTCCTGGCCAGAAGCCATGTTGCCAGAAGACCTCCCAAACCCAGAAGCAGTGCCGCGCCCAGAAAGACCCAGCGGATCTTTGACAGCTCCTTCGCGATGTCGTCCACATAGATACCCGACCCGATGACCCATCCCCAGGGCTCGAAGAGCTTCACGAAAGACACCTTGGGCACGGGGGCGGTCTCTCCCGGCTTGGGCCACATGTAGTCGACGAACCCCTGTCCGCTCTCCCTGCAGGTCTTGGCAAACTCGACGAAGATCGGCTTGCCGTCAGGATCCCTGTTGCCGCTCAGGTCCTGCCCATCCAGCTCGGGCTTGAAGGGGTGCATGATCATTCTGGGTGAGAGATCGTTGATCCAGAAGTATTCGCTGCCGCCATAGCGCAGGTTCTTGACCCTGAGGGCCGCCCGCTTCTTAGCCTCGTCCAGCGTGAGCTCTCCGGTCTTCACCCGGGCGTCGTACTCGGTCATGAGGCTGAAGGCGACCTCGGTCACTCCCTTGATCTTTCCCCTCTTGTCCTCATAGATTTTCGATTCGATCCTCGTGTAAGTCCAGATGAGCACCAGCGAGAAGCAGATCACCCCGGCAACACCCAGGGACATCATTTTGGTTGACAGACTGAATTGCCTTGCCATTGTTTACCCTCCTGGAATGTTTTTCGGTCCGATCCGGGGCAGCTGCTTCCTCAGGACCTTTTTTCACATGACGTAGTGAAGTATCGACATTCAGGAGGGAGTACTACAGTTCTAATATACCAAAATGGCACAATGGCCGTGGGAATGCGACCCCGACCGGGGCCAGGAGGTCGCGAGGCCGCCACACTATCCGTCGCGGCGCTCCTGTCGGCCTTTCGCCTTGCGGAGACGGATGGATCGCGGAGTGACTTCCACCAGCTCGTCGTCGTCGATGTATTCCATGGCCGTCTCCAGGGTGAACTGGCGGGGCGGGATGAGGCGCAGGGCCTCGTCGGAGCCGGCCGCGCGGATGTTGGTGAGCTTCTTTTCCTTGGTGATGTTGACCCACATGTCCTCGGCCCGGGAATTCTCCCCGACGATCAGGCCTTCATAGACGGGGTCGCCCGGATTCACGAAAATGATGCCGCGGGGCTGGAGATGATGGATGGCGTAGGTCACGGCCTTGCCGGCCCGATCGGAGACGAGCACACCGTTGGGTCTCCCCGTGATGGAGCCCGCGTGGGGCGTGTGGCCGATGACCAGCGTGTTCAGGATTCCCGTGCCCCGTGTGTCGGTGAGAAACTGGCTGCGGAGTCCGATGAGCCCCCGTGACGGGATTTCGAACTCCAGCCGGGCCCTCCCGAAGCCGTTGTTGATCATCCGCTTCATCTGGCCGCGCCGGGAGCTGAGCATCTCCGTCACGATGCCGACAAAAGCCTCGGGCACATCCACCACGGCCAGCTCCAGGGGCTCCACCACCTGCCCGCCCACCTCCCGCGTGATGATTCGGGGCTTGGACAGGGACAGCTCATAGCCCTCCCTCCGCATGGTCTCCACCAGAACCGCCAGCTGCATTTCGCCTCGCGCGCTCACCTGATAGGATTCCCGATTCTCCGCCTGCTCCACGCGGATACTCACATTGAAGAGCAGCTCCTTGTCGAGACGCTCCTTGATGTGCCGGGAGGTGAGATATCTTCCTTCCCGGCCGGCCAGGGGAGAGGTGTTGACCGAAAAGACCATGGCGATGGTGGGCTCCTCCACGGTGATGGCGGGGAGGGGCCTGGGATCGAGCAAGTCACCCAGTGTATCTCCGATGAACACGTCATCCACACCGGCCACGGCGGCGATATCCCCGGCGTCCACGCGCTTCTTTTCGACCCGATCCAGCCCCTCGTAGCTGTAGACGACACTGAGACCCGCTTTGCGCGGCTCCTCGCCGTGCTTGAGGAGGGCCACCTCCTGTCCGTAATGGAGCGATCCGTTCACGATCTTGCCCACGGCGATGCGTCCCACGTAGTCGCTGTACTGAAGATTGGTGACCAGGAACTGCAGGGGGGCTTCCGGATCGAAGGTGGGCGCGGGTATGGAGGACAGAATGGCCTCGAACAGCGGAGCCAGGTCTCTCCCCTCTCCCCCGGGCTCGTTGAGTGCAATGCCAGCCTTGGCGTTGGTGTACAGCACCGGGAAATCCAGCTGCTCCTCCGTCGCGTCCAGATCGATGAAGAGATCGTAGACTTCGTCGAGCACCTCCTGGATGCGTCGGTCGGGGCGGTCGATCTTGTTGATGACCACGATGGGGGGGAGTCCGCGCTCCAGGGCTTTCCCCAGGACGAAACGGGTCTGGGGCAGCGGCCCCTCGGTGGCATCCACCAGCAGCATCACTCCGTCCACCATGTTCAGGGTGCGTTCCACCTCGCCCCCAAAGTCGGCGTGGCCCGGTGTGTCCACGATGTTGATCTTGACGCCCCGGTAAACCACGGCCGTATTCTTGGCCATGATGGTGATGCCCTTCTCGCGCTCGAGATCCAGGCTGTCCATGACGCGCTCGGACACCTGCTCGTTCTCGCGAAACACACCGCTCTGCCAGAGCATGGCGTCCACGAGAGTGGTCTTGCCGTGGTCCACGTGGGCAATGATGGCCAGATTGCGCAGGTCCTGACGTGCTTGCATTTCCATCCTTTCCATAGCTCCATGACGGGCCAGGCTTTCACCCGGTACTTTCGAAAACGGTCCTGACTGGGCTCACAGCGACAAAAAGCTCGTACTTCTGACCCATCCGTCCCCTCGTGTCAAGACACAAAGATCGGGCAATGAACCGCTGTATTCCGCATGGATGAAGCCGGCTTCAGCTCATGGACGAGGACCGAAAGGCCGGGAGAGCCTCACTGGCCCAGTACCCGTGCGGCGGCTGCCGCCAGCTCGATGAGGGGGTTCGGGAAGAAGCCGGCCACCACCATGACGGCGATGAGGGCTCCCGAGAGGACCTTCAGGGAGGGGGGGACCACCACGGGCTGGGGCTCATGGGCCGGCTCCATCTGGTAGGCGGCCTTGATGAGCAGCAGGTAATAGTAGAGCGAGATCACCACGTTGATCATGGCGATGAGAACCAGCGTGAAAAAACCCTTCTCCATGGCCGCCACGAAGATGAGAAACTTGCTGGTGAAGCCGACGGTCGGCGGAATGCCCGCCAGGCTGAAGAGGGACACCATGAGAGCCAGGGCCAGGATGGGCGAGCGCCGGTGCAGTCCCGCCAGCTGCCCGATCTGAAGGTTGGCCCCGTCGGGTGTCACGGCCACAACCACCAGGAACGCCGTGAACTTCATGATCAGGATGGAAAGGGCGTAAAAGACCGTCGCCGCATAACCGTTCGGGCTCAGGGTCAGCACTCCCATGAGCACATACCCGGAGTGGGCCATGGTGGAGAAAGCCAGAAGCCGCTTGACGTCCTTCTGAGCCATGGCCGCCAGGTTCCCCACGGTCATGGAGATGATGGCCAGCGCCGCGAGGACCTGCACCAGATAGGGGCTCCCCTGCCCCATGGCCGCCGCCACCCTCAGGATCACCCCGATGGCCGCCACCTTGGACGCCGTGGCGATGTAGGCCGCCACCTGGCTCATGGCCCCCTGGTAGGCGTCGGGAGCCCAGAAATGGAAGGGAAAGACGGCCAGCTTGAAGAAGAGCCCTCCCAGGGTCATGAGAAGCCCGATGAGGACCACAGGCAGGTGAATGACCTCCGGCAGCAGCCGGACCGCCTCGGTGAGACTCGTGGCCTGGGTCGAGGCATGGAGCAGTGCCAGTCCGAACAGCATGACCGCCGAGGAAAAGATCCCCACCAGGAAATATTTGATCCCCGCCTCCAGGGCCATGTCCTGCCTTCGCCTCAGCCCCACCAGGACGTAGAGGCAGTAGCTCGAAAGCTCCAGGCAGAGATAGATCGCCAGCAGATGATCCCCGCTCATCAGGAGCATCAGGGACAGCGTGCACAAGAACATCAGCACGTAGAAGTCGTGCCGGCTGCGATCCTCGATGTCGCGCATCTCGCCGCAGAGGCAGAGGACCAGAAAGAGCCCCAGGGAGAGCATCACCTTGAAAACCTGGGAGAACAGGTCCGTCCGGAAGGCCTTGACGAAAAGATACCCGTCGGCGCTGACCGAGGCGAGGCACACTCCGACTCCGGTCAGGGAGAGCAACAGCGCCGTCAGGTGCTCCCGCCGCGGGTCGGGGGGGCCGGCCAGGGAGAGCAGCAGGAACCACAGGGCGGCCAGGAAGGTGAAGATTTCCGGGGCGGCGATCATCCAGTTCATTGGGCCAGTCCACTCATGAAGGGAATCGATGCGGTTTGCACCACGTCAAAGATGATCCCGGGGAAAAATCCAAAGATGATCAGGACCAGAGCCAGGATCAGCCTCGGCATCCCCTGCAGGGGGGAGATATCGGGCAGGCCCGCGTAGCGCGGGCTCGCCGGGCCGTAAAACGTCCGCTGGATCACCCGGAGCATGAACAGTGCCGTCACCACGAGAGCCAGCACCGATGCCGTCCCCTGCACCGGGTAGATCCTGAATGCGGCGATGATGACCGTCAGCTCGCCCCAGAAGCTGGCGAATCCAGGCACTCCCATGCCGGCCAGGGCGGCCAGGATGAAATAGGTCGACGCCACGGGCATGGTCTGGCTCAGCCCGCCCAGCTCCGGGATCAGCTTGGTGTGCGTGCGATCGTAGATGTAGCCCACGGACGAGAAGAGGAGAGCCGTCATGATGCCGTGGGCGAACATCTGGAACACGGCCCCGTTGAGCCCCTCCGCCGTCACCGTGGCGAGGCCCAGCCCCACGATGCCCATGTGCGACACGCTGGAGTAGCCGATGACGTACTTGAGGTCGGTCTGTCTCAGGCCCGCCAGCGCCCCGTAAACGATGCCGATGGCCGCCAGGATGGACATGAGCTCCGCCCAGTGGCGCCAGCCTTCGGGGCAGAGCATGATCCCCACGCGCAGCACGCCGAAGGCCCCGATCTTCATGAGCACCCCCGCGTGCACCATGCTCACGGCGTGAGGCGCCGCCACGTGGCCGACCGGGGACCACGTGTGAAAAGGCCAGACCGCCGCCAGGATGCCGAAGCCCAGGAAAATGGGCAGAAACGCGAACCTCTGCTGCTCCGCGGAGAGCACACCGGGCTGCATGAGGGCCACCAGGTCAAAGGTCCGGAGGCCCGAGCCCGCATACAGGTAGATGATGGCCGGCAGAATGAGGGCGCTCCCGGCCAGGAGATACAACGTCAGCTTCATGGCGCCGTATTCCTTGCGGGTGGTCCCCCAGACGGCGATGAGGAGGTACATGGGGAAGAGCGAGACGTCGTACCAGACGAAGATGAAGAAAAGATCCAGGCTCATGAACAGCCCGAAAACGCCCGTCACCAGCAGGAAATAGAGGGCGAAGAACTCCTTCACCCGGGTCCTGAGCTCCCACATGGTGAGCACCCCGGTGAAAAAGACGATGCCCGTGAGGAGAAGGTTGGGCAGGCTGAACCCGTCCACGCCGTTGAAGTACTGGATGCCGAGGGAGGGAATCCAGGCCACCCGCTCCACGAACTGCAGCCCTCCCAGGCCACGGTCGTAGGCCATGAAGAGATAAAGGGAGAGCAGCAGGGTGACCCCCGAGAGCCCCGCGCTCACCCCCTTGATGAGGTCCTCGCGCTCGTCGGGGAGCAGCACGATGATCAGAAGCCCCGCCACGCAGGTCGCCAGGATGAGGGACAGGATGGGAAGACCGGCAAAGGTGATGGGCATGGACGGTGAACCTTGAATGCTGGGTTTAAGGTTTCTGGTTACAGGCTTAAATCCGGGAACGGGTCCACGGCTCCCGGCCCGGACCCGTTCGGGGCTGCCCACGCTCTTGCACAGCCGACTTCCGCTCCCCTTCCCCGACTTCCCGTTCCCGTCTTCTCACCCGAGGAGATAATAGATCGACAGGAAGACGATCACGGCGAAAGTCACCAGCAGCCGGGCCTGGATGCCTCCCGTGTGAAGGATCGCCAGGAAGCGTCCCGTTTCCGCGGCGGAGCGGCTCATGCCGTCGATACCGCCGTCGATGACCTTGTTGTCGGTCTCGTGACACAGGGCGGAGACGGTGCGGTCGATGACCCGGTCCAGCAGGAACCGGTACACGTGATCCAGGTACCATCGCTGGGCAAAGAGCCGTTGGACGGCGGGCATGCGGTCCACAAAACCCGCACGCTGAGCGCCTTTTCGGCCGAACTCGAGCCAGGCCAGCCCCACTCCCGCCGCCGCCATGGCCAGGGGGAGAAGCGTCACCCAGATCCCATGGCCGCCGGCGCTGGGTGACACGGCCGTCCCCGGTCCCGTCAGGAACCCCTTCAACGGGTGCTCCACCAAACCCAGGATCGCCGTGAGGGCAGCCAGAGCCACCAGGGGCCAGGTCATCCACCGGAAGTCCCCATCGTGCTCATGGCTTCCCTCGCGCGGGCTCGGAGCCTCTTCCAGGGCGGATGCCTTTTCCAGAGTCCGATCCCTGGGGACAAAAACCAGGAAGATCAGCCGGAAGGTGTAATACGCCGTCAGAAAGACTCCCAGCGTCCCCGCCAGAAACCAGATGGGATTGGAAAGGCCGGCCAGGGAGGCCATGACGGCCTCCTTGCTGAAGAAGCCGGCCAGGGGCGGCAGCCCCGACAGGGCCGCTGCGGCCACGATCATGGCCACCGCCGGGATCCTGGTGCCCCGACAGTCCGCCCGGGAAAGCTCGAAGATGTCGTTGGTGTGGTGCAGGTGGATGAAGACGCCCGAGCAGAGGAAGAGCAGTGCCTTGAAGGCCGCGTGGGTGGTCAGGTGGAAGACGCCGGCGAAGTAGCCTCCGGCCGCCAGGGCCATGATCATGAGCCCCAGCTGGCTGACGGTGGAATAGGCCCAGATCTGCTTGATGTCCCGGCTCACCATGGCCATGGTGGAAGCCAGCAGCATGCTGAGGGTGCCCACGGCGAGGAAGACGCTCATGGCTGTGGGAGAGAGGCTGAAGAACGGAAAGAGCCTGGCCAAAAGGTAGACTCCCGCCGCCACCATGGTGGCCGAGTGGAGCAGGGCGCTGACGGGGGTCGGACCTTCCATGGCGTCGGGAAGCCACGTCATGAGCGGGAACTGGGCGCTCTTGCCCACGATGCCGCCAAAAATGAGCAGAGCCGCCAGGGTGATGCCGGCGGGCGCCATGAGCTCCGCCACGCGGGGGCCGTTCATCTCCGGGATGGAAAGGTTACCGAGACCCAGGAGCACCGTCAGGAAGCCCAGAAAGAAGGCCACATCCCCCGTGCGGGTCATGAGGAAGGCTTTCTTTCCAGCCTGGGTGGCGCTGAATTTCTCGACCCAGAACCCGATGAGGAGATAGGATGCCAGCCCCACCAGCTCCCAGAAGATGAAGAGCTGGAGCAGGGTGGCGGCCACCGTGAGATTCATCATGGCCCAGGCGAAAAGCGACATGAAGGCGTAGTAGCGGGAAAAGCCAGGGTCTCCGGCCATGTAGCCCAGGGAATACACCTGCACGAGGAAGCTGATCCCCGCGACGATGACCAGCATGAGCAGGCTGAGGGGGTCCAGCAGGAACCCGAAGGGAATCTCCACCGAGCTGGAAGCCAGCCAGCGCGTGGAGAGCTGCACCGGCTTCTCCATGCCCCAGTGAGCCCCCAGGAGCAGCAGCGAGCAGAGGAGAGAGGCCGTGACGGCCCCGATGGAGAGACGAGCCGACAGCCGCGGACGGGACCGGGCGAAGAGAAAGATGGCGGCAAAGGCCGCCAGGGGCAGCGCCGTTGCCAGAACGATGGCCGGAAGGGTCGCGTTGTCAGCCCAGGACGTATTCATTACTTTCCCCGTGAATCCCATGAGGAGTCAGAGTGCCGTTGCGGTCCATCGGTTGCTCATTTCAGCAGATTGTACGTGTTGGGATCGAAGGATCCCGACCTCCTGAATGCATAGACGATCACCGCCAGCCCCACGGAGACCTCCGTGGCCGCCACCGCCAGGATGAAGAGCACCATGGCCTGTCCCTCCATGCTCTTCCAGTGCAGGGCCGACCCCACGAAGGCGATGGATGCGGCATTGAGGGCGATCTCCACGCCGAGGACGATCATGATGAGATTGCGGCGGGCCAGGGCGCAGAACATCCCGAGACCGAAGAGTGTGGCCGCCAGCAGCAGGACGTGACTGAACGGTACGATCATGCTTCACCTCCGGCCGGATCGCTCCCTTTCCCCTTCCCCAGCCGCAGGGCCCCCATGAGGGCCACCAGCAGCAGGAGCGAGACCACCTCGATCAGGAGCCAGTGGTGCTGAAAAACATACAGGGCAAACTGTCTCGGGGACGCCCGCAGCAGCTCGAGGGGCGCCCCGGCTCCCGGCGCGGAAAAGACCATGAGGACCGAGACCAGGACATAGGTCCCTGACAGGACGGCGGCGGGAGCCCACTGGCCCGGGGAGGCCATCAGCTCCTGCTGGAGCTCGGTTTTGATCATGATGACGACGAACAGGAACAGCACCATGATGGCGCCGGCGTAGATGATGACCTCCAGCGCCGCCAGGAGCGGTGCCCCCAGGAGATAGAAAAGCAGGGCGCTCCCCAGAAAAGAGAGGATCAGGTACACCACCGCATGGACGAGATGGGTCCGTGTGACGGCGATGGCCGTCGATGCGACGATGAGCCCCGCGATGACATAAAACAGAAATCCGTGGAGTGTCATGGGCAGCCCGAACGATATGCCGAAGAAGATGGCTTCAGGTTTCTGGTTTCAAACTGAGCGCCCGGAAGCACCGGGCACCGCTTCCGCTCACGGGGGCACGAGGGCGAGGCGGCCCCTGCCCGTACCCTGTCATGCCGTTCCAGCCGGGGACCGTCGCGAGGGGAGCGAGGGACCGGCCCCGCGACGCGTGGATGGCGCCGTCAGGTGATGTTGCTCCTGATGTTGACCGGCTCCTCCTCGTTGATGTGCTCGCCCTTGTCCGCCACCCCCGTGGCGACCCCCGCATACTTGTAGAAGTTGTATTCCGGATCTTTCCCCTGGTGATCCACCAGGAGGTCTTCCTTTTCGTAGACCAGGTCCAGGATGCTCCTCTTGCAAAGCTCGTAGTCGGGCGTGAGCTGGATGGCGGCCGTGGGGCAGGCCTCCTCGCAGAGCCCGCAGTAGATGCATCGGCCGAAATGGATGCGAAACCACGCCGCATGGCGCCGGCCGTCGCCCCGTTCCGCCGCCTCCATGGAGATGCAGTTCACGGGGCACACGGCGGAGCACAGGTAGCAGGCCACGCAGCGCTCGCCCCCGTCGGGGTCCCGGGTCAGGATGATGCGGGCCCGGCTGCGGGCCGGAAGCGGCCGCTTGTATTCCGGGTACTCTTCGGTGATGGGCTTCCGAAAGAGATGGCTGAATGTGGTCGCAAACCCCGAAGCCAGTGCCTTGACGGCATCCCAGGCTGATTCCATGCTCCTCCGGTGACCTCCTCCGACCCTCATTGCTCCGTCAGTTTCAGCCTACATCAGCCCCACGGCCGCCGTCAGCACGATGTTGACCAGGGCCGCCGGGATGAGCACCTTCCAGCCCAGGGTCATGAGCTGGTCGTACCTCAGGCGCGGCAGAGTCCCCCGCACCCAGATCATGAAGAGCGCCACGGGGACGATCTTGAGCACGAGCCACGCCACCGGCGGCAGAATCGGGCCCCGCCAGCCTCCCAGGAAAAGCACCGCCACGATGCCCCCGAGCACGATCATGTTGACGTACTCCCCCAGGAAGAACAGCCCGAACCGCATGCCGCTGTATTCCGTGTGGAATCCCGCGTTGAGCTCGTTTTCGGCCTCGGGGAGGTCGAAGGGAATCCGCTTGGATTCGGCCATGGCGCTCAGCAGAAAGATGACGAAGGCCAGTGGCTGAACCAAGATGAAGGGGTAGCTCGCCTGGGCATCCACGATGTCCACCAGGCTGAAGGATTCCGCCAGCATGACCACGGGCACCAGGGAAAGCCCCAGCGCCAGCTCGTAGCTGATCATCTGGGCCGCCCCCCGGATGCCGCCCAGGAGGCTGTACTTGGAGTTGGACGCCCATCCCCCCAGGGCCACCCCGTAGACCCCCAGGGACGACATGGCGAAAACGAACAGCAGCCCGATGTTGAGGTCCGCGATGACCAGCGGCACGCTCCTGCCGAACAGGGTGAGATCTCTCCCCATGGGCACCACGGCGAACATCATGAAAGCCGTTCCCGCCACCACGGCCGGAGCCAGCTTGAAGAAGATCCCGTCGGCGCCGTCCGGGATCGTGTCCTCCTTGGTGAGCATCTTGACCACGTCCACCAGGGGCTGCAGCAGGCCGTATTTGCCCGCCCGGTTAGGGCCGTAGCGGATCTGGAGCCTTGCCAGGAATTTCCGCTCCAGCCAGACGAGGTAGGCGGCCCCCAGCACCAGGAAGAGCAGCACGGCCACCAGTTTGATCACGAGGATGACGAAGCCTGCCAGCCACATCAGCATAAGCTTAAGCCCAAGGGTGTCGCCCAGGGATCATCGACTCACCGGTCGATGTCCGGCAAAATGAAATCCAGGGACCCGATGACCGCGATGAGATCGGCGATGCTGCCGCCCACGGCCAGGAGAGGCATGGCCTGCACGTTGGCGAAGCCCGGTCCGCGGATCCGCAGCCGGTAGGCCGATCCGAGTCCGTCGCTCACGACGTAGTACCCCTGCTCGCCCCGGGGGATCTCGCAGGAGACGTAAGCCTCTCCCCTGGGGATCCGGGGTCCGCGGGTCACGTTGATGAAATGGTGGATGAGGCTCTCGATGTCCCGCAGCATGTCCTTGCGGTCCGGGATCACGTGGCGGTAGTCGTCCGTCATGGTCCGCCCCCCGGGCATGCTTGCCGCCGCCTGCTCGATGATGCGGAGGCTCTGGCGCATCTCCTCGACCCTCACCAGGTACCGGGCGTAGCAGTCCCCCTCCACCGCCGTCGGCACCTCGAAGTCGAAGTGCTCGTATCCGGAATAGGGCATCTTGCGTCGCAGGTCCCACTCCAGCCCGCAGGCGCGCAGATTGGCCCCCGTGACCCCCCAGTCCATGGCCTCCTCCAGGGTGAGCCGCCCCACCCCCCGGGTCCGGGCCAGGAAGATAGGATTCCGACGGGTCAGCCGCTCGTATTCGTCCAGGCGCCGCGGGAAAACCTTGACCAGGGCGTCCACCGCCTCCTTCCAGCCCTCGGGGAGGTCGCCGGCGACGCCGCCCAGGCGGAGCCAGGACGGGTGAAGCCTCCCTCCCGTGATGAGCTCGGCGATGTCGAGGATCATCTCCCGTTCGGCGAAGGTGTAGAAATTGGGGGTGATGGCCCCCAGGTCGTGGGCGAAGGTGGCGAACCAGACGAGATGGTTGCTCAGCCGGAAGAGCTCGCTCAGGAGGATGCGGATGACCTGGGCCCGCTCGGGAACCTTGATGTCCGCCAGTGTTTCCACGGCCAGGACATAGGGCAGCTCGTTGGCGCTTCCGGCCAGGTAGTCGATCCGGTCCGTGTAGGGGATGAACTGGTGCCAGGACTGGCGCTCTCCGAGCTTCTCGGCCGCCCGGTGGTGGTAGCCGATATCGAGATCGAGGCCCGTGATCTCCTCCCCCACGAGGGACACGATGCAGCGCAGCAGGCCGTGGGTGCTCACGTGGTGAGGCCCCAGGTTGAGGACCATCTCCTGCTCGCCCGCGGGCAGTCGGCGGTCCTTTTCCATGAGCGTCCGGGCATCCAGGGGCTGCTTTTCCCGCGCGTCGGCCAGCGTGTAGGGTGCCATCTCCGTGGCCCGGCCGGGGTGACTCTTCCGCAGCGGGTGGCCTTCCCAGTCGTGGGGCATGATGATCCGCCGCAGGCTCGGGTGCCCCTGGAAGCGGATGCCGAGCATGTCGTAAGCTTCCCGTTCATACCAGTTGGCGGAAGGCCAGATGTCCGTGATGCTCGGGGCCACGGGATTCTGCCCCTCCAGCCCGACCTTGATCCGCAGGCGGCTCGCCGCATCGAAAGAAAGGAGGTGGGCCACCAGGGTGAAGTCCGGGAGGGGCTGCCGCGCCTTTTCGCCCAGCCGTCCGGCGGCACCGACATCCGACAGGGCCTGGTCGAAGCTCCGATCCCGAATCCGGTCCCGTCGCGCCGATTCGTCCACGGCCGTCAGGTCGTCCAGCCGCTGGTATCTCGGCTCGGCCTCGTACTTCAGGAAGCGCAGGACTTCCCTGTACCGGCTCTCCCGAACCTGCAGGGACAGCATGTCCGAGGTGTGGGGCTCGGGCCGCACGGCGTCGCCGAATCGCTCCGCCAGGACGGCCGTGAGGGAGCGGTCCCGGGGCGTGAGCTCGATGCGCCGCGCCGGGGGCGCCCACATGACGTCGGCTCGGCTTCCCCAGAAGCGGGGCGTGGTGACGGATGTCCCCCGCCTGGGGGTCCCCTCGTAGCCCGGCCCCCTGGAGTCGCGGGACTTGGTCACACCGTCCACCAGCACGGGACGTTCGGTGCCCTGGCTTCCGCCGCCCAGGTGGAAGACCCTCCGGCTGGGCTTTTCCGTCAGGATCTTCTCCTGAAGCATGGTGAGCCCCTGGATGAGCGCCTCGGGGCGTGGGGGGCATCCCGGCACGTAGACATCCACCGGGAGGATCTGGTCGACCCCCTGGACCACGCTGTAGACGTCGTACATGCCGCCCGTGTTGGAGCACGATCCCATGGAGATGACCCACTTGGGGTCGGCCATCTGCTCGTAGAGGCGAAGGACCACCGGGGCGATCTTCTTGAAGACGGTTCCCGAGACGATGAGAAGATCCGCCTGCCTGGGGGAGGGACGGAGCACTTCGGCTCCGAATCGTGCCAGGTCGTAGCGGGCCGTGAAAGCCGCCGCCTCCTCCACAAAGCAGCACGAGAGACCGAAAAACATCGGCCACAGGCTGTACTGGCGCGACCAGTTGATGACGATATCCGCGAGGTCCAGGAACCGCTCGTCCGCTAGGCCTCGTATTTTGCCCTCCAATCGAGTCCTCCGTGCTTCCATATGTACAGAAGCCCTATGAGCAGCACATCGATGAACAGAAACATCTGCAGCCAGCCAGGCCAGCCGACGTCCTTGTAGATGACGGCCCACGCGAAAATGAAGGCGCCCTCCACGTCGAAGATCAGGAAAAAGATGGCCACCTGGTAGAAGGGCACGGGATACTGGAGGCGGGCGACCCCGCTGGGGATGATTCCGGACTCGTAGGGTCTGGATTTTTCCGGGGTGGGCTTGCGTTCTCCCAGCCACGAGGCCAGGAAAAGCTGAAGGGCGAGGAAGCCCAGGATCACCAGCCCGTAAACGATGAGACTGAAAGCGCCCGGCTCCCAGGGCGACAAAGCTCCCACGGCGGGTATCGGCTGCATCGGGCCTCCGTGATGGTCGGTGTCCGCTCACGTCATTGCTGGTCACTGTCTAGAGCTGGGCTCACTCTATGCCGATTTGGCCTTGGAGTAAACCGAAAACGGGCCGGCTCTCCATGCCCGATCTCCTTCGAGGGGCCCGCCGGAGGGACGCCCACCTCCCAAGGACGCGGAATTCCTGAGTCGTCGCTGGCTTGTGGCGGGCCAGGTGTGCTAAGGTGAAAATCAAGCGTGCCGCCGCCGGTCGTATGGTCCCGCATGAGCCTGGCGTCTTTCGGCGCGGGCGGAATCGAGAGGGGATGGTCATGAGCGAGAGCAAACCGAGGTTTCTGACGGACTACGATCTCTATCTGTGGAGCGAGGGGAGTCATAACCGGGCCTGGGAAAAGATGGGGGCCCATCTCGTCGAGGTGGACGGCGCCGCCGGAGCGCACTTCGCCGTCTGGGCTCCCAATGCCCGGAACGTCTCGGTCATCGGGGACTTCAACGGGTGGGACGACACGGCCCATCCCATGAGCAATCTGGGCGATTCCGGGGTCTGGGAGCTCTTCATCCCGGGAATCGGTCAGGGAGCCATCTACAAGTACGCCATCCATTCCCAGTGGAATGGTTACCGGGCGGAAAAGACGGATCCCTTCGGCTTCGCGTGCGAGATCCGGCCCAAGTCCGCATCCGTGGTGTGGGACCTCTCGGGCTACCCCTGGGGGGACGGCGAGTGGATGGCGGGCCGTGCCCGGCGCCAGGGGATCAAGGCTCCCCAGTCCTTCTACGAAGTGCACCTGGGCTCCTGGATGCGGGTGGAGGAGGAGGGAAACCGGTGGCTCACCTACCGCGAGCTGGCCCCCAGGCTCGCCGCCTATGTTCGGGAGATGGGATTCACCCATGTGGAGCTGCTGCCCGTGACGGAGCATCCCCTGGACGCCTCGTGGGGGTATCAGACCGTGGGCTATTTTGCCCCCACCAGCCGGTTCGGCACGCCTCGGGACTTCATGTTTCTCGTGGATACCCTGCACCAGAACGGCATCGGGGTCGTCCTGGACTGGGTGCCGGCGCACTTCCCCCGGGACGGCCACGGTCTCGGCTTCTTCGACGGCACGCACCTCTACGAGCACGACGATCCGCGCAAGCGGGAGCACCAGGACTGGGGCACGTTCATTTTCAACTACGGACGGCACGAGGTGAAGAACTTCCTCCTCTCCAACGCCTTGTTCTGGCTCGAGACGTACCACATCGACGGCCTTCGCGTGGATGCCGTCGCCTCGATGCTCTACCTGGACTACTCCCGGGAAGATGGAGAATGGATTCCCAATGCGTACGGCGGGCGTGAAAACCTGGAGGCCATCGATTTTCTGAAGCGATTCAACGAGCTGGTCTACGCCGAGCATCCCAGCGCCATGACCATCGCCGAGGAGTCCACGGCGTGGCCCATGGTCTCCCGGCCGACCTATCTGGGCGGGCTGGGCTTCGGCTACAAGTGGAACATGGGCTGGATGCACGACACCCTGCTCTATTTCTCCAAGGACCCCATCTACCGCAAGTTTCACCACGGCACCCTGACCTTCAGCCTCCTTTATGCGTTCCATGAGAACTTTGTCCTGCCCTTCTCCCACGACGAGGTGGTCCACGGCAAAGGCTCCATGATCGGGAAGATGCCGGGAGACCACTGGCAGAAGTTCGCCAATCTCCGGCTGCTTTACGGCTACATGTACCTCCATCCCGGCCGGAAGCTTCTCTTCATGGGGAGCGAGGTGGGCCAGTGGTCCGAGTGGAGCCATGAAGCCAGCGTCGATTGGCAGCTCCTCCAGTATCCTCTCCACCGCGGACTGCAGCAGTGGGTGAAGGACCTCAATGCCTTGTTCCGGGGCGAGCCGGCGGCCCATGAGCTCGATTTCCATCCCGACGGGTTCCGCTGGATCGATTGCAACGACAACGAGCAGAGCGCCCTGGTCTTCCTGCGCCGGGGGCGGCATGAGGAGGATGTGCTCATCTGCGCGTTCAACTTCACTCCCGTGCCCCGCCATTCGTATCGAATCGGGATGCCGTTCGAAGGCTATTGGCGAGAGGAGCTGAACAGCGACGCCGAGCTCTATGGCGGAAGCGGGCAGGGCAACCTGGGCGGCGTCCGGACTTCACCCGTCCCTTTCCATGGCTATCCCCATTCCGTCAGCATCACCCTTCCACCACTGGGCGGAGTGGTATTCAAGCGGAGCGAGGATCCGGGCATGGACGAGCCGCAGGACTGAGGGGTTTTGGCCCCTTCAGATCATGATGTTCCTTGATGTATGCGGGCTGCTGGCGTAAATTCGACGGAAATCTCGAAAAGTCATCTCCAGAATCGGGAGGGCGATCATGGACAATGATTCCCGGCGCGACGTTGTCGTCACGGACATTCGCATGCCTTTCTGGTCCATGGTGACCTTCATGGTCAAGTGGGTCGTTGCCTCCATCCCGGCTCTTTTGATCCTGGGGATGCTCTGGGTGCTCCTCATGGCCTTGCTGGGTCTTCTGACGCAGATGGGGGGCTGGCGTCACTTTTGATCGAAGTGATAACGGGACGGAAGCCATGGCGAAGAAGAAATCGTGGAGAGAGAAGCTGCATGGAAACCCCGAGCTTCCCAAGATTCAGGCGACCTACAGTGACACGGAGCCCCCGAGGCTGATGGGCTGGATGGTGATCCCCTCCCCCATGGAAGTTTTTGAGATCATGAGCCAAGTGCCTTCAGGAAAGCTGATCACCGCTCAGGAGATCCGGCGTATCCTGGCCAGGCGTCATGGAGCTGGCTCGGCCTGCCCCATGACCACGGGCATTTTCGTGAACATCGCCGCCCAGGCCTCGGAAGAAGCCCTGGCGGAGGGGGATCGGGATGCGGTGCCCTACTGGCGTACCCTGAAGACCGGCGGGCTGCTCAACGAGAAATATCCCGGCGGATTGCAGGAACAGAGTCGGCGCCTCGAGGATGAAGGCCATCAAATGGTGTCCCGGGGAAAGAGCCTGGCTGTTGTGGACTATGAAGATTCCCTCCTGGATGAAGACTTCTTCAACGTTTGAACATCAGACAGACCGGTTTGAATCCTTCGCTCGAGTGATTAGCATAGCCTGTTGAAGCGCTGTACGTTCAGCGGCGCCCTTCGCCACGGGCCGGGGCGCCCGACAGGATGGGGAGCCCCGGCGGTGGAGCAGGCTTCCCACCTGATTCTTGACATCTGAAACCATGGAAGCAGGAGACATCCCCCTATGAGTGCCCAAAGAACATCGGGACGCGTGGAAGGATTGGCGCGCAAGGAAGTGGAGGATCAGCTCAGGACCCTATTCGGGGCTCTTCCCCGCAACGTGCCCATTTACCTCTTCACCCGGCGCGGAGAGAACGATGTTCTCAACGAAGCGGCTCGGGACCTGATCAAGGCATTCCGGGGGCTGAGCAGCAAGATTGAATTCCGGGAATTCGACCTGAGCCACGAAATGGCGAGGAAATGGGGCGTCACGGCCTCACCGACCCTGCTCTTCGACCCCGAGCACCTCTCCATCAGTTACCTCGGGGTCCCCTACGGCGAAGAGTCCCGGACCTTCATGGGAACGCTGATCCTCGTGGGGCATCGGGAGGCCAACCTTTCCGACCAGGCCCGAAGGGTCATCGAGCAGATCGATTCTCCCCGGCGGATCCGCGTCTTCGTGAGCCCCACCTGCCCCTACTGCCCCGAGCAGGCCATCCACGCCGTCAAGGCCGCGCTGCTTCTGCCTCAGCTCATCTCCGTCGAGATGATCGACATCCAGGCCAATCCGGACCTGGCGTCCAGGTACTCGGCCTTCAGCGTGCCCCAGACTTTCGCCAACGACATCCTCATCGGCCAGGGGCTGCAGGCCGAGGAGCTTTTTGCCCTCTCGCTCCAGAAGCTCGAGCCGCAGACCGTCTTCATTCCCGAAAGCACCGCCGAGGAAGTGGAGACCGACGTGGTGGTCGTCGGCGGCGGGCCCGCCGGACTCACCGCCGGCATCTATGCCGTTCGAAGCGGGCTTCGGACGGCGGTGGTCGAAAAGGGACCCCTGGGGGGCCAGATCGCCACGACCCCCATTGTCGAGAATTATCCGGGCTTCACCCGCGTGGCCGGCAAGACCCTGGTGGACATCATGGTGAGTCACGCCCTGGAATATGTCCAGATCTTCCAGGGCGAGGAGGTCCTCGACCTCCAGCCGGGTGCCCCGGGGGAGAAGATCACGGTTCAGACGAGCCGGCGACGCTTCATCACCCGAGCCGTCATCCTGGCCACCGGAGCCAGGCACAAGCACCTGAGCGTGCCGGGCGAAGGGGAGCTGAGCGGTCGCGGCGTCAGCTACTGTGCCACGTGCGATGGCCAGCTGTTCACCGGAAAGAGCGTGCTCATCGTGGGAGGCGGAAACACGGCGGCCACGGAGGCGCTCTACCTCCACAACCTGGGGGTGAGGGTGACCGTCGTTCACCGGCGGGGCGAGATGAGGGCCCAGGATTATCTGGTGCGGGACCTGGAGGACAAGAAGATCCCCATCCTCTACAACACGGAGGTGAAGGCCATTCGGGGTCGCGAGCAGGTGACGGAGGTGGATCTCATCAACAACCAGACGGGTGAGGTCTATCCCGTGCCGGCGGATGGGGTCTTCGTGGCGGTGGGCTACGAGCCCACGGTGGATCTGGCCCGGAAGATCGGAGTCGAGCTGACCCCCGACGGATTCATCAAGCGCGACGCCCACCACCGGACGAATATCCCCGGCATTTTCGCCGCCGGAGACGTGGAAGGCGGCTACAAGCAGATCGTCACCGCCGTCGGTCAGGGGTCCGAGGCGGCTCTTTCCGTCTACGAGGAGCTGATGCACCCCAGCTGGAAGGAATCCCCGCTCATGGCCCAGACGGCTTGACGGGCTGAGGGGAGCTTCAAGCTTCGGGCTTCAAGCTGGTGGCGGGCCGGGGGCCACGAGAGAGCTTGTCTTCAGGCCCGGGAAGGCCGGTTCGCCAGGGATTCCCCATGGATGTCGTGGCGGCGCCGGTGCTCCCGGGCCTTTGGGAAGCTGCCGGTCGCGTAGCAGTACACGCAGCCGAGGGAGCACGACCCGTAGGCTCCGATGTCCTTGCTGACCGAGCATCCGCATGACTTCCTCTGGGAAGGGTCCTTCCCGTGCTTCATCTTCACACCGAAGATCCGTGAAAGTGAGTCTGCGTCGACGCAGCACCCGGGAGCGATACCCTGTTCGGTCCAGTCCTCCCTTCCGGCGCAGGAGCTGACGCTCATGCCGCATCCGCGGGCCGTTCTGGCCAGGGACCCGAGAAAGGACGGGAGATCGGCTTCCAGCGGATCCCCGGGCTCGATGCCCATGGCCTGGAGCTCTTTCAGTCGTCTTCCCAGCTTGCGATAGGGTTCCATGAGGCTGATGACCGACCGGCGGGTGCACCCTTTCAAGGCTTCGGCGATCCGCTGGTAGCGCTCCACGTGGAAGGATGCGTCGGTGATGCGGGTCAGGAAGATGGGGTCGTAGCGCCAGGTGATCCGGTCGGGTCCGATGCGCTCGGCGAGGCGGTGGAATGTGTCCAGCCCGGTCTCCAGGGGCGGCGAGGACCGGTCGATGACCCTGGGGTAGCCAATCAAGGTATACTGAAAGACGTAGCGGTAGCCGTGCTCGTCCAGCTCGGGGAGGTGGGGAAGCAGGGGCCGCGGATGCCGGGTCCAGAAGACGATGACGTCCACGTCCGAGGGATCGAGGGACACGCGCGCGACCTGCCGGGCGTTGAATGGATTCACCACCAGGCAATAGCCGGCCCGGACCCGGTTCATGAGCCACCGGCTGTAAAGGGCCGGGATGTCCGTTCGGCGGCTGGCGCTGATGATCATGACGGAACTTCGCCTCCTGCCGGGGAAGTTTCGGGGTTTTTGGGGATTGTTTCAAGGGACCGTCGCCGAGCCGGAGGGGAAATCTCCGGCGGCGATTTCAATCCAACAGTGTGCCACTGGAGGAGGACAGATGATCGGCTCGAGTGCCCATATCACCCAGCTGCCAGGGCTGTCGCCCGGGACTCTGGTCCACGTCGGCAAGACGAGATCCCATCCGGTGCGCATCCGCCTGGTCCAGTTCGATGAAAAGGAGGTCCGGGAGGATGAGGCTGTTTTGCCGGATGGGGAGCTGCCCCGTGTCTCCGAAGGTCGTGTGCTGTGGATTCACGTGGACGGGGTGCACGATCCGGAGACCATCGAGAAGGTCGGTGTCGTCTACGGCCTCCATCCCCTCACCATGGAGGACATCGTCAACACCGAGCAGCGCCCCAAGCTGGAGGACTACGAGACCTACCTGTTCCTGGTCATGAAAGCCCTCTCGCTGGAGAGCCGGCCCGGCAGCCGCCTCCAAACCGAGCAGGTTTCGGTGATCATCAAGCCGGGCCTGGTGCTCTCCTTCCAGGAAGGCAACGGGAATTTTTTCGCCCCCATTCTGGAGCGCATCCGGTCCGGCCGGGGTCTCATGCGGAAACGGGGGAGCGACTACCTGGCCTACGCCCTCATCGACGCCGTGGTGGACCGTTACTTCCTGGTGCTGGAGACCCTGGGGGAGACCATAGAGGACCTCCAGGACGAAGTCGTTCTGGCACCCGGGACCGCCACACTGCAAAGAATCCATGCCATGAAGCGGGAGATGCTGATCCTGCGCCGTGCCGTCTGGCCCCTCCGGGAGTTTGCCTACAACCTGCTGCTGGGGGAGTCGGCCATCATCGACAAGAGCACCGTGCTCTTCCTGAGAGACGTCCACGACCACGCCGTCCAGATCATCGACTCCATCGAGACTTACCGGGAAATGACCTCGGGGATGCTGGACGTCTATCTTTCCAGCATCAACAACCGCATGAACGAGATCATGAAGGTTCTGACCATCATCGCCACCCTCTTCATGCCGCTGACGTTCATCTCCAGCATCTACGGCATGAACTTTCATTACATGCCCGAACTGCAGTGGCGCTGGGGCTACCCGGCGGTCCTGATTCTCATGGCCTTGATCGGAGTGGGGATGCTCGGGATCATTCGGGCCCGGAAATGGCTCTGACCGGAACGCATGGGAGCGCTGAGGATGCAGGCGTGGAGCGTCAGCCTATGCGGCGTTGGGCTCCGCGGAGAGGGGACTGCGCGCCGGCTTCTTGGGCAGGCAAACCGTGAAGGTGGTCCCCATTCCGAGTCGGCTTTCGACCTTCACCCTTCCTCCATGCCCCTCCACAATGGCTTTCACCGTGGCCAGACCGATTCCGTAGCCTTCCCTCTTCTCCGATCCGGGAGTCCGGTGGAAAATATCGAAGATGTAGGGAAGCTCCTCCTCGGCGATGCCGATCCCCTCATCCCTCACCTTGACATGGATTTCCTCCGGGGTGTCGAGGGCGATGATGGTGATCTTCCCCCGGGCTTTGGAGAATTTGAGGGCATTGTCCAGGAGGTTGGTGAAGACTCGCCTCAGCCGGTTCACATCGCCCTCGATGATGGGCAGCGTGTCCTCCAGGACGATCTCCAGACCCAGTTCCTTCTGACTTGCCCGCGGCTCATAGAGGCTGTGCAGCTCCAGGAGCTCTTTTTCCAGGGACATGGCCCTGAAGTTCAGCTTGAGCCGTCCCGTCTCCAGCCGCGAGAACTCCAGGAAGTCGTCCACCAGGGCTTCGAGCTTGGATGCCTCCTTGTTGATGATCTTCAAGTATTCGGTCTTCTTCTCTTCGTCCATGGAAGCCGACTTGGTCAGGAGCCGGAGCCCCAGTCCGTGGATTCCCGTCAGCGATGAGCGCATGTCATGGGCGAACATGGAGATGATGTTGGCCTTTTCGCGCTCGAGCCCCTTGATCTCGCTGATGTCCGTCAGGACCGAGAAGCTCCCTTCGAAGCTGCCGTCATCGTCGAAGATGGGAACGTGGGAGACGATGGTGGGAATGCGACGGTCGTCGCGCCCCTTCCATGTCATTTCATGGCAGCGTGTGCACGGGACCCCCCGCTCCGCCATGCATTGAAGCCCCTTGGCCCGCTCCCCCTCGTCCAGGAAATCGCTGGCGGGCCGCCCGAGGATCTCCTCCCGGCTGCAGCCCCACATCTGGCAGAGCTTGTGGTTGACATAGACGATGATGCCATTCCTGTCCTCGATCTCGAGGCCTTCGTTCATGTTCTCGACCAGCCCACGGAACCGCTCCTCGCTGTGGATGAGGGCCTTCTGAGCCTTCTTGCGCTCGCTGATCTCGCGCTCGAGCTCGGCCACCTTCTCCTCCAGCTCGTAGCCCTGCCGCATGAGCAGCATTTCGCGCTCCCGGTAGTAATCGATCTTGGACTTGAGCTCCGAGGGAGTCAGCCTCAAATGGGCCAGCATCTCCCCGTACACTTCGGACAGCTCCCTGGATTCCCGGGGGCCGAGGGCCATTTTCTGGCGGATGGCCTTGTAGGCCGATGCCGATCCTATGGACCCGGCCAGGAAGGTCTCCACCTCGCTCTGCAGCTCCACCAGCTGGGTGATGGTGATCTGGCTTTCTCCGTGGATTCCCGTCTTCTCCAGGCTGCGCTCCAGCATGGCCACCGCTTCATGTCGCGGGAAATACTGACACAGCAGGTCTTCGAGCTCGCCGAGCTTGGAAGCCAGATCAATGAAAGCCTCACGGTGAGCGGTTCCACGAAAAGCCGTCCGTGTCGAAATAACGTCCACGAACTCCTCGGCGGCGCTCTCCTCGGCCTGGGACGGCTTGTGGTACAGCGAGGCGAGCACATAGAATCCCACATTGAACAGCATGCTCCACACGACCGTGTGCGTCAGCGGGTCCAGCCCCCGCAGCCCGAAGAGAGCCTCGGGCCGCAGCAGGTTCCATCCCATGAGCCCCTCGGTGAGGAGAGACTCCGGCAGCCATCCGTTGCGGACGAAGGAGGGAATGAGCTGTGTGTAGCACCACACCCAAAAGCCGACGCTCAGCCCCCAGAAGGCCCCGGTGGCATTGGCCTTCCGCCAGTAGATTCCCCCCACCAGGGCCGGGGCCAGCTGAATGAAGGCCGCGAAGGAAATGAGCCCGATGTTGACGAGCATGTAAGGTTTGAAGATGCGCTCTTCGAGCCAGAAGCCCACAAAAATGAAACCAGCCACCACAAGCCAGCGGCAGTGCAGCAGGTGCCGCTTGAGGGCGGCCAGCGGTGGAAGCCACTCCACCACGGGGAGCAGCAGATGGTTGGTGATCATCGTGGCCATGGTCACCGAGCTCACCATGATCATGCCCGCCGCTGCCGAAACCCCTCCCAGAAACACCAGCAGGGAAAGCCACTGCTCGCCGTGATGGAGCGGAAGCAGCAGCACGAAGGTGTCGGCCCTCTCCACCGGGAATCCCTTGATCAGTCCCCCCAGCGCGATGGGAATCACAAAAATGTTGATGAGCAGCATGTACAGCGGAAAACACCACATGGCGGTCAAAATGTGGCGCTCCTGGCTGTTCTCAACCACCGTAACGTGGAACTGCCGCGGGAGACAGAGGACGGCTGACATGGACAGCACCAGATACGTGGCCCATGTGGCAGCCGGGAAGCTATTGGCTCCCCAGGAGTTGAAAAGCTCCCTGGCCGGACTCTCCTGGATCTTGCCGAAGAGATCTTTCCAGCCGTCGAAGAGAACATAGGTCACGAAGAAACCGGCCACGAGGAATGCGACGAGCTTGACCAGGCATTCGACGGCCAGGGCCGTGACCATGCCTTCGTGCCGCTCCGTGGGGTCGAGACGCCTGACCCCCAGGCCAATGGTGAATAGCACCATGAGAACCACCACTACGAGGCCCACGTTCTGTGCCACCCAGCCCATTCGGGCGGGGTCGGGGGAAAACTCGGGCGTGGCCGGGGTGGTGACCAGTACAAAGGTCGAGATGATGGCCTTGAGCTGCAGGGCGATGTAGGGAAGGATGCCCACGATGGAGATGACCGTCACCAGGGCGGCCAGGGGCTGGGACTTGTTGTATCGAGCCGAGATGAAATCGGCGATGCTGGTGATGCGGTGGGCCGTCTTGAGCCGAACCATCTTCCGCAGCATGGTCCACCACAGGAGAATCACGACGGTCGGTCCCAGGTAGATGGGGAGAAAAAGGATTCCCGAGGTGGTCGCCTTACCCACGCTGCCGTAGTAGGTCCAGGCGGTGCAATAGACGGCCAGGGAGAGGGAATACACCAGCGGATGATCGGCCGGTCCCTTCCCTGCCGCCGATCGCCGCTCCACCCAGAGGGCAATCACGAAAAGGAGGCACACATAAGCCGCCAGGATGCCCAGGACCAGTGCCGCGTCCACCATTGGACGAACCCTCGTAACCGTTTGGCGTCAATCTGGAGTCAAAGTGGCTCGTCGGGCGTGCTCTCAGGCACCTCGGCGCCACAGGCTCGCTGGACAAAAAACAGAATGACGATGACCAGGGCCCAAATGGAGAAGAAATACAGGAAAATGCTCGACGGCTCGCTGCCGTGGAATATGCTCAGGATGGGCCAGTTGAGCGAAACAAAGCCCATGACGAAAAGCAGGAAATGAAGCTCGGTCTGCCTCAGGAGGCGGATCATCGATTTCATCACCATGGCTCCCAGGGAGGAACGGGCACCGATTGTCGGTGATCCCTTCCCTTCATCATAATTCATTCCTGTCGCGGTGCAACCAGCCCACCAGCCGTTTGCGCCGGCTCGCCGACTTGAGATGCGCCCTTCCCGATACAGCCCGGCGGGCGCATTTTCCATACGGGGTGCCTGAACGGATCCTAAAGGCCACTGGCGGCCGGAAGCCAGAGATAGTAAAAGCCGGTGGGCAGGGTGCTCAGATTGTCCAGCATTCCCAGCTCCAGGAGCTTCAGCGGCCCCCCTTCCCCCTGGACCGCGCTGGTGCTGTACACATGGTCGTTCGACACCTCGCTGCGCCGATACACCACCACGCGGGAGTCCTCCGGCACTTCCGCCAGGGTCTTGGCCCGATGGATGGCGTCGTCCAGGTAGCCCACCTGGTCCACCAATCCCATCTCCATCGCCTCGCCCGCCAGGTAGATCCGCGCCGAAGCCGCGCTCTCCAGCGCCCCCGGATCCAGGGTGCGATGAGCTTCCACCAGCCTCAGAAAACGCTCGGCCAGCCCGTCGATGAGGGACTGGGTGATTTCCCGCTCTTCGGCCGTGGATCTCCGGAAGGGGGATCCCATGTCCTTGTGCCGGCCCGATTTCTCCACCTCGACTTCGAAGCCCACCTTCTCCATGAGCCCCTCCACCTTGGGCTTGATGAAAACCACCCCGATGGATCCGGTGATGGTCGTGGGATGAGCCACGATGGCGTCCGCCGGCAGGGTCACGTAATAGCCCCCCGATGCCGCGATTCCCATGAGCGCCGCCACCACCTTGACGCCCGTATGCTCCTTGTACCGCATGATCTCATGATACAGGAGGTCACTGGCCGTCACGGTGCCTCCGGGAGAATCCACCTGGAGGAGCAGAGCCTTGATGTCCTCGTCCTCCTCGGCCTTCCTGAGCTGCGACACCACCTCCTGAACCACCGAAGGTCGGGACCTCAGCAAGGAATCGCGTGGACTGTCCGCCATCATCCCCCTGATGGGAACCACCAGGATCTTCTCCCGGGCCGAGCCTTCGAGGGTGTACTCCTCGAACGGGTCCCTGGAGTCCGGAAAAACGCTGAAGCTGGCTTTGATGCAGCCCGCCGGCAGCAGGGACAGGATGAGGAGGATCCCTGCCATGCGCCGCGGCACATTCAACCCCTGACCGGCGATTCTAGGACGCTTCAACCGCGTGGACCTTTTCCTGAATGGTTTGAAGGAGGGATCGTGCCCATCGGTACCGGACCATGCGTCGCCAGTCCGCTTCCGTCGGAGCCCCGATGCGCGACAGGTCCAAATTGTCCTCCAGATCAGCCAGCTTGACCCGGAGAGCGACGGGGTGGCCTGCCGCCCGGTGCAGGAAATCCTCGTAGCTCTCGCCCGCACAACGGGTGAGGGCATCCACCGCTTCCAGAACCTCCCGGCAAAACCCTTCCCGCTCCAGGTCCGCCAGTGTCCAGTCCGAGTCTTCCAAAACATCGTGAAGCACCGCTGCCATGCGCTCCACGGGGCTTGACACCCGAAGCATCACCCGGAGCGGATGGAGGATGTAAGGCTCGCGGGCCTTGTCCGTTTGGCCCCGGTGAGCTTCCGCCGCAATGACGATGGCCTTTTCCAGGGTGCTCATGGGGTTCTCTCCGTTCTCCCACGGGGGGGAATTCGCAGCTCCACGGCCGGCAGCGCTCCAAGGGTATCACGCAGGATCGGCCCGGCCTTCGTCTGGGCGAAGCAGCCGCCGACCAGCCTGCCGCTCACGCTTCCCCACCCCGGAATATCCATATACCTCACTTTGCGAGCTTCGGGGAACGGAATCGAAAGTGTGATCCATCGCGCATCCTTGATCTGCAGTCTCCTCCATTCATGAGGACGGTCAGATTGTATTCATCGCCATACAATTGGTTGCGCCGGCAGAGGAAGCCCCAGCCAGAAAAGTGGAAATAAACAACGATAACAGTAATGTGTATAAGATATAGTAGAGTATTCTTGTTCGGGCACAATTTGTGTATTGGGAAGACTTCCTGAACAGCTGACCGATTTGAAAAATAAGAGGGTTTGGCAAAGGCAGATTCTCAACTCTTGATCCAGGAGGAGCTAGTGAACGTTTCCAGGCGTAATTTTCTTAAGTATTGCGTGGGGTCAGCCGCGGCTCTCGGGCTCGACCTGTCCATGCTGGGCTCCCTCGAAAAAGTCCTCGCGACGGGCGGGGGCCCTCCCGTCATCTGGCTGGCGGCATCCAACTGCACCGGCTGCACCGTTTCGCTGGCCAACCTCGTTTCCACGCAGCGCCCCAGCAATGTGGGGGACCTGCTCATCAACACCATCAACCTGGCCTACCACCCCAACCTCATGGGCGCTGCGGGCGACCTCGCCGTTCAGTCCCTCAGGGCCGCCGAGGCTGGAGCCTTCATCCTCGCCGTCGAGGGCAGCATTCCGACGCTCTACGACGGAAAAACATGCTTTCTATGGAGCGAGAACGGCCGGGACGTCACGGCCATGGAAGCCGTCATGAACCTGACACCCAAGGCCGCCCACGTCCTGTGCATCGGGACGTGCTCGAGCTTTGGAGGGATTCCGGGGGCCAGCCCCAACCCCACGGCGGCCAAGAGCGTCAAGGCACTGACGGGGCGCTCGACCATCAATATTCCCGGATGCCCGGCCCACCCCGACTGGATCGTGGGGACCATCGCCAAACTTCTGGCAGGTACGGCTCCCACCCTGGATTCCTACGGCCGTCCCCGTGACTATTTCTCGTCCCGGGTCCACGACCGATGCCCCCGAAGGGAAGCTCAATGGGCGACGACCTTTGGGCAGGAGGGCCGGTGCCTTCACAACCTGGGCTGCAAGGGAGTCAACACGAGGGCCGACTGCGCCACGCGCCAGTGGAACAACAAGACCAACTGGTGTGTCGGTGCCAACGCCCTCTGCATCGGCTGCACGGAAAGCCGCTTTCCCGACTTTTACTCCCCCTTCTACAGCACGGCCGGGGCTTTGCCCTCCGGCCACGATCGGGTGTCGACCCCCAGAAAGACCTGCACTTCCTGCCACGGGCAGGAAGTGGACGACTGATGCTCAAGGACCTCGGACTGACAAGCCATCCGATGACGTCGGCTTTCGCTGACGGCTTCATCGTACAATGATTCATCGCGGGATAAGGAGCAGCTCATGGCGACCATCACCATCATGGATCCGGTCACCCGGATCGAAGGGCATCTGAAAGTGGAAGTGACCATCGACAAGGTTGGAGGCGTCAGCCAGGTCACCGACGCCAGGTGCACCGGAACGCAATTCCGGGGCTTCGAGGTCATTCTCAAGGGGCGGGACCCTCTCGACGCACCCCTGATCACCGAGCGGATCTGCGGCGTTTGCCCCGTATCCCATGGTTACGCCTCGACCCTGGCCCTGGAGAAGGCGGCCAACCGAAGCAGGCCCGCCAATGCCCGGATCATGAGAAACCTGGTTCTGGGAGCGAACTTCCTCCAGTCCCACATCCTGCATTTCTATCTGCTGGCCGCCCTGGACTACGTCAAGGGACCGGCGGGGTCGGACGGCAAGGTCAGCAATCCGTGGGCTCCTGCCTGGGATGTGGACCTGAGGGCCGGCGTGGCCGAGATCGGCGGTCACATCCCGGCGGCCATCGAAGCCCGGCGCCGCGCCCATGAGATGGGGGCCGTCTTCGGCGGAAAGCTTCCCAATCCAGCCACCTACCTGGCCGGCGGATTCACGGCCACTCCCAGCGCCAGCCGCATCGGCACTTTTCGCAGCCATCTGAGCTGGCTCACCGGGTTCATCCGGAGCACCTACATTCCGGATGTTGAGCTGCTCTCCTCCGTCTATTCGGATTATCTGAGCCTCGGAAAGGGGCATGGAAACCTGATGGCGTTCGGAGCCTTCGATCTGAACGACGCGGCGACCTCCAAGCTCTTCAGGGGGGGCACCATCCAGGCTTCGGCTCCCACCGTCGTCAATGGTCTCGACATCAACAACATCACGGAATCCGTCACCTACTCCTGGTACGACAACACCACGAACAACCTGAAGCCCGCCAGCGGCAATACCCGGACCGTCGACCCCGGTCTGAAGCCCGCCGCCTATTCGTGGCTCAAAGCTCCGCGCTATGGGGGGAAGCCCTTCGAAGCGGGCCCCCTGGCCCGCATGTGGGTCAATGGGGAGTACCGGCGTGGAATCTCCATCATGGACCGCCACCTGGCTCGGGCCAGCGAAGCCCTGAAAGTGGCCCTGGCCATGGACGGATGGCTGAATCAGCTGGTGACCGGCGGCTCGGTGTATGCCAGCTACACCACCCCCTCCACGGGGGCGGGCGTCGGCCTGACGGAAGCGCCCCGGGGGGCCCTGGGACACTGGGTCTCCATCAGCAGTCAGAAGATCGCCAACTACCAGGTCATCACTCCCACCTGCTGGAACGCTTCACCCAAGGACGGCGGCGGCGTCAGGGGGCCCATGGAGCAGGCGCTCATCGGCCTGCCCGTTGCCCAGGCCGACAAGCCCATCGAGGTCCTGCGCCTCATCCATTCCTACGATCCCTGTCTCTCCTGCGCCGTGCACGTGATGCGGCCCGAGGGGAAGCCGGTGGTGCTCCACGCGGGGGCCCGGTCGACCCTCTGATCCCACGGGAGTCCGCCGGCTCATGCCTGATCCGGCGGGCTCCGTCTCTTTCAGCTTCGGCAGCCGCCGACCCACCCTCAGACGTGATTCGCCCTGCTCTCCGACTCCGCCCCGGGCTCTGGGGGGCCGGCCGCCCCGGGATGGGAGCTGCCTTCGTCGCCCTCTTCGTCCACCCATGCCGAAAGCAGCGTGTGAGCCACGGCGAGGACCACCGGACCCACGAAGAGACCGATGAGCCCGAAGGCGATGAGACCACCCACCACGCCGGCGAAGATGAGCAGCAGGGGAAGGTCGGCCCCCTTCCTGATGAGGGCGGGACGCAGGAAGTTGTCCATGGTTCCGACCACCAGGGACCAGACCAGGAGAAATGTGCCCCAAGCCGTGCTGTCGGTCCAGTAGAGCCAGAAGACAGCGCTGGCCAGCACCACCAGAGGGCCGATCTGGGCGATGGCCAGCATGAACATCACCGCCGTGAGGATCGCGGCGAAAGGGACACCCGCTATGAAGAGGCCCACCCCTCCCAGAATCGATTGGGCCAGGGCGGTCACCACCACTCCCAGGGCGACCCCGCGCACGGCCTGTCCGGCGAGCTGAATGGAATGCTCGCCGCGGTCCCCCGCCAGGCGACGCCCGAAGCGCCTCACCCTCGAGGCCACGTGCTCCCCCCTGGCATAAAGGAGCGCCGCAAACACCACGGTGAGCAGGAACTGAACGACCAGGAATCCGAAGCCCCCCACTTCAGTGATGAACCAGCGTACGGCGCTGCCGCCGAAGGGAGCCAGTTTGGCGACGAACTCCTGGATGCCCTCCCGGGCCGCCTTTTCCCACGCCAGGGCCAGGTCCGAGCCGAGGAAGGGCAGTTTGGCGATCCAGGCGGGTGGCGGCGGGATCTCGAATGTCGACAGCGACTTCACCCAGTTCACGATGAAATCCGCGTTGGACACGATGGTGTCGATGGCGAGCCAGAGGGGGACCACCAGGACGCAGAGCAGGATCACGGTCATGACGGCCACGGCCAGGGAGCGTCGCCCCCAGAGCCGCTCCTGGATGGAGATCATGAGAGGCCACGTGGCCGTCACGATGGTCACGGCCCAGATGGCGGCACCCAGAAACGGCCTGAGGATCCAGACCGACGTGCCGATGAGACCGCCGATGAAAAGCACGGCGAGGAAGACACGGGTGATGTCGCGCTGGTTTTCATTCATGTCGGCGTCTCTTGTTCATTGGCTTGGTTGATCCGGTGTATCCTCATCCCGGGCGATGGTCAGGATGGCATTGGCGTAGGCGTCCTGGATCGCTGCCAGGTAGCCTGCGTCGATGCGGCCCCGCCAGGTCTCCACTTCCAGGAACCGTTTGGGAATCGATACGGAGCGAGGGTCGAAGCCTGTTCCCAGGCGCATCCGCCAGCGGAGCTTCTGGACGCTCCTGGCAACGGTGCCCGTTTGCTCCGCCAGCTCCCTGTAGCCGACGGCTCGCAGGCAGTCGGCGAGGACCTGCTCTCCGTAGACTCCCCTGGCGAAAAGGCAGCTCACCATGGATGTGAGGAGGACCCTGGCGCACTCGTCCTGTACCAGGAAATGGACCGCCCCATGGACATCGGGCTCCTGGTCCTTCTGGTCGTAGGAATACCCCCCGGCATCCAGGTGGGAATGGCGCAGTCCCAGGGCCTGGGAGGTGAAAAAAACCTCCCCCGTGGCGTAGCCTGCCATCTCCTGCCCGAGGACGCACGCGAAGTCCTCCCCCCCATGATGTCGGGCCGCTCGCATCGTTCCCTGGGCCAGCAGCCGGTAAAAATCGTTGGTGCCCGCACCCAGGTGATGGACCGCCTCCTGGTAGCTTCTCGCGTCACCAAACCTCAGGGGAACCAGGGTCTCCCGCGTCGAGAGGATTCCCTTTTCCAGCGCCTCGGTGGCCCACGCCAGCGCCACACCCGCGGACATGATGTCCAGCCCCTCCCGCTCCACCGCATCGAGGAGGGTGAGGACCGAGAACGCGTTGGTCACGTGGAGCATGGCCCCCGCGGCAAAGATCGGCTCGTGGTCGTAGGAAACCTGTCGGTAGAGATAGCGGTTCTCGCCCATGAACCGCTCCCGGACGAACCCCAGATGAATGCACCCCACCGGGCAGCCGGCACAGGCGGCGTTGCGAAGCAGGGTGTCCCGGGCGAAGGTCTCCCCAGAGATTCCCTCCATGTCGGGGTCGGTGGTCTTCTGAAGATTCCGGATGGGCAGGGCACGGATCCCGTTCAGGATGGCCATGTTGATGGGAGTCCCATAATTGTGGTACTTCTCCATCATGTCGGTATCCGTCATCTTGCGATGCACTTCGGCGAAGAGCTTCGGGTAGTCCTTTCCCTCGGGAAGCGCAAAGGATCCGTCTCCCAGGACCACGATTCCCTTCAGGTTCTTGGCTCCCATGACCGCTCCGGAGCCCAGCCTGCCGAAGTGGCGGTACGTGTCCACGTTGATGCAGGCCATTGCGGAGCGGTTCTCGCCCGCGGGGCCAATCCTCCAGATACTTCGGTGTCCTGCCCCCTTGTACATGCGCCGGAGCATCTTGCCGGTCTTGAAAAGATCCATGCCCCAGAGAAAATGGACATCCTTGAGCTCCAGGTGACGGGACCCGATGGAAAGGCACGAAGGCCTGGGGGCCTTCCCACGGATCACCAGACCGTCGAAGTCCGCGAACCGGAGGGACAGGGCCGAGCGCCCGCCGGCGTGGCTTTCGGCGTACTGGTCATGGTACGGGGATTTGAAGGCGCAGACCGTCTTGCTCATGAGCGGGTAGTAACCCGTGAGGGGGCCTATGGTGAAGATGAGCGGCTGCTCCGGGTCGTCCCACGGTCTGCCCGGCAGCCCGTATTGCTCGAAGAGCATGGCCGCGAGGCCGCTCCCCCCCGCCACGGCGTTTCGGCCTTCGAGGATCTGGGGGGCGCCCCCTCCAGTCCCGAGATCGACCACCATTATCCTGAAATGATCCCTGATCATGATGCGCCCTCCTCGGTAAGCCGGTCTCCTTCGCCCCGAGCCTCCAGCTCGGCCAGCTCCAGGCAGTCGTGGGGGCAGAACGAAACGCAGCGACCGCAGTGGATGCACACGAAGGGCTCCCCCGCCGGGTCGAGGTAAACCGCATCCACGGGGCAGGCCCGGGCGCATTCGCCGCACCGGATGCAGAGGCTCTTTTTCACCACTACGCCTCCACCCCGGCGCTGGGAGTAGGCCCCCGTGGGGCACGCCACCACGCAGGGAGCCGGAAGGCAGGCGAGGCAGGTTCGTGCCTCGAATCCCGTCGACAGGCCTCCGGACGAAGAGATGCGTATTCCCGCCGTGTCCCATGAGAGATGGCGATGGACGAGCCGGGCACAAGCCAGGGAGCAGGAATGGCACCCGATGCAACGATCCATCCGAGGGGCCGTGAGGATTTTCATCCGTTCCTCCATGGGGTTTCGGGCCACGTGAAGCCCGACCTGCACCTTGTCCACCGGGCCGGCCTTCACGTGCAAATGCTGGAGGATCCCCGCCTTGGGCATCGATCCCTCCATGCGGGCCGCGGAGACCGCCGCACCCTTTCCTTCGGGCTCGAGCCCGGAATCCCGCCCCGGGCTTCGATGCTTACCGCCTGGACAAAATCTGAATCATATCCTCTTCCCAGGCTGCCTTGGGGAATTCGACGATCCGCCCCAGCTCCGCCCCCCTGGACAGGATCACCAGGGTCGGCACTCTCTGGATGGCGTAACCGGCGGCGGTGCCCGAGGGCTCCATCTTGGCCCGGTCGACGCCGTAGAGCTTCACCCTTTCCGCCGGCACCCCAGCCTGCTCGAGGATGGCCATGATCATGCCGAGCTGCTGGTGGGTGTCGCCGCACCAGGAGCCCCCAAAGACCATGAAGACGGCCTGGCTCTTCTGCTGAAGCGTTCGCAGGGCTTCGGCCTTTTCAGGGGGGATCCGATACCAGTCCGCGGCCTCCCAGCCCGTTTCCCTCTGCCACCGGGGCCAGGTGGTCTCCCCGATGACCATGCTGCCGAGGGGACTGGACTCGGATGTGCCTTTGGCCGCCGAAGGCGTTTCCCCCACCGTCGCCGTCTGGCAGGCCACCATCCCCCACAGGATCCATAGCGTCAGTCCCACTCCAATGGTCCTTCCAAGGTTCATCATTTCCTCCTGATGTGCATGAAAAGATTCAGGCTTCCAGTTTAGAGCAAGAAAACGGGTTCATGGCGGGCTCCCCGTCCGTGGAACGACGGCAGCTCGCCCTGGGGGCCCCCGCTCGCGCCCGCCGGCCCGGAAAGGTCCATTCCACGCTGCTTGGAAGGCGGCGCGGGACGGAGCTTCCTCCATTCTGCTCGTCATGGTCTCTGGTACTTTAGCCGCCTCGGGCAAGGAGCACAATTGGACTTTGAGGCAATGAACGCAAAATGCAGTGGCGATGACGAAAGAGGTGGCGGCGCATGAGCCCCGGGAGGGCGGGAGGGCGGGACCTTGTCGCGAGATTCGTGAAACGACACACGGGGGTTGAGGAAGAGATGTTTTGGGCTTCCAGGGACCCTTATGGCCGGGGAGTCGATGCTGTCCGCGGGGACCCGGCGGGAGCTGACCGGGCGGAAGGATGGCTGCACGGACATGCCTCTGCAGCGCACCCCCTCGATTCATGCTCCCGTCGACTGAGATCCTTCTTGCTTCCCACGGAGGCACGGGGGCGCGAAGAGGTCTATTCTCCGCGCCTCCGGCGACTCGCGTGCGAGGCTGAAGGAGTCAGTCCCGAGGCTCGAGTCTTCGGTTTTCCTATACGGGGCTCTTTCCGCAGCAACTGCCCGGTCCTCCGCAGCCGGCCTGAGCCCAGGACTTGCCGCAGCACGATGTGTCCGTGGACGCGGGAAGCCTGTCCCTGGCTGCTCCGGACAGGGAAGAAGGAGCGGAAAGCAGCTTCTTCAGACTCATGCCGCCGCATGCCCCGCACGTGGGTGAAGCCTCCGATGAAGTGACCAGGAGCTCGCTCGTAACTCCGCATTCCAGACACAGGAATTCAAAAAGTGGCATGACCTGTTTCTCTACCTCATGGGCTGACGGGCTGTGTATACTCGTCCAGCGCCTTCTGCAGGGTTTTCACGGCCAGCTGGATGCAATGGTGCTTCTGGGCGGGAATGCTCTCCAGGGCACGGAATACATCACCATCGTTGAGGCTGCGCGCATCCGGGATCCGTTTGCCCTTGATGAGATCAACGACCGCCATGGCCGAGGCGATGGCTCCAGGGCAGCCGAGGACCTCGTATCGAACATCCTGAATCACGCCGTCCTCCAGCTTGAGGCATATGCTCATGGTATCCCCGCATGAGCCCGTCATGGCGCTCACCTGATCGGCGTCCGGAAGGGAGCCCATGTAAGGTTTATGAAGGAAATAACGGATGGCTTTTTCGGAGTACCCCGAATCAGCCAGCATCGCCCGGACATTTTCGGCATCCGCCTGCTCTTCCCGTGCTGCTCCACTCATCGCTCGCCACCATTCAGAAGTTGAAAATCTTCGCTTCGGCGGCTATGTCGATCAAGTGCGGGCCACCATCGAGCATCATATTGGCGAAGAACCTGGACTCGTCAACCTGACGAGCCTTGGCGCAGGGGACTCAGACTCCGATGGGGACTTCCTTCTCCACCAGATAGGGCAGATAATCGTTGGGGCAGTCGCCTGTCGCAGTCTTCTCGGTCAGGCTGCGCGTCTTGTCCGCCCATTTGACTCCATCATCGATGAAGAATAGATTCACATTGTGGTCTTTCGAATGAGCGATCTTCGCAAACTGAAAGCACCTCGTTGCGGATTCGTTGTTGTTCTTGCTCAGGACAAACAAGAAATTAGCCATGATCCTCCTCCTCCAATACGCGGAAACTCAAGACCAAAAGACAATTCGACTGATCAGGTACCTACAGTTTTCCATGTTACGTCAATCGATCCAAGAAATCCACTTGCTCTTTGAGCGGGATGGGAACGGTCATCTGGATGCTCGAACAGGAGGGCTGGATTCCGATGAGAGCGCCACGCCAGGACTGGGACCAGCCTGCCTCGAACTTTGACGAGTCGGGACCATGAGCCTTCCTTCCAACCCTGAACTGCAGCTGGCCCACGACTTCGTGGAGTACACCGACCGCAATATCTTCCTGACCGGCAAGGCCGGCACCGGCAAGACCACCTTTCTCCAAAACCTCAAGAAGAAGACCCACAAGCGCATGATCATAACCGCCCCGACGGGCGTGGCGGCCATCAACGCCGGCGGGGTCACCCTCCATTCATTCTTCCAGCTGCCTTTCGGTCCAATCCTGCCGGGCGGAGAGCTCTTCGGCCGCCAGAGCCGGCACAGGCTCAGTCGGCAGAAAGTCGACGTTGTCAAGAGTCTGGACCTGCTGGTCATCGATGAGATCAGCATGGTGCGGGCTGATTTGCTCGACGGGGTCGATGGGGTCTTGAGGCGCTACCGGCGCAGCGGCCTGCCGTTCGGTGGGGTCCAGCTTCTCATGATCGGGGACCTGCGTCAGCTCTCCCCGGTCGTCAAGGAAGACGACTGGGCCATCCTGCGGGAGCTCTATGACTCGATGTACTTCTTCGCCTGCCGGGCCCTCACCCTTTCCGACCTGGTGGTGATCGAGCTGCAGCACGTCTACCGCCAGGCGGACACGCGCTTCATAGATCTCCTGAACCGGGTGCGCGACAACCAGCTCGACGGGCCTTCCCTGCAGGAGCTCAACAGCCGTTACCGGAAGGATTTCAGACCCGGTGACAACGAGGGCTACATCACCCTGAGCACCCACAACCGAAGCGTCGATGCCATCAACGAGTCCAGGCTCAAGGGCTTGCCGGAAAAGCCACGCTGCTTTCGTGCCGAGGTCGAGGGCGACTTCCCGGACTATGCGTATCCGACTTCGCCGGCCCTCGACCTCAAAAAGGGCGCCCAGGTGATGTTCGTCAAGAACGATCCCTCACCTGAAAAGCTCTATTTCAACGGCAAGATCGGCAGGATCACCCGGATCGGCGAGCGGTCCGTTATCGTGAAATGCCCCGGCGATGACGGGGATATCTCGGTGGAGCCCGCGGTCTGGGAGAACATCAAGTACCGGATCGAGCCCGCGACGGGGGAAATCAGCGAGGACAAGGTCGGCAGATTCGTACAGCTTCCCCTCAAGCTGGCCTGGGCCATCACCATTCACAAGAGTCAGGGGCTCACATTCGAGCGGGCCGTCATCGATGCCGGAGCCGCCTTTGCCCACGGCCAGGTTTATGTCGCCTTGAGTCGCTGCAAAACCTTCGAAGGTCTGGTGCTGAGCTCGCCCATTCCGGCCCAGGCCATCAAGACCGATGATGCCGTCTCCCGGTTCGTCCTCCAGACGTCCCAGAGCCATCCGTCCCGGGAGCGGCTCCAAAGCGCCATGATCTTCTATCAGCAGCGACTGCTCACCGAATGCTTCGACTTCACAACGCTCCGTTCGTCGCTGAGCCGCCTCATTGGAGTGCTTCGCGCCAGCGCGGGGAGCGTCAGGGTGTCGGGCGCGGGGGACCTCCTGGAGCTGGAGGACAGGGTGGGAGCGGAGATATTCGTGGTCGGCGAGAAGTTCCGGAGGCAATTGACCGGACTCTTCTCGAACGACACACCGCCCGAGGCCGACGCGGCCGTCCTCGACCGCGTGACCAGGGCCGGGGCCTATTTCGAGGAAAAGCTGGTCTCGATGCTGGGTGACTGCCTCTCGAGCCTGCGGATCGACACCGACAACAAGGAAATCGCAAAGGTCACCAGGAACGCCCTGGACGAGCTCAGGAAAGAGACGGCGTTGAAGCTTGCAGCGGCTCGGAGCTGTAAGGCCGGATTCTCCCCTTCCCGCTACCTGCGCTCCCTGTCATCCGCCGAGATCGATCTCAAGGCCGACGGGGAAAGCAAGAGCAGGACCGCGGTCCCTGTCGGCTCCGATCTGGAGCACCCGGGGCTCTTCCAGATGCTCAGGGACTGGCGCGCCGCCAGGGCCGGGGAAGCCGGAGTCCCCCAATACCAGATTCTGCACCAGAGGGTGCTGGTCCAGATCGCATCAGCCCTGCCCGACAGTGCGGAGGCCTTGATGGGCATCAGGGGGATCGGCAGACGCCTCTTCGAAAAACACGGCAAGGAGCTGCTGGCGCTGGTCTCCGCCTATCGACAGCGGCAGGGGATGGGGGAGCCCGTCCCGCCGGCGGACGCCGCCACCCCCAAGCCTCCGGAGAGGGAAGTGAAGCACGTTGTCAAAGACACGAGACAAATGACCTACGAGCTGTTCAGCAGGGGATTGACCGTTGCTCAGGTGGCCCGGGAGCGGGGGCTGACCCCTTCGACCATAGAGGCCCATCTGGCCTGTTTGGTGGAAGCCGGCCAGATCGATATCAGAAGGCTGCTTCCCGAGGACAAGCTCAAAGCCATCGAGCGGCAGCTCATGGCGATGCCGGGCAGACCGCTCGGCGAGATCCTCCAGGGCCTGGACGAGAGCTGCTCATACGGGGAAATCAGGCTGGTCCGGGCCCACCGGAATCATCTGGCGGCCAGGGGCGCCGAGGAAGAGCCTTCCGACTGATGCAGGAATCCATTTGGGGACCCATGCCGCCTCTTTCAGTTCAAGCGCTCCTCCGTTTTCTCTAGCGATTCGAGGGAGAGGCTTCTCGCCCCCTCCAGGATGAAGTCGACAAGCATGCTCGTTGAGGGTCAAGACCCTTGCCGCCTCCAACCGCGGGGCGCGCGGAACCTTTCGTCCCTGTGAAAGGCGGCTGCGGAACTGGACAGAGTGGAAGATCCCGTGACATTGGAGTGGCTCAACCTTAAGAAATAAACGAGGCAGGACCATAACGTTCCCATCGGTTCACCACGGGCCGCCCCTCGTTAGAGAGAAGTGAGCGGACGGGAGTACCGGCATGCCGCTTTTCAATTTCTTCAAGAGGAAAAATGTCTGCACGCTCTTGACCCAGGTCGATGGGCCGATGGTGGAAAAATATCGGCGGTTCAGGGAGTTCCTGTGTCTGAACCGGGATGCCCTGAATCTCATGGCGGAAATCGAGGAGACCTTTTATGGAGGGAGCCCGTTTTCCATGGGCACCGTGAGGGGCAAGGTGCGGATGCTCACGGAAACCACCTTCAAGCTCGCTGAGACTTTGAACGGCGTGTCCAGGGGCAGGTACCGTGCCCTCACGGGTGTGTGCGAGGCCATCGGACGCGAGGTCCAGGCTGTCCTCGCGGCTCCGCCCTCCGACGCATCCGGTGCCCTGGTCCTCGCCCTCGAGGCCGTTGCTCCGAGCTCGGTTTCCATCGCCGGAGGCAAGGCGACGCGCCTGGCGGTCATGGGCCATGTCCTCGGGCTTCCTGTTCCCAGGGGCTTTGTCGTCACCGCCTTCGCGCTCAACCGGTTCCTGCAGGAAAGTGGTCTGTCGGGTCCCATTGCCTCCATTCTCGAGGGCGTCGATGTGACAGACCCTGTGGCCCTGGAGGCCGCCGGCGAGACGATCGGGGGCATGGTCCGCCGGAGTGAGCTGCCGCTTTCGGTGTCGGACGCCATCCAGGCGGCGTATTCAGCCCTGGAAGGGCGAGTCCGCCCCGGAGTGCGCATCGCCATGCGAAGCAGCGCCGTGGGGGAGGATTCGGAGGCTTCCTTCGCCGGGCAGTTCGTCACCGAGCTCAACGTCCATCCGGCGACGCTCATCGATGCCTACAAATCGGTTGTGGCCAGCAAATACTCACCTCGAGCGATCCTTTACCGCCTGCGCCACGGGCTGGATGACGAGGACACCCCCATGTGCGTGGCGGGAGTCGAGATGATCGACGCCAGGGCGAGCGGTGTCCTGTATACCGTGGATCCTTCCAGCCCCGAATCGGGTGTGATGAAGATCAGCGCCATCCTGGGACTGGGTGAGCACCTGGTGAGCGGTGAAGCCTCTCCCGACGACTTCTTCGTGGATCGAAGCTCCCTGGAGATTCTGAGGCGCGAGATCCGTCCCAAGCGATCTCGCCTGGTGGGGGACGATGCCGGTGGTCTTCGGCTGGAAGACGTTCCGGAGTCGCAGGCTGTTGGCGCATCCATCAGCGACGAAATGGTTTCAGCCCTGGCCCGGGCCGGGAAGCTTCTGGAGGATCATTTCAGGGGGCCTCAGGATGTGGAGTGGGCCATCGATGGCTCGGGAGCGCTCTACCTGCTCCAGACGCGTCCCCTCGGGATCGTTGAGGGCGGCGGCGGGGGCGCCGAGCCGGCCGTCGATTGCTCGGGCCATCCCGTTCTCCTCCAGGGAGGGCGTGTCGCCTGCCCCGGGGCTGCCGCCGGAACGGTTGTCCTGGCCGACGGCAAGGATCTCTTCAACCTGCCGGAAGATGCCATCCTGGTGGCCCGAACGGCGTCGCCCGATTACGCGGCGCTCGTGGGACGCGTTCGGGGCATCATCACGGACGTGGGCAGTGTGGCGAGCCACCTGGCGTCGGTGGTTCGGGAGCTCCGCGTGCCGGCGCTCTTCGACACGGGGGACGCTACCCGCATTTTACGGGACGGGGATGGAATCACCCTGGTGAGCGGGAGCGCCTCGGTGTACGAGGGAATCATCGAGGGGTTGGCCAGCGGGGCGGCAGAGGGCGGCGGCAGGCTCCAGGAGAGCCCGATCCACCGGCGCCTGCGGGCTGCCCTGGACGGGATCGCGCCGCTGAATCTCACGGAACCGAACGACCCCGGCTTCACGCCCGAAGGCTGTCGGACGCTCCACGACGTCGTGCGGTTCGCCCACGAATGCATCATGAAGGAGCTGTTCTCCCTGTCCGAGAAGGCCGACGGGGCCGCCTCGGTGCGCCTGAAGACGAACATCCCCCTGAACCTTCACTGCATCGACCTGGGGGGCGGCCTCAAGGACATGCTCACCACATGCGACGACATCACCGCCAATCATCTCACGTCGATCCCCATGAAGGCCCTCTGGAAAGGGTTCACCCATCCCGGCATCACCTGGGCGGGAACCATCAATTTCGACACGGGGAATCTGATGAGCCTCATGGCTTCGAGCGCCACGGCCGAGGTCGGAGGCGAAATGCCCGGTGGAGACAGCTACGCGGTCCTATCGCGCGACTACCTGAACCTGAGCGCCAAGTTCGGATACCACTACGCCAATGTGGACGTCTTCTGCGGGGAGGATGACGACGACGTCGGGCAGAACCACATTCTGCTTCAGTTCTCCGGCGGGGTGGGCTCCTTCGCGGGGCGGTCGATGCGCATCCAGTTTCTTTCGGCCGTTCTGGGACGCCTCGGCTTTCACCCGACTGTGACGGGGGACCTGCTCGAAGCCTCCTTCAAAGGGGCCGGGCGGGAAGTCATGGAGGAAACCCTCGATCAGCTGGGACGATTGCTCGCCTCCAGCCGGCTCCTGGACATGATCATCGCGAGCCCCGCCCAGGTGGAAGCCATGACGGAGCTCTTCTTCCGGGGAGATTACGACTTCCTGAGCCAGAACACTGGAAACCAGCTGCCGGGCTTCTACACGCCGGAAGGGGACTGGAGGGTCGTCGACGCGGGGAAAGAGGGAGAGATGCTGCTCCAGGATGGCTCCCGCCGGGCCGGGACCATCGGCTCGAGCCTTGCCCGTTTCATGGGGAAGGTGATGGGAGCCCGTTACCAGGGCCTCCTCGACAACGTGAAAGCTTACTACTATTTCCCCATGGCCATCGCCAGGGAGAGCAGCGTGGAGGACGCCGTCGTGGCAGTCCGGGTCAAGCTGATGGCAGGCCGGATCGACCAGGCGGGAGGCCTTGCCTTCGGGCTTCGCAATGTGGGCAGCTACTTCGTGCTGCGGATCAACGGCCTCGAAGACAATCTGATCCTCTTCGAGTACGTGAACAACCGTCGGTTCTCGCGGGGAGTGGCTCCCATCGAGATCGCGACGGACCGATGGTATTCCATCCGGGTCGAGACGTCGGGAAGCCGGATTCGGGGCTTCCTCAACGGCCAGTGCCTCATCGAATACACCGCCCAATGGCCGGTGCACGGCTACGTGGGCCTCTGGACCAAGGCGGATTCCGTAACGGGCTTCAAGGATCTGACCGTTACACCACGGCGGAGGGGGGATTCTCCATGAAATGGAAGGCCTTTGTCCTGTTCACCCATGGCGCTTTACCCTCTTTTCTCGGGTGCTTCTCTACAGCCGATCCCGGGGACTGCGGGTGGCGGCATGCACGGAGGGGAGATCATCAATCGGTGGCGGGACGATCTGGGCTTTGAACGAAACAGGGTCCGGCTTCGCGACCCCAAAGGCGGGGTGAGTCGGACGATTACGTTGAGCCCTCATGCTCTGGACGTTCTGCGCGATCTCGATGTGATGGGGGATTCGGTGCCGGGGCAAGTCGGGTGGCGAGCGATCCATCGCCTTGAAATGAGGTAACCTGGTGGCTTCGCTCGGCGCCACGCTATAGGGTGGCTCGAAATCAGGTGTTTGGAACTTTGGCATAATTCCAGGCATCCTTGGTAGTCCAGGCTGTAACCCATTGCCTGGAGGAATATGAAATGCAAGGTTGGAAATAGGGTTGGAAAAATGAGCGAAACGGGTTGGTCGTGCGAGGATGGCTGGGTTGGAAAGTTTTCCAACCTTCCTTCGGGAGAAAGGCAATGGGCAGGCGCATCGAGACGAACTATCCGGGGGTCTTCTACAGGGAAGCCGACAGGGTCGGCGGTCAGGGCATCGAAAAAGTCTTTTAAGTCGTCTTCAAACAGAATGTAAAGGTCGTCGAAGAAAAGGCTGGCCGGCAATATGTTGACTACATGACTCCGGCCAGGGCTGCCCGGATTCGAGCTGAACGCATCGAAGGCAAACTCCAGTCCCGGAAGGAGATCCGTGAACAGGAGGAGGCGGCCCGGAGGGCGGAGCAGGACCGATGGACCATCGCTCGCCTTTGGGAGCAGTACAAGGCGACGAATCCGGAGGTCAAAGCCATCAACAAGGACGTGGACCGGTTCAGGAGATACCTCAAGGACACGGTGGGGATGAAGGAGCCGGGAGAGCTCGTCCCATTGGATGTGGATCGTTTGAGGATGAACCTTCAAAA